>NZ_FORN01000023.1 GCF_900114015.1 Caulobacter sp. UNC279MFTsu5.1 | reverse complement strand
TTCCATCGTTGGGGAGCCCGCCCGCCGTCGGCGTCGACCGGGGACAAAGCGCGTGAATTGCCCATAGGCCCGCGCCCCCGGCGTCTGGTTTCTCCCGAAAGGGATCGAGACCGGGTCCGGCTAAGCCTCAACAGGGCTGCCCACCGGACGCTGGCGTAAAACGACCGCGCGGAGCGATCGGCTTCGTCGAAACGGTATTTATCAAAGAACTCCGGACGTCGTCCGGCGCTCCGCGACCCTTTCCATCAGCTCAGCGGCCAGCCGCGTGAGGACGACAGATCGTGCCCGCTAACACTTGCCCCCACCTGGCGGCTTCGCCGCCTGTCCGCCCCCAGAGGGGGCGGAGCCTAGGCCGCCGCCCTGGCCTTCGCGAACTCCATCGTCCCGTCGTCGACCTTGCCGTAGCGCAGGGCCACCAGGTCCAGGGCGTAGTTCTGGTGCACCTTCCACGGGGTCTTGGCCCCCTGCTTGGGCAGGACGGCCAGGGCGCGCTGGACGTAGCCCGACGAGAAGTCCAGCCAGGGCTCGATCTCCATCTCGCCCGGCGGCAGGCGCGGCGTGCAGATCCGGGTTCCCGTGCGGTCCATGTGGCCCAGCAGGCGGCAGACATATTCGGCCGTCAGGTCGGCCTTCAGGGTCCAGCTGGCGTTGGTGTAGCCGAAGGTCGAGGCCAGGTTCGGCACGTCGCTGAACATCATGCCCTTGTAGCTGGTGGTCTCGTGCGGCGCGATCTTCCGCCCGTCGACCACCACCTCCATTTCGCCCAGCAGCTGCATGCGCAGGCCCGTGGCGGTGACGATGATGTCGGCGTCCAGGGTCTGGCCCGACTTCAGCAGCAGGCCGTCCTCGGTGAAGGTCTCGATCTGGTCGGTGACCACCGAGGACGTCCCGGCCTTGATGGAGTCGAACAGGTCGGCGTCCGGCACCAGGCACAGCCGCTGGTCCCACGGATTGTAGCGCGGCGTGAAGTGGGTCTCGATGTCGTAGTCGGGGCCCAGGTGCTGGCGCACCAGGCCCAGCAGCTGCTGCTTGGTCTTCTCCGGCTTCTTGCGGGCGATCCGGAAAAACAGCATCTGCATCAGCACGTTCTTCCAGCGGGTCAGGCCGTAGGCGGTCATGGCCGGCAGTCTGGCGCGCAGCCAGTTGGCCAGGCCGTCCTCGGCCGGGCGCGAAACCACATAGGTCGGCGAGCGCTGCAGCATGACTACATGGCCGGCCGTCCGGGCCATTTCAGGCACAAGAGTCACGGCCGTGGCGCCGCTGCCGATCACCACGACCGTCTTGCCGGCGTAGTCCAGGTCCTCGGGCCAGTGCTGGGGATGGACGATCCGGCCCCGGAACCGCTCGGTCCCCGGGAAGTCGGGCGTGTAGCCGGCGTCGTAATTGTAATAGCCGCTGCACATCGACAGGAAGCCGCAGCTGATCTTGACGATCCGACCCTCGTGCTCGGCCTCGACGGTCCAGGCAGCGGTCTCCGACGACCAGCTGGCCCGCTTGACCTTGTGGCCGAAGCGGATGCGCGGGGTGATCCCGTGCTCGTCGGCGGTCTCGCGGACATAGTTCAGGATCGAGGGGCCGTCGGCGATGGCCTTGGCCTCGCGCCACGGCTTGAAGGCGTAGCCCAGGGTGTACATGTCGCTGTCCGACCGGATGCCGGGATAGCGGAACAGGTCCCAGGTGCCGCCGATCGCCGCCCGCGCCTCGAGGATGGCGTAGGTCTTCCCGGGGCGGTCGCGCTGCAGGTGGTAGGCCGCGCCGATCCCCGACAGGCCCGCGCCCACGATCAGTACGTCGAAGTGCTCGATGGCCATCGCGCTTCCGCCCTTAGGTTCATCCGGCCCGGTGGTCCAGGCGCTCGCGTATATGAACATTGTTCACTAGCAAACGACCGTTTAGACGGAACGTCAACCGCGGCGTGGCGAACGACGATGCGGCTTCGTCGGCCTCGCATCGGTTTTGATTGCAAACCTTCGCCGGCGACGCGTATGCGGTCTCCATGTCCCTGCGCGACTTCGGGTTGCTGGTCCTGGTCTGTCTGGTCTGGGCCTGCAACAACATCATCTCCAAGATCGTGGTCGCCCACTGGGGCGTGCCGCCGCTGTTCTACGCGGCGGTGCGCTTCGCCATCGTCGCGGCCGTGACCCTGCCGTGGCTGCTGCCCGCGCCCCGGCCGGCCTGGCGGATCCTGGTGGTCGGGCTGCTGATGGGAGCGGGCAACTTCGCCCTGCTGTTCATGGGCTTCAAGACCGCCTCGCCCTCGGCCTCGGCCGTCGTGATCCAACTGGCGGTGCCGTTCACCACCATCCTGTCGATGCTGATGCTGGGCGAGAGAGTGCGCTGGAAGCGCGGCCTGGGCATCGCCCTGACCCTGACCGGCGCGGTGGTGGTGATGTGGAACCCGCACGGCCTGAGCCTGTCGCCCGGCCTGTGGTTCATCGTCGCCTCGGCCTTCACCGGCTCGCTGGGGGCGGTGATGATGAAGCAGATCGAAGGCGTCAAGCCGCTGCAGTTCCAGGCCTGGGTCGGGGCGACCTCGATCCTGCCGCTGGGCCTGCTGAGCCTGGCGACCGAGCCCGGCGGCCTGGACTTGGCGCTGAAGGCCGGCTGGCCGTTCCTGGCGGCGCTGCTGTTCTCGGCCCTGATCGTCTCGGTCCTGGCCCACACCGCCTATTACGGCCTGATCCAGCGCCACGACGCCAACCTGGTGGCGCCGCTGACCCTGATGACCCCGCTGATGACCATTGGCCTGGGCGTGCTGATCACGCACGATCATTTCGACGCCCGGATGGGACTCGGCGCGCTGCTCGCGCTAGTGGGGGTGCTGATCATCGCCCTGCGCAGGAACCAGGTGATGCCGCTGCTGCTGCTGACGAGGAACCGCTCTCAATGACGTCGCCAAAGGGCCTCATCGACGCTCCGTCGCCGAACTTCGACGCGCGCAAGGCCGTGCCCGACAGCGTCGTCCTGCACTACACCGGCATGGAGACCGGCGAGGCCGCCCTGGCGCGGCTGTGCGATCCGGAGGCCAAGGTCTCGGCCCACTACATGGTCGAGGAGGACGGCCGGGTCTTCCGCCTGGTGCCCGAGGAGCGCCGCGCCTGGCACGCCGGGGCCGCCTTCTGGAAGGGCGTCAAGGACATCAACTCGGCCTCGATCGGCGTCGAGATCGTCAATCCCGGCCACGAGTTCGGCTATCGTCCGTTCCCCGACGCCCAGATCGCCGCGGTGATCAACCTGCTGGCCGACATCCGCTCGCGCTGGACCATCGACGACGACCGCATTCTGGGCCATTCCGACATCGCCCCCGGCCGCAAGATCGATCCGGGCGAGCTGTTCCCCTGGAAGCGCCTGGCCGAGGCCGGCCACGGCCTGTGGGTCGAGCCGCCGCCGTCGCCCGGCGCGCCGCTGGGCCGGGGCGAGGAGGGGACCGGCGTCTTCGCCCTGCAGGCCGGCCTGACCCGCCTGGGCTACAACTGCGCGCCGTCCGGCCAGTACGACGAGTGGACCGAGACCGTGGTCGCCGCCTTCCAGCGCCACTGGCTGCAGACCCGCTTCGACGGCGTGGCCGACGGCGAGACCCGCGCCCGGCTGGTCGCCCTGCTGCGGGCGGCGGGCTGATGCATCCGGCCCAGTCGTTCCGGGTGGAGGATCGCCAGACGCTGCTGGCCTTCGTCCGCGCCCATCCGTTCGTGACCCTGGCCGCCGCCGTCGGTGGGCGGCCGTTCACGGCCCAGGCCCCGGTGGTGGTCCGCGAGCTCGACTTCGGCGAGGTGGCGCTGGACTTCCATCTGTCGCGCGGCAACGCCCTGGCGCCGTTCGTGGTCCAGGGCTTCCGCGCGGTGGCCCTGGCCACTGGTCCGGACGCCTATGTCAGCCCCGACTGGTACGGGAGCGACGACCAGGTCCCGACCTGGAACTACGTCTCGGCCGAGGCCGAGGGCCTGGTCGCGCCGCTGAGCGACGAGGAGTTCGTGGCGCTGCTCGACGATCTGTCGGCCCAGGAGGAGGCGCGCCTCCTGCCCAAGAAACCCTGGACCCGCGACAAGATGAGCCCCGGCCGCTTCGAGGCGATGATGCGCGGCGTCATCGGCTGCCGGCTGAGCGTCGAGCGGCTGGAGGGGACGTTCAAGCTGGGCCAGAACAAGAGCGAGGCCGAGCGGGCGGGCGCGGTCGCCGGGTTGGGGGATCATCCGGTGGCGGAGCTGATGAAGACGCACAACGCTTGACCCGGGCTCCCGCGAGCGTCACTTAGGCCCCGGACCAGATGGTCGGACGGCCGCGGCGCTCTCGCAGCGTCGAGGAAAGTCCGGGCTCCACGGTGACAAGGCGGCGGGTAACGCCCGCCGGGAGCGATCCCAGGGATAGCGCCACAGAAAGCAAACCTCCTCCCTCCGGGGCGGGAAGGGTGAAAGGGTGGGGTAAGAGCCCACCGCGGACCTGGCAACAGGGACGGCATGGCAAGCCCCGCCTGGAGCAAGACCGAATAGGGACCCCGCGCCGGCCTCGCGTCGGATAGGCCGTCACTGGCCGAGAGGGTCCGGGTAGGTCGCGAGAACCGTCCAGCAATGGGCGGTCCAGAGGAATGGCCGTCTCGCGTTTTCGAACGTAGACAGAACCCGGCTTACAGACCGTCTGGTCCATTGCTCCCGACCGCGGGAGCCGCGAAAAAGTGGGTTTCAGCCCCACCTGTTCCCAAGACCTCGCCGGCGCGACCCCGCGTTCCCTTGCCCGCAAGGCCTTCCGCAGAGTCCAGCACCCCGCGAAATCTTAACAAGTTCCATGTATGTTCTGTGGATAGATTCATGGGGTCTGTGAGCGACCCTCGCGACACCTTTGTTTTGCCGGCTAAACGGCCGTTGGTGTCATTGTATCCCAATCAATCCCATGTTAACCCATCTCGTGTCGGGGCGATCGAGGCGGGCGTCCGGCGACGGGCTTTAACAGGGGTAGCGAGGTGTTTCTCTCGACGTTCGAGAAGCAGCTGGACAGCAAGCGGCGCATCGTCGTGCCGCAGGACTTCCGCGCCGCGCTCTCGGGTCCGTTCGACGGGATCTTCTGCTTCCCCTCCATCGAGGCCGACTGCCTGGAAGCGGGCGGAAAAGGCCTGTTCGACCGCTACCAGGGCGTGATCGACGAGCTGCCGTTCGGAGATCCCCTGCGCTCGGCCCTGGAGACCAGCGTGCTGGGCGGCATGGCGCGGCTGTCGTTCGACACCGCCGGCCGCATCACCCTGCCCGACACCCTGTGCGAGATGTTCGGCCTAACCGACTGGGTCGCGGTGGTCGGCCTGGGCGAGCGGTTCCAGATCTGGTCGCGCGAGGCCTTCCAGGTCCACCGCGCCGCCCAGCGCGAACTAGCCCGAGACGGCCTGGCCGCCCTGCGCGCCCAGCAGCGCGTCGCCCGGATCGGGGGCGCGGCGTGACCGACCTTGACACCGCTCAGGAAGCCGGCGCGCCGCACGTCTCGGTCCTGCTGGACGAGGTGGTCGCCGCCCTGGCCTCGGGGCCGGGCGACGTCGTCGTGGACGGCACGTTCGGGGCCGGCGGCTACACCCGCGCCATCCTGGCCACGGGCGCTTCGGTCATCGCGTTCGACCGCGATCCGAGCGTGGCCCGCTTCGCCGCGCCGATCAGCGCTTCGTTCGGCGCGACGGATGGTCGCTTTCGGTTGATTCAGGACCGTTTCTCGCAAATCACCGCGTATCTGGAGGATGCGTCGGTGGACGGCGTGACCCTGGATCTTGGCGTGTCTTCCATGCAGCTCGACGAGGCTGAGCGCGGCTTTTCCTTCATGCGCGACGGTCCGCTGGACATGCGCATGGGCGCCGACGGCCCCACCGCCGCCGACTTGGTCAACGAACTGGATCAGGTCGAGCTGGCCCGCATCCTCTACGTCTATGGCGAGGAGCACGCCTCGCGCCGCATCGCCAGCTTCATCGTCAAGCGCCGGGCCGAGCGGCCGTTCACCCGCACCCTGGACCTGGCCGCGGTGATCGAGCGCGCCCTGGGCGGCCGCAAGGGCGCCAAGGTCCATCCGGCCACCCGCTCGTTCCAGGGGCTGCGGATCGCGGTCAACGCCGAGCTGGAGGAGCTGGAGGCCGGCCTCGTGGCCGCCGAGCGCGTGCTCAAGCCTGGCGGCCGCCTGGCGGTGGTCACCTTCCACTCGCTGGAAGACCGCATCGTCAAGAATTTCCTGGCCGAGCGGGCCGGCCGCACGCCCGGCGGGTCGCGCCACGCGCCGCCGATCGAGGCGGGGGCACCGCCCAGCTTCCAGCTGATCTCGTCCAAGGCGATCGCGCCCGGCGAGGTCGAACTGGCGGTCAATCCGCGCGCCCGCTCGTCCAAGCTGCGCGCCGCCGTGCGCACGACGGCTCCGGTCTGGAGCGCCGCATGAGCCTGTCGAGCATCTTCGATCGCCGCGTGCGGGGTTTCCGGGTCGTCGAGCTGGTCTGCCTGACCGTCCTGCTGGTCCTGGTGCTGGGCGTCTACATGGCCAAGACCTTCGCCGGCCGCGAGCGCGCCGAGATCGCCTCGGTCGAGCGGCAGATCGAGGACGAAAAGCTGCGCGTGCGCCTGCTCAAGGCCGAGGTCGCCTATCTGGAGCAGCCGCGCCGCATCGAGCAATTGGCCCAGCAGCTGCAACTGGCGCCGATCAAGCCCGAGCACGAGACCACCGAGGACGCCCTGATCGACGTGGCGCGCCACGCGCCAGCCGCCCACGCCCCGGCCTCGCCGACCGCGGCCGCCAACACCGATGCGGCGGCGGCCGAGGCGCCGGAGTCCACGCCGGACGACTACCCGTCTCCGGAGCAGGCGTCCGGGGAGGCTCCGCGATGAGCCTGGCCAATCTCGCCCCTGGCGGCGCGCCCGCGGCCTGGCGCTGGCTGATCGAACGGGTCTGGCGGCTGGAGCACGCCTTCGAGCGTTCGCGCGCCGCCGCGCGGCCCGAGGACGACACCCGCATCCGCATCTTCTTCGTGATGGCCATCTTCGGCCTGGCCTTCACCGTGCTGGCCCTGGGCGCCACCTGGGCGGCGGTGTTCTCCAAGGTCGGCGGCAACGGCTACCTGGCCTCGACCGACGGAGCGCGGGGCGACCTGGTCGACCGCAACGGCCAACTGCTGGCCGTCGACCTGACCCACTACGCCCTCTACATCAATCCCAAGGACGTCTGGGACGCCAAGGCGACCCGCAAGGCCCTGCACAAGGCCCTGCCGCAGGTCCCGCTCGAGCGCCTGGACAAGGCGGTGTTCTCGGATCGCCGCGGTTTCGTGCTGGGCGGCATGACCCCGGCCGAGAAGGACGCCGTCTTCGACCTGGGCCTGCCCGGCGTCGAGTTCGAGGAGCAGGCCGCCCGGGTCTATCCGCTGGGCGCCAGCGCCGCCCACTTCATCGGCTTCGTCGACAAGGGCGGCAAGGGCCTGTCCGGCGCCGAGAAGGCCCTGGACAAGCCGGTGCGCGAGGCCGCCGCCAAGGGACCGGACGGCGCGATCCCGCTGTCGATCGACCTGCGCGTCCAGGCCGCCCTGGAGGACGAGGTCCGCAAGGCCGCCATCGAGTTCCAGGCCAAGGACGCGGTCGGCATCGTCACCAACGTCCATACCGGCGAGATCCTCGGCCTGGTCAGCTATCCGGACTACGATCCCAACCAGCTGAACCAGGCCTCGGCCGAGCAGATGACCAACCACGCCGCCGCCTCGGTCTACGAGATGGGCTCGACCTTCAAGGCGTTCACCGTGGCCATCGGCCTGGACACCGGGGCGGCGACGCCGGCCTCGACCTTCGACGCCCGCGAGCCGTTCAAGCTGGGCTACCGGACGATCCACGACTTCCACGCCGCGCGGAAGATCCTGACCCTGGTCGAGGTGTTCCAGCACTCGTCCAACATCGGCACGGCCATGCTGGCCGAGCGGATCGGCGGCGAGCGGCTGAGCCGCTATTTCAACGCCCTGGGCCTGACCAAGCCGGCCAAGGTCGAGCTGCTGGAATCGGCCCGCCCGCTGACGCCGAAGAAGTGGGACGACGACGCCGTCGCCTCCACCTCGTTCGGCCACGGCATCAACGTCTCGCCCCTGGCCCTGGCCCAGGCGATGGGCGCGCTGCTGAACGGCGGCACGCTGCAGCCCCTGACCATCCACAAGCTGGCCCCCGGCGTGCGCCCGGAAGGGCCGCGCGCGGTGTCGGAGGAGACCTCGCAGCAGATGCTGCAGATCATGCGCGCCAACGTCACCGGCGGCAGCGGCAAGTCGGCCAACATCCCGGGCCTGTCGGTGGGCGGCAAGACCGGCACCGGTGAGAAGTACGACCCGGCCATCCGCGGCTACAACCACCAGCGCCAGGTCTCGTCGTTCGCGGCGGTGTTCCCGACGGAAGGGCCGATCGAGGCCGACCGCTATTTCGTGCTGGTGCTGCTGGATGAGCCGAAGGGCAACGCCAAGACCCACGGCTTCTCGACCGGCGGCTGGGTGTCCGCGCCGGCCGCCGGCCGGGTGATCGACCGCATCGCCCCGTTCCTCGGCGTGCGTCGCCAGACGGACATCTTCACCGTGGCCCAGCAGCCGCCAGCCGCCAAGGAGGCGGGACTTTGAGCAAGACGCTTTCGCAGATCCTGAATCGGCCCTGCGCGGTCGATCCCGTGATCACCGGGGTCACCGCCGACAGCCGCAAGGTGCGTGAAGGGTTCCTGTTCGCGGCCCTGCCGGGCAGCAAGGCCGACGGCCGCACCTTCATTCCGGGCGCGATCGCCTCGGGCGCGGCCGCCGTGCTGGCGCCGGACGACGTCGAGGGGCTGTCGGTTGCCGTCGTCCACGCCGGCGACCTGCGCCGCGCCTACGCTCTGGCCGCCGCCCAGTTCTGGGCCGTGCAGCCGCAGACCTGCGTGGCCGTGACCGGCACCAACGGCAAGACCTCGGTCGCCGGCTTCTGCCGCCAGATCTACGCCCGGCTGGGCCGCAAGGCCGCCAGCATGGGCACCCTGGGCGTGGTGGTCAGCGCGCCGGGCGTCGCCGACCAGCAGCTGACCCCGCCGGGCCTGACCACGCCGGACGCCGCCGACGTCGCCGAGATGATGGCCCGCCTGGCCGCCGAGGGCGTCACCCACCTGGCCGTCGAGGCCTCGTCGCACGGAATCGACCAGCGCCGCCTGGACGGCGTGCGCCTGACCGCCGCCGGCTTCACCAACTTCACCCAGGACCACCTGGACTATCACGGCACCATGGGCTGCTATCGGGCCGCCAAGCTGCGGCTGTTCGAGACCCTGCTGCCGCGAGCCAGGACCGCCGTGCTCAACGCCGACAGCGACGCCTTCCCGGCCTTCGCCTCGGCCGCCGTCACCTCGGGCCAGACCATCCTGTCGGTCGGCCACGACGGGCAGGGGCTGCGGCTGGTCGAGCGCACGCCCGTGCCGCAGGGCCAGCGCCTGAAGATCGCCGCCGGCGAGCGCGAGTTCGACATCCTGCTGCCCCTGGCCGGCGACTTCCAGGCCTCCAACGTGCTGGTCGCGGCCGGCCTGGTCCTGGCCACCGGCGAGGATCTCGACGCCACCATCGCCGCCCTGGAGCATCTCGAAGGCGCGGCCGGCCGGCTGCAGCGGGTCGGGACCGGGGCGCGCGGCGGCGAGGCCTATGTCGACTACGCTCACACCCCTGACGGCCTGGAGACGGTGCTGGCCGCCCTGCGCCCCCACACCCGCGGCAAGCTGATCGTGGTGTTCGGGGCCGGCGGCGACCGCGACCGCGGCAAGCGTCCGCTGATGGGCGAGATCGCCGCGCGCCTGGCCGACGTCGCCATCGTCACAGATGACAATCCCCGCTCCGAAGAGCCCGCCGCGATCCGCGCCGCCATCCTGGCCGCCGCGCCCGGCGCCCGCGAGATCGGCGATCGCCGCGAGGCCATCCGGGCCGGCGCGGCCCTGCTGGCCGACGGCGACGTGCTGGTGGTGGCCGGCAAGGGCCACGAGCAGGGCCAGCTGGTGGCCGGCGTCAACCACCCGTTCGACGACGTGACCGAAACCGCCCAGGCGCTGGAGGCCGTCCATGCGTGACCTTGCCAAGACGCCGCTGTGGACCGCCGACGAGATCGCCGCCGCCACCGGCGGTCAGGTGCTGGCCGACTTCGCGGCCACCGGCGTGTCGATCGACAGCCGCAGCATTGAGCCCGGCGACCTGTTCGTGGCGCTGACCGGCGCGCGCGACGGCCATGAGTTCGTCGTCCAGACCGCCGACAAGGGCGCGGCCGGAGCGCTGATCTCCAAGCCCGTCGCCGTTCCGGCCGTGCTGGTCGAGGACACCTTCCGGGCGCTGGAGCGCCTGGGCGTGGCCGCCCGCGAGCGCGCCCCCCAGACCCGGCGCGGCGCGGTGACCGGCTCGGTCGGCAAGACCAGCGTCACCCGCGCCGTCGAGGCCGGCCTGCGCCGGGCGGGCAAGGCCCACGCCTCGGTCAAGTCGTACAACAACCACATCGGCGTGCCTCTGACCCTGGCCCGCATGCCGCGCGACACCCAGCGGGCGGTGTTCGAGGTCGGCATGAACCACGCCGACGAGATCACGCCGCTGTCGGGCTTCATCCGCCCGCACGCGGTGGCCATCACCACCGTCGGTCCCGTCCACCTGGAGAACTTCGCCGACGGCGAGGAGGGCGTCGCTCGGGCCAAGGCCGAGATCTTCGCCGGGCTGGAGCCGAACGGCGTGGCCGTGCTGAACGCCGACAATCCCTGGTTCCCGCTGCTGAAGGCCGAGGCCGAGAAGGCCGGCGCCCAGGTCTGGAGCTTCGGCACGGGCGAGGGCGTCACCGCCCAGCTGACCGTGTTCGCCGCCGGCCCGAACGGCGCCCAGATCACCGCCGTCCTGCGCGGCGAGACAATCTGCTTCCCGATCCTGCAGACCGGGGTGCACTGGGGCCTCAACAGCCTGTGCGTGCTCTTGATGCTGGAGGCTCTGGACGTCGACCGCGAGACCGCCCTGGCCGCCCTGGCCGAGTTCGAGCCGATCGAGGGCCGCGGCGCCGAGCGGGTGGTCAGGATCCCCGGCGGGACCTTCACCCTGGTTGACGAGAGCTACAACGCCAATCCGGTGTCGATGCAGGCCGCCCTGGCCACCCTGGGGGCGCGCGACGTCGCCGGCCGCCGCATCGTCGCCCTCACCGACATGCTGGAGCTCGGCCCGCAAAGCGCCCGATTCCACGGCGATCTAGCCAGCCCGATCGCGGCCGCCGACATCGACCTGGTGTTCTGCGCCGGGCCGTTGATGAAATCTTTGTGGGACGCGCTTCCGCCGACTCGGCGAGGCGCGTACGCCCAGAGCGCCGCCGAACTCGCGCCCCAGGTCGCGTCGGCGATGCGGGCGGGCGACGTGGTGATGGTGAAGGGATCGAACGGATCGAAGGCGGGGGCCGTGGCCGCCGCCCTGGGCGCGCTCGACCTGGCAGGACAGGACTGATGCTGTATTTCCTCTACGAGTGGCTGTCGCGCGGCGGGCACGAGCACGTGCCGGTCCTCAACCTGCTGAAATACCTGACCTTCCGCACCGGCATGTCGATGCTGACGGCCTACATCGTGGCCGTCGCCATGGGCTCGCGCTTCATCCGCTGGATGAAGGCCAAGCAAGGCAAGGGCCAGCCGATCCGCACCGACGGCATCGCCCGCCACGTCACCGAGAAGGCCGGCACCCCCACCATGGGCGGCTTCATGATCCTGGCCGGCCTGTTCGTCGGCTCGCTGCTGTTCGGCGACCTCGAGAACGTCCACGTCTGGGTGGTGCTGGGCATCACCGCCGCCTTCGGCGTGCTGGGCTTCATGGACGACTACGCCAAGGTCACCAAGCAGACGACCGCCGGCCTCTCCAGCGGCCAGAAGCTGGTCGCCCAGTTCATCGTCTCGATCCTGGCGGCCGTGGTGCTGATCGTCTTCGCGCCCAAGACCTCGATGACGCCGGGCCTGGAGACATCGGTGGTCTTCCCGATCTTGAAGAACCTGGTGATCAACCTCGGCTGGTTCTACGTGGCCTTCGCCGCGATCACGATCGCCGGCTTCTCCAACGCCGTGAACCTGACCGACGGCCTGGACGGCCTGGCCATCGTGCCGGTGATGTTCGCCGCCTCGACCTTCGGCCTGATCGCCTACCTAGTCGGCAACGTGAAGTTCGCCGACTACCTGAACCTGCACTACGTGCCCAGCGTCGGCGAGCTGGCCGTGCTGTGCGGCGCGATCATCGGCGGGGGCATGGGCTTCCTCTGGTACAACGCCCCGCCGGCCAAGATCTTCATGGGAGACACCGGCTCGCTGGCCCTGGGCGGGGCCCTGGGTTCGATCGCCGTCTGCGCCAAGCACGAGCTGGTCCTGGGCGTCGTCGGCGGCCTGTTCGTGGCCGAGGCGCTGAGCGTGATGATCCAGGTCGCCTACTTCAAGAAGACCGGCAAGCGCATCTTCCTGATGGCGCCGATCCACCACCATTTCGAGAAACTCGGCTGGGCCGAGAGCACCGTCGTCGTCCGCTTCTGGATCGTGGCGATGATGCTCAGCTTCGTCGGCCTCGCCACCCTGAAGCTGAGATAGGAAGGGGCGCGCCATGATCCCGGTCCGCGGTTTCGAGGGCAAGACCGTCGCCGTGTTCGGCCTGGGCCGGACGGGGCTGACGGCCGCGCGCGCGCTGATCGCCGGCGGGGCCAGGGTGGCGCTGTGGGACGAGAAGCCGGCCAGCCGCGAGGCGGCCGTGGCCGAAGGGCTGAGCGTCGTCGACCTGACCACGGCCGACTGGAGCCAGTTCGCGGCCCTGATGCTGTCGCCGGGCGTGCCGCTGACCCATCCCAAGCCGCACTGGACGGTGACCAAGGCCAAGGCGGCCGGGGTCGAGGTGCTGGGCGACATCGAGCTGTTCGCCCGCACGGTCAACGCCGCGCCCGAGCACAAGAAGCCCAAGATCGTCGCCATCACCGGCACCAACGGCAAGTCGACCACCACCGCCCTGATCGGCCACCTGTGCCGCCAGGCCGGGCGCGACACCCGGGTCGGCGGCAATATCGGCGAGGGCGTGCTGGGCCTGGAGGACATGCACGGCGGCGCGGTCTACGTGCTGGAGCTTTCGTCCTACCAGCTGGACCTGACCTCCAGCCTCAAGCCCGACGCCGTCGTGCTGCTGAACATCTCGCCCGACCACCTGGACCGCCACGGCGGCATGGACGGCTATATCGCCGCCAAGCGTCGGATCTTCCTGAACCAGGGCAAGGGCGACACCGCCATCATCGGCGTCGACGATCCCTGGTGCCAGCAGATCTGCACCGAGATCACCGCCGCCAACCGCCGCACCATCTGGCCGATCAGCGCCGGCAAGGCCATGGGTCGGGGCGTCTACGCCCTGCAGGGCGTGCTGTACGACGCCACCGGCGAGCGGGTGACCGAGATGGCCGACCTGCTGCGCGCCCGCAGCCTGCCGGGCCGCCACAACTGGCAGAACGCCGCCGCCGCCTACGCCGCGGCCCGCGCCCTGGGCATCCCCCCGCACCAGGCCGTCGACGGGCTGATGAGCTTCCCGGGCCTGGCCCACCGGATGGAGACGGTCGGCAAGATCGGCAAGGTCCGCTTCGTCAACGACAGCAAGGCCACCAACGCCGACGCCGCCCGCCAGGCGATGTCCAGCTATCCCAAGTTCCACTGGATCGCCGGCGGCGTGGCCAAGGCCGGCGGCATCGACGACCTGACCGACCTGTTCCCGCGCGTCGCCACGGCCTATCTGATCGGCCAGGCGGCCGAGGACTTCGGCAAGACCCTGGAGGGCAAGGCCCCGGTGCGCCAGTGCGGCGACATCGAGACCGCCGTCGCCGCCGCCTATGCCGACGCCGCGGCCTCGGGCGAGGAGGCCATCGTCCTGCTGTCGCCGGCCTGCGCCTCGTTCGACCAGTTCGCCGACTTCGAGCAGCGGGGCGAGGCCTTCCGCGCGGCGGTCAACGGCCTGGGCAAGGCGCCGGTCTCGGCCGCCAAGCGGGCTTAGGGTTCAGGGGCCAGCACTTGCCCCCCTACTGGCCTTCGGCCGTCTTCCCCCAGAGGGGGAAGAGCCTGAAGCGCTCCGCCCCCATGGGGGCGGACAGACCGCGACGCGGGCAGGTGGGGGCAAGTTCGAGTCCATTCGCCGCATCTCCGCCAAGCTCCGCCGCAACACTCGATTAACCCTAAGCTCCGACCCTCCGGCCATGACGTTCCAGACCACCCACGCCTTCGCCCGCACCGACCGCTCGCGGCTCGGCGTCTGGTGGTGGACGACCGATCACTGGCTGCTGGGCGCCACGGCGGTGCTGGTCACGGTGGGGGTGCTGCTGTCGTTCGCCTCCAGCCCGGCCGCCGCCGCGCGGATCGGCATCGACGACCAGTTCCACTTCGCAGTGCGCCAGTGCATCTTCGGCCTGGGCGCGGCGCTGATCGTGCTGTCGGTGTCGATGCTCAGCCCCCGGGGCATCCGCCGCTCGGCCTTCTTCATCTACCTCCTGGCCATCGGGGTCATGGCGGCCCTGCCGTTCATCGGCCACAGCGCCAAGGGCGCGGCCCGCTGGCTGCTGATCGGCGGCTTCACCTTCCAGCCGTCGGAATTCATGAAGCCGGCCCTGATCGTGCTGGTCTCGTGGATGTTCGCCGAGGGCCAGAAGGGCGAGGGGGTGCCGGGCGTGTCGATCGCCTTCGCCCTCTATTTCATCGCCGTGGCCCTGCTGCTGGTGCAGCCCGACGTCGGCCAGACCGTGCTGATCACCATCGCCTTCGGGGCCGCCTTCTGGATGGCCGGGGTGCCGATCTCGTGGATCATGGGCCTGGGCGCGGTGGCTGTCGGCGGGCTGATGTCGACCTATTTCCTGTTCGACCACGTGCACGCCCGGGTGCAGAAGTTCCTCAGCCCCGACCAGGCCGACACCCACCAGATCACCCGCGCCGCCGAGGCCATCCACGCCGGCGGCCTGTTCGGGCGCGGTCCGGGCGAGGGGGTGATGAAGCGCCACGTGCCCGACCTGCACACCGACTTCATCTATTCGGTGGCGGCCGAGGAATACGGCCTGGTGTTCTCCCTGGCCCTGATCACCCTGTTCGCCTTCGTCGTGGTGCGCGGGCTGTACAAGGCCATGAAGCTGACCGACACCTTCGAGCAGGTGGCCGCCTCGGGCCTGTTCGTGCTGGTGGGCCAGCAGGCCTTCATCAACGTGGCCGTGAACCTGAACATGATCCCGACCAAGGGCATGACCCTGCCCTTCATCAGCTATGGCGGCTCGTCGATGCTGGCCATGGGCCTGACCCTGGGCATGGCCCTAGCGTTGACGCGCAAGCGTCCGGGGGCCTATGGCGGGGCGGGAGAGTTCGACCAGGCGGGGGCCCTGGGGTAGGACTCTTCGAAGGAGAGCCGCCTTGCCCGTCATTCGCTCGCGTACCGGAGCCGTCTTCCCATGAGCAAGCTGGCCGTCGTCGCCGCCGGGGGCACCGGCGGGCACCTGTTCCCCGCCCAGGCCCTGGCCGAGACCCTGGCCGCCCGCGGCTGGCGCATCGTGCTGGCCACCGACGAGCGCGGCGCGCTCTATGCCGACAAGTTCCCGGCCCAGGAGCGCCTGGCGCTGTCCGCCGCCACCGCCAAGGCCGGCGACCCGATCGGCATGGTCAAGGCCGGCCTGGCGGTCTGGCAGGGGGTGAACCAGGCCAAGGCCGCCTTCAGGCGCCTGGACCCGGCGGTGGTCGTCGGCTTCGGCGGCTATCCCGCCTTGCCCGCGTTGCTGGGTGCCCTGGCCCAGAAGCGGCCCACCGTGATCCACGAGCAGAACGCGGTGCTGGGCCGCGTGAACCGTTTCCTGGCGTCGCGGGTCGACGCGGTCGCCTGCGCCTTCCCGACCTTGCAGATGGCCAAGCCCTCGGTGAAGGCCCGCGCCCATGTGGTCGGCAACCCCGTACGGCCGCCCGTGCGCGCGCTCTACGACGTGCCCTACCTGCCGCCCGAGGTGCAACTGCGCATCCTGGTCACCGGCGGCAGCCAGGGCGCGCGCCTGCTGTCCGAACTGATCCCCGAGGCCGTCGCCAAGCTGCCCGAGGAGATGCGCGGCCGCCTCAAGGTGTTCCAGCAGGCCCGGGCCGAGAGCATGGAGGGCGCCCGCAAGACCTATCGCAACGCCATGGTCGAGTGCGAGGTCGCGCCGTTCTTCCGCGACATGGCCGGCTATCTGCGCCAGGCCCACCTGGTGATCGGCCGCTCCGGCGCCTCGACCTGCACCGAGCTGGCCGTGGCCGGCCGTCCGTCGATCCTGATCCCCTTGAAGATCGCCGCCGACGACCACCAGCGCTTCAACGCCCGCCTGCTCGAGGACGCCGGCGGCGCCGCCGTCTGCCTGGAGGACGAACTGACCGTCGACGCCATGGCCGGGGCCCTGAACGCCCTACTCAAGGATCCCGAACGGCTGGCGCGCATGGCGGAGGGGGCGCGGAGCGTGGCCAAGCCGGACGCGGCGGAGGAGCTGGCGGACCTAGTGGAGAAGACGGCGCGTTAGGGTCCATCAGCTTTCGCGCCCGGAGCCGTCCGGCTCGGAGCGCTGTAAAATTGTAATGTAAGGAATGCTCTCCAGGATTGATCTGGAGCTTGATCTGATGGACGGTCAAGCTGCGCGCCTGTCGCGCTTTTCAGAGGGGAGAGTCTCGATGACCATCCGCATCAAGGCGGTTCTCGCCGGCGCGGCGACCGCCTTCGTCGCCCTGGGCGCTCCGGTCGCCATGGCCGAGGATCCGCTGACCGCCTACACCTACACCTACTATGCCGACGCGGCGAAGACGCAGGTGCTCGGACAGGTCAGCGACCTGGGCTGCGGCCAGGTGGGCGACTACGTCTATGTGGTCCGCGCCAATGTGCCGTCGCCGTACTATGACGCCGAACCGATCTTCGTCTGCACGGGCGGCGGACCGACCCTCCCCGGGGGCTGACCGAGGGGCAGCAACCCGCCGCGCCTTTCGAGAGGCGGGCGCGAGGCCGGTCGCAGGCGGTTGCGATCGGCTAGGGTTCGGCGCCCGTCGCGATCAACGGCCGGCCGACCTTCACGGCCTCTTCGACGCTTGCGGCCGGCGCCACGCCGACATAGGGCCGCCAGCCGTCACAGATCACCTTGGCCGCCGCGTCGTCCGCGCCGCCCGGCGGGATCGCCGCCGCCGGCCGCTGGTCGCCGCTGACCGGACCCTCACGGCCGCCCGCCCGCACGCTGGAGAAGCCCACATGGGCGATCGTGCGGGCGTCGCAATCGATGACTTCATAGCGCCAGCCGCCCCAGAAGGCCTCGGTCCCGGCGGTGAAGCCCTCCTCGGTCACCTGCAGCACGCGCAAGCGCGCCGTCCGCCCGGTCCAGGCGATCCCGCCCATGTCCACGAAGGTCGCGAAGCGGCCGACGTCGGCCAGTCGCAGCTCCAGCGGGGGCTGGGCCAGGGCGGGTGAGGCGAGGGCGACCGCGCCTCCCCCAAGCAGCGCGGCGAAACGGGGGAGGAGAGGAAAATCCACGGCTTCTGCACCAAACATCCCGTTCCACCTCGTCGCCAAATCGTCTAATCCGCTGTGATGATCCAGCGTCGACGACCCGTCCCCTTCGAACTCGGCCCCGTGCACTTCATCGGCATCGGCGGCATCGGCATGTCCGGCATCGCCGAGATCATGATCCGCATCGGCTACACCGTGCAGGGCAGCGACGCCAAGGCCAGCGCCAACACCGAGCGGCTGGAGAAGCTGGGCGCGCGGATCTTCATCGGCCATGACGCGGCCCATGTCGACGGGGCCTCGGCCGTCGTCTATTCGACCGCGGTCAAGGCCGACAATCCCGAGATGGCCGCCGGCCGCGACAAGCGCCTGCCGCTGGTCCGCCGCGCCGAGATGCTGGCCGAGCTGATGCGCCTGCAGTTCTCCGTCGCCGTCGGCGGCACCCACGGCAAGACCACCACCACCTCGATGGTCGCGGCCCTGCTGGACGCCGGCGCCCTGGACCCGACCGTGGTCAACGGCGGCATCATCAACGCCTACGGCACCAACGCCAAGGTCGGCGAGGGCGACTGGATCGTGGTCGAGGCCGACGAGAGCGACGGCTCGTTCCTGAAGCTGAAGTCCACCGTGGCCATCGTCACCAACATCGACGCCGAGCATCTGGACCACTGGGGCACGTTCGACGCGGTCAAGAAGGGCTTCCAGGACTTCATCGAGAACATTCCGTTCTACGGCTTCGCGGCGGTCTGCACCGACCATCCGGAAGTCCAGGCCCTGACCGCGCGCATCGAGAATCGCCGCCTGGTCACCTACGGGACCAACCCGCAGGCCGAGGTCCGGGTCTCCAACATCCAGATGGGCCCGGACGGCGCCCAGTTCGACATCGTCGTCTCGCCGCGCGACGGCGAACCGGTCCGCTATGACGGGCTGAAGATGCCGATGGCCGGCCATCACAACGTGCTCAACGCCGCCGCCGCCGTGGCCGTGGCCCGCGAGCTGGGGGTCGACGCCGAGGCCATCCGCGCCGGCCTGGCCGGCTTCGGCGGGGTCAAGCGCCGCTTCACCACCACCGGCGTCGCCAACGGCGTCCGCGTGGTCGACGACTACGGCCACCACCCGGTCGAGATCGCCGCCGTGCTGAAGGCCGCCCGCGCGGTCTCGACGGGCAAGGTGATCGCCGTGGTCCAGCCGCACCGCTTCACCCGCCTGCGCGACCTGATGACCGAGTTCAGCAGCTGCTTCAACGACGCCGACACGGTGATCGTCGCCGACGTCTACACGGCCGGCGAGCAGCCGATCGAGGGCGTCGACCGCGACCACCTGGTCGAGGGCCTCAAGAAGTTCGGCCACCGTCGCGCCCTGCCTCTGGAAGGCCCCGCCGCCCTGCCGGCCCTGATCGCCGCCGAGGCCCAGTCGGGCGACCTGGTGGTGCTGCTGGGCGCCGGGGACATCACGAGCTGGGCCTACGCCCTGCCGGGGCAGCTGGAAGCGCTGGCGAAGTGAGGCGCGCGACCCTGAATCCCTTCTCCCCTGGCGGGAGAAGGTGGCGCGAAGCGCCGGATGAGGGGTTGAAGGCCGAGACAACCGCGTACGGCGTCACCGCCAGCGCGACCCCTCATCCGTCAGCTTCGCTGACACCTTCTCCCGCAAGGGGAGAAGGAGAGAGTTCACGATGACCTGGAAAACCAACCTCCCCGCCGTTCGCGGCAAGCTGCTGGTCGACGAGGCCCTGGCGCCGTTCACCTGGTTCCGGGTCGGCGGTCCGGCCGACGTGGTGTTCCTGCCGGCCGACGAGCAGGACCTGAGCGACTTCCTCAAGGCCCTGGACCCGGCCGTGCCCGTGCTGGCGATCGGCGTGGGCTCCAACCTGCTGGTCCGCGACGGCGGGGTCGAGGGCGTGGTGATTCGGCTGGGCAAGGGCTTCAACGGTGTCGAGCCCCTGGGCGACAACCGCATCAAGGCCGGCGGCGCCGTGCCCGACGCCATCCTGGCCCGCAAGGCGGCCGAGGCCGGGATCGCCGGGCTGGAGTTCTACGCCGGCATCCCCGGCACGGTCGGCGGCGCGACGATCATGAACGCCGGCTGCTACGGCTCGGAGACCGCCAACGTGCTGGTCTCGGCCCGGGTCATGGACCGCCAGGGCCAGGTGCGCGAACTGACGACCGAGGACCTGCACTTCACCTACCGTCACAGCGCCCTGCAGGACGCCGGCGACCTGATCGTGCTGGACGCGGTGTTCGAAGGGCTTCCCGACGACCCCGCCGCGATCAAGGCCCGCATGCGCGAGATCACCGAGCGCCGCGAGACCACCCAGCCGATCCGCGAGAAGACCGGCGGCTCGACCTTCAAGAACCCGCCGGGCCATTCGTCCTGGAAGCTGGTCGATGAGGCCGGCTGGCGCGGGCGGCTGTACGGCGGGGCGATGTTCAGCCCGCTGCACAGCAACTTCCTGATCAACACCGGCGAGGCCACCGCCGCCGACCTGGAAGGCCTGGGCGACACCGTGCGCGCCGACGTGCTGGCCAAGACCGGGATCCAGCTGGACTGGGAGATCAAGCGCATCGGGCGGGCGGGGTAAGATGCTCCCCCTTTGGGGGAGCTGTCGGCGAAGCCGACTGAGGGGTCCTGCGGTCGACGCCCAGTTGCCCCCTCCGGCCCTCTGGGCCACCTCCCCCAGAGGGGGAGGATCTTGGGCGCCCAACCACCGAGCATCCCAAAGGTTACGGATAGTTCATCCGGTTGTTGCCTATTCCGGGCGCGGAGCGGTGCTATGAAACCCCCAGACGAGGGAGATTTCATGCGCCTGTTTCGTACGCTGCTGACCGCCGCCGCCGTTTCCGCCCTGATGGCCGGGGCCGCTTCCGCCCAGGATGCCAAGACCGCCGAGGCCCTGCGCGACAAGGCCCTGCTGGACCGCACCGCCTGGGACGTCACCGAGGACCTGACCACCACCATCGGCCCGCGCCTGGTCGGCTCGCCGGCCATGGCCCGCGCCAAGGACTGGAGCGTCGCCAAGTTCAAGGCCCTGGGCTTCACCAACGTCAAGGTCGAGGAGTTCGCCAAGCCGTCGTGGACCCGCGGCGAGGAGAGCGCCGAACTGGTCGCCCCCTATCCGCTGAAGCTGAGCATCGTCGGCCTGGGCCGCACCGTGCCGACGCCCGCGGGCGGGATCGAGGCCGAGGTGGCGCTGTTCAAGACCTATGCCGAGATGGTGGCCGCGCCCGAGGGGGCGCTGAAGGGCAAGATCGTGGTGATCACCCAGCCGATGGTCCGCGCCCAGGACGGCGCCGGCTATGGCGTGGCCGGCATCTCGCGCCGGACCGGTCCGGTCGAGGCCGCCAAGCGCGGCGCGGCCGCCCTGCTGATCCGCTCGGTCTCGACCTCGGACTCCACCGTGCCGCACACCGGCGTCACGGCCTTCGGCGACGGCGTCGTCTCGATCCCCTCGGCCGCCCTGGGCGTGCCGGAGGCCGAGCAACTGGAGCGCCTGGCCGCCAAGGGGCCGCTGCGCATCAGGCTGAAGCTGGCTTCGACGGTCGATCCGGCCGACGTGGCCTGGAACATCTCGGGCGAGATCAAGGGCTCGGAAAAGCCCGACGAGGTGATCGTCGTCGGCGGCCACCTGGACAGCTGGGACGTCGGCACCGGCGCCCTGGACGACGCCACCGGCGTGGCCATCACCACGGCCGCCGCCAAGCTGATCGGCGACCTGCCCAAGCATCCCAAGCGCACCATCCGCGTGGTGATGTTCGGCTCGGAAGAGAGCGGCGGCTCGTCGGAAGCCTATCTGGCCGCCCACAAGGACGAGCTGCCCAAGATCGTCATGGCCGGCGAGAGCGACACCGGCGCCGACCGCGTCTACAGCCTGCAGATCCCCAAGGGTTCGGCGGGGCACCCGGCCATGCAGACCGCCGCCCGCGTGCTGACCGCCCTGAAGATCTATGTCGACCGCGCCCCGCCGGCCCACGCAGGCGCCGACATCGAGGGCCTGGAAGAGTCGGGCGTGCCGGTGGTGGCCCTGAACCAGGACGCCAGCCGCTACTTCGACTACCACCACACCATGGACGACACTCTCAACAAGGTGCGCCCCGAAGAACTAGCCCAGAACGTCGCCGCCTGGGCCAGCTTCCTCTACCTGGTGGCCGACAGCGACATCGACTTCCGCGCGTTGAGCGCGGCGGCCCCGGCAGCGGCGGGGCACTAAGGCCCTTACCGCCCGCCTTTCAATTGTCAGCCCGGACCGTGCGCCTACCGCAACCGACAAAGCGCCCTCGACGGTCCACGGAAACGAACCAGCGGCCTCGCGCCGCTGGTCTCCCTGGTCGGGCGTCCAGGCCGGGACGGTCTCCAGGTCCCCGAAAAGCTGAGCGCTGATCTCCCCGCGTTTGGCGCCGGGCGTCAGCACGATCTTGTCGATCGGGCCGCGCAAGGCGATCGCCGTCTGGGTCGCGGCCGGCCCAGTTGGGCGGCGGTCGGGACAAAGGCGTGGGTCGGAAGCGGGTATCCGCTTCCGACCCGAAAGGTCATTCGTGCGCTCTACGCGCCTGGCGTCCGCTCCGTAGCAGGCTCCCGGCGCGGCGGGCGTGTTCGATCAGGCGAACAGGAAGTCGGCCGCGCTGAAGCTGGACGCATGCATGCCGGACACCAGCATGTCCATGTCGCCCACCGAGATCACCACGCCGGCCGCCGTGTCGGTCATGTGGATCGCGGAGGCGTAATCCCACGAGTGGATGCCCAGGCTCGATACGTCGAAGTGGTCGCGTTCCGCGCCGGAGTAGTTGTGCGTGGCGAAGCCCATGACGGTGTCGTGGCCGCCGCCGGCTTCGAACCTGTAGACGTCGTTGCCGCCGCCGCCGGCCAGCTGGTCGTTGCCGGTCCCGCCGAGCAGGAAGTCATCGCCGGAACCGCCCAGCAGGCTGTCATTGCCGGAGCCGCCCGACAGGGTGTCCCTGCCCGAGCCGCCCGACAGGGTGTCATCGCCCGCCAGACCCGAGAGGTTGTCGGCGCCCCCGTTGCCCGAGAGGGTGTCGTTGCCGGCGCCGCCGGACTTCACGTCACCGCGGCCACCGCCCGACCAGTTGATGCCCGTCGGGGTCGGGGTCGGGGTCGGGGTCGGGGTTGGGGTCGGAGTCGGGGTCGGGGTCGGGGTCGGCGTCGGGGTGCTGGTCGCCCAGGGGTGCGAGGTGTCGAGCGTCGGCTCAGCGGACAAGTACGTGGTGTTGGTGACCTTCACCGCCGAGCTGGACGCCAGCTGGCTGTCAGTGAGCCCCCACACTTTCGTCCCGTCCAGCGTGGCCGAAGTGCCGCTGGCGTCGAACACTAGCGTTCCCCTGCCCATATCGTTGAGCACGGTGTTGCCGGTCATGGTCAGCGAGTTGACCGTATGCGTCACACCTTCGGCGCCGTAGGCGACGATGTTCGGATTGTCGCCATTCGGACCCTGTTGGATGATGTTGTTGGTCAGGGTCACCGCGCCGCCGTTCGGCAGGTCGACGCTGTAGCTCGAGGTGGAGTTGTTATCGATGATCCGCGTGTTGGTGATGATAGTCTCGGCGGCCCGGCTCTTGATCTCGTGGCCGACCACCGCGTCATGGAAGTAGCTGTCGGTGATGGTCAGCCTGGCGATGTCGCCGACATAGAGGTTGTGGGTGTAGCCGTCGCCGGCCCCGTTGTTGGCGAACTCGCTGTTGATGATGGTGATGGTGCCGCCTACGACGCCGCCGCCCATCAGGCCATTCTGATTGTCGTGGAAATAGTCGTTGGTCAGGGTCAGCGCGCCGCCCTGATAGCGGATGCCGGCGTCGTTGCCGCTCGCCCCCTGGGCTCCCGAGAACTCGAAGTGGTCGATCGTGGCGTCGGTGTTGACGATCAGGATGCCCTTGTCGTTGGGGATGTCGCCCGTCGCCACCATGTGGACCATCCCGCCTACGCCTTGCAGGGTGATCTTGGTGTTGATGGTCGCGAAATCGTTCGTGTACGTCCCAGCCTGAACCTGGATGACGTCCCCATCATGGGACGCATTCACCGCGGCGCTGATCGTCGAGTATTGCTGGCCTTGGCCAACCGTGAGTGTGGTCATTCGGCTTCCATTCTTGCTTGACGGCGCCCCCGCCCTCAGAGGCCCAATGCTGGGCCAATTGGGGCGACGGTGCGGCGCGAATGGGAGCCGGCCCGCCCCAATCCATTGATTTTAAACAACCTCCGACTGTCGGCCGGTGTATCCCGATTGCAACATTCTGAAGTCGCGCTGGTACCGGAACCAGAGCGCCGCGGCCTCCTCAGGACAGACAGATCGCTTGCGCAGTTTTGGAAAAGCCGCCTCGATGGCGGCGAAATCTTCCTGCTGCACAGCTTTGCAACCCGAGCTTTTAGGGGTGGCGGCGGATGAACGTGGCGCCGCGTCAGAATGCCGCAGTCTATCCTGCGTCTATTCTTCGCATATTTCAGAGAACACTGTTCGTAGTCTTCAGTGAACATTGTTCGTAATCTTCAGAGAACAGTGTTCGCGAATCGTCGGTGTGCTGGATCTCCAGACCCGGGGCGGCGCCACCAGAGGGTGCGACCACCCATTTTGTCATGCCCCAAGGCGCACCGGTGGCTATTTGAGCGGCTCGGGGGCCATGCCGAACCTCGCGCGGTCGCCGCCTTCGCGCGGTCCTCGGGATCGTTCAGCGCCTCAGCCCAACCGTTCGACCTGTCGGCGGTAGAGCTTGGCGAGGTGGGGGCGAACGTCGGGCGCGCCGAGCGGCGCCGGGTTCTGGCCTTGCTCGTTAGGCCGCACGGTCGCGGATCACCCAAGCGTGATTTCCTCGCCTGGCGATTTGCCCGCGCTCCGCCCGGCCCCGGGCGGCGGTGGCTAAGCCGCGAGGGTAGCGACCTCAGTGGGCGGGGAGGTCGGCCCCGGGCGTTCCGCGGCCATGGAAGGTCCGCCATTCCCGCTGAGTCGCCGCCCTGTAACCATCGAATGATGTATTGACAAATTATTCATCGAGTTCACTGTTAAGATTGGTAAATCATTGCATAATACAACTTCTATAAAGAAGATTATATCTAGGCAATGATCGCCGTAGTACTGATATTTGCATAGTAAAAATCAATAATAGACGATTTGGGCGAGGGTTTTTCGATGGAAGGCGAGGCGTATTCTGTTGGTCAGTCATCATTCCAGGTATCTACCCTGGGTGACTCTGGATCGGGACAGATCTCAGACGTTGAACGTGTCCGCGCATTCTGGCGCCGCGTCGAGCATTACGACGCCGGGTCGCAGGTCCGACAGGGCGAGCGCACCGGTCCTGGAAAACAGCTGATCATCGTCTCGGGCTGGGCTTGCGAGTTGCGTATCCTCCCTGACGGCCGGAGGCAGATTTTCTCGTTTCTTCTCCCCGGCGACGCCATCGAGGCCCGCGGAGCTGGAAGCGTCGGCGCCTGCGGCGTCGTCGCGCTCACGCGGCTCGAGGTCGTGAACCGCGGGCCGCAGCTGACGGACTCCGCTTGCCGGGACGCGGCGCTTCAAAGGGAGCGGCGCCTCTACGACCACCTCATGCGCATGGGGCGGCTCTCGGCGAAGGAAAGGGTGATCCATCTTCTGCTCGAGCTCCATGAGCGGCTCGAACGCGTCGGCCTGGTTCATGGCGAGACGTTCAAGATACCCTTGACCCAGGAGGTCTTCGCGGACGCCTTGGGGCTCAGCGTCGTGCACATCAACCGCACCCTGAAGGGTCTGCGCAAGGAAGGCTGGGTCTATATCAAGGCCGGATCCGTGACGCTCAGGAATCGGCCAAGGCTGGCGGCGGCGTCATGCTATCGATCGGAAGCCGACGATCTGGAGTTCGACGTGTTGACGCTACGCGCGAGTGAGGATTGCATGAGCCGCGCCATCCCGTCCCCGAAACGGAACTTGTCGGCCTAGAGCATTTTCGCGCGAAGCGGCCACCGGTTCGCGTGAAGAAAATGCGCCAGAACAAGGATCTAGGGCGCCCGGCTTGAGGCAATCAGGTCGGGAAACGCTCTAGCGCTTTCCGACCTCTGAGCGGCCTTGGGCTGGAAGCGGGAAGTGTGCGGACGCGTGGGCCGCTCAGGGATGGGGCCGATACAGTTCGTCGTCCCCCACCACGAGGCAGAGGCAGCCGGTCCGGGCGTCGGCCGTGGCGTGTGACGCGCGCGTCGCGGCCAGGTCCAGGAAGTCGCCGCCGGCATAGCGGTTCAAGCCGACCCGGACGGCGCCCGTCGCCACCAGAAGGAGTTCCGCCGCGTTCGGCAGGGCGAACGGCGCTCCTGGCGCGACCCTAAGCAGATGGACGGACTCGCCAAGGCCGCTGACGCCCCGGAGCGGCGCGCTCATGACGCCCCGGCCGGCCGCACGCCAACGCCCGATCGCCATGCGCCTCAGGGCGCGGGGGAGCGGTCCAGCCGCCGAAGGCGCCTCATGGCGGCCACGAGCGGCCGCCAGCCTGCCGTCGGGAATGTTCCGCGAGATCACCGCCGTCGAACGCCGACCGGCCATCCGTCCCAGGGTCAGCCTGCATTGTCGGCAGAGGTCAAGATGCGCGACCACCGCCAGCGCCGCGCCCGGCGCCAGGCCCCCGCGGTCGTAGTCCGAGAGCAGCGCGGCCGAGGGGTGTTCAAAAACCATCGACGATCCTTCCTCCCCGGCAGGGTCCTGCCAGACGTAGGCGTGCTTCACGTGCATACGGAGAGCTTCGGCGTCGATATCGGCGCCTTGGCGATCCGGGCGGTCTCGCCCCCCGCGCCACCCCGTGGCCGGGCCTCTCGTCGGAGCCAGCCGCCGGGATTTCGCGAACGCTTCGTACCAGATCCCGCCAAGGACGCCGTGGACCATGCTTCAGGCGGCGCTCAAACGACGCTCCCAGGCCAGCGCGTCCCCGACGATTTTTTCCAGCGCCTCATGCAGCGGAATCCACCCTAGTTGGGTCTTGAGTCGCGTCGGATCGGCCACGACGATCGGCGGATCTCCCGCCCGCCGGGGAAACTCCCGCACGGGCAGCCGGCGGCCGGCGGCGTTCTCGACGGCCCCGATCACCTCCCGGACGGAGAAGCCGTGCCCGTAGCCGCAATTGAAGGCGCCAGACACGCCGCCCGAACGCAAGTGGCCAAGCGCCAGAGCGTGCGCGGCGACAAGGTCGCTGACGTGGATGTAGTCCCGTACGCCGGTGCCGTCCGGCGTTTCGTAGTCCACGCCGAAAATTCCGATGTAGGGTAGGAGCCCAAGCGCGGCCTGGCAGGCGCGTTTGACGAGGTGCGACGCCCTGGGCGTCGATTGCCCGGACCTACCCAACGGGTCGGCGCCGGCGACGTTGAAATAGCGCAGAGCGATATAGCGCAGGCCCGTCGCATGCGCGGTGTCCTGCAGCATCCATTCGGTCATGAGCTTGGAACGACCGTAGGGGTTGGCCGGCGACTTGGCGGCGTCCTCCCCGATCACCGCCTCCTGGGAAGCGCCGTAGATGGCGGCCGTCGACGAGAAGATGAAGTGCTTCACGCCGCTCCGGACGCAGGCCTCCAGCAGGTGACGCGTCTTGGACGTGTTATTCTCATAGTACAGTAGCGGATTTTCGACAGACTCGGGGACAACGGTCGAGCCCGCGAAGTGCAGGACCGTGTCTATGTCATGGTCGGTGAGAATCCACTGGACTAGCGCTTGGTTGGCGATGTCGCCCTGGTAGAAATGCGCGGCGTCGGGAACCAGAGATCTAATTCCAGTTGAGATATTGTCGAGCACGCAAACGTCTTCGCCCCGCTCAAGTAGCGTCAAGGCCATGTGGCTGCCAATATATCCAGCACCTCCCGTGATGAGAACCGTCATAATTTCACCTTTCTAAATCAGAAATGAGCGCGATGTGGCGCTCAGATCCTTAGATTTATAAGGGAAATTCTAGATGTATTTGCTGAACCCCTTCACTCAAAGGATATTTCCATGGCTTTATTTCTATTCTGCGCGAGGCGTTAGCGCCAACGTGGATCGCTTCCACGGGGCGGCGATGGTCGTAGCGGCCTGAGGCGCGGACCCGCGCACGACCCGGTGCAGCGAGGCCGTGATGGCCAGGAGCACGAGGAAGCCGTCGTAGTAGGCCATCGAGAGAGCCGCGCCCCCGACCAGCATGGCCACGATGCTCACCTGAAGCATCCGCGCCAGCAGGTTGGCCCAGCCAAGGTCCGGACGGTCGCGCGTCGCCGCGAGCACGAGGATCGTGTTGAGTGCGGCGGCCGCGATCATCAGCAGGTAGAGGGCCAGGCCCACGAACCCCGTGTCGCCCAACACCTGAAAGTAGATGCTGTGTGCCGCCCGGCCCGCCCTCAGGCTGCCCGGCGACTGGAATTGCCGCGCCACCGGATCAAGCTCGACGGCGGAAAACCCGCCGCCGGTGAGCGGACGCGCGGTCGCGATGTTGACGCTGGTGGCCCAGGCCGCGACCCGGCCCTCGAACGAGGCGTCTTCGTTGTAGGACTGGATCGTGGCCATCCGCTCGAACCAGCTCGACGGCACGACGCTTGGCAGCGTGGCCGCCATCACCACCCCCACCACCACGAACTTGGCCGCGGCCCGGGTTCTCAAGGCATAGGCCGCGGCCGCCGCGCCCAGCGCCAACAAGGCGCCGCGGGAATAGGTGCCGACGATCGTCAGGAGGGAGAAGCCCAAGACGGTCAGGCACGTCAGGCGGGCCAGTGGAGCGCGACTTGTCGCCTGCAGGTAGTTCATCAGCGGCAGCACGATGACCAGGGCCAGGGCGAGCGAATTGTTGTCCCCGATCATCGTGTCACCGGGGCCGTTGACGCGTTGCCCCCCACCGGTCAGCAGGACATGGCCGCCCCCCTTGACGGCGTAGTAGCCAAGCGAAGCGACGCAGATCCAGATCACCGCCTGGATGCGCGCCTTGGTGTTGGCCAGCGTCGCGACCGCCAGGACCAGGACGATCGTCTTGATCGCGCGGCTCCAGATCGTCAGCGAGTATGTTCGATCCAGGGCGAGGTAGGTGGCCAGGCAGGCCCACAGCGCGAAGAGGATGATGAACACCGTGAACGGGTTCAGCGGAGCCAGCTTGCGCTCCTTGGAGATCATCCACGCCAGGCCTGTCAGCACGGCGATCGGGAAGTTGATCGGGAAGCCCATGAGGAAGCCATAGACTTCGCGCTGGGGGTTCATCATCGCGATCCAGAGCCAGGCCACGAGGCCCACGATGGGGGCGCGCAGGATCATCGGTATGATGCCGATCAGAGCGGCCAGGAGGATCAGATCGCGCATGGAGGGCCTCGCATGCGCCACAGGGTGCGCTGGGGCGCCCGGCTGCTCTGCGGCAAATGATGGTCCTTAGGCCGCTTTCCTGCGCCGACACGCCCGGACGTGGACGCCGCCGCCCCGATTGCTGGACGCGAGTGTCATTTGCGCGTGCGGGCATGGGCGCATTGTCGGGCAATAGGCCCAGGAGGCCCGACATGACCGGCATTCTGTTCGCTTTGGAGATCATCGCCTTTCTGGCGGTGGCGTGGTGGGTCTACCGGCGGGCGGACGCGGGCGAGGACGCCGCCGAAACGGGGCTGCTCGGCATGAAGTCGAGCAGGAGCGCTCCAGCGGGCGCCGCTCCGAAGTGGAAGGCCTCCCCCCATCGCGACGCGCCCCTCGTTCCGCCGGCGTCGGAGGCGCTCGATATCAGCCGTGCGGAACCGAGATGGAAGGCCGTCCAACGTCGGCCGGGACGGCCGTTCTAGAGCCTTTCCTGACCTGATTGCATCAGGCCGGCGCTCTAGGTTTTTGTTTTAACGCATTTTCTTCACGCGAACCGGTGTCCACTTCGCTTGAAAATGCTCTAGACGTCTGAACGGCGCGAGCCAGCGCCGCGATGCGGCCGGCGTTGTGCGCCCAGGTGTAGGGCGTCTGCTCGACCGTGCGCCGCGCTTCGGCGCCGAGTTCGCGGCGAAGCTCGATGTCTCCGCACAACCGCAGCAGGGCCGCGGTGAAGGACGCCTGGCTCCCCACCGTGAACAGCAGGGCGTTGCGGCCGTCGGCCAACACCTCGCGGATGTTCGGCTGGTCGGGCGCGATGATGGCGCGACCTAGGGCCATGTATTCGAAGAGCTTCAACGGTGATGCGTAAGGGGTCGAAGCGGTCTGCAACGCAATGTCGAAGGTCTGCGTGTAGGCGGCCACCCGCGGGTGCGGCACGCGGCCCACGCAGTGCAGGCGCGCGCCCACGCCGAGCGCCTCGGCCCGAGCCTGCAGGTGCTGCAAGCTCGGGCCGTCCCCGACGATCAACAGGTGAGCCTCCGGCGGAAGCTGCGGCAACGCCTCCACGGCCCAGCCCACGCCATGCCAATCGCGGACGAAGCCGACAAAGCCCAGCACCACGGCGGCGGTCGGCAAGCCGAGGTCCCGACGCAGGCGCGCGCCGGAGCCG
The DNA here is from genome assembly GCF_900114015.1 of Caulobacter sp. UNC279MFTsu5.1. Classification (GTDB taxonomy): domain Bacteria; phylum Pseudomonadota; class Alphaproteobacteria; order Caulobacterales; family Caulobacteraceae; genus Caulobacter. The sequence goes on along the minus strand of NZ_FORN01000023.1, from coordinate 49,862 downwards.
GCCGCCGGAAGCCGCCACGGATCCGCGCCGTTGGCGATCACGTGCACCCCCTCCGGTCCGAGGCGGGCTCGCCGCACCTCGGCGGCCAGCACTTCTGTCACGGGCAAAACCGCGTCCGCCCCTCGCCAGAGCGCCGTCTCGCAGGCGCGCGCCACGGACGTCAATTGCAGCTTGCCAAAGGAACCGCGCTCCGCCGCCAGGGGGGAGTTCACCTCCAGCAACATCGGTAGGCGATGACGTCTCCGCAGCAGAAGGCCGGCCAGCAGGAAGAGGTTGTAGCGTTCGTAGAGCACGTCCGGCCGGAACGCGCGTACGTGGCTTCGCAGCCTGAGATAGGCCGGGATGTTGTAGGCCAGCTCGAGAAGCTCGAACACCGCGGGCGGAAGCCGCCGTCGCAACAGGTCCGCAGCGCGTTCGAGCCGGCTGCTGCCGCCCGCCGTCTGGGCCTCGTCGGCCGAGGTGGGCCCGACGACTCGCACCAGGTGCCCCTGGTTTCTGAGCGCGGCGACCACCTCGGCGATGTGGACCCGCATGCCGTCCGACGCTGCGATCCGGTGATGATAGAGGATCCGTAGCGGGCGCTGATACATGCTCCTACTCCTTGATCGGGGTGGCGAGAGTGATCGCGAAGGCGGGATCCTTGGGATAGCTGGCGTCCATCCGCGGGGTCTGGGCCTTGACGAAGTCGTAGGCTTGCCGGGCCTGGGCGGATCCGGTCGCGTTGATGATCGAGGCGAGCGAGGCCCGCGCGAGCGCGGCGTAGCCTCCCGCCCAATCGGGGTAGTCGAGCGTGGTCACGGGCTGGCGCACCGGATCGAAAGTGGCCTTGAAGGCCTCGGGCCAGGTGGTGAACGGGTGCTTCCACGCCGGGTCGGCCACGATCAGAAAATACGGGGTGCCGTAGATCGGGTCGTACCCATGCTGGGCGTTGGTGAAGCGGCCGGCCACGAAATTGGTCATCCAGGCCATGATCGTGCGCGCCTGCGGATAGCCCATGCTGTCGATCCAGCCGAGCACCATGACCAAGTAGTCGCTCTGCCACGGCGGCGTGGCGCCTTCCTGGGCGTAGGGGCCCGGCAGGTAGCCGTGCAGGTCGCCGGCCCCGGCTTCGTCGCCCTTCACGTATCGGCGCACGATCTCGTCCAGATTGCCTTTGAGCTTGGCTTCGAAATAGCGCGGCAAGGGGCTGTCGCTGGGCAGGATGTAGGCCGCGTTGGCCAGTGTGCGCAGGGACCAGGCGACGGCGCGGACCTGCGACCCCAGCAGGATGCCCGCCGCCTGGCCGCGATACTCCGGATTCATCGACAGAAGGTCGAAGCCCGCCTGCATCGCGAGTTCATCGCGATAGTACTGCGAGCCTGTGAGCAGATAGGGCAGGTAGGTGAGCGACGGTTGATGGGCGTCGTCGGGCTGCCAGCGCGTGTCGCGGATCTCGTACCTCCGGCCCAGCACGCCCGGCGCCGCGACACCGCGCTTGTCCAGCCAGACCAGGGGGTGCTGGTCGATGTCGATCGGGCCGCCGGTGCGCACGTCGCGGACGTGCCAGGGGATGGATCCCGCCGCGTCGGCGTTGGCCAGAAGCGTCTCCTGGTTCTCCCGCGACGGATCGAGGAGATAGAACACCGCCCAGGCGGGCAGCGGCCCGATGTCCGCACGCCCTCCGGTGGCGGGCATGTAGGGCGTGATATTCGCCATTCCGAGCGGCCGATCGTTGCGGGTCGCCAATCGGTGGGCCGCATCGGTCGCGCCCCGGTCCGGCTGGAAACGGGCATAGCGCGGCACGGCGCCGGTGGCGATCAACAGTTCGAGGTCCGGCGTGACCCGCGGCGGCGGCGTTCTGTCGGCGCAGATCACTTTGTGCCAGGTCGCATAGGGGTAATGCGCGACGCCTTGGACCCGGTAGGCCGGCGTCCCGTCAATACTCAGGCTCGCGTCATAGACTTGGGTCGAAATGTCCGGGTTCTGCGCGATGTCGTTGTGGAAGATCACATCCACGCGGGGCGCGCCCACCGCCGGCGTCCACACGTCGAACACGACCTGGACGCCGTGCATGCGCTCGGAGGCATAGCGTCGTTCCCGCACCAACGGACCGTTGAGCCAAGGCCTCTCGCCGGCCTGTGCGAGGTTCCGCAGGTCGATGTTGAAGGTCTCGACCCGATCGGGGCGAATATGGAAGGTCAACGCCAGCTGGACGTTCGGTACGGGCCGCGGAGGGGCGGCCACCGCTGGCGACGGACCGGCGGCCGCTGTTGCGATGACACCGTCGAGCACCCCTTCTCGCGTCATGCCAGGCGCCTGGATGGTGATGATCGCGTGGCGCACGGAGCCGTCGGGGTACAGGGCCTTGGCGTCCATCTGCGACCGCGCGATCGCGCCTCCCAGCTTGACCGCCAGGCGCGAATTCGGCCTCACCTGGCCGCGCCGGAAGACTTGGCCGAAAGAGACGATCCGCCTGGTGATGGCGCTGTCGGCATCGTTCGTGATGCGAAATCTCGCGGCGTCGCCCTTGAACGGCTCGGCCGCGGTGGCCGCGCGGGGCGCGAACCCCAACAGAAGGACGACGAGCAAAACCCAACGCATGTCTGGTCCGACGCTCCCGGCAACGCCAGCGCGACAACAGGTCTGGCAGCGCTACGCCCAGGCGAGGGGCGCTCAGGCCAGCGTGGCGCCCAGCGGCCGCGGCGGCCGGGTCATTTGACAGGTTGGAGGTTTCTCGCGCCGCACGGGGGCTCTTGGCTCGAAACCCCGCTAGAGCATTTTCAAGCGAAGTGGATTGCAGTTCGCGTGAAGAAAACGCCCAAAACAGATATCCAGAGCCCCGGTCCGGTGCGATCAGTTCTGGCAGGCCTGGGCTCTAGTGAGCTCGGCCCGTCGCAAGCAGGCGGGCGGACCTGTCGATGATGCGACCGACGGTGGTGCTTCGCAAAACCCGCTCCCACGTATAGTCGGATCCGAGAAGGTCCAGGGCGTGATTGGCCAGGTATTCCGGTAGGCGCGACCAGCTCTTGCCGATCGGCGGGGCCGTGCGCCACGCGGTGAGTCGAAGATAGTGGCGGTAAAGCTGCTTCCCCGGCGTCGCCGCCACGAACAGCCAGGGCTTCCGGGCCGACGTGTAGTGAATGATCGCCGGCGACCGCGCGGCCCGCGCGATCGCGGCATGATCGGCGAGCGAGGTCAGCCGGTGGGGGCGAAGCATCCTGGCCTGGAGGTTCCAGCGGTAAGGCAGGACCTTGGTCGCGGCATGAAGGATCGCGTTGATCGCGTCCTGATCATGGAAGACGAGATTATCGCCTTCTCGCGCGATGAAATCGGCGAGCCGCCTTGTCAGATCGTCAGAGCGCCACCTGGCCAGGTTCAGCAGGAGGACGCCGGCGTTCACGTAGGAACCCTCGCGGGGCATGCCCAGCGCCTCGCGACGCCACAGGCCAAAGGGATCCGGAACGGCGGCCAGGACGTGATCCCGAACATCCGTCCGCCATAGGTTCATCAGGTCGTCCACGACGATCAGGTCCGAGTCCAGATAAAGGATCTTGTCGATGGAATCGTCTAGTATGGTTGCTGCGAACAGCCTTGTATAGGTTTCCATCGTTATGTGATGCGACGTGTATAGGTTTTGATTGCTTCTCCAATAGTAGATACGAAGTCGAAAATTGCGATATCCGCGTAAGGATTCGGCCAGTTTCAACTCCGGGGCGGAGTCTCGGCGGCTCGATATCAGGTGTACGTCCAGGAAATTGCTCGCGTTGTTCAGCAGCAATGAAACCAGGGCGACGGCCAAGTGCTGGTAGTAACCGGGATCGCAACAGAACAGGACCGTGATCGTCCTGTCCGCCGCCCTTGCCTGTTCGCCGGGCGCGCGCCCTGCAAGCGGCGGGGACGTTTCGTTCGGAGCGGTTTTCACGGCGTTGGCCCAGTATCCGCGGGCTTTGGCGAACCCTTCCACGTCCCGCGCGCCAGGAGGGGCGCGACGATCCCTTTGAGGGCCAGCCTCCAATAGGATCTCGTCCAACGAACCCCAGGCCAGATCTTCCGCGCCAGCGCGATCATCCACGCGTAACGCCGCCCATTGTCGAGGGCGTTCGAAGCGTCGCGCACCAGTTGACGGGCAAGCGCCCTCAGGGCTTGACGTTTCAGTTGTGGGGCGTTGGCGATCACCGCCGAGTTGTGATCGAAGAAATCAACGAAGGCCTCGTATCGTTGTTGGTAGTCCGCCGGGCCCTTGTACCTGTCGCGCATATTGTTGGCGTGCAGGCGGACATAGCCCTGGACCGCGCCGATCACGCCGACATTTCCGTAGGCGGCGCAGCGCAACCACATCTCCAGATCGCCCGTATGCAGCAATTGGGGGCGGTAGCCGCCGATCCGCTTCTGGATGCTGCTGCGCACGACCGCGGTGGCGGTCTCGACCGGATTGACCGGGCGGGCGCACAGGTCGCCGATGAAGTCGACGCCCCTGAGGATCGTCGCGCCGTCGGCGTCGACGCTTTCGGGGAGGGGATCGAGTTCATCCTCGTGCGAGAATCGGATGGCGCGGCCGTGCACGAAGGCGACGTCCGGATGGCTTTCCATCAGCCCGACCGCCCGCGCCAGGGCCCCGGGCGCCACCAGGTCGTCGGCCGAGAGGAGCAGCATATAGTCCGCCCGCACCCAACCGATGCCTTCGTTGAAGGTGGCTATGTGGCCCTGGTTGACGCGATGGACGATGAACTCGACCCGGTCATCCTCCGCGGCGATCTCGCGGGCCTCCGCCGCCGAACCGTCGTTCGAGGCGTCGTCGATGATCAGAACGCGGATCGGAATCCGCGTTTCCCGCAGAACGCTCGCCACGCACCCCCGCAGGTAACGGCCGTAGTTGTAGCAGGGAACGATGACGTCGACGCCTGCCGGTTTCACGACCCCGCCCCCATAGCGATGGTCCGGAGGGTCGCCGGCCGCCGGCCGTCTTCCAGTTCCCACGCTCCAGGCTCGTGGAACACGCCAAAGTGCGTGTCCAGCATCGGGTGCCTCACGTGGAAGGAGCCGCCGCCCTGGGCGCAGATAAGCTTCTGAAAGCCCTTCTCGCGCACGAGGATCTCGATCCTGTAGTGCTCGGAGATCAGGGCGAGCGGCGGCGTGAGCAACTCGATCGCGCCGCGACCCGACGAGGAGGCGACGACAATCCCGTCCAGCTCAGTGCTGTAGCAGCAGCAGGCGACCCCGTCCGACCGCACGATCGAAATCACGAAATTGGGAGCGTCCACGGGCCGGGTCGTGGCGTAGTCGACCCGCACCCGCATTCTTTCGCCGTGGTCGAATATGGCCCTTGGCGCGTGGGCCTCGTCCATCACCATGACATCGGTGATGGCGATCGGCCAGTCGGCGGCCTCGTGGCTCGCCCAGGGCACCGCGCTGAGCCGGCAATCGGCCTCGTAGAGTTCGACGCCTTTTTCCGTCGGGCCATCGAATTGAACGCGCCCGCCCCGAAGGTAGATGACCCGGTCGCACATGCTCTTGATGCTGAACATGTTGTGGGAGACCAGAACGATCGTCGCGCGCCGTTTCTGCAGGTTCCGCGCGAAATCCATGCACTTTCGCTGGAAGGGCAGGTCTCCGACCGACAGGACCTCGTCCAGAAGCAGGATGTCCGGTTCCAGGTGGGCCGCGACGGCGAACGCCAGGCGAACGTACATGCCGCTCGAATATCGTTTCACCGGCATGTCGATGAACTCTTCGAGCTCGGCGAAGGCGACGATCTCGTCGAACTTCCGTTCCGTCTCGGACTTCTTCATGCCCAGGATCGCCCCGTAGAGAAATATGTTCTCGCGCCCGGTCAGCTCGCCGTGAAAGCCGGTGCCGACCTCAAGCAGCGACCCCAGGCGGCCATGGATCCGGGCCTGCCCCGTCGTCGGGCTGGTCACCCTCGAAAGCACCTTCAGCAAGGTGCTCTTGCCCGCACCGTTGAGGCCGAGAACGCCGACATTCTCGCCGTGCCGGATCTGGAACGAGACGTCCTTCAGAGCCCAGAAGCTTTCGGCGGGGCGGCGCGGCTCGCGAACGCCCCTGAGCGCGGCGCCGACGGCCGAGGCCAGGATGTCACGAACCGTGTCGTGCCGCCGGCCGCGACCCTGGAGCCGATATTTCTTGCCAAGCCCGCGCGCCTCGATGGCGATGGAACCCGCCGGATCAGATGACGTCCGCAAAGGAGCGCTCCATCTTCTTGAAGTAGACCAAGCCGCCCGCCAGGCAGGCCGAGATGATCACGCAGCTGATCGCGATCGCTCTGAAATCCGGGTGGCCGTCGCGCAGGAGCACCCAGCGGAAGCCTTCGATCACCCCCACCATGGGGTTGAGGCTGTACAGAAGCCGCCAGCGCTCAGGAACGATGGCCATCGGATAGGCAATGGGCGAAGCATACATCCAGACCTGGATGACGAATGGCAGCACATGCATGACATCGCGAAATCGAACACTCAAAGGTCCAAGCCAAAGCGCCACGGATAGCGAGAGGCTGAGGGCCACCAGAAGAAATAATGGCAAGAGAAGGATGTATATGGTGATATCAACTTGGTAGAAGAAAAGTATCGCCAGGAGCACGACAAATCCCGCGGCGAAATCGACGAGCGGCGCGGCCACCATGGCAAGCGGAACAAGCAACCGGGGGAAGTAGATCTTGCGGATCAAGTCGGAATCGCTGACGAGCCCGGTCGAACCGCGACGGACGGCCTCGGCGAAGTACATCCAGGGCAGGACGGCGGTGAAGGCGAAGATCGGATAGGGCACGCCGCCCGACGGCATCTTCGCGAAGTGGCCGAACACCACGCTGAAGATCGCCACGGCCATGATGGGCTGGATCAAGGCCCATGCGGCGCCGATCGCCGCCTGTCGATACCGGATCTTGAGTTCCCTCAGGATGAGGAAATAGAGCAGCTCGCGGTACTGCCAGAGCTCTTCCAGCTCCAGGTTCCCCAAGGACCTGCCCGGCCGGATGTCGATCGGCCGGCGATCGGGTTTGGACAAGGCCGCGGCGGTCATCGGGGTGTCCGATCGATGGGAAGCGCGCGGGTCATCTCAGGCCACTTCGCGCGGCGGGTCGGACGCCCAGCGTTCCGCGACCAGGGCGAGGCGCAGCGCGTCGACGACCTCGCGCTGGTCGTCGTGGCTCATCTGCGGATAGAGGGGCAGCAGGATGCAGCGGCGATGCGCCTGTTCGGAATGGGGTAGCGATCCGGCGCCCATCCCGGCATAGGGCGCCTCCAGGTGCGAGCACATGACGCCGCGCCGGGTGGCCACCCCGCCGTCCAGCATCGATTGCATGATCCGCTGCTGGTCGACGCCGTCGGGAAGGCGGACACAGTAGCTCTGCCAGTTGCCGCGCGCCCAGGCCGGCTCGCACGGAGTCCTCACGCCCGGAACTTCGGCGAGCATGCGGTCGTAGGCGGCGGCAAGCACCCTGCGGCGCGTCACGATTTCCGACAGACGCTCGAGTTGTCGGCGGCCGATCGCGGCTTGGACGTCGGTCATCCGGTAGTTGAACCCGCTGACCGGGTATTCCTCGAACACGACATCGCTAGCGTGATGGCGCGCCGTATCGGGCACGCTCATCCCGTGCTGGCGCAACAACCGGAACTGGCGATCCCAGTCGGGGTGCCCGGTCGTCAGCATGCCGCCTTCGCCGGTCGTGATCACCTTGCGCGGATGGAAGGAAAAACAGGCGACGTCGCCGTGCGGCGCGCCGATCGGCGCCCAGGCTCCGTCGAGGCGGATTTCCGAGCCGATGGCGCAGGCCGCATCCTCGATGACCGCCAGTTTATGCGCGCCCGCGATCGACAAGATGCGCCGGAGGTCGCAGGGCAGACCGAGCTGATGCACGCAGAGGATGGCCTTGCTCCGCGCACTGATGGCGGCGGCGAGCAGTTCAGGGTCCAGATTGTACGTGACGGGATCGATGTCGATGAACACGGGCGTGGCGCCGCATTGCCGCACCACGTTGGCGGTGGCGATGAAGCTGTGACTGACGGTGATGACCTCATCCCCGGGGCCGACGCCGGCGACCAGCAACGCGAGATGAAGCGCCGTCGTGCAGTTCGAGACCGCGCAGGCGTAGGGCGCCCTTACCCGCTGCGCGAACTCGGCCTCGAAGGCGGCGACCTGCGCGCCCTGGCTGAGCCAGCCGGACAGGACGGCCTCGGCCGCGGCCTGGGCCTCGGATTCGTCCAGCAAGGGTTTCGTGATCGGGATCATGCCACCTCTCCTTTCGCTGTCGCGGTCCTGGATTTTTCCGCGCGCCACCAGGCGACCAGGCCGCGCAGACCATCCTCGAGGGAGACCCTCGGCGCGTAACCGATCCGCTCCATGGCCAGGGAAATGTCCGCGAGGCGCTTGGGCACCGGGTTCACGGCGCGCTCCTGCTCATGCACCAGCATCAAGCCCTTGCCGCCCATGGCCTGGGCGATCAGCTCCGCCAGACGGGCCAGGCTGGTTTCCTCCCCGCTGCCGATATTGAGCACGAGGTCGCTCACCGGCGCGCGCGCCGCGAGCAGGTTGGCGCGGGCGATGTCGTCCACATGCACCATGTCCATGGTCTGATCGCCGGCGCCGTACACGATCGGCGGCAGCCCTGCATCGATGCGCTCCATCCAGCGGATCAGCACCTCGGTGTAGCGGCCATGGACGTCCATGCGCGGGCCATAGGCGTTGAAATAGCGCATCGCGACATAGTCTAGCCCGTACATGTCGTTGAAGGTTCGGAGCAGGCCTTCGGCGAAGGTCTTCGCCGCGCCGTAGAGGGTGCGGTTGGCGTAAGGGTTGTGATCCTCGCGGGTGGGGAACGACGAGGCCATGCCGTAGATCGACGCCGATGAGGCCATGACGACCTTCCGCACCTTCGCCGCGACGCACGCTTCCAGGAGGTCGTAGGTGGCGTTGACCATCACCTCGATGGCGCGGCGCGGCTCCGCCGCGCATTGGGTGATGCGCAGCGCGGCCAGATGGAAAACGGTGTCCGACCCGCTCACCAGATCGTTCATCAGCGCGCGATCGCAGATGTCGCCCTGCACCAGGCGAACCCGGCCGCTCGCGAGCGAGAGGGCGAGATTGTCGCGCCGGCCGCGCACCATGTCGTCGACCACGACGATCTCGCCGGCGCCGGCCATGAGGAGATGGTCGACCGTACGGCTGCCGATGAAGCCGGCGCCGCCCGTGACGAGCACCTTGCGGCCCGACAGGTCGTAGAGGGGACGGGTCATTGCGAGGCCTCCGCCAAGACCTCGCGGCCGTCTCGGTAGCCGATCACCTGGGCCGGACAGCCGGCCGCCTTCGAGAAGGCGGGCACGTCCTTGGTGACGACGGCGCCGGCCCCGACAATCGCCCCGCGGCCGATCGTGACGCCGGGCAGCAGGACGGCGTTCACGCCGATATCCGCGTCATCCTCGACCGTGGTCCGCGGGATGAGCAGGTCCGTCGCTATGATCGGCACGTCGATCGGCAGGCCAGAGTGTTGCGAACCAAGCACCTTGGCGCCCGGCGCCCAGCCGACATTGTTGCCGATCACCAGGTCACGGGCGTCGAGAAAGGCCTGCGCGCCAATCCAGACCTTGTTCCCGATCACGCATGTACCGTCGAACCGGCCATGGATCATGACCTGTTCGCCGATCACCACGCCGTCGCCGATCTCGAACGTCTCGACGTGACGCAGACCGACGCCAGGCCCGATCCGAAGGCCTGACCCGCACCGTCTCGCCAAGGCGCGAACACAGGTTCGCCGCATCAGGAAATCGATGTGGTCCTCGCCCTGGTTGAAGCGGCGGAACAGAGCCATGATTTCCGACGGCGCGCAGCGGTGCGCCAGATCCTGGGCGAACGCGATCTCGAAGGCCGGATCGGGCTGGACCGTTTTCAGGCCGTGTACGGCCCTGGCGGTGCGTGGGAGGCTCATCAGGCGGCCTTTCCGGGAATCGAGGAAGACACCCCGCACGCTTCACGCAGGGCGTCACAGACCGCGTCCACCTGCTCGTCCGTGATGCCGGGAAACATCGGCAGCGACAGGGTTTCGTCCGCCAGCCGCTCGCTGGCCGGGAAGTCGCCGCGCCCGTAGCCGAGGTCCGCATAGGCCGGCTGCAGATGCACCGGGATCGGATAGTGGATGTTGGTTCCGACGTCGGGGGCGAGCCTGGCGCGTACGGTGTCGCGATCGGGAACCCGGACCGCGTACACATGGTAGACGTGGTTGCGGCCCCGTGGCGGCGCGGGCTGCTGGACGCCCGCGCCGGCCAGGTTCCGGTCGTAGCGCGCCGCGGCGTGGCGGCGCATCTGCGTCCAGCTTTCCAGATGCGGCAACTTGACGTTCAGCAGGGCGGCCTGGAGTTCATCCAGCCGATAGTTGAAGCCCTTTTCGACGTGCAGGTACTTCCGTTCCTGCCCCCAGTCCCGCAACAGCCGGACGCGGGCGGCCAGGTCGGCGCGGTGCGTGGTGACGGCTCCGCCTTCGCCGCAGGCCCCGAGGTTCTTGCCCGGATAGAAGCTGAAGCAGCCGATGTCGCCAATGGCGCCGGCGCGCCGTCCGTCCAGTTCGGCGCCGTGCGCCTGGGCCGCATCCTCTATCACGGTCAGGTCATGGGCGCGGGCGATCGCCATGATCGGAGCCATGTCCGCCAGGCGCCCATGCAGGTGCACCGGAACGATCGCCTTCGTCCGCGGCGTGATGGCGGCTTCGAGCAGGGCCGGGTCCATCGTCCAGGTTTCGGGATCGATGTCGACAAGCCGGGCGGTCGCCCCGGCGTACTGGATCGCGGCCACGGTGGCGACGAAGGTCGAGGGCGTGGTGATCACCTCGTCGCCCGGCCGGACGCCGGCCGCGAGCAGGGCCAGGTGCAGCGCCGAGGTTCCGGTGTTGACCGTGACGGCATGGGGACAGCCGCAGAACGCCGCGAAGGCCGCCTCGAACGCCGCGTTGTGTTCGCCAAGGACGAACTGGCCGCTGGCGATCACGCGGCGCGCGGCCTCCGCGAGCTCGGGCTCAAGCGCGCGGTGCTGAAGCTGGAGGTCGAGAAACGGGATCATGACGCTCTCCGCTGGGGGCTCAGCTCGATGGGATGGCCGCGCATGCTCATCGAACGGGTCGCCGCCTCGAGCATCTCCACGACCTGGAGGCCCATGCGGCCATCCGTGATCGGGGTCAGGCCGTCCTTGATGCAGGCGATGAAGTGCGTCGTTTCGGTGAGGACGGGTTCGGCGGTGGACAGCCGCGGCGCCCACATGTCGCCGATCCGGTAGCTGACCAGCATCTGGTAGATTTCTTCGGGGTCGGCGGTCAGGTTGACGCCGCGATCGTAGACCTTGATCTTCTCGCTGGGCTCTAGATCGTCCCAGACGATCATCTTTCGGGTCCCGGCGACCAGCACCCGCCGGACCTTCACCGGCGCCAGCCAATTGACGTTCAGGTGCGCGACCGCGCCGCTTTCCAGATAGAGCGTGATCTGCGCCATGTTCTCGGGCGCCCCGCGCACATGGCTGATCCCGTTGGCGGAAATGGCGGTGGGCGGGCTGTCGAGAACATGTTGCAGGATCGCCAGATCATGCACCGCCAGGTCCCAGATGACGTTCACGTCGCGCTGAAACAGGCCCAGGTTGATCCGCGTCGAGTCGTAGTAATAGATCTGCCCCAGATCGTCGGCCGCGATGAGCTCCTTCATCTTCTGCACGGCGCTGGAATAGACGAAGGTGTGGTCGACCAGGAGGGTCAGGCCGCGCTGCTCCGCCATCTCGATCAGCTGGCGGGCCTGGTCGGAGTTCTCGGTCATCGGCTTTTCGACCAGCACGTGTCGGCCGGCCTGCAACGCCGCGCGGGCGATCTCGTAGTGGGTCCGCACGGGGGTCGCGATCGCGATCGCGTCGATCTCCGGATCGGCCAAGGCTTCGCGCCAATCGGCCAGCAGGCGCGCATGGGGATAGCGCTTCCCGGCGCGGGCCAGGCTGGCGGGCGACGAGTCCGCGATGGCGACCAGGCGGCAGTCGTCCGTCTCGGCGAAGCACCGCGCCAGATTGGGGCCCCAATAGCCGTAACCGATCACCGCGACGCCGATCATGTGCGGATTTCCTGTGCTGGTCGGAGATGCGCGGGGCGACGCGCGTCCCGCAGGGGTCGGGCGGGATTGCCGGCGACGATGGCGTGGGCGGCCACGTCCCGGGTGACCACCGCCCCGGCGCCCACCAGCGCGCCCTCGCCGATGACGACGCCGGCGAGGATCGTGGCGTTGGAACCGATCGAGGCCCCCTGACGAACGATGGTCGCAACGACCCGCCAGTCCGCTTCCGTCTGCAAGCCGCCGCCCGCGATCGTCGCCCGCGGGTACAGGTCGTTGGTGAACATCACCCCGTGGCCGACGAAGACATCGTCCTCGATGACAACGCCTTCGCAAATAAAGCTATGAGATGAAATCTTGCATCGCGCGCCAATTTTCGCCCGCTTCTGGACTTCCACGAATGCGCCTATGCGAGTGAAATCGCCAATGACACACCCATATAAATTTACGAGTTCTTTTTGCGGGATTTCTACATTTAATCCAAGAGATGTATCGCTAGTAATGGGCATGTCCAACAAGATCCCCCGCGGGAATTCAGCGAATGCTCTACTGTTTTAATCGATCGCCTGCGCCTCACCCTATCGTTTGATGGGCGACGGAGCGGTCAGGGCTCCGCGGTCGGTGCGACCCGTCGTCTCGGGAGGAACGCCACCGCCCGGGGAGCGGCTCGGGCCCGGCAGCCAGGGCCTGATCCGCAGCAGAAAGGCGGCCAGACGGGGCGCTCGTCGCATGACGCTCATGGCGATGCGCCAGCGCCGGGAGCGCCGCTCGGCGCCCGCCAGCAGCGGCAAGCCCGCGGCGACGTCGCCGCCAAGGATCAGGGCCTCGCCGTCCATCCACCGCAACATCTGGGCGCAGGCGGCGAGCATGCGATCGGCCGTGGCCTGCTCGGCCCGCCCCTCCAGGGCCGCAGACGCCTTGCGATAGGCCAAGCACGAGCCGACCAGAAGGCGTCGGGCGCTCGACGACAGCGAACCGGGACGGCGGCGGTAGCGGACGAGCGGCTCGGCCAGAACAGCGCCGCCCCATCCCGCCGCCAGCAGGCGTATCCACAGGTCCAGGTCCTCGGAGGCGACCAACCCTCCGTCGAAGCCGCCGATCGCGTCCAGGGCTTCCCGGCGGATGATCGCGGCCACGAAGATGTTCATCTCGCGATTCAGGACCCGTTCCAGCGAAACGGGCCCGGCCATGGAGTAGATCGCGGAATAGCGCCGCGGAGCGCGCTCGCCCGCGCCGAAGCAGATCGCGTCGCAACCCACGAACGCCAGGGCCGCGTCGGCTTCTATCGCCGCGAGCATCCGATCGAGATAGGTCGGGTCGTAGAGGTCGTCGCCGTCCAGCAAAGCGACAAAGGGCGCTGTCGACGCCGCGATAGCGCGGTTTCGAGCCGTGGAAACCCCCTGGTTGTCGGTCCGCAACAGGCGAAAGCGCGGATCGTCCGCGAAGCGTGCGAACGCCGCGGCCACATCATCGGGCGCTCCGTCGTCGACCACGATCGCTTCCCAATCTTGCCGGTGTTGCCCCTGGAGCGAGGCCAGGGCGTCCCCAAGCAGGTGGGCGACCCCATAGGCCGGCACGATGATGGAAACGCGCGGCGCCCGCCTCACCTGGACCGCCTTGCACGGGACCGGGCGCTGAGCCTGTCGAACAGCGCGCCGTAGGCTTCGACCATCGTGGACAGGGCGTAGAGGTCGCGCTGGCGGGCGCGGTTGGCCTGGCCGATGCTCTCCCGCAGCGCCGGGTCGGCGATCAGGGCCCGCAACGCGTCACTGAGGTCTACCTCGGATGGCGGCACCACGAAGGGCCGGTTTTCCGCCGCCACCATGTCCCGAACGTCTCCGACGTCCGTCGAGGCGACCGGCAGCCCCGCGGCCATCGCTTCCAGGATGGCGAACGGCATCTGTTCGGTGTCGCTCGACAGGGCCAGGATCTGGGACTGCATGATGAGGTCGCGCGTATCGGTCCGGCGCCCCAGAAGAAACAGACGCCCTCCGAGCCTGAGCCGCGCGCCTTCCCGCACGACGGCGTCCCGTTCGGGCCCGTCGCCGATCACGAGAAGCGCGGCGCGCGTCTTGAGCGGCGCGAAGGCGCGAAGCAGGCGAAGCGGATTTTTCTCGGGCCTGAGCGCGCCGACCCAGGCGATCACTGGAAGCCCGCGCGGCAGTTTCGGCCGCAGGCTGTTCAGGGGCGTGACGTAGTCCGCCTGCGGGGCGATGCCATTGGGGATGTGCTGGACGTTGCGCCTGCCCAGACGCCAGGTGTCGATTGCGATGGTCTGCAGCGTCCGCGACGGCACGACCACGTGGCTGCGAGCGAGGGCGACCCGACGCGCCCAAATCCGCCGCGTGAACTGCCGGACGGCCTCTTCCGGACCGAAGCCGTCTTCCATGTGGACGTGTGGACCGCCGCCGAACGCATTGACGAAGGCGACCTCCATGGCTCCCCAGTTGTAGGTCACCAACACGTCCGGCTTGAGCGTGGCGAGTTCGGCGCGATAGAGGCTCAGCCGCGCGGACAATGACGCTGGCGTCGGCGGCGCCGGATCGGCGTAGCGCACCGGCGCGCAAGGCGGGACGAGCACGGCGGCGCTGTAGTCGCCGTTGAGCGACACCACCGTATGACGAAAGCGCGCGTGCAGGGCCGCGGCCAGCGCCGCGAAGCGCACCTGGGTGCCCCCGATATTGAAGCTGGGGAAGACGTGGACCAGGTGCGGGCGATCATCGCGCCCGTCGAAGCGCGGCGTTGGCTCGATCGCCGGCGAGGCAAGGAATGCGGTTGGCTCCAGGTCGTGGGTCACCGGGCGCCGTCCGGGAAAAGGACCACGCGGATCGTCTGCACCAAGATCACGAAGTCGAGCAGGATGTCGTTCTTCTTGAGATAGTAGAGATCGTAGGAGAGCTTCTGTTTTGCGTCCTCGACGGACGCGCCGTAGCGATAGTTCACCTGCGCCCAGCCGGTGATGCCCGGCCTCATGCGATGTCTAAGGTCATAGTTGGGGAGCAACTCGCGAAGCTGTTCGACGAAGAACGGGCGTTCCGGCCGCGGGCCGATGAAGCTCATCTCTCCCACCAGGACGTTGATGACCTGGGGAATTTCATCGATCCGCACCTTGCGGATGAAACGACCGACACGGGTCACCCGATCATCGGCGGAGGCCGCCCAGCGGGCCACGCCATCCTGCTCGGCGTCGGTCCTCATGCTGCGGAACTTCCAAACCTTGAAGATCCGTCCGTTCAAGCCGACGCGCTCCTGCCGATAGAAGATCGGCCCGCGGCTCTCCAGCCGGATGGCCAGGGCCGTCAGCAGGCACACCGGCAGGGCGACGACCAGAAAGGCCAGGCTGACGATGAGATCGAGCGCGCGCTTGAGCACGCGGTGACGATGATTGAAGACAAAGCCGCTGGAGAAGGTGAGCCAGCCCGGTTCGACCTTGGAGGAATCGATCACGCCGGCCTCGCGCTCCCAGAAAATCAGCGCGTCGACCACTTCCATGCCGTGCAGCTTGCACTCCATGAGTTCGGCGACCGGCAGTCCTCCGTGGTCGTCCACCGCCACGATGATCTCGTCCGTGCGCAGCATCTCCGCGAGCATCGAAAGCGGCGCCCGCTCAGAGGCCGGGGCGGCGACCAGAAGGTTGCCGATCCGGGGAACGGCGTATTCCGGCGCCCGCCAATTGCGGATGGTCTGCAAGTGATGGAAGTGGCCGCGACCAGGCCCAATGAGGAACTTTGTCACCGCCTCGGCGCCCGGACCGTCGCCGAGCACCAGAACCCGTCGTTTCATGAACGACAGCCCCAGCCACCATCCCAGCACCATGTGCAGCACCAACATGATGAGCATGAACAGGGTGATGGCGAGCGTCAGGACGCCGACATGTTCACTGAAGGGAAGTCCAGCGGCGATATTGGTCAGGGCGATGACCGCGACGGACGGCACCAATATGATCAGCCACGCCACCAGGAACCGTTTCAGGATGATCCTGAAATTCTGGGCCGCGTCGTTGTTGTAAAGTCCAGCCGCTGTCGTGATGAACAGCAATCCGGCGGTCAGCAGAAAGGCCTCCGGCGGATCGAATTGCACCTGGGGGGCAGCGAAACACCCCGAGCATCGTCGAGAGATGTCCAGAAACTGCAGGGCTAACAGGAGCATTCCGACATCCAGGCAAGCGAGGATGCAGAATCGGCGAGGAGCGTGATGTCCAAAAATGTTCACGGCCAAATCCCACAACTCTGGAACGTCTTCACGGCGGCGCCTCGTCGGGCCCGCTACAGCGCCCCCAATTAACTTCGGCGGACTGGACCACCGCCCTGTCGAATGATCACCTTTCGGGTCAGTCGACGACGAAAGCGGCCACTCAGCCGGAGCGCGCGGTCGGGGCTTCGATCAGGCGATGCATCATTCTGAAATGCGGGCGCCCGGAAATTCTCCCCACATCCCGGACAAGTGCGCCGCTCTGAGAGGCTCCCGCGTGACCCGTGTCCTGGTGTTCTCGACCCTCTATCCAAACGCGGCTCAGCCGAACCATGGGGTGTTCGTCGAGAATCGGCTTCGAGCGACGATGGCGCAGGGCGGCATCGAGGCCACCGTCATTGCACCGGTGCCGTATTTCCCGCTGTCCCACGAATTTTTCGGCCGCTACTCGACCTTCGCCCGGGCCCCGCGGCGCGAGGTGCGATACGGCGTCGAGGTCTGGCACCCACGCTACGTGGTCATTCCGAAGGTCGGCTCCAGCTATGCGCCCGAAGCCCTCTTTCGCCGCGGGCTCGCGCTCGCGCGCCAGCTGCAGGCGGCCGGTCAGCAGTTCGACGTCATCGACGCCCACTACTTCTACCCGGACGGCGTCGCCGCCGCGCGTCTAGGGCAGGCCCTTCGGCTGCCGGTGATCATCACGGGCCGAGGAACGGACCTCACCCTGATCCCCGACGAAACGGGCGCCCGCCGGCGGATCCGCTGGGCGGCCCATCAGGCGAGCGCCATGGTCACGGTCTGCGACGACCTGAGGCGTCGGCTGATCGCCCTTGGCGCGCCCGAGGAACGGACCGTGGTCCTGCGCAATGGTGTGGATCTTTGGCTTTTTCGCCCACAAGACAGGGCCGCCGCGCGCGCGGCCCTCGGGCTCGACGGTTTCACGCTGCTCTGCGTGGGCGGCCTCATCCCGCGAAAAGGAGTCGATCTGGTCCTTGAGGCGCTCGCGAAACGCCCCGACTGCAATCTCCTCATCGCAGGGGGCGGCCCCCTGCGCGCGGCGCTGGAAGCGCATGCCAAGCGCCTGGGCGTCGCCGGCCGCGTCCGCTTCCTCGGCGAGGTCGCGCACGCCGACCTGCCGAGCGTCTATGCCGCGGCCGACGTCCTGGTGTTGGCTTCCTCGCGGGAGGGCTGGGCGAACGTGCTGCTCGAGGCGATGGCCTGCGGCACGCCGGTGGTCGCCACAAACGTCAACGGCGCCGAGGAGGTCGTTCGGTCGAGCGCCGCGGGCGTGCTCGTGAACCGACGCACGCCGGAAGGTCTGGTGGAAGCGCTGGACCTCCTGCGTCGAAACATGCCGAGCCGGACGGAGACCCGGCGCTACGCGGAGGCCTTCAGCTGGGCCAGGATCGGCGAAGCCAACAAGGCGTTGCTCGATGGGGCGGCCGCGGCTGGGTTCGACGGCAGACACGCCCGGGGCGTCCTGGACCTCGCTCGCCAGCTCCTCGGCGAACCGGTGTCCACTTCGCTTGAAAATGCTCTAGACCAAAGTCGATGACGCCGCGGGCCGCGTGGCGGTCCCCCAGTCGCTCGGCGACGGGTCCTCATCGCGCCAGTCATTGGCGGCCTGAGCGCCGGATGCGGCGTTGTGCGCCAGGAAGGCGTCGAACACCCAGGTCAGCCAGAGCGCCTTGGAGTGATCCTGGAACCCCTCGACATGCTCGATGGCCATCTTCCTCACACGCCCGATGTCGATCATGCCGCAGTCGCGTAGGTGCGGACTGTCCGCCAGGCGAAGGATCGCCTGGCGGAGGGGGCCTCGGAACCAGCGCGCGAGGGGCACCGAGAAACCTTGCTTGGGCCGGTAGAGCAGATCGCGCGGCAGATAGCGCTCCATGGCGCGCTTGAGGATGGCCTTGCCGCCGCTCGCGCGCGACAGCTTGAGGGCCGGAGGCAGCCAGAAGGACATGGCGACGAACCGCGGGTCGAGCATCGGCGACCTGACCTCCAGGGAATTGGCCATGCTCGCCCGGTCCACCTTGGTCAGGATGTCGCCGGGCAGATAGGTCATGATGTCGGCGTATTGGGCGCGTTGCAGCGGATCCAGCGACGCGTCCACATTGAACGCCGTGCGAATGACGTCGCCGGCGTCGTAGCCTCCCAGCGCCCTCCGGAAATCGGTCGTCAGCAGGGTCGCCCGCGCCTCTTCGGGGAGTGCGGAGGACATGCGGGCGTAGGCGCTCGCGGAATCCAGCGACAGTTCGCGCAGGGTGGCCTTCGCGCGGAGGGGCCGTGGGAGCCAGGCGCCGCGCGGATAGATGTCCGCTAGCGGGCCGAGCAGGCGAGCGCGCACGGACGGCGCGACGTGGGCGCGCACACGCTCCTCGATGCAGTGGAAGGCGTGGCGTCGATAGCCGGCGAGCGCCTCGTCGCCGCCGTCGCCCGACAGGGCCACCGTCACCGATCGCCGGGCCTGGGCGCACACGGCGAAGGTGGGGATCGCCGAGACGTCGCCAAACGGCTCATCATGGATTTCCGGCAGTCGCCGCATCATCTCGAAATCGTCGGCGCTCACCCGGCGGACGTCGTGATGCGTCGCATAGCGTTCCGCCACGGCGCGAGCGTAGGAGGTTTCGTCGAAATCCCGGTCGCCGAACGCGATCGAGAAGGTGTCGATCTGGCGCTCGGCCTGCAACGCCATCAGGGCGACGACGGCGCTGGAATCGACGCCGCCCGACAACAGCGCCCCCAAGGGCACGTCGGAGACGAGGCGACGCTTGACCGCCGCGGCCAGTGTTTCCACCAGAAGCTCGGGAGTCGCGGTTCCTGACGCCGGCGCGGTCTCCAGCAGGGACCAGTATCGACGAATCTCGAGAGGGCGCCCGCGCCGGGCCAACAGGTAGTGCCCAGCCGGCAGCTTCCGGATGGAACGGTAGATGGTCTTCGGGTCAGGCACATAGCCGTAGGTGAAGAAGTCCTCGACCGCCTGCGCGTCCAAGGCGCGATCGGCTTCAGGCAGGGTCAGCAGGGCCTTGATCTCGGAGGCGAACGCCAGGGTCCCGTCGGGACTCACCTGATAGTGCAGCGGCTTCTTCCCAAAGTGGTCGCGCCCGAGGACGAGCGTCTGCTCATCCCGATCCCAGAGCGCGAACGCGAACTGTCCCTGCAGCTTCGGGAATAGAGCCTCCCCCCATGCGCGCCACCCATGCAGCAATACTTCCGTGTCGCTACGGGTCTCGAAGCATGCGCCCTTGCCCTCGAGTTCAGCACGCAGCTCATGGAAGTTGTAGATCTCGCCATTGAAAACGACGTCGAGGGCCCCGTCGCGGGTCTCCATCGGCTGCGCGCCGCTCACGAGGTCGATAACGGCCAGCCGTCGATGGCCGAGCGCCACGCCAGGCCGAAGATGGACGCCCGCGCCATCGGGACCACGATGGGCGATCGCGGCGATCATGCGCCGGATCAGCGCCGAATCGTATGTCCGTAACCCTTTGATATCGAACAGGCCCGCGATCCCGCACATGCTGCCTCCAAGTCCGCCGCTACCGAGGACTTGAGTTTGGCTCCGCCGCGTCGTGCGGGGCCTGTCAAAAGGCGAGGACGACCCACGATGGCGAAAATTCTGTTCCTAGCTCATCGCGTGCCGTTCCCGCCCAACAAGGGCGACAAGATCCGGGCGTTCCATGTCCTGGAGCATCTCGCCGCGCGGCACGATGTCTGGCTCGGCGCGGGGGCGGACGACCTGGCTGACCTGCGGAGCCTGCCGATGGCGAAGGCCCGCTACCGCGACGCCTGCTTCGCCCCCCTCGACCGCTTCCGTCGCGCCCGCAACATGGCCTGGGCGGCGATCGCCGGGGCGCCCCTGAGCGTGGCGCGTTTCCGGCATCCGATGCTTGAACGCTGGATCGAGAACGTGCTGCGGGAGGTCCGCCCGGACGTGGTCTTCGTCTATTCATCCGCCATGGCCCAGTACGTCGTCGGCCGGATGCGCCCCGGCGCGCGCCTGGTGGTGGATTTCGTCGACGCGGACGCCGAGAAGTGGCGCGCCTACGCCGAACGCGCCCCGGCCCCCGCGCGCTGGATCTACGCCGCCGAGGCGCGGCGGCTGATCCGCTTCGAGCAGCGCGCGCTCGACGCGGCGGTCGCCGGGATCCTGGTCTCCGAGACCGAGCGGCGGCTGCTGGCGAACCTTCAGCCCCAAGGCGCAGACAAGCTGCACGTCATCACCAACGGGGTGGCCGCCGATTGCTTCGAGGTGATTCCGAACCCGAACGTCCAACCGGCGATCGTCTTCTGCGGGCGTATGGACTACGAGCCGAACATCGACGGCGCCGAATGGTTCGTGCGAGAGGTCCTGCCGAAAGTCCGTGAGCGCAGACCCGACGCGGTTTTTCGCATCGTCGGCGCGGCGCCCGCCGCGCGCGTGTTGGCCCTACGCGCGACGCCGGGGGTCGAGGTGACCGGCACGGTGCCCGACGTCCGGCCCTACCTCGCGGGAGCGGCGGTCGTGGTTGCGCCGCTGCGCATCGCTCGCGGGATCCAGAACAAGGTGCTCGAAGGCCTGGCCGCCGGGCGTCCCGTCGTGGCCACGCCCGACGCTCTCGACGGCATCGCCGCGCGACCAGGGCGCGATGTTCTGGTGGGGGCGGACGCCCAGGGCTTCGCGATGGCGGTCACGGACGTGTTGCTGGGCGTCGCCCCTGCGGACCTGGGTTCCCGCGGCCGGCGGTTCGTGCAGCGCCACCATCGTTGGGATGCCCAACTCGAGGCGATGGACCGGCTCATCGCCGACGTGGTCAAGCCGCTTTCAGGCCAGGCTGCGGCTTAGGATCGGGGAGATCGCGTTGGCGACCGGCAAGGGCAGCCGCCGCCAGACCCCGATCAGCGCGGCGTAGCGCGGGTTCGTGGGGTTGACGTTCGGCAGCACCTTGGCCTTCAGCAATCGATATTGATGCGTGATCGGCCGCGGCTCGAAGCCCCAGTGGCGCTTGAACTCGTAGGGACCCGTTCCGACCTTGCTGCGCCCGAAATCGAAGGTGGTGCAGCCGCGTTCCACGGCGTGCCGCATGAGGGCCCAGAGCATCAGGTCGTTGGCCCCGAGGGTGCGCGCTTCCGGCAGGCTGCCGGTATAGTAGGGCAGGACCCGGCCACGGAAGTAGTAGCTCAGGACCGAGCTGACGGGCCGGCCTCCGGAACTCACCGTCAGGATGTCGCAATCCGACCCGAACACCGAATACAGCCGCTCGAAGAACCGTGGCGGCAAGGCGGGCGTGCCGTGGTTCCTCATGGTGCGAGAATAGAGGTCGTAGAACACCTGGGGAGAGGTCTCGATGCGGCTGGTCATGCCGCGCGCAAAGACCCTGCGGAGGAGAGCCCGCTGCCTTTTGGGCAGCTGCCCGAAGTTATCCTCCTCGGCCGCGGCGATCGGAGCCGCGAAGCCGGCATAGAGGTCCCCGCGCGCGCACCAGTTCCCCGGGGCCACGGGCAGGTCGCGCAACTCGACGTAGTCGACCCCCAGCTTCCGTCCCAATGTTTCGGCCTGGTCCAGGATGGCGGCGAAGGAATCCGCGTCCGTCGCGAGCGGGCCGCCGCCAACGCAGAAGGCGTTCGAGATCAGGGCATGGCCGAAAAGGCGGCTGCGGATCTCCACCATCGGCAGGATCGCCGCGAGGCTTCCATCGTCACGACGCTCGGTCAGATAGTGGGCCCGGTGGCCGAAGACCTGGCTCGCCACCTCGCGCCATGCCGATCGGTGGAAGAAGGTGGCGTCGGGATGGTTGAGGACGAACTCATCCCACTGTTGCTCGGAAGTCGGCGTCATCGAGAGCCTCCGGCCAGGTCGAAGGCGCGATCTATCCGGTCCCAGCGAAAGTCGCGGGCCAGGCGCCTCAGGCGGTCGTGCGTCTTGGACAGGTTCACGTAGTGGCGAAGGCGGGACTTGAGCGGCGCGCCCCTCGCGCGCGGCTGCTCGGGGTCCAGTTCCCAGGGATGGATGTAGAAGACGGCGGGCATGCCGTCGACGCGGTTCACCCGGTCGATGGCGGCGCGGGAAAGCCAGTAGGGCAGCAGCCGGAAATAGCCGCCGCCGCCGCAGGGCCAGTTGCGGTCGCCGAAGCGGACGGTGGAGATCGGAACCTCGGCGAGCGTCGTGGCCCCGTCGGGTCGGTAGGCGGTGCGCGGCGCGTCCGGAACGCCGTAGAAATCCCGGGCGACCGGATAGACGCTCGAGCTGTACGCATAGCCCTCCTCCTCCAGCGTCCGCCAAGCCCAGGGCGTGTGCGGTCCAACGCTGAAGGTCGCGGCGCGATAGCCCCGCACCGGCACGCCGGCGATGTCTTCCAGAACCAGGCGCGACTTGCGAACGTCGTCGCGGAAGTCCTCGGGCGTCTGGCTGTCCACCCGGATGTGACTGAAGCCGTGGCTGGCGACCTCGTGGCCGGCGTCGGCGATGCGGCGGACGAGGCCAGGGTGGCGGACGGCGATCCAGCCCAGGGTGAAGAAGGTGGCCCTGACGTCCGCCTCGGCGAACACGTCGAGGATAAGCTGCGTGTTGCGCTCCACCCGGGATTCGCACGCCCCCCAGTCCGCGCGAGGGTAGATGGAGGCAAGGGCCTGGACCTGGAAGTAGTCTTCCACATCGACGGAGAGACCATTGATGATCTGGGCGGGCGGCGCGACCGATCTTCGACCCCGACGGTTCAAAAGGTCCTCCTGAGGCCGATGGAGACGGCGCTTTCGGCGATCCGTTCGCCGCCTGGGAAGAGCTGCCGGCTTTTGGTCCGGTCGAACCTGGTCTCGAACTCGGTTCTCGGATTGATCTTGTAGGCCAGGCGGCCGGAGAAACCGCGCGTCTTGCTCGCCCCATAGAGCAGGCTCTCATAGGTGTGGGAGTAGTTCGTTTCGAGCGAGAGCGTGAGGTCCGGTCGAAGGCGCCGGGTGTAGGCCACTTGACCGATGAAAGTCCGGTCGCGGCCGCCCGATCGCAGGAAGGTCCTGTTCGTCCAGCTGCCCAAGGCCATCAGGGAATCGGTGGCGCCGGTATAGAGCGCGCGCAGATCGCCGGACCTGTACACCGATGTCTCGCCGTAGAGGTTGCCGTCGAACGTGAAGCCCGTCGGCGCGTTCGCCTGTTGCAGTTGGGCGTTGCGCTGGACGAACTCGCGGAACGATCTGGCCACGGCGACCTGACCCGGCTGGATCGTCTTCGAATAGGCGCCGGTCAACAGCAAGGTTCGCGAGACCTGGAAATTGGCGTCGGCCGCCCAGGCGGTGCGGTGGTATCGGCTGCCGCCTTCGACGCTGATCTTCGAGCGCGCGTTCGGCGTGAACTCCAACCCGGCGCTGGCGATCGGCGCGGTGATGCGCGCAATGCCCGGCGGCGTGACGCGCTCATAGCCGACGCGCGAGATCAGGCGGACTTTCGGCCGGAGCCCCACGAACACCGACTGGACCGCGTTCGCGGCCTTGTAGCCATGGTCGTCCTTGACGAACTCGCCGGTGGTCAGCCATTCGTATCGCCGCAGCCGCGCGCCGCTGCCGACGCTGCCGACCAACTGGACGATGCTGTCGTCCTCCGGCAGCGCCCGGTCGGAATCGCGGTCGTTCGTCGCGTAGAAGACCTGCGAGAAGCGCGCCGCCGCCGCGACGTCGACGTGATCGCCCCGGGTCATCGTCAGGCGCGGGCCCACGGCGTAGGTGGACAGCCGGACGTGCCCGCCAACCCCGTGACGCTGGGTGGCGGGGGCGCCGAATGTCGAGATGGAGCCATTGGTGACCGCGCCTTCGGCCTCGATGGCGAGGGTGTTCCTGATCAGTTGCAGGTTCGCCGCGCCGTTGCCGGACACAGACCCCCCGTTGAGGTCCGACAGGCGCGAATAGGCGTCGTAGGACGCCTCGCCGACAGCCTGGGCCGTCAGGCGGCTGGTGGCGAGCTTCGCTTCCACGCCGAGCAGGCCACGCAGGATGAAGTCCGACGTCCTGTTGGAGGCGGTGACGCGCGCATTGTCCGTGTAGACTCCCTGAACGCCCAGGCTCGGGGTGATCGAGAACGGGCGTTGATCAATGGGTTCGGCGGCTGGCGCGACGCCTCCGGTCAGGGTCATGCAGGTTGTACAGAAGAGCGCGGCCCACATACCGCCGGGATGAGGTTTCCGCCGCGAGGGGTGTTTGCAGGACATGTTTTGCCGTTTCCCCCGAGCCGGCCGGCTCAATGCCGCCTGGAATAGCGAACGTGCGACTGCGACCGGTCGGTCTTGTTGAACACCAGCGCGACACGCGCCGCGTCAAGCGGACCGGCGTGACGATGCAGGATGCCCAGTCCCTCGTCGACTTCCGCCCGCTTCGACTCGCCCATGGCCGCGATGAAGAGGATCTGGCCGGCGTGCTTGGCCAGCGAGACGGTCACGCTGCAAGAGAGCACCGAGCCGGAATCCATGATCACGATCCGCTCCTCTGTTCCGTGGTGCAGCGTCTCGATCAGACACGCCATGCGTTGGCCGGCCATCAGCTCCGGCGCCGTTACGCGGGGCCGGCCGAACGGGACGGCGTAAACGCCTCGGACGCTGGTGGGGTACAGGATATCGCTGACTTCCAGATCCTCGTCGTCCAGGTAATCGAGAAGTCCCAGCTGGTCGCCGAGCTTCATGCGCCTGGAGAGCTCCGAACCGCCGATGTCGGTGTCGATGAGGACGACGCGACGGTCGTGCTCAAACATGAAGCTCAAGGCGAGCCCGAGGGTCATCGTGGTCTTGCCTTCCCCAGGCGAAGCGCTGGTGATCAGGATCGTCCGCGGGTCGTAGGGTCCGACATCCGCTTCCATCCGCGCCAGCAGGTGTCGCTTCAGGACCCGGAACTCCTCGCGCGTGCGGGATTCGTCGAAGCGGGGGGGGGCGACCACGCCGACCCGCTTCAACTCTCCGGCGCGTGTCCAGAGGTTCTGGATCAGGGGCCTCTCGCGGTTGCTGGTCGTCAGGGCCTTGGAGTCGGTTGCGACGAGGCTTGGGAGGAGTTGAGGCATGTGGCTCACGGCCGGTAATCCCAGGTTGTGCGATAGGATTTCAGGATGATGGGCGGGTTCGGCGGCGGGCCGCCGATGCGTCTGGGCGCGCGCGTCAGTCGAGTCGGCCGGGCGCTCCATGTGGGCTCCCAGGACAGCGTGCCGATCACGGGAAGCTGTACAGCCTGTTCCAGCTCTTGCGTCGACACGAATATGCTCCTCGTCGCGGCGCGCAGCCATCCCGCCGCCAGCCCGCCGCCGACCGCGAGCAGTCCGGCCAGAGCCAGGTAGAGGAGGCGGTGCGGCCCGGTCGGGACCGTCGGAACCGTGGGCTCCCGGGTGACCTGGTACTTGCCGACGCCGTCGGCGCCGTAGACGGCCTGCGACATCCGGGTGGCGACACGCTTGTTGAGCAGTTGCTGGTAGGCGTTGCGAAGCACCTCGTCGTTCTTCTGCAAATTGGTCCATTCCGAAGCGACCTCGGGCGGGATCGGGGCGGGCATGATCCGCCGCGGCGAATATCCCCCGGCCAGGGCCGGCGATCGGGGGGCGGTGGTTAGGGCCGCCTGCTCCTCCAGATCGCGCGCGCGGATCGCTTCGGCGAGCTGCCGGCGGGTCGCGATAACGTCCGGATACTGTTCGGTGTAGGAGGCGCGGAGGACGGTGAGTTGCGATTCCAGCTCCGACACGCGCCTGCTGGCGGCGAATGACCTTGGCGCCGGAGCCGCCTGGGCGACGGGCGCGGGGGCCTGCCTCTGGTCCTGGAGGCCAGTGTCGACCGTCGTGGCCGACACCGCGGGGTGGCTTCGCCGAAATTCGGCGATCTTGACTTGCGAGGCGGCGACCATCGCAGCGTAGGAAGCCACCTGCTCGTCGAGGAACTGGCCCGCTCGTCCGAGATCGGCTTGAGCGCGATCCACGTTACGGTCGACGAACTGGTTCAACAACAGCCGCACCAAGTTGCGCGCGCGAACCGGGTCCCTATCCGTGACATGAAGCTCGACGAAATTCTCCCCCGGGTCTCGCGCCAGGTGGATTCTCTTCCTTAGCCGGGTCATCGCCACCTCAAGGGCGGCCCGGTCCATCGACGCCGCCGTCGGATCCGTCTGCCGCACGACCTTCTCGAGGTTGTCGTCGTTGAGCAGCGTCTTCTGGACGACGTAGGGGCTGCCATAGCCCCCTCCAACGAGAGACATGCCCTCGGCGGTGGCGGCAAGCGGCGTCTGGCCGTTCACGTAGATCTGCCCCCAGGCGTCGTACACGTTCGGGAGACGAAGAATGTAGGTCGCCGCGCCGCCCCACAGGGCCACGGTGGTCGCGGCCACCAGCCAGCGGTAGCACCAGATCCGGCGGCTTTCGTTCCTGATGAGCGTGAAGAGGGGATCGAGCATGGAAGCATTACTCTCTCGAAGCCGGCCTCGCCCCCCGGGGCGGTCGGTGTTGAAGGCCGATGGACGACCTCAGAACATCCGTTCAGGGATGCGGATGATGTCGCCCGGCATCAGGTTCACGTTGGCTTTCAGGTCGCCCGATCGGACCAGGTCCTTGAGCCGCAGCGGGTAGGACTGGTAGGCGCCGTTCTCACGCCTCAGCAGCTTGGCCCCGTTGCCATTGGCGAACATGGTGAGGCCGCCGACATCGATCAGCACGTCCAGCGCGGTGAGCCCGGCCCGATACGGGACCGTCTTGGGCGTCACGGCCGCCCCGATGACACGGACCGCGGCCGAGTTGCCCGGCGCGGCGAAGCCTTTCACCACGACAGTGACCACCGGCTCCTGGATGTAGTTGGAAAGCGACCGTTGGAGGTTCGCGGCCAGTTCCGTCGGCCGGCGGCCCTGCGCCTGGATGTCCTGCACCAGCGGAGTGGTGATCCGACCGTCGGGGCGGACCGGCGCTTCCACCGAAAGGTCAGGGTTCTTCCAGACGAAAATCTGGAGGATGTCGCCCGGCCCGATGAGGTAGTCGGCCGCGTCCGACACCGCCGCTGGACGGCCAAGGTCCGTGGCGGGGTCCGTGGCGGGCTGGGCGTTGGCGGCGAGCGGGATCACCGCGCAGAGCAAGCTCGCAACGCCGAGCTTTCGCCAATGACGCGCAACGCTGATCTTGAGGGTCCGTCGTCCGGGCGATCCGTCATCGGCCGCGGAGATGCTCGACAATCGACGTTCCAATGTCTGGCCCCTTTTACTCCTACGACCCGGGCCACGTGGCGTCGCCCCAGATCTCCGCTCGCCGCTGAATGATCGAGCGGTTGCACCTCATGAATAGGAACACTGGGACGATCATGACTATGTCGAATGATGGATCGGCGGCCGGTAAGAAGGCGCTATTCGGCGCCCCGGGCGAGATGCCGCACCACGCCACGAGGGCACCATGATCCCCTATGCTCGGCTCAAGCCAGGACCCGGGTTCCAGGCGCGACGCGCGCTGCTCTACTACGGACAGCGGATGGCGACCGCGCCCGTCATCCGCCGCGCCCTGTCGTTTCTCATCGCCGCGGCCGTGCGCATGCAACAGGGCGGACCGGTGACCTGGCCACGCGACGGGACGTGCGAAACCGCGCTGGCCGACCTCAGGAAAGAGGGGCTGGCCATGCTGCCGCCTCTCGTTCCCCGGGTCGAGATCAAGCGGATCGCCGACTATTTCCGCGGCAACATGGTCGCCGCGCCGAACGGCGCGCGCCTCCCTGTCGAACAGATACCGGCGGGCGTCGCCGCGGCGGATTACAGCCTGGAGACCGTCCTTGCGTGTCCAGGTCTGCTGACGCTCGTCAACGCGCCGCGGGTTCTGCGGATCGCGGCGGACTATCTGGGCTGCAAACCAACGATTTCAAGCATCGGCGTGCGCTGGACATTCCCGTTCAGCCGTGAGGCCACGCGGTTTCAGAGCTTTCATCGCGATGTCGACGACTGGCGCTTCCTGAAGCTGTTCATCTATCTGTCGGACGTCGACGCCGGCTCGGGCCCGCACAGTTTCGTTCGGAGATCCCACGACACCGCCTTCGGATTGACCATGAGGGCCTACACCCAGTTCGAAATTGAAACGCGCTTCGGGGGCCACAGAATAGCGATCGTGACGGGGCCGATGGGCACCACCTTCATGGCCGACACCTTGGGGGTGCACTGTGGCGGCCGTCCGACCACAGGCCCGCGTCTGATGCTCCAGGTGCAGTATTCGCTGCTGCCCATATTCGCATTCCGCTACGAACCCGTCGAGCGCGAGGCGATGGTGGACGCCTATTGCAACCGCCTTCTGCTGCGTCAGCGGCACACTGCGCGCGCGCGAAGGGTGCGACCGTTTTAGCTCCGTTGATCGCGCTCACGGCGGCCGCCGAGTTCGCTTGAGGCCAACCCCTGTTCCCCCCGAATGGCCTTCGAACCAACATAAGAGGTGGATCACTTCCAGGCGCGGGGGCCAACTCCATCATCGGATGGAGGCGATCATGACGCTCGATGGTGAAAAGCCCAAAGCCAAGCGCGGCTTCGCCGCCATCAGCCCGGAACGCCGCCGGGAAATCGCCGCTTGCGGCGGCGCCAGCGTGCCGCCCGGGAAACGCAGCTTCTCCCGGAACCGGGAACTGGCCGCCCGCGCGGGCCGCATCGGCGGATCTTCCTCGTCGAGCCGCAAGGACCCCGACTGAGGCGCCGCTCCCGGCCGCGGCTCGCCTGGAGCTTCGCCGCGAGGACGCGCGCCGGTTCGTCGCGCAACGACGTCAGGCCATCGACGGGAACCGCCGAGACGGCCCCGCCATCCCACGCGAAACCCATGAAATGATACGACGGCCCCCACCAAAGTAGGCGAGCGTTCCGGGTCGAGCCGCCTTCGCGCAGTGATGTCGACTCGACACGACCCCGGCCCGGCGCGCACAGGAGGCGAACGGTGGCGGACAACCCGATCGTTCTTGAAAACCAGAAGCAGGGGACGCCCAGAAGTGTCTGGGACGCGCCCAGCAGCAACCAGATCGAAGGCTTCGCCACCCAGTTCAGCGTCGACAACGGCAGCACGGTCTCGTTCAAGATCAACCTCAATGTCGGCCAGGGCGCGACGGCGCCCTACCGCATCGAGATCTATCGGCTCGGCTACTACGGTGGCGACGGCGCGACCCTGGTCACCACCCTGAACGGCCTCACCGGCATTCGGCAACCGGACCCGATCACCGACTCCCGCGGCCTGGTCGACGCCGGCAACTGGTCGGTCAGCGCCAGCTGGTCGACGCCGGCCGACGCCGTCTCGGGCGTCTATCTGGCCAAGCTGGTGCGCACCGACAATGGCGCCACCAACCAGATCCCCTTCATCGTGCGCGACGACGGCGGCACGAGCGACGTCCTGCTGCAGACCTCCGACACCACCTGGCAGGCCTATAACGGCTGGGCCGGGCGCAACGGGCAGGTCGGCGGCAGCTTCTACGGCGGCTTCGACCAGCCGGCCAACATCGCGCCGGACCAAAGTCCGCTCGACCAGGACCGTGCGTTCGCGGTCAGCTACAACCGCCCCTTCATCACCCGCGACGGCGGCGGCACCTATGCCGGTGGGCAGGACTATCTGTTCGGCGCGGACTACGCGGCGATCTATTGGCTCGAGAAGAACGGCTACAGCGTCTCCTACGTCTCGGGCATGGACACCGACCGCCTGGGCGCGAGCTACCTCACCAACCACAAGGCCTTCATCTCCGTCGGTCATGACGAATACTGGTCCGGCGCTCAGCGCGCCAACGTGGAGGCCGCGCGTGACGCCGGCGTGAACCTGCTCTTCTGGAGCGGTAACGAGGTCTACTGGAAGACGCGCTGGGAAAGCAGCATCGTCAATGGCGTCGAGTACCGAACCCTGGTCTGCTACAAGGAGACCAAGTTCAACTATTCGCTGGGCGCCACGGCGCAGGACTACCCCAACGTCGACCCGTCCAACGAATGGACCGGCACCTGGCGCGACCTTCGTTTCGTCAACGCCGTCGGCCCGGACGGCGTGACCCACACCGCGGTCGGCGCGAAGCCCGAGAACGCGCTCACCGGCCAGTTGTTCGGCCCCGACGGCACCGGCGAGTTCGGTGGCGCGCTCGACATTCCCGCCGCCTATGCGGGGCTGCGGGTTTGGCGTGACACCGGCGTCGGACCGAACGGCGCGCTCGACATCGCCCCCGGCATCCTCGGCTACGAATGGGACGCGTCGCCGGTGGACGCGTTCCGCCCCGCCGGTCTGGTCAAGCTCTCGGAAACGACGATTCCCTGGAGCCAGATCCTGACCGACCAGGGCAATCGCACCGCGCCGGGCACGGCGACGCACAGCCTGTCGCTCTACCGCGCCCCGAGCGGCGCGCTGGTGTTTGGCGCCGGCACGGTGTTCTGGAGCTGGGGCCTCAGCAACCAGCACGACTCCAGCCCCTATGGCGCGAACATCCAATCGACGACGCTGCAGCAGTTCACCGTCAACATGTTCGCCGACATGGGCATTCAGCCCGGTGTCTCGAACGCGATCCTGCAATCGGAGGGGCTGGTGCGGGCGCTGGCCTCCAATGATCGGATCGCCGCGACCGCCACGCTGAACGACCTGCCCGACAGCGTCAGCGCCTTGTCGCAGATCACGATCAGCGGCTCCGCCGCCGATATAGACAACGACCCGTCGAACGACGACGGCCGCGTCGCCCTCGTCGAGGTGTCGGTCGACGGCGGGCTGAACTGGAAGCTGGCGCAGGGCACGGCGAACTGGACCTACAGCTGGACGCCGACCGCCCAGGGCTCCTACACCATCAAGGCGCGGGCCATCGACGACAGCCTGAACCTCCGCCCCGTCAACCAGCTGGCCACCGACGTCGTCACGGTCACCGCGCCGCAGACGCCGGACACCTTCAGCCTGTTCGGGGCCTCGGTCACGCCCACGGGACAGCTCTACAATGACGGACAGGCGGTCGAGCTCGGCGTCAAGTTCAAGGCGACGCAGGGCGGCGCGATCACCTCGCTCCGCTATTTCCGCGCGACCGGCGACTCCAGCGACACCGACCAGCGCGTGGGGCATCTCTGGGCGTCCGACGGAACCTTGCTCGCGACGGTGACCTTCAACTCGGCGCCGGGCCAATCGGGCTGGCAGGTCGCGACGCTGACGACGCCGGTCACGATCCAGGCCGGCGCCGTCTACGTCGCCTCCTACAAGACCGAGAACAACTACCTGGCGATCGATAGCTATTTCACCACGACCTATAGCGACCCCTATGGCGTGCTGAGCGCCCCGGCCAGCGGTCAGGTCGGCGGCAATGGCGTCTATGCCTACGGCGCCGGCGTGCAGTTCCCCAACCAGAGCTTCAACGCGGGGAACTACTGGGTCGACGTCGTGTTCGACCCGCCGGGCGGCGCCAATGGCCCGCCGGTGTTCACGTCGGGCGCCGCTTTCTCGACGCCCGAAAACAACACGCTCGTCGGCGCGATAAGGGCGACGGACCCGGACGGGAACACGCTGACCTACGCCATCGCCGGCGGCGACGATCGGGCGTTGTTCACGATCAACGCGAGCAGCGGCGAACTGCGCTTCCTGGCCATGCCGGACTTCGAGACGCCGAGGGATACGGGGGCCGACAATCACTACGCGCTGACGGTCAGCGCCTCCGATGGGATCGCGCCGCCGGTGCAGCAGGCGATCACCGTGGCCGTCACCGACCTGGCGGAAAGCCCGGCGGGCGCGGCGACCTTCGCGGGCCGCGCCATCACGGCGGAATATATCTTCGGCTCCACGCCCGACACGCTGTTCCCCACCGCCAGCGCGAGGCAGACCACGACCGTCAACACCGCGCAGGGCGCCGTCGAGTTCGCCAACCTGCCGAACGCCGACCCGTCCGCCATCGGCAACGGACAGTACGGGCTCGCGGCGGTCGATCTCGGCGGGTTGACCGTCCAGATCCAGTTTCCCCTCGACCCGGCGGTGTTCAGCCAGGCCTACGTCCCGTTCGCCAGCGTGCAGGACAAGCCCTTCAACGGCGTGCGGCTGAGCGACGCCGACGGGCAGTTGCCGATGATCCGCGGCCTGTCGATCGTCAGCCAACGCGGCTTCACCGACCAGGCGGGAGCCAGTACGCCGCTGACGGCGACCGACTTCACCGTGACCAATGACGGAATTTTCCTCAACGCCGCCGGCAAGGGACGGCTGGTCGACGCCGATCCCGCCACGGCCGGCGCGCAGGCGAGCCAGGTCGTGCTCCTGGTGGACCTCAACGACGCGCCGGTCCCCGACACCGAGACCGCGACCACCGTGCGGGACACGCCCGTCCAGATCGCGGCGGCGACGCTGCTGGCCGGAGACACCGACGGCGACGGCGACACGCTCACCGTCAGCGCCGTCAGGAACGCGGTCAACGGAACGGCGGGGTTCGACGCCGCGACGGGGACCGTCACCTTCACGCCGAGCACGGGCTTCGTCGGAACCGCGAGCTTCGAATACGTCGTGATCGACGGCTTCGGCGGCAGCGCGGCCGCCACGGTGACGGTCAATGTGACGCCCCCCGCTTCGAACGCGCCGCCGACCGTCAGCCCGATCAATGCGGGGACGAGCAACGAGGACGCGCCGTCCGTCAACATCGACCTGCTGGCCACCGCGACGGACCCCGAGGGCCAGCCGCTCTCGGTCCAGAACCTGACGGTGACTTCGTCCAACGCCTCGCGCGCCGTGGTCTTCAGCCTCCTGCCTTCCGGGGTGCTGTCGCTGTCCCCGTCGCAGTTCAACGACCTGGCGCAGGGGGCCTTCGAAACCCTCACGGCCAGCTACCGCGTGTCGGACGGCGTCAGCACGACGCCCAACACCGCGACCTTGCGGATGGACGGCCGCAACGATGCGCCGGTGGCGGGCGACGACGCCTTCACGACCGGCGAGGCCGTCGTGCTGACCGGCAACGTCATCACCAACCTCGCCGGCCTGGATCGTGATCCGGACGGCAACGCCCTGAGCGTGGTCGCGCTGAACGGCGGCGCCGGCGGGGTGGGAACCGCGACGCTGCTCGCTTCCGGCGCCCGGCTGACCCTGAACGCCTCCGGGGCCTTCACCTATGACCCGAACGGCGCCTTCGACACCCTGGCCAGCGGCCAGACGGCGACCGACAGCTTTGCCTACACCGTCTCGGACGGCCTCGTCAGCGACATCGCGGTGGTCACGATCACCATCAACGGCGAAACCACCGCGGGCGTCGTCCTCACCGGCACGAGCGGGAACAACATCCTGAACGGCGGCCGTGGCGACGACACCCTCCGAGGCCTTGGCGGCGCCGATCAGCTGTTCGGCGACGCCGGCCAAGATACGCTCGACGGCGGCAGCGGGACCGACAGGGTGGACGGCGGCCGGGGGAACGACATCCTGGTGATCCGCGGCTCCGAGGCGCAGTTCGACACGCTGATCGGCGGCGATGGAACCGACACGCTGCGGGTCATTTCGGGCGGCGGCGCGGTGACCCTGGACAGGACCGCGAACATCAGCACGATCGAGGTGTTCGACGGCGCCGGCCAGATGGTGCTGGGCAATTCCGCCGCCAACACCCTGGATTTCTCCATCTTCGCGTCGGTGGTCGGCGTCGCCTCCATCTCCGGACTGGGCGGCAACGACATCCTGACCGGCTCGAGCGGTCGCGACGTCATCTACGGCGGGGCGGGCGTCGACCAACTCTTCGGCGGGGCCGGCGACGACCTCCTGAACGGCGGCGCGGGCGCGGATCGGCTGACCGGCGGGGCCGGAAACGACACGTTCGTCTATCTCTCCTTCGGCGAGTCGAGCGCTTTGGCGCGCGACGTGATCGTGGGTTTCGACGGGGCCGGCGTGGCGGGCGGCGACCTCATCGACGTTTCGGCCCTGGTCCCGGGCCAGTTCGTCTTCAACGGCACGGGCGGTTTCAGCGGTGGCGGCGTCGCCTCGATCCGCTACTCCACCTCAGGGGGCGGGACCGATCTGTTCTTCGACAACGGCAATGGCGGCGCGGCCGAGATGATCTTGCGGCTTGAGGGCCTGTTCGCATTGTCGGCCGGGGATTTCATCCTGTGAACCTCGATAGCCACAAAGACCTTGTGCCGGTGCGGGTAGGCGCAAGGCCTTGCGCCCGGGACCCATCCCAGTGCGGAGGTGTGGCGCGCTAAAGCGCTTCACCGTCAGCTGAACGAGGGGGGCCGGGCGCGAGGCCCGGGATGACAGGGCGAGGGGAGCGCGAGAGGGTTCACGAAAAGCGGATCTTCTCTCCCTAGCCCTTCGACACGGCAGGGCTACCGCTGCGGCCCATGACCCCAGCCGAACGCCCCCTGGCCAACCAGCACATCGTCGTCCTGCTCGGCGGCCCGTCGGCCGAGCGCGAGGTCAGCCTGGCCACCGGGGCGGCCTACGCCGCCGCGCTGGAGCGGCTGGGCGCCCGCGTCACGTGCGTCGACCCCGGTCCAAACCCGCCTTCTGGCGTCGCCCAAGTGCTCACCGCCCTGAAACCCGACCTGGTGGTCAACGGCCTGCACGGCCGCTGGGGCGAGGACGGCTGCGTGCAGGGCGTGCTGGAGACCCTGGGCCTGGCCTACACCCATTCCGGGGTTCTGGCCTCGGCCCTGGCCATGGACAAGGCCCGCAGCAAGGCCGTGCTGGCGGCCGCCGGGATCCCCGTGCCCGGCGGCGGCCTGTTCAACCGCCACGATGTCGCGCGCGACCATGTGATGCAGCCGCCCTATGTGGTCAAACCCAACGCCGAGGGCTCGTCGGTCGGGGTGTTCGTCGTGCGCGAGGGCGCCAACGGGCCGCCGCGCGAGCTGGCCGCGCCGGACTGGGCTTTCGGGGAAGAGGTGATGGTCGAGCCCTACATCCCCGGGTTGGAGCTTTCGGTCGCAATCCTAGGCCAGGCAACGGGTCCAAGGGCCCTGGCGGTCACCGAAATCCGCCCGTCCACAGGTTTCTACGACTACGCCGCCAAGTATTCCGAAGGCGGGTCGATCCATGTTCTTCCGGCTCCAATTCCGGACGTCGTAAGGGATCGGGCCCTGCACTTGGCCAAGCTTGGCCATGAAAGTCTTGGTTGCCGAGGTGTGACCAGGGCGGACTTCCGTTATGACGACATTAACGACCTTCTGGTCCTTCTAGAGGTCAATACGCAGCCTGGCATGACACCCACTTCGCTCGTCCCCGAGCAGGCGGACCACGTCGGCGTTTCGTTTGATCGTTTAGTGTTCTGGATCGTGGAGGACGCTTATGCCCGCGAGTGTGCGGGGGGGACCGCGTAAGCCAACGCGCCCCCGGGCCGAAGCGCCCGCAAGTCCGAAGGCTCGATCGGCCGCGCGCAACGCCGCGCCGCCGGCCGGGAAGCTGCAAGCCGCGCGGAGCGGCGTGGGCGTGTCGCCGCGCCTGGCCCTGACCGTGGCCGGCGGCGCGCTGGTCGTCGCCCTGGTCGCCACCCTGGCCACCGGCCATCGGGCCGAGCGCCTGGGCCAGGCCATGGTCCGCGGCGTCGACGGCGAGTTCGCCGACCTCGGCTTCAAGCTGAAGACCGTGCACATCGAGGGCGCCTCGCCGATGGCCAAGGCCGACATCCTGAACGCCACGGCGCTCTACCAGGACCAGCCGACCCTGGGCCTGGACCTGGCCGACCTGCGGACCCGCGTCGAGGGCGTGGGCTGGGTCAAGTCCGCCAAGGTCGTGCGCCTGCTGCCCGACACCGTGTTCATCTCCGTCGAGGAGCGCCCGGCCCTGGCCGTCTGGCAGCATTCCGGCGCCATGCGGGTGATCGACGGCGAGGGGCGCATCATCCGCGAGGCCGACGCCGCGCGTTTCCCGCAGCTGCCGCTGGTGGTGGGGCAGGGCGCCGACCAGGCCGCCGGCGCCATCCTGCCGGCCGTCAACGCCCGGCCGCGCCTGCGCGACCGCCTGGAGGCCCTGGTGCGCGTCGACGACCGCCGTTGGGACCTGCGTTTGAAAGATGGTTCGCTGATCCAGCTGCCGGCCATTGACGAAGAGTCCGCGCTGATTCAATTGGATCAACTCGATCAACGACAACGAATCCTCGATCTCGGTTTCGCGCGCATCGACCTGCGCGACCCGGAGATGGTGGCCGTAAGGCCTCGCGACGCGGTGCTGCCCGGGCAGCCCGTGGCCGGAGGGGCCTGATCATGAACTTGTGTGTGAGGTGACTGTAGCGATGTCGCGACTGGATGACCGGAAACAAGCCCGCGAAGGCTTGAAGGCGACGCTGGTGCGTCAGCCGGCGGTCGCGGCCGTCGATCTTGGCGCGTCCAAGGTCACCTGCTTCATCATGAAGGCCGACGGGGTCCATCGCGACAACCGCACCCTGACCACGGCCGGCGTCGGCTATGTGCAGTCGCGCGGCGTGCGCGGCGGGGCGATCGTCAATCTGGACGAGGCGGCGCAGGCCATCGCCCAGGCCGTCGAGCGGGCCGAGACCGTGGCCGGCGTCAACGTTCAGGGCGTCAGCGTCTGCACGGCCGGCGGCCAGCTGGCCAGCCACCGCGTCCACACCCAGGTGTCGCTGGGCGCCCGGCCGATCGGCGACGGCGACCTGTCGCGCGCCATCGCCTCGGCCCTGGCCCAGGTCCGCATTCCCGGCCGCAAGCCGATCCACCTGCTGCCGATCGCCTGGTCGGTGGACGGTCAGCGCGGTATCCGCGACCCTCGCGCCATGTTCGGCCGGGCGCTGGGCCTGGAGCTGCTGGTCGTCTCGATCAACGAGAACGTCTTCCACACCCTGGCCCACTGCGTCGAACGCGCCCACCTCAGCTTCGAGGGCGTGGTCGCCGCGCCCTTCGCCTCGGCCCTGGCGGCCCTGGAGGAGGACGAGATGGACCTGGGCGCGGTCTGCATCGACATGGGCGGCGGCTCGACCTCGGTGGCGGTGTTCAACAACGGCGCCCTGTGCCACGTCGACAGCCTGGCCGTCGGCGGCGGGCACGTCACCCAGGACATCGCCCGTGGCCTGCAGACCTCGGTCGCCGGCGCCGAGCGCATCAAGACTCTGCACGGCAGCGCCATCGCCTCGGCCAACGAGGACCGCGAGATGATCGAGGCCCCGCCGCGCGGCGACGATCCGGGCGCGGGCCCGGTGATCGCGCCCCGCAGCCTGCTGAAGGGCATCATCCAGCCGCGCGTCGAGGAGACGCTGGAGCTGCTGCGCGAGCGCCTGAAGGCCTCGGGCGCCCCGGTCGAGCCGGGCGCGGGCATCGTCCTGACCGGCGGCGCCAGCCAGCTGGCCGGCGTGCGCGAGGTGGCCGTGCGAGTGTTCGACCGTCCGGTCCGCCTGGGCCGTCCGCGCCGGGTGCCGCACCTGGCCGACGCCGCATCGGGTCCGGCCTTCTGCGCCGCCGCCGGCGTCCTGCACCGCACGGCCTTCGGCCCGCGCGAAGTGGTCTCGCCCAAGGCCCTGGCCGGGGCGGCGATCCGCAAGCGCCCGCTCGACCCCAACGCCAGCCCGGTCGCCCGGGCCGCGGCCTGGCTGCGCGACAATCTCTAGCCGATCAGGCCTCAAAAACGGTTGTCATCCCGGACAAGCCTGGCGATAGCCGGGCGCGGATCCGGGATCGCCGGAAGCGCCGAGTTCACGCGTCGGTCCCGGATCCGCGCGCTTCGCGCTTGTCCGGGATGACAGTGCGGTGGAGCTTTGGCCTTGGCGCCTTTTCCATCAAGCGTGGCCGAGTCGCGTCCCTCGGGGCGCGACTGTAAATTTTTGTGATCCGATGATTTTTTCGTCTTGGCCAAGCTCGCCCAGAGCAGCGGCCAAGTCTTAACCGACCTTAAGCATGAACGTTTACGATCTAAGTGTCGGAAACACCTGAAAGCCTAGTTTTCGAGGCGTCGAAAACGGGACTTTCCAAGGGTTTTTCGGTCAGCGGCGTTCCGCCGCACGGGGCTTTCGGCTAGGTTCGGGAACCCAAGGAATCCCAGGCGATTCCTTTGGATAACTGGATTTTTTCGGCCTATCCGGGATCGACCGCGGGCCGACTCAGCTTATGCAGTTAACCACCGATTAAGGTTGGTGGTTGTTCTGTTAACCCGATCGTCGAGATGACTCCCGGCGGTTGATCCGCTCGGTAGTTGACGAATTCGGCGTTTAGGACGCGAGGGTCCCATGGCAATTTCTCTTTCCGCGCCGCGTACCACTGAACTGAAGCCGCGTATCGTGGTGTTCGGCGTCGGTGGGGCCGGTGGCAATGCTGTCAACAACATGATCGAGGCTGGCCTCGAGGGTGTTGAGTTCGTGGTGGCCAACACCGACGCGCAGCAGCTCCAGTTCGCCAAGACGGACCGTCGCATCCAGCTGGGCGTGCAGGTCACGCAGGGCCTCGGCGCGGGCGCTCACCCCGAGGTCGGCATGAGCGCCGCCGAGGAGAGCTTCCCCGAGATCGGCGAGCACCTGGACGGCGCGCACATGGTGTTCATCACCGCCGGCATGGGCGGCGGCACCGGCACCGGCGCGGCCCCGATCATCGCCAAGTGCGCCCGCGAGCGCGGCATCCTGACGGTCGGCGTGGTCACCAAACCCTTCCACTTCGAAGGCCGCCATCGCATGCGCCTGGCCGACGCCGGCATCGGCGAGCTGCAGCGCTATGTCGACACCCTGATCGTCATTCCGAACCAGAACCTGTTCCGCGTCGCCAACGAGCGCACGACCTTCGCCGAGGCCTTCGGCATGGCCGACCAGGTGCTGCACTCGGGCGTCCGCTCGATCACCGACCTGATGGTGCTGCCGGGCCTGATCAACCTCGACTTCGCCGACGTCCGCACGGTCATGACCGAGATGGGCAAGGCGATGATGGGCACCGGCGAGGGCACCGGCGAAGACCGCGCCCTGATGGCCGCCCAGAACGCCATCGCCAACCCGCTGCTGGACGAAGTCTCGCTGAAGGGCGCCAAGGCCGTGCTGGTCAACGTGACCGGCGGCATGGACATGACGCTTCTCGAAGTCGATGAAGCGGCGAACGCGATCTCGGACCAGGTCGACCCGGAAGCCAACATCATCTTCGGCGCCGCCTTCGACCCGTCGCTGGACGGCGTGATCCGCGTGTCGGTGGTCGCCACCGGCATGGACGGCGCCTCGATCGCCCAGATCGAGCCCAAGCCCGTCTCGCGCAACACCACGGCCCAGCCGCTGATCGCCGAGACCCGCCCGGCCGCGCCGCCGGTGGCCCCGGTCCCGACCACCGCCGAGACCTCGCGTCCGGGCATGCGCTACGAGCCGCGCCCGATCGAGCGTCCCGCCGCCGCCCCGGTCGCCTCCTACGCGCCGGAACCGGCCTATGAGGAGCCCGCCCCGGTGGTCGAGGCCCAGGAAGACCTGCGCTTCGAAGAGCCGGTGATGGAAGAACCCCGCATCGCCGCCCCGGCCCCGCGCGTCACCCGCATCGTCGACCCGATGGTCGCCGAGCCCGAAGACGAGCCGCTGTACAGCGAAACCTACGAGGACCGCCGCGCCCAGAAGTCGGGCGGCTGGATGAGCCTGTTCGGCGGCGGTCGCCAGCAGCGCTACGAGCAGCAGCCGGCCCAGCCGCAGCGCCAGACCGGCTCGGCCCGTCCGCAGCTGCAGCCGCTGGACCAGCCGACCACGGACGAAGGCGAGGATCTGGAGATCCCGTCCTTCCTGCGCCGCCTGGCCAATTGAAAAGCTCCCAAGGTTTAGTGGCGTACCAGTAGCGTAAACGAGACCCCCGGGGCGAAAGCTCCGGGGGTTTTGCTTTGAGGCTGTCGCGGAGGCCGGCGGATCGTCCGGCCCGGTCTTAGTGGGTCTTGGCGGCGGCATCGGCGGCGGCGTCGGCCTTGCGCTGGGCGACGCCGGCGGCGTCGGAGGCCTCCTTGGCGGCCTTGTCGGCGGCGGCCGCCGTGTTGTCGACCGCCTTGTCCGTTGCGGCGGCGGTGTTGGCGGCGGCGGCGTTGGCGTTGGCGGCGGTGTCCTGGGCGGCCGAGGCGGTGGCGGCGCCGGCCTGATCGGCGGCGGCGGCGGTGTGGTCCTCGGTCTTCTGCGAGCAGGCCGTCAAGGACAGGCCGGCGATCGCGGCGGAAATCAGCAGGGCGGTGCGCATGGGGTGTTTCTCCGTGGCGGCGGGCGTTGACCGCCCGTGGTGTCCAAGGGCGCGGATCGGCGCTTGGCGAGGTGGAGGCCGAAGCCTCCCGATGCCAACGTTTCGCCCGGCCTAAGGCTCCGGACCGGGATGCACGCCGCCGACGATCGCGCTAGGATCGGCATATTCTGCCAAACCAGCTGGAAAACCGGTCATCATGAAGCTTACCCGCGCCGACCGGAAGATCCTGGAGATCCTCCAGCAGGACAGCTCGGTCACGAACGTCGAACTGGCCGAGCGGGTCGGGCTGTCGCCCAGCCCGTGCCTGCGTCGGGTCAAGCAACTGGAGGCCAGCGGTCTGATCGCCGGCTATGTGGCGCTGCTGGACCGCCGCAAGGCGCGGCTGGACCTGCTGGCCTATGTCGAGGTCCAGGTCGACCGCCACAGCGAGACCGCCGCCGAGGCCTTCGCCGACGCGGTGCGCCGCGAGCCGATGGTGGTGGGCTGCCACGCCATGACCGGCGGCTACGACTACCTGCTGCGGGTGGTGGCCCCCAACCTCGACGCCTATGCCGACTTCACCATGAAGCGCCTGCTGAAGATGCCGGCGGTCAAGGACATCCGGTCGTCCTTCGTGCTGGAGACGATCAAGGACGCCACGGCGCTGCCGCTGGATTATCTGGAGTAGGGAGCGGCGGGTGGATTGGAAGCGGCAGGGCGGTCACTCCTAAACCGCTCATCCCGGCGAACGCCGGGATCCAGATGGAAAGATGGTGTGGCTGACGCCAACAACGCTGAGCCCCTCCAATCATCCACACCGCTACGGGATCTGGGTCCCGGCGTTCGCCGGGATGAGCGGTTGTTGGTGATCACAGCCGTCCGCGTCGGCCGCCCTTCAGCTTGTCGAGCGCCCGGCGGGCGATCTCGGCCTGGGCCGTGGGGGCGGTTTCGGGAACCGCCGTCAGCCGCGAGTCCGCCAGCATCGCGCTGACATTGGCCACGCCCTGGGCGGCGTGCAGGCCGGCGGCGGCCGTTTCGGCCAGCTGCGGCTTGCCGCGCGGCGTCGGCAGGATCAGCGCGACCTTGCGGGCCATGGCGGCCAGCTCGCCGACGGCCTTGGCCTTGTCGCGGGCCTGGCGGATCGCGGCGGGATCGGTGGTGGCCTCGATGCTGGCCCAGGCCGCTTCGAGGGCGGCCATCAGCTTGAGCTGGAAGGTCAGGCACCGGGTGGGGATGTCTTGGGCTTGGGTCATGGCCTTATGATGCGGCCGTCCTGGAGGGTGGGGACAGGAAACGTGCGTTTTTGTGCAGGACGTTGATAAGGCTGAGGTCTGGTCGGCGAAGTGCGGGGATAGAGGCCGCTTCTCAACCCTTCTCCCCTTGCGGGAGAAGGTGTCGGCGAAGCCGACGGATGAGGGGGCTCCCAAACGAAAACCGCCGCGACCGGCCTTTCGGCTGATCGCGGCGGACCGGGTCTTGCACCCCTCGTCCGACCCGCTGCGCGGGCCACCTTCTCCCGCAAGGGGAGAAGGAAGCGCGAGGCCTGTGGATAACTTTCGCGCCGCTCCCTTCGTCGGCTCATTCCGATTCACGCGCGGTGGGCCGCTAGGTTGGCATAAAGTGACCCAACACAGGCTATAAACGGTCACAATCGCCACCTTCTGCCGCCGCCTCCGCGCTAAACCTGCCGCCATCGGTCCCGAGGAGCGCGGCGCATGCTGGTTGTCGATCAAAAGTCCCTGTCGCCCGCCCTGGTCTCGCCGGTGCGCCCGGCCCTGGAGGGCGTCGTCGCCTACAAGGCCGGCATGACCCTGGCGCAAGCCGCCCGCCTGGCCGGCCGCGCCGACCTGTCCAAGCTGGCCAGCAACGAGAACCTGCTGGGCGCCAGCCCGACGGTGGCGCAGGCGGTGCAGGACGCCCTGGCCAGCCCCGAGATCTATCCCGACCCCTATTGCGAGACCCTGCGCGCCGCGATCGGCGAGCGGCTGGCGGTGGATCCGGCCCGGATCGTCATCACCCCGGGCTCCGAGGCCCTGATCGACTACCTGTTCCGCGCCGTGCTGCACCCCGGCGACAGCCTGCTGCTGTCCTCGCCGACCTTCCCGGCCTACGAGATCTTCGGCCGCTGCGCCGAGGCGACCCTGATCGACGTGCCGCGCCTGGCCAATCTCGACCTCGACGTCGAGGCCTTCAAGCATGAGGCGGCCAAGGGCCCCAAGCTGCTGGTGCTGTGCACGCCCAACAACCCGACCGGCGCGGCCCTGTCCGGCGTCGACCTGGGCGAGATCCTGGCCGTCACCCCGCGCTCGACCGTGGTCTTTCTCGACGAGGCCTATCGCGAGTACCATCAGGCCTTCGACACCCTGGCCCTGCTGAAGGCCTGGGGCGGAACCTGGGTCTCGGCGCGGACCTTCTCCAAGGCCTATGGCCTGGCCGGCCTGCGGGTGGGCTACGGGATCTGCTCGTCGCCCGAGCTGGTCGGCTATCTGGACCGCATCCGCCCGCCGTTCAACGTCACCGCCGTCAGCCAGGCCGCCGCCCTGGCCGCCTGGAACGACGTCGATCACCTGGAGCGCACCGTGGCCCTGACGATCGCCGAGCGCGGCCGCGTCGAGGCGGCGCTGGACGCCTTGAGCGTGGAGCGCACCCACAGCGCGGCCAATTTCGTGTTCCTGCGCAGCCCGGCCGGCGCCGAAGCGACCGCCGCGCGTTTGTTGCGCGAAGGGCTTATCATCCGGCCCACGCCCGTGCCCGGCGGCTGGGTGCGGATCACCATCGGCCGTCCCGCCGACAACGACCGCCTGATCGCCGCCCTGCCGGCCGCCCTTGCTCTCTGACCTTCGGAGCTCGCCATGACCATCACCCCGCAAAACCCCCTCGGCCTCGACGGTTTCGCCTTCGTCGAGTTCACCAGCCCCGAGCCGGCCGCCATGAAGGCGCTGTTCGAGCAGCTGGGCTTCGTGGCCGCCTCGACCCATCCGACCAAGGCCGTCACCCGCTACAAGCAGGGCCGCATCAACCTGCTGGTCAATGACGAGCCGGCCGGCCAGGCCGCCGAGTTCCGCGCCGCCCACGGCCCCTCGGCCAACGGCATGGCCTTCACCGTCGCCGACGTCGAGCAGGCCTATGCCGAGGCCCTGAAGCGCGGCGCCGTGGCCGCCGACGCCGGCCCGACCGTGCTGGGCGAGGGCGCCCGGGTGCTGGAGGGCATCGGGGGTTCGATGCTGTACCTGGTGGCCGGTCCCGACGCGGTGTTCGCCAGTTGGACCCCGGTTCCCGGCGCCGTCGAGGCCGAAGCCGCCAACACCGTCGGCCTGGACCTGCTCGACCACCTGACCCACAACGTCAAGCGTGGCCAGATGCGCACCTGGTCGCGCTTCTATCATGACGTCTTCGGCTTCGAGGAGCAGAAGTACTTCGATATCAAGGGCCAGGCCACGGGCCTGTTCAGCCAGGCGATGATCGCCCCCGACAAGGCCATCCGCATCCCGCTCAACGAGAGCCAGGACGACCAGAGCCAGATCGAGGAGTTCATCCGCCAATACAATGGCGAGGGCATCCAGCACCTGGCCCTGACCACGGATGACATCTACGACACCGTCGAGAAGCTGCGGGCCCGGGGCGTCAAGCTGCAGGACACCATCGAGACCTATTACGAGCTGGTCGACAAGCGCGTGCCCGGCCACGGCGAGGACCTGGAACGGCTGAAGAAGAACCGCATCCTGCTGGACGGCAATGTCGGCGAGGAAGGCCTGCTGCTGCAGATCTTCACCGAGAACCTGTTCGGGCCGATCTTCTTCGAGATCATCCAGCGCAAGGGCAACCAGGGCTTCGGCAACGGCAATTTCCAGGCCCTGTTCGAGAGCATCGAGCTGGACCAGATCCGCCGCGGCGTGATCACGGTCGAGGCTTGAGGGCTTTCTTTCGAATTCCCCTTCCGTGTCATCCCGGCCGAAGCGTAGCGTAGAGCCGGGACCCAGGGGACTGGGCTGATACGGTGCGGCCGCCCTGGATCCCGGACAGCCTCTGCGAGGCTTCCGGGGTGACAACGATAATGATGGCCAGAGGGTCACGGAAACGCTCATGGACCTCCACTACCAATCCGGCTTCGGCAACCACTTCTCCAGCGAGGCCGCGCCCGGCGCGCTGCCGGTAGGCCAGAACTCGCCGCAGAGACCGCCGTTCGGCCTCTATGCCGAGCAGTTGTCGGGCACGGCCTTCACCGCCCTGCGCCACGAGAATCGC
Source organism: Caulobacter sp. UNC279MFTsu5.1 (assembly GCF_900114015.1). Lineage (GTDB taxonomy): Bacteria > Pseudomonadota > Alphaproteobacteria > Caulobacterales > Caulobacteraceae > Caulobacter. The sequence goes on along the minus strand of NZ_FORN01000023.1, from coordinate 5,388 downwards.
CGCAGCTGGCTCTATCGCCTGAGGCCCAGCGCCGGCCACGGGCCCTATGCGCCCTACGCCCAGGACCGGCTGAAGAGCGGCCCGTTCGACGCCGTCGCCCCGACGCCCAACCGCCTGCGCTGGGACCCGATGGACGTCCCGGCCGAACCGGCGGATTTCGTCGACGGCCTGGTCACGATCGGCGGCAACGGCGACGTGGCGACCCAGGCCGGCATGGCCGCGCACCTCTACCTGGCCAACCGCTCGATGATCGACCGGGTGTTCCAGAACGCCGACGGCGAGCTGCTGATCGTGCCGCAGCAGGGCGCCCTGCGCTTCGTCACCGAGTTCGGCCGGATCGACGCCGCGCCCGGCGAGATCGTGGTGATCCCGCGCGGCGTGCGCTTCCGCGTCGAGCTGGACGGCCCGGCGCGGGGCTATGTCTGCGAAAGCTACGGCGCGGCGTTCCGCCTGCCGGAGCTGGGACCGATCGGCTCGAACGGCCTGGCGAGCAGCCGCGACTTCCTGGCCCCGGTCGCCGCCTTCGAGGACCTGGAGCGCCCCACCGAGGTGATCCAGAAGTTCCAGGGCGGCCTGTGGCTGGCGACCTGGGACCACAGCCCGCTGGACGTGGTCGCCTGGCATGGGAACCTCGCGCCCTACAAGTACGACCTGGCGTGGTTCAACACGATCAACACCGTCAGCTTCGACCATCCCGATCCGTCGATCTTCACCGTGCTGACCGCGCCCAGCGAGGTCCCGGGCACGGCCAATGTCGACTTCGTGATCTTCCCGCCGCGCTGGATGGTGGCCGAGCACACCTTCCGCCCGCCGTGGTTCCACCGCAACGTGATGAGCGAATTCATGGGGCTGGTCCACGGCGCCTACGACGCCAAGGCCGGCGGCTTCTCGCCCGGCGGGGCGTCCCTGCACAACGCCATGAGCGACCACGGCCCCGACCTCGCCAGCCACCAGGCCGCGACCGAGGCCGAGCTGGCGCCGCACAAGATTGACGGGACCATGGCCTTCATGTTCGAGAGCCGCTGGGTGATCCGGCCGACGAAGTTCGCGCTGGAGACTTCCGCGCTTCAGGCCGACTATGACGCCTGCTGGACGGGCTTCCCCAAGGCCAAGCTGCCCTAGGGACGTCGGTCGGCCCCAACAACGAAGCAAAGAGGAAGCGCCCATGAAGCTTGCGTCCCTGAAGGGCGGCCGCGACGGCCGGCTGGTGGTGGTCTCCAACGACCTGGCCTGGTTCACCGACGCCGGAACGATCGCCCCGACCCTGCAAGCCGCCCTCGACGACTGGGAGCGCTGCGAGCCGATGCTGAAGGCCCTGGCCGAGAGCCTCGAGCACGGCGGGGTGCCGCAGGAGCGCTTCCACGAGCACGAGGCCGCCAGTCCGCTGCCCCGCGCCTATCAATGGGTCGACGGCAGCGCCTATGTGAACCACGTGCAGCTGGTGCGGCAGGCGCGCGGCGCCGAGATGCCCGAAAGCTTCTGGACCGATCCGCTGATGTACCAGGGCGCCTCGGACGGCTTCCTGGGGCCGCGCGACACCATCCCGCTGGCCAACTCCGCCTGGGGCTGCGACCTGGAGGGCGAGGTCGCCGTGATCGTCAGCGACGTGCCGCTGGGCGCGACCCGCGAGGAGGCTCTGGCCGCCATCTGCCTGGTCATGCTGTGCAACGACGTTTCCCTGCGCGCCCTGATCCCGGCCGAACTGGCCAAGGGCTTCGGCTTCGTCCAGTCCAAGCCGGCCAGCGCCTTCTCGCCCGTGGCCGTGACGCCGGCCCAGCTGGGCGACGCCTGGAAGGACGGCAAGCTGCACGGCGCGCTGCTGGTCACCCTGAACGGCGAGGACTTCGGCAAGGCCGACGCCGGCGTCGACATGACCTTCGATTTCGGAACCCTGGTGGCCCACGCCGCCAAGACCCGCGCCCTGGCGGCCGGCACAATCGTCGGCTCGGGCACGGTCAGCAATCGCGGCGCCGACGGCGGCCCGGGCAAGCCGGTGGCCGAAGGCGGCCTGGGCTATTCCTGCCTGGCCGAGGTCCGCACGGTCGAGACCCTGCAGACCGGCCATCCCAAGACCCCGTTCCTGATGGGCGACGACACGGTCCGCATCGAGATGCGCGACGCCAAGGGCCACAGCATCTTCGGCGCCATCGAGCAGACGGTCGAGCGCATTTGAGCGAAGAGGCCGCGCCGGAAGCCGCTGCTGTCGGGCGGGTCTGGACGACGCCGGCCGGCGTCAGGCTGGGCCCGCTGGACCAGATCGCCGATCCCGGGGCGCGGAACTACGTGCTGCGGATCGGCGACAAGCGCTTCCATGGCTTCGTGGTGCGCCGGGGCGAGGCGGCGTTCGGCTATGTCGACCGCTGCCCGCACGCCGGCCTGCCGCTGGCCCAGGTGCTGGACCGCTACCTGACCGAGGACGGATCGCTGATCGCCTGCTCCTGGCACGGGGCGCTGTTCCAGCCCGAGACCGGGGCCTGCGTCGGCGGACCCTGCGTCGGGGCGCGGCTGTCGCCCTGGCCGGTGCGGGTCGAGGACGGGCGGATCGTCACGGCCTGAGTCGTCTGCACGGAACCTCCTCGTCCCTTTGGCCGGCAGTGGAAACCACCGCCACGATGCGGCGACCGCGCTTTCCTAACCTGCCGCGACAGAGCAGGAGCCGACCCATGCCTTTCGACCAGATCCAGGTGCGCGACTACGCCGTGGTGATCCACGCCGGCAACGACGCGTGGACCTGGCAGGTGATGGATTTCGACGCCCGCGTCGCCGCCAGCGGCGAGGCGCCGGATCGCGAGAGCGCCTGGCGCAGCGGCCTGTTCGCGGCGGAGGCGGTGGGCGTTTTCGCGCGGATCGGCCGGCGGGTCTGAACCTTGCGAGCGACCAAAAGAAAGGCCGCCGTCCACAGGAGGGGAAGGCGGCCGGAAGTCGCATAGGAGGAAACGCCCAGAAGGGCTGAGACCTCTATAGCCCAACGCCTCACGCGTGACAACGTTGTCACCGAAATTTTTTCAGGCAGAGCTGAAAATCCCGCTTTTTCCCCGCGGACGCGCTTGGCGAAGTCGGGGCGGGCCGCCAGATTCGAGCGACCCAGACGGAGCCGCCCGTGACCCTGACCCTTCGCCTCGCCGTTCCCGAGGACCTGCCCGCCCTGCGCGCGCTGATGAACGCCTCGATCGGCGAACTGCTCAGGCCGTTCCTGGCGCCGGACGAGGTGGCGGCCTCGTTCGACGTCATGGGGCTGGACAGCCAGCTGATCGCCGACGGGACCTATTTCGTGGTCGAGGAGGCCGGGGAACTGGCCGGTTGCGGTGGCTGGAGCCGGCGGGCCACGCTGTTCGGCGGCGATCATTCGGCCGGGCGCGACGCCGCCCTGCTGGACCCGACCCGCGACGCGGCCAGGGTGCGGGCGATGTACACCCACCCTGATCACGTCCGGAAGGGCGTCGGGCGGCTGATTCTGGAGGCCTGCGAGGCGGCGGCGGCGGGGGAGGGGTTCACACGCTGCGAACTGGCCGGCACCCTGGCCGGCGAGCCGCTGTACCGCGCCTGCGGCTATCACCAGATCGAGCGGTTCTCCGCGCCGACCTCCCGCGGGGTCGAGGTGCCGCTGGTGCGGATGGGCAAGGCGCTGCCGGGGCCCGTTCCGCGTTAGAGGAAGGTCCAATGGAAAAAGGGCGGGTCCGAGGACCCGCCCTTTCCTACGCGAACTGAGTGCGCTGGTCCTATCGGAACAGGCTGAGGATCGACGAAGACGACTGGTTGGCGATGGACAGCGCCTGGATGCCCAGCTGCTGCTTGGTTTGCAGCGACTGCAGCTTGGCGCTTTCCTTGGCCAGGTCGGCGTCGACCAGGTTGCCCACGCCGGCGTCGAGGCTGTCTTGCAGCTTGCCGACGAAGGTCAGGTGGGTGTCCAGGCCCGTCGAGCTGGTGCCCAGCGAGGCCAGCTTGTTGGTCGCCGTGCCCAGGGCGTTGCTGATCGTGGTGATCATCGTCTTGGCCGCCGCGGCGTTGGTGAACGACGAGGACGCCGACAGGCCGAGGCCGGCCAGCGAGATGGTCTTGGCGCTGACGGTGAACTGCGAGCCGTCCGAGTTGGCCAGGAAGGCCAGCTTGGTGGTCGAGCCGTCGGCGATGCTGACGCCGTTGAACTTGGCGTTGGTCACGGCCTTGGTGATCTGGTCGCGCAGGCTGTCGAAATCCGACTTCAGGGCGTTGAACGAAGCGGTGTTCAGCGAGGTGTCGGAAGCGGCCAGGGCCTTTTCCTTCATCTTGCCCAAGAGGTCGGTGACGGTGTCGCCGGCGGCCAGGGCCACGTCGATGGTCGACTGGCCGCGTTGCAGCGAGTCCTTCACGGCGTTCAGCGAGCTGGCGGTCGACGACTGCGTCTTGGCGATAGCCCAGATCGCGCCGTTGTCCTTGGCGTTGCCGACCTTCTTGCCGGTGTTGATGCGTTGTTGCGTGACCTGAAGTTCGCTGTTGGTGGCGTTCAGGTTCTGCAGGGCGATCATCGCGCCCGAGTTCGTGTTGATGCTGTTCAGAGCCATTTCGGCGATTTCCCATTCAAGGTTGCCGACGTCATTTTGACGGTCGGGAGCATTTTGCTCGCCGCCAGCATCCACGGTCGTGCTTTCGATATTGTAAAAGTGTCGCAGCTAATTTCGCGGCGTGGATAATCTCTCGTTAGTCATTCCGATTTGGCGAAAGCCATGGTGTTGAATCGCGTTCTTTTGACCGAGAGTCCTGTGGCCGCAGCTTGACCCGCCGTTGACTCTGTCGGCCAGCCGACTGTTCCTGAAAACACCATATCTGGTAGGCGTCCGCCTGCGGCGCGGCGAGTCTTGTCGTGGCGGCCCAAAGAAAAAAGGGCGGGTCCCGAGGACCCGCCCTTCAAGATGCTGAACTCGAAGTCCGAACCGCCTAGCGGAAGAGGCTGAGGACCGACTGGGTCGACTGGTTGGCGATGGACAGCGCCTGCACGCCCAGCTGCTGCTTGGTTTGCAGCGACTGCAGCTTGGCGCTTTCCTTGGCCAGGTCGGCGTCGACCAGGTTGCCCACGCCGGCGTCCAGGCTGTCTTGCAGCTTGCCGACGAAGGTCAGGTGGGTGTCCAGGCCGGTCGAGCTCGTGCCCAGCGAGGCCAGCTTGTTGGTCGCCGTGCCCAGGGCGTTGCTGATCGTGGTGATCATCGTCTTGGCGGCCGCGGCGTTGGCGAAGGTCGAGGTCGCCGTCAGGCCCAGGCCGACCAGCGAGATGGTCTTGGCGCTGACGGTGAACTGGGTGCCGTCCGAGTTGGCCAGGAAGGCCAGCTTGGTGGTCGAGCCGTCGGCGATGCTGACGCCGTTGAACTTGGCGTTGGTGACAGCCTTGGTGATCTGGTCGCGCAGCGAGGTGAA
>NZ_FORN01000061.1 GCF_900114015.1 Caulobacter sp. UNC279MFTsu5.1 | reverse complement strand
GCCGGAGGACCGGAAAATGGAGCGGGCGAAGAGATTCGAACTCTCGACCCCAACCTTGGCAAGGTTGTGCTCTACCACTGAGCTACGCCCGCATCGGCAGGGGCTGAAAACAGCGCCCCGCGACGAGGAGGCGGCTTATGGCAGAGCGCCTTGCCGTTGGCAAGCGGTCAAAGCGGGGTTGTTGGGGATGAAACCCCCTCGGTCGGCTTCGCCGACAGCTCCCCCAGAGGGGGAGCATCTGTACAGCGTGGATCCTCCCCCTCTGGAGGCGGTGGCCCGAACGGCCGGAGGGGGTTGCGCGAACGCCCGTTTTGACCGCTCAATCGCCGTTCATTTCGGGGGACCTGAGCGTCTTGCGTCTGTTCGTGTTCGGATTGGGTTATGTCGGGCAGGCCTTCGCTGAAGCCCTCATGGCCAGGGGCTGGAGCGTCGCGGCGACGGCGCGGGACGCCGAGGGCGCCGCGTGGCTCCGGGCCCTGGGGATCGAACCCGTCGACGCCGATGACCGCGCCGCCATGACGGCCGCCCTGACCGGCGTCAACGCCGTGCTAGTCACCGCCCCGCCCACCGCCGACGGCTGCCCGGGCCTGGAGGCGACGATTCCCGCCCTGGCGGCCGCCCAGGCCTTCCCCGACTGGATCGGCTACCTGTCGACGACCGGCGTCTATGGCGACTTCGAGGGCCGCTGGGTGTTCGAGAGCTCGCCCCTGAAGGCCCAGTCGGTCGAGGGCGCGCGCCGCGTGGGGGCCGAGCGCGACTGGCGCCAGGTGGGGCGCGGCATGGGCCTGACGGTGACCACCTTCCGCCTGCCGGGCATCTACGGCCCCGGCCGCAGCGCCCTGGACCGCCTGCGGGCCGGCGAGGGCCGCCGCATCGTCAAGCCGGGCCAGGTGTTCAGCCGCATCCACCTGGAGGACATCGTCTCGGGCCTGCTGGCCTCGCTGGACCGCCCCCGAGCCGGCGGCGTCTACAACCTGGTCGACGACGAACCGGCCCCGCCGCAGGACGTGATGGAGCACGCCGCCAGTCTGCTGGGCGTGCCGGTGCCGCCCGACCTGCCGTTCAACGAGCTGGGCCTGTCGCCCGCCACCCGCCGCTTCTACGCCGAGAACAAGCGCGTCTCCAACGCCCTGGCCAAGGCCGAGCTGGGCTGGCGGCCGAAATACCCGACCTATCGCGAAGGGCTGGCGGCGATCCTGGCGGCGGGGGGTTAGGCTCCCTACTCCTCGTCCGGTCCCATGTCGGCCGCCGCCCAGGCGGTCGCGGGAGCCTGCCCCGCCGCGCGGGCGCGAGCGGCGCGAGCCAGGCGACGGGCCACCGGATCGTCCTCGACCGGTTCGGCCAGCACCCGCGCCTCGCCCACCGCCGCGATCAGCCGCTCCAGGTCCTGGGGCCGCGACAGGCGATGGTCGCCGTCCTTGATCAGGGTGAAGACCACGTCGTCCGAGACCAGGCTGTTGGCCAGCTCCAGGGCGTGGGTCCACGGCACGTCGGGATCGGCGCCGCCCTGCAGCACGCGCACCGGGACGTCGATCGGCACGGGTCCGGACAGGATCGACCACCGCGCCCCGTCCTCCAGCAGCTGGCGGGTGATCGCATAGCCGCCGTCGTCATAGTCCGAGGGCCGGATCCAGCGGCCGTCGCGGGCGATGGCCGCCCTGGCCTCGTCCGACAACTCGGGCTCCATCAGCTTCTCGGTGAAGTCCGGCGCTGGGGCGACCAGCACCAGGGCCTTGACCCGGTCGGGCCGGGCGATGGCGGCCAGGCAGGCCAGCCAGCCGCCCATCGACGAGCCCACCAGCACCAGCGGCCCCTCCGTCAGGTCGTCGATCACCGCCAGGGCGTCCTCGCGCCAGCGGGTGATCGTGCCGGCTTCGAAGTCGCCGTCCGACTCGCCGTGGCCGAAATAGTCGAAGCGCAGATAGCCGCCGCCGGTCGCCCGGGCCTGGTCGGCCAGGACCTGGGCCTTGGTCCCCGCCATGTCCGAGTGGAATCCGCCCAGCCACACGACCGTGGGTTGGGATCCGTGGACGACGCGGTACGCCAACCGAAGATTGTCGTCGCGAACGAGGTGCTGAAGGGAATCGGTCATGGCGCGGCCTTGTTCATTTCGGTAACTACGACCCCTCAAACCTCGTTAGGGCAACGCGTGTCCATCCTCCCCGACGATTTCACGCTTTTGCAGGTGACCCCGGAACTGGAAACCGGCGGCGCCGAGCAGACGACGATCGACGTGGCCCACGGCGTGATCGCCCAGGGCGGCAAGGCGCTGGTCGCCACCAAGGGCGGGCGGATGGCCGCGCGGCTGGAGGCCGACGGCGGCCGCCTGGCCCAGATGCCGGCCCAGACCAAGAATCCACTGATCATGCTGGGCAACGCCGCGCGGCTGATCGACCTGATCCGTCGCGAGAAGGTGACCCTGGTCCACGCCCGCTCGCGCGCCCCGGCCTTCAGCGCCCTGTGGGCCGCCCACGCGACCAAGACGCCCTTCGTGGCCACCTACCACGGCGTCTACAACGCCAAATCCAATCTCAAGCGCTGGTACAACGCGGTGATGACCAAGGGCGACCTGGTGATCGCCAATTCGGAATACACCCGCGCCCATGTGATCGCCGAGCACGGCGTCCCGGCCGACCGGGTGGTGGCCATCCCGCGCGGCGTCGACCTGACCCGCTTCGAGCCGGGCCTGGTCTCGGCCGAGCGGGTCAAGGCGTTGCGCGACGCCTGGGGCGTCCAGGCCGAGGACCGCCGCCTGAAGGTGCTGCTGGCCGGCCGCCTGACCCGCTGGAAGGGCCAGGCCCTGGTCATCGAGGCGATGGCCCGGCTGAAGGCGGTCGCCGACACCCGCGTCCTGCTGCTGCTGGTCGGCGACGACCAGGGACGCAAGGCCTATCGCGCCGAGCTGGAGCACATGATCGCCCAGGCCGGGCTGGCCGACAGCGTCAAGCTGGTGGGTCATTGCGACGACATGCCGGCCGCCTATCTGGTCGCCGACCTGGCCATCGCGCCGTCGCTGGAGCCCGAAGCCTTCGGCCGCACGGCGGTCGAGCCGCAGGTGATGGGCAAGCCCGTGATGGCCGCCGACCATGGGGCGGCGCGCGAGACCGTGGTCGACGGCGAGACCGGCTGGCTGGTCGCCCCGGGCGACGCCGAGGCCTGGGCCGCCGCCCTGTCCAACGCCTGCGAGACGGGGGCCGCCCGGCGCCAGGCGATGGGCATGGCGGCCCGCGCGCGCGCCCGGAAACTGTATTCTGTTGACGCGATGGTCGAAGCAACGCTCAAGGTCTACGCGCGCGTTCTGGAGACGAAGAGTTGAGCAAGGAAATCAAGAAGGTCCTGGTCATCAAGCTGGGCGCCCTCGGCGATTTCGTTCTGGCCCTGGCGGCGATGAAGAAGATCCGCGAAGCCCATCCGCGCGCCAAGATCACGCTGCTGACCACCCCGCCCTTCGAAGCGCTGGCCAAGCTGTCGCCCTATTTCAACAGCGTCGAGACCGACGGCCGCCCCAGCGACTTCGGCGACCTGACCGCCATGCTGGGCCGCCTGCGCAAGGCCCGCTACGACCGCGTCTACGACCTGCAGACCAACAGCCGCACCAACTGGTACTTCCAGGCCCTGCGGCCGTTCCCGCCGCAATGGTCGGGCATCGCGGCGGGCTGCTCGCTGCCCCAGCGCGGCAAGGCCCGCTACCACATGCACACCCTGGAGCGGCAGGCCGACCAGCTGAAGCAGGCGGGCATCTGGCCCGACGCCCCGACCGAGCCGGGCGGCGCGCCCGCGCCGGACCTGTCGTGGATCCTGCGCCGCACCAAGGAGCCCCGCCCCGTGGCCGGCGCCCCGGCCCCGCGTCCCTATGTGCTGCTGGTGCCGGGCGGCTCGGCCCACCGGCCCGAGAAGCGCTGGCCGACCGAGAGCTACGCGCAGCTTGCCGCGCTGCTGAAGGCGCGCGGCCTGGACATCGTGATCATCGGCGGCCCGCAGGAAAGCGCCATGGCCCGCCAGATCCAGAAGGCCGTGGGCCAGGCCCGCGACCTGACCGGCCGCACCGACTTCGCCCAGCTGGCCGTGCTGGGCGCCAAGGCGGTCCTGGCCGTCGGCAACGACACCGGCCCGACCCACCTGCTGGCCGCCGCCGGCGCCCCGACCATCGCCCTGTTCTCCGACGCCTCGGACCCGGAGCTGTGCGGCCCCCGCGGCCACGTGGCGGTGATCCGCTCGCCGGACCTCAAGGCCCTGCCGGTCAGCACCGTGGCCAGCGCGGCGATCTCGCTGCTGCCGCATTAGGCGTCCGACCGCCGTTCAATACCCCTCGTACCGCCCCGGCTTGTGGTTGGCGATGATCACCACGCTCAGCGCCACGGCCGAGAGGATCGACAGCAGCAGCTTGTCCCACGAGATCACCGCGAAAGCCGCGGCCACGATCAGGCAGTCGGACGCCATCTGCACCTTGCCGGCGCTGATCCCGCGCTTTTCGTAGAGCCACAGGGCCAGCACCCCGATGCCGCCGACGCTGGACTTGTGCCGCGCCAGGGCCAGGATGCCCATGCCGATGATCGTGCCGCCGAAGATCGCGGCGAAGACCGGATCGACCGTGGTGATCTTCAGCCAGGCCGGCAGGCCCAGGGCCAGCCCCGCCAGCAACAGGTTGGTGGCCAGGGTCTTGCCGGTGAACACCCAGCCCAGGGTGCGCTGGGCCAGCACGTAGAACGGGATGTTCAGCAGGAAGAACAGCACCCCGACCGGCCAGTGGGTCAGGTAGGAAAGGATCAGGGCCACCCCGGCCATCCCGCCCGTGGTCAGGCCGGCCGCCTTCAGCAGGGTCAGGCCCACGGCGATGAAGCTGGAGCCGATCAGCAGGGCGTGGACGTCCTCGATCGGCGTGTGGCGGGCGGCGGAGGTCGGCGTGCTCATGGACGGGTAAAACGGGTCGCGATTGGAGATGGAGGCCGACCCGACCCCGACGTTCCGCTCCCCTGGTTCCCTTGTCGACGCGTCCGCCCCCTTAGAAAGGCGGGCCTCGGATGCGCATGCGCCTTGATAGCGCGGGAGTCCTTCGTCATATATCACTTGCGAACGCGGCGTCCCCCGGACTCCGCGCGAACTCATTCAACGATACGCCTCCGGATCATCAGGTCCGGCGGCACAAAGCCCTTGAACAACACCGGAGCCGCCCTATTCGCCGTCCTATGCAAACGCCGCCCGTCAAGGATGGTCCGCGTATCAACGAAGACATTCGGGTCCCCCGCGTCCTGCTGATCGACCAGAACGGCGAGAAGCAAGGCGAGATGCCGATTTCCGCCGCCTTGGAAGCGGCCGAGGAAGCTGGCCTGGACCTGGTCGAGATCGTGCCGAACGCCAACCCTCCGGTCTGCAAGATCCTGGACTACGGCAAGTTCAAGTTCCAGGAGCAGAAGAAGAAGAACGAGGCTCGCAAGCGGCAGAAGATCGTCGAGCTCAAGGAAATCAAGCTGCGCCCCAACATCGACATTCACGACTACGACGTGAAGGCCAAGTCGATGCACCGGTTCTTCGAGGAAGGCGACAAGGTCAAGGTGACCCTGCGCTTCCGCGGCCGGGAAATGGCGCACCCGGAACTGGGCATGAAGCTGCTGCTCAAGGTCAAGGCCGACTTCGACGAAGTCGCCAAGGTCGAATACGAGCCGCGCATGGAAGGCCGCCAGATGATCATGATCCTGGCCCCGCGCTAGAGCATTTTCGAGCGAAGTGGACACCGGTTCGCGTGAAGAAAATGCGTTAAACAAAGATCTAGAGCGCCGGCCTGAGGCAATCAGGTCGGCGCTCTAGGGATCGACGCCTGTCGCCACGCCTCTCGAAACGCCCCGGTCCGCAAGGCCGGGGCGTTTTTCTTGGGCGCTGGCGCAACCAGACGCTGCGAACAAGCTCGACAGTAAGGCGAGTTTTGATATTTTACGCGGGGTTTGGGGGAGTTTCGCGTGTTGAAGACTGTCTTGGCCGTCGCGACGGCCGGTTTCGCCATGGCCGCGGCCGCTTGCGCCGGCGCGGCGGCCGAGGTTCCGCCGCTTTCGGTCTACGGGCGCCTGCCCAATGTCGAGCAGGTCGAGATCTCGCCGGACGGCACGAAGCTGGCGATCGCCGTCACTGACGGCGAGAACCGGGTGCTGACGATCCGCGAGGCCGCCGAGGGCGCCAAGCTGATCACGGCCATGAGGTTCGGCTCGACCAAGCTGCGCGGCGTGCAGTGGGCCGGCCCGGAGCACGTGCTGATCACCACCTCCAGCACCGCCGAGGTCTTCGGTCTGGCCGGGCCCAAGCGCGAATACCTGATGGCCTACGACTTCAACCTGGTCACCAAGAAGCAGCGCCTGCTGATCAGCGACCAGGAGGACGCGATGAACGTCGTCCTGGCCTCGCCGGTGGTCCGCTTCATCGACGGCGTGCCCTTCGCCTTCGCCCAGGGCGTCCATTTCATCGACAACCAGGGTGAGAACACCCTCTACAAGATCAATCTGAAGACCGGCATCACCCGTCGGGTGGACAACGGCGGCTCGGACGACACCGACGAGTGGCTGGTCTCGACCGACGGCCAGCCCCTGGCCCAGTCGCTGTACGACGAGAAGGAGGGCGCCTGGTCGCTGAAGATCAAGGCCGAGCGCGGCTGGACCACGGCCGAGCGCGCCGTGTCGAAGATGGGCTCGCGCGGCCTCAGCGGCCTGGGCCGTGACGGCCGCTCGGTGCTGGTCTGGCTCGACGACGAGAACGACGAGAACAAGACCTACCTGCGCGAGTACGCGCTGGATGGCTCGCACGTCACGGTGCCGGGCAGCGACAAGTTCGACAGCCTGATCCACGCCCCCGACGGGTCCAGCCTGGTCGGCGCCTTCAGCCTGGTCGGCGACGAGCGCCGCTACACCTTCTTCGACGCCGGCTTGCAGACCAGCTGGAACGCCGTGGTCAAGGCCTTCCCCGGCGACCAGATCTCGCTGGCCTCATGGTCGGACGACAAGCGCCAACTGGTGGTCCTGGTCGATTCCCCGACCCTGGGCCCGGCCTACGCGCTGGTCGACCTGAACACCAAGAGCGCCCGCTTCCTGACCGACGTCTATCTGGGCCTGACGCAGGAGGGCGTCTCCAAGGTCGAGCCGATCAAGTACAAGGCGGCCGACGGCCTGGAGATCACCGGCTACCTGACCCTGCCCAACGGCAAGGATCCCAAGAACCTGCCGCTGGTGGTGCTGCCGCACGGCGGCCCCGAGGGGCGCGACACCCTGGGCTTCGACTGGTGGAGCCAGGCCCTGGCTTCACGCGGCTACGCGGTGCTGCAGCCCAATTTCCGCGGCTCGGAAGGCTTCGGCTGGAGCTTCGTCAAGGCCGGGTTCGGCCAATGGGGCAAGGCCATGCAGACCGACCTGTCGGACGGCGTGCGCTATCTGGCCAAGCAGGGGACGATCGATCCCAAGCGGGTGTGCATCGTCGGCGCCAGCTACGGCGGCTACGCGGCCCTGGCCGGCGCCACCCTGGACAAGGGCGTCTACCGCTGCGCCGCTTCGGTGGCCGGCCCGGCCGACCTGAAGCGCATGCTGGTCGACAGCAACAAGCTCTACACGTCGAGCAACAATTCGACCCTGCGGTACTGGTTGCGGTTCATGGGCGCCGACGGGATCAAGGATCCCGACCTGGCCGTGACCTCGCCGGCCAAGCTGGCCGACAAGGTCGAGATCCCGCTGCTGCTGATCCACGGCAAGGACGACACCGTCGTCCCCTACGTCCAGAGCACGCTGATGGCCGACGCCATGAAGCGGGCCGGCAAGCCGGTCGAACTGGTCACCCTGCCCAGCGAGGACCACTGGCTGTCGCGCGGCGCCACCCGCCTGCAGATGCTGACCTCGGTGGTCGGCTTCCTGGAGAAGAACAACCCGCCGAACTGACGGCGGCCGAATCCGTTTCGAATTACGTGAGGCGCAGCATGATCAAGAAATTCGCGGGAGCGGCCACGGCTGTGGCCATTCTCTGCAGCTCCAGCGCCCACGCAGGCGCGCCGCTCGAGGCCTATGGCGCACTGCCGAGCATAGAAAGCGTCCAGATCTCGCCGGACGGCTCGGCCCTGGCCCTGATCGCTACTGTCGGCGACGAGCGGCGGATCATCGTCAAGTCATTGAGCGGACCGGTCCTGGCCTCAGCGGTGGTAGGCTTCCGCAAGGTCCGCAACCTCATGTGGGCCGACAACGAGCACGTTCTGGTCGAGGCCTCCGTTACCACCTCGATCGATGACACGACCTATGTCGGCGAGCATTGGCAGGCCGTCAGCCTGAATGTACGCACCGGCGAGTACAAGCAATTGCCAGTCAAGGCCCTGGATTCGATCCTGAACATCGTCCAAGGCCGCCTCCAGCCCGGCGTCGAGGGCAAAACCCCGGTCGTCTACACGCCCCTCTACGTGACCGTCGCCGGCAACATGCAGCGCCGGAGCGGGCACCTCGACCTTTTCAAGATCGATCTCGAAAGCGGCTTCGCCCGCCGCGTGCAGATGGGTGACAACCAGACCTACGACTACTTGACCAAGCCGGACGGCACGGTGCTGGCCAAGGTCGGCTACAAGAACAACGACCACACCAACGACGCGACTTGGACGCTCTCGATCCGCCGCGGTTCATCCTGGCTGGATGTCGCCAAAACAACCGACGCCCGCAACACTCCAGAACTATGGGGCGTCTCTCCGGACGGCACATCGATCATCATCGACACCTGGGACAAGCAAAACGAACTCTGGCGGCCGACCTCGGTCGCCTTGGCCGACGGCAAGGTCGGCGACTATCTCGGTCCGCCACGGGAAATGGACGGCGTCGTCGACGCCAACGGCGTTGTCCTGGGGTTCAGCCATCGCAACGAATACATCGAGTATGACTTCATCGAGCCGCGCCTGAAGTCGATCTGGCCGGCCTTCCGCGGAGCTTTCAGGGCCCAGCAGGTCTCCCTGGCGTCCTATACGCCGGATTTCAAAAAGCTGATCCTGTTCGTGACCAGCAGCAATTCGGCGGGCGGCTACTACATCGCCGACACCACCACCAAACGCGTCGATCCCATCGGCTCGGCCTATCCAAAAGTCTCGGCGGCCGATGTGGCCAATGTACGGATGATCGACTACACAGCCGCTGACGGGCTGCCGATCAAGGCAGTGCTGACCACGCCCAAAGGCCGGGCCGAAGCGAACCTGCCGTTGGTCGTGCTGCCGCACGGCGGCCCCCAAAGCCAGGATGACGTCACCTTCGACTGGTGGTCCCAGGCCCTGGCTTCACGGGGATACGCGGTGTTGCAACCCAACTTCCGAGGCTCGACCAATATGGACCACGCCTTCATGGAGGCAGGTAATGGCGAGTGGGGCGGCAAGATGCAGACCGACCTCTCGGACGGCGTCGCCTTCCTGGCCAGGGCTGGCGTCATCGACGCCAAGCGCGTCTGCATCTTCGGCGGAAGCTATGGCGGCTACGCGGCGCTGGCCGGCGTGACATTGCAGAAGGGCGTCTATCGCTGCGCGATCTCCCTGGCGGGACCCAGCGACTTGGCGGGTCGCCTGAATGACGAGATCGTCAAGTACGGCGACACCAGCAGCCTGATCCGCTACCGCAAGCGGGTCTATGGCGTTCAAGACGCCGACGATCCGAAACTGAAAGCGATCTCGCCCGCCCGCCACGCGGACAGCGTCGAGGTCCCAGTTCTGCTCATTCACGGCAAGGACGACACGGTGGTGCCGTTTAGCGAAAGCCAGAAGATGGCCTCGGCGCTTAGGGACGCCAAGAAGCCCTACGAGTTCGTCACGCTGGACGGCGAGGATCACTGGCTGTCCAACGGCGCGACACGGATGCAGATGCTGACCGCCGCCGTGGCCTTCCTGGAGAAGAACAACCCGCCGAACTGACGGGCGACAATCGACCGCTATCTGAAATTTCAGATAGCGGTCGCCATGGCGCGCGATGAGGCGTACACCGCGCGGCCTGATGAGCACGCCGACCGCCTCGCCGACCGCCCCCGCCGCCATGAAGACGCCGGACGCCAGTCCGCGCGCGCTCTATGTCCTGCTGCTGGTGGTGTTCATCAACCTGGTGGGCTTCGGGCTGGTGATCCCGCTGCTGCCCTTCTACGCCAAGTCGCTGAACGCCAGCCCCTGGCAGGTGACGGCGATGTTCTCGGCCTATTCGCTGGGGCAGTTCATCGCCGAGCCGTTCTGGGGGCGCCTGTCCGACCGCATCGGCCGCCGGCCGGTGCTGATCGTCACCATCCTGGCCAACACCCTGTCCTACGTGGCCCTGGCCTTCGCGCCCAGTATCGCCTGGGCCTTCGCCATCCGCCTGGCCAGCGGCTTCGGCAGCGGCAACATCTCGACCATCCAGGGCTACATGGCCGACGTCACCCCGCCCGAGAAGCGCGCGGGCCGCATGGGCCTGCTGGGCGCGGCGTTCGGCATGGGCTTCGTGGTCGGCCCCACCTTGGGCGGCTTGCTGCCGGGCCTGGCCAAGGCCTTCGGCCATTCCGAGACCGGGCGCCTGGCCTTCCAGATCCCGCTGCTGACCGCCGCCGCCCTGGCGGCGATCGCGGCGCTGGGCGTCTTCCTGTTCGTGGTCGAGAGCCGCGCGCCCAGCCACAAGGACGCCCCGGTGGTCCGCCGGCGCGACCACCTGGCCGCCGCCGTCGCCCATCCGGTGCTGTCGCGGGTGCTGCTGGTCACCCTGATCTCGACCGCCGCCTTCGCCGGCATGGAATCGGTGTTCGGCCTGTGGACCCAGGCCCGGTTCGCCTGGGGGCCCAAACAGGTCGGCCTGTGCTTCGCGGTGATCGGGATCATCGCCTCGGTCGGCCAGGGGCTGATCACCGGCCGACTGGCCCGGCGGTTCGGCGAGGCCAAGGTGCTGACCGCCGGCCTGGCGATCATCGCCGTCAGCCTCAGCCTGACGCCGTTCGTCCCCTCGGCGGCCTTCGTGCCGGTGGCGGTGGGCTGCACGGCGTTCGGCCAGTCGCTGGTCTTCCCCTGCGTGGCGGCCCTGATCTCGCGCGCCACCCCGCCCGACAAGCAGGGCGCCATGCTGGGGCTGAACATGGCCGCCGGCTCGCTGGCCCGCATGACCGGCCCGATGCTGGCCGGCCCGCTGTTCGGCCTGGCCATCGGCGGGCCCTACTGGCTGGGCGCGGTCCTGATGATCCCGGCCGTCGCCTTCGCCCTGACGATCGAGAGCCGGGTCAAGGCCGCTGCGTGAACCGGGCTTTGGCGCTTGCCTTCTCCGGCCCTTTCCCGTACTAACCCCGCCTTTCCGGAACCGCCTGGCCAGTTTGGCATGCCATGGCGGTTCGTCATGCTATCCAGAGGACGGGGCGCAAGCTCCGACGCGAAATGCCTAAGTTGAAGACCAAGTCGGGCGCGAAGAAGCGCTTCAAGATCACCGCCACGGGCAAGCTGAAGGCCGGCGTCGCCGGCAAGCGCCACCGCCTGATCGGCCACAACGGCAAGTACATCCGCCAAAACCGCGGAACGAAGGTGATGAGCGAGGCTGACGCCAAGACCATCCGTTCGTACCTGCCCTACGGCCTTTAAGAGGAGCGCTGACACATGGCTCGCGTTAAACGTGGCGTCACCGCCCACGCCAAGCACAAGAAGGTTCTTGAACAGGCGAAGGGCTTCTACGGCCGCCGCAAGAACACCATCCGCACCGCCAAGGCCGCCGTCGACAAGGCCGGCCAGTACGCGTACCGCGACCGCAAGGTGCGCAAGCGCGCCTTCCGCTCGCTGTGGATCCAACGCATCAACGCCGGCGCCCGCACCGAGGGCTTCACCTACTCGCAATTTATCCACGGCCTGGACGTGGCGGGCATCGTGATCGACCGCAAGGTCCTCTCGGACATCGCGGGCAACGACCCGGTCGCGTTCAAGGCCATCGCCGACAAGGTCCGCGCCGCCCTGGCCGCTTAAGGTCTTTTTCGGATCACTGATCCGAGCTCGATCTGAAGAGCCCTCCGGTGCGAACCGGAGGGCTTTTTGCTGTCTGGCCCTCTTCTCCTCCCCCGTGAAACGGGGGAGGTGGCGCGATGCGCGGCATCGCGACGGAGGGGGCGCTCGGCCGCTCCCATGGACGCTTCAGGACGCCCCCTCCGTCACGCCGCGTATTCGCGGCGCGCCACCTCCCCCGCGATGCGGGTGAGGAGAAGGGCGCAAGGCCCCAACTATCGGTTCAACCCCCGCCCCAAATCCTCTAGACGGAACCCCGTCATGACCGATCTCACCACTCTCGAAGCCGACGTGCTGGCGCAAGTCGCCGCCGCCGGCGATCTCGCCGCCCTCGACGCCGTGCGCGTCGCCGCCCTGGGCAAGACCGGCTCGATCTCGGGCCTGCTCAAGACCCTGGGGTCGATGAGCCCGGACGAGCGCAAGGCGCGCGGCGCGGCGATCAACCTCCTGCGCGACCGCGTGCAGGCGGCGCTGAACGACCGCAAGGCCGCGCTGGAGACCGCCGCCCTCGACGCGCGCTTGGCCAGCGAGACCCTGGACCTGACCCTGCCCGCCCCGCGCCGCCGGCGCGGCGGCGTCCATCCCACCATGCAGACCATGGACGAGATGGTCGCCATCTTCGCCGAGATGGGCTTCGCCGTGGCGGAAGGTCCCGACATCGAGGACGACTTCCACAACTTCACGGCCCTGAACTTCCCACCCAAGCACCCGGCGCGGGAGATGCACGACACCTTCTTCTTCAACCCGAAGGAGTCGGGCGAGCGGATGCTGCTGCGCACCCACACCAGCCCCGTGCAGGTGCGGACCATGGTGTCGCAGAAGCCGCCGATCCGGATCATCGCCCCAGGCCGCACCTATCGCTGCGACAGCGACGCCACCCACACGCCGATGTTCCACCAGGTCGAGGGCCTGGTGATCGACAAGGGCATCCACATGGGCCACCTGAAGTGGACCCTGGAGACCTTCATCGCCCGGTTCTTCGAGACCGACGCGGTGACCACCCAGTTCCGGCCGCACCACTTCCCGTTCACCGAGCCGTCGGCCGAGATGGACGTGCAGTGCGACCGCACCGGCGGCGAGATCCGCATCGGCCAGGGCACCAGCTGGCTCGAGATCCTGGGCTGCGGCATGGTTCACCCCAACGTGCTGCGCGCCTGCGGTATCGATCCGGACGAGTACCAGGGCTTCGCCTTCGGCATGGGCGTCGACCGGCTGGGGATGCTGAAATACGGCATGCCCGACCTGCGCGACATGTTCAGCTCGGACGGTCGTTGGCTGGATCACTACGGCTTCAGCGCGTTCGCCGCGCCGAACGCCGCCAGCGGGCTCAGCTGATGCAGCTGCCCGACAGCCCGTTCACGGCCGTCGACTGGTCGCGGATCGAGCCCACCGTCCATCCGGGCGAGCGGGGCGAGGCCACTTGGCGCACGCTCAATGTCGGCGACATGCGCCTGCGGCGGGTCGACTATTCGCCCGGCTACCTGGCCGACCACTGGTGCGACCGCGGCCACGTGATCTTCGTGCTGGAAGGCGAACTGGTCAGCGAGCTGAAGGACGGCCGCGCCACCACCCTGACCGCCGGCATGAGCTATCACGTCTCCGACTTCGGCGACCCCGCCCACCGTTCGTCGACCTCGGTCGGCGCCAAGCTGTTCATTGTGGACTGACCCGATGACCCAGAGCTTCCAACCCGGCGGCCGCCCCGGCCGCATCCCGACCGACGCCATGGCCAAGGTGTTCGAGAACGTCGACATCGGCCTGTTCGACCTCGCCCGCGCGGTCATGCAGGCCGGCCAGCGCAAGATCAGCGGCCGCACCTTCCGCAACTGCCGGATCGAAGGTCCGGCGGTGATGCTGGTGCTCGACAAGGTCAATTTCGACGCCACCAACTTCGGTCCCAACGGCGGCGATGTGCGTAATCTCGTCCTGCGTCCGGCCGGACCGACCAGCGTGGTCGGCACGATCCCTGTCGAGGACTGCCAATTCATCAACTGCGAGTTCTTCGGCCTGGGCTTCACCGGCCCCGACCAATTCCTCGATCAGTTGCTGGCTCTGGAATCGAAGTAGATGAAATTCACCCTCTCCTGGCTCAAGGACCACCTTGAGACCACCGCCTCCGCCACCGAAGTCGTCGCCGCCATGACCATGGCCGGCCTCGAGGTCGAGCACGTCACCGATCCCGCCTCGAAACTGGCCGCCTTCACCGTGGCCAAGGTCGTCGAGGCCGCGCCCCACCCCAACGCCGACCGCCTGCGGGTCTGCCAGGTCGACACCGTCGACGGCCGCAAGGAGATCGTCTGCGGCGCGCCCAACGCCCGCCCGGGCCTGACCACCGTCTACGCCCCGATCGGCGCCTATGTGCCGGGCCTGGGCGTGACCCTGGTCGAGAAGCCGGTGCGCGGCGTCGTCTCCAACGGCATGCTGTGCTCGGGCTCCGAGCTGGAGGCCGACGACGGCTCCGAGGGCATCCTGGAGCTGCCCGACGACCTGGCCGTCGGGACCCCGGCCGCCCAGGCCCTGGGCCTGGAGGCGGTGATCGACTTCGAGGTCACCCCCAACCGCCCCGACTGGCTGGGCGTGGCCGGCATCGCCCGCGACCTGGCCGCCGCCGGCGTCGGGACGCTGAAGGACCTGTCGATCGCCCCCGTGCCGGGGACCTTCCCCTGCCCGATCAGCCTCAAGGTCGACGGCGACGCCTGCCCGGTGTTCAGCGGCCGCCTGATCCGGGGCGTCAGGAACGGTCCCTCGCCCAAGTGGCTGCAGGATCGGCTGAAGGCCATCGGCCTGCGTCCGATCAACACCCTGGTCGACATCACCAACCTGATCACCTACGACCGCGCCCGGCCGCTGCACGTCTATGACGCGGCCAAGCTGGTCGGGACCGTGATCGAGGCGCGCCTGGGCCATCACGGCGTCAACGGCGACGAGCACCTGATCGCCCTGGACGGCAAGACCTACGAGCTGACCCCGGAAATGTCGGTGATCTCCGACGCCGCCGGCGAGCGGCCGATCGGCCTGGGCGGAGTGATGGGCGGCGAAAGCACCGGCTGCTCGGACGACACCGTCGATGTCTTCGTCGAAAGCGCCTGGTTCGACCCGATCCGCACGGCCCAGACCGGCCGCACGACGGGGATCAACAGCGACGCTCAGTACCGGTTCGCCCGCACGGTCGACACCGGCTCGCTCGTGCCCGGCCTGGAGCTGGCCACCCGGCTGATCCTGGACCTGTGCGGCGGCGAGGCCTCGGAGATCGTGGTGGCCGGCCAGGCCCCGGCCGCGCCCGGCCCGATCCTGTTCGACCCGGCCTATGTCGAGGCCCTGTCGGGCCTGGCCATTCCGCCGGAGCGCACGCTGAAGATCCTGACGGACCTGGGCTTCACCCTGTCGCCGCCGACCGACGTGCCGACGACGGAGTTCGCCACCCACGCCGAGAGCCTGGTCTGCGTCACCCCGCCGACCTTCCGCCGCGACATCGACGGCAAGGCCGACCTGGTCGAGGAAGTGGCCCGCATCGCCGGCTACGCCGCCCTGCCCTCCACCCCGTTGCCGGAAACGGCGCGGGCGGTCGGCGGCGTGCTGACCCCGCGCCAGGCCCGGGCCCGCATCGCCCGCCGCGCCCTGGCGGCGGCCGGCTACGACGAGGCGGTGACCTGGAGCTTCACCAACCAGAAGACCGCGGCCCTGTTCGGGGGCGGCGCGGCGGAGCTGGTGCTGGCCAATCCGATCGCCTCGGAACTGGACTGCATGCGTCCGTCGATCCTGCCCAACCTGATCGAGGCGGCCGGCCGCAACGCCCGCCAGGGCTTCCCGGACGTCGCCCTGTTCGAGGTGGGCCCGGTGTTCTTTGGCGACCGCCCGCAGGACCAGAAGACCACCATCGCCGCCATCCTGGCCCCCCGCGCCCCGCGCGGCTGGGACAAGGCCAAGGCCGAGGACGTGTTCACCGTGAAGGCCGACCTGATGGCCCTGCTGGAGGAGATCGGCGCGCCGGTCGCCTCGCTGCAGATCGCCCAGGGCTCGGCCTCGTCCTGGTGGCATCCGGGCCGCTCGGCGCGCCTGCAGCTGGGTCCCAAGGCGGTGCTGGCCGAGTTCGGCGAGATCCATCCGGCCGTGCTGAAGGCCCTGGACGTGGCCGGCCCGGTCTATGGCTTCGAGGTCACCCTGGAAGCCGTGCCCGAGCCGAAGAAGAAGGCCGTCAAGACCAAGCCGGCCTTCACGCCCTCGCCGCTGATGCCCCTGACCCGCGACTTCGCCTTCGTGGCCGACAAGGCCAAGCCGGCGGGCGACCTGGTCAAGGCCGCGGCCGGCGCCGACAAGGCGCTGATCGCCGCCGTGCGGGTGTTCGACGTCTATGAGGGCCCCGGCGTGCCGGACGGCGCCAAGTCGGTCGCGCTGGAGGTGGTGATCCAGCCGCGCGAGAAGACCCTGGCCGAGGCCGAGATCGAGGCCCTGTCGGCCCGGATCGTGGCGGCGGTCGAGAAGGCGGGCGGGAAGCTGCGGTCGTAGGGGCTGGCGCACCTGCCCCCGCCTGACCGCTACGCGGTCTGTCGCGGCGAGGGGGCGGAGCCTTCGCTTAGGCTCTTCCCCCTCTGGGGGAAGACGGCCGAAGGCCCGTAGGGGGCAAGTGCCAGCCGTCCAGGCGCGGCCGCACAATTCTTGCCCATCCCGCGCCAATCGCCGCATCCGCGCGGCAAAGCCTTGCGCCGGCCCCACGCCCACGCTACCTGTATAGTCGCACACGGAGTTTCCACGCCATCATGCTCTCGCAGCTGGCCATGAACGTTCTGATCGCCACCGGCCTGACCGCCGGCGTCGCGATCGCGTGCGCGCGCGCCATTATGATGCAGGCCAAGATTAAAACCGTTCGTGTGCGAACGGGGCAGCACAGGCGCGCGGTCGACTAGACGACCTCCAAAGCCGAAGATCGCAAGATCCGCAAAGCCCCGCTTCCCACCAGGAGCGGGGTTTTTGCTGTGCGGTCATCGGTCCCCTTCAAATCCAAAGGACCTTGAACCCATGAGCTACCTGCCTTCCCCACCCGCCTTCAATTCCGACCATGAAGGCGTCACCGTCCACCAGCTGCTGCTGGCCGCCCAGGACGCGCCCTCGGCGCTGGAAGCCGTCCGCCAGGGCCTGGCCGACAGCGGCGCCGAGCTGTGCGCCCTGTCGATGAAGCCGGTCGGCCAGATCGTCGAAGGCTCGCTGCGCGTCCGCCACCTCAGCGACCAGGCCGCCCGCCTGCTGGCCCGCGACCTGGCCGCCTGGCCCGGCGTCACCTCGGCCAGCGTCGAGCACCAGTGGGTGCGGCCGTGAGCGACCTCAAACCGGAGGAGGACAAGCGCCGGCTGTTCCTGGTGATCGCCGACGACACGCCCGACGCCCTGATGCGGGTGCTGGGCGTGGCCAACGTCCAGCAGACTCGGCTGCGGGCCCTGACCGCCCAGCCGGACGGCGCCGGCCTTTCGATCCGGCTGGAGTTGGACGACCAGGGCGACGAGCGGGCCCAGACCCTGGCCGCCCGCCTGTCGGCCTGTCCCTCGGTGCGCGGCGTGGGGTTCGGCTGGCGATAGGGGTGTAACCTTTGGCCCGTCCGATCCGTATCTAGGGATACGTCCCCCCGGAGTTCCCCCGATGATCCGCCGCCTGCTCGTCCTGATCGCCAGCTTCGCCGCCATCCTGCTGCCCGCCGACGTGCTGGCGGCCGGCAAGCCCGCCCCGCCCCAGACCGCCGTGTTCGCCGGGGGCTGCTTCTGGTGCATGGAGAACGACATGCGCGGCATCCCCGGCGTGCTGAAGGTCGAGAGCGGCTATACCGGCGGCCATGTCGACCGGCCGACCTATCGCGACGTGACCAGCGAGACCTCGGGCCACTACGAGTCGGTGCGCGTCACCTACGACCCGGCCAAGCTCGACTACGGCTTCCTGCTCTACCGGTACTGGAAGCTGGTCGACCCCACCGACAACGGCGGCCAGTTCTGCGACCGCGGCCCGTCCTATCGCCCGGCGGTGTTCGTCACCCCCGCCCAGCGCCCGATCGCCGAAAAGTCCCGCGCCGAGGCCGCCAAGCGCCTGAAGACCGGGACGATGAAGGCCCAGATCCTGGACCTCAAGACCTTCTGGCCGGCCGAGGCCTACCACCGCGACTACGCCAAGAACCACGCGGTCCAGTACCACGCCTACCGCCTGGGCTGCGGCCGCGACCTGCGGCTGAAGCAGGTGTGGGGCGGGTGACGAAGCCACCCCATTAGATCACACTTGTAATTTACTTCTCGACTTCCGGCTGAACGCGTGAAACCTTGAGCGCAAAGATCGGGAGGCGCTCTTACATGTTCCGTCATGTTCTGCTGACCACGGCCGCGTTCACCGTCGCCGGCGCCGTCGCCCCTCAAGGCGCCTGGGCCCAGACCGCCCCCAAGCTGTCCGTGACGATCTACAACAACGACCTGGCCCTGGTGCAGGACGTGCGTGAGATGACCCTCGCCGCCGGCCGCCAGAAGCTGGAGTTCAAGGACGTCTCGGCGGCCATCCGTCCCGAAACCGTCAGTCTCTCCGCCGCCGGCCTGTCGGTGGTGGAGCAGAACTTCGACTACGACCTGCTGACCCCCGACAAGCTGATGGAAAAGGCGGTCGGCCAGCAGGTGAAGATCGTCCGCACCAATCCCGGCGACGGCAAGGAGACCACCGAGACCGCCACCGTCCTGGCCGCCAACGAGGGCGTGGTGCTGAAGATCGGCGATCGGATCGAGGTGCTGCGCGACGACGGCGTACCGACCCGGGTGATCTTCGACAAGGTGCCCGAAACCCTGCGCGCCCGCCCGACCCTTTCGGTGACGGTCGAGGCCGACAAGGCCGGCCCACGTCCGGCCACGCTCAGCTACCTGACCACCGGCCTGTCGTGGAAGGCCGATTACGTGGCGATGTTCGACGAGGCCAAGGGCGCGCTCGACCTGCAGGGCTGGATCACCCTGGGCAACCAGTCGGGCACGGCCTTCGTCGACGCCGAGACCCAGCTGGTGGCCGGCTCGGTCAACACCCTGGCCAGCGGCGGCGGCGGCTATCGCCCGGCCCGGCCGGCGGTCCAGTCGGCCGGGACCGAGAGCGGAACCGGCGAGCGGGTCGCCGACTATTATCTGTATCCCCTGCCCCATCGCACGACGATCGCCGCCAACCAGAACAAGCAGGTCGGTTTCCTCAGCGCCCAGGGCGTGGCGGCCAAGAAGGTCTACGAGATCCGCCAGGACTGGTTCTCCAGCCAGGCCCAGCCGGAATCCGCCACCGTCGCCATCCAGTTCAGCAACGCCAGGCTGGCGGGCCTGGGCAACCAGCTGCCGGCGGGGGTGATGCGGGTCTATGTGCGCGACAAGGCCGGCGATCCGAAATTCATCGGCGAGAACGCCATCGACCACACGCCCGCCGGCTCGGAGCTGTCGATCAAGACCGGCGACGCCTTCGACGTCACCAGCCAGGGCACGCTGGTCGGCGACGAGAAGGTGTCCAAGACCCGCTCGCGCTACACGATGAAATATCTGATCCGCAACGCCCGGCCCGAGCCGGTGACCGTGGAGCTGCGCCAGGGCGGCCTGTGGCGCGACGGCGAGGTCAAGGCCGAGAGCCTCAAGAGCCGCCGCATCGACGCCCGCACCGTGGGCTGGAGCGTGCCGACCCCCGCCAACGGCGAGACCACCCTGACCTTCACGGTCGAGACGGGCTGGTGACGGGCCAGACCCATTCCTTCCTTCTCCCCTTGCGGGAGAAGGTGGCGGCGAAGCCGACGAATGAGGGGTCGACGGGCGATCGCCGTTTAGCTTCGAAGTCCTGGTGGAAAGGTCAGCGTAACCCCTCATCCGACCTGCTTCGCAGGCCACCTTCTCCCCCAAGGGGAGAAGGAAGACCGGAGACCTTCCTGGCGCTCGCCGCCGCCCTTCTCATGACCTCCTCCACCCTCGCCGACACCATCGCCTCGCCAGGCCCGGACAAGGTCGCCGTCACCCTCTATCGCGGCGGCGACGGGCCGTTCCAGGCGCTGGACGAGTGGGAGCGCGAGGAGGCCATGGAGAAGGGCCTGATCCTGGTCACCGAGACGCGGACCGTGTTCCTGCCCGCCGGCCGCCACACCCTGCGCTTCGACGGCGTCGCCGACGCCCTGATCCCGCAGAGCGCCGCGGTGGAGGGGCTGCCCGGCGCACCGGTCGAGCGCAACTACGACTACGCCCTGCTCAGTCCCGGAACCCTGGTCGAGCGCTCGCTGGGACAGGCGGTGAGGATCGTCCGCACCAACCGCGGGACCGGCCGACGGACCGAAGAGGCGGCGACCCTGCGCCAGGGGCCCGAAGGCGTGGTGCTGCAGACCGCCGGCGGGGTCGAGGCCCTAGGCTGCTCCGGCGGCGCCGAGGCCCTGGTGTTCGACAAGGTCCCGGCCGGACTGACCGACAAGCCGTCCCTATCCACGGTGATCGACGTCGCGGCCCCGACCCAGGCGACCCTGACCCTGTCCTACCTGGCGATCGGCGTGAACTGGCAGGCCGACTATGTCGCCCGGATCCACCCGAACGGCAGGACCCTGGACCTGACCGGCTGGCTGACCCTGGTCAACGCCAGCGGAACCAGCTTCGCCGACGCGCCCACCCAAGCGGTGGCCGGCCGGTTGTCCCGCGTGGAGGTGGATGTGAAGCGGGGCGAAGCCAGACCGATCGCGCGCAACTGCTGGCCGATGGACACCACCCATCTCGGCCGCGCGCCACCGCTGCCGGCGGTCGCCGCGCCGTCTCCGCCAATGATGGCCGCCCCAGTCGGCATGTTCGATGCCGGACTGGAGGAGGTCGTGGTCACCGGCCAGCGCGCCAAGCTGGCCGAACAATCCGACCTGGGCGACTACAAGCTCTACACCCTGCCCGAGCCGGTCACGGTCGCCGCGCGCCAGACCAAGCAGGTGGCCTTTCTCGATCAGAAGAACGTCGCCTTCCAGCGGCTCTACGTAGTCCAGCTCGACGCCTGGAGCGACTACGACGATCCCGACGAGACGCCGGCCGCCACGGTCGTGCTGCGGCTGGACAACAAGCCGGCCGAGGGCCTGGGCAAGCCCCTGCCGTCCGGCGCCCTGGCGGTGTTCGAGACGGCCGGCGGACGCCCCGCCTTCGCCGGCGAGCAGGCCCTGCGCGACGTCCCCGTCGGCCAGCCCTTCGATCTGATGATCGGCGAGGCCATGGACGTGCGGGCCCGCCCGCGCCTGGTCGCCGAGCAGGATCGTCGCCAGGATCGCGTGCGCCGCGTCTACGAGGTCGACATCGCCAACGCCAAGACCGCCCCGATCGTCGCCGAGGTGCGGATGCCCACGGACCGGCAAGGCTTCAAGGTGGTCGCCGAGCCCGTCGCCCACGACATTCGCGACGGCGCGGCGGCCTGGCGCGTCGCCGTGCCGGCCAACGGTCGCAAGACCTTGCGCTTTGCGGTGGAGTATGGCGACTGAGCCTTTCCCGACCTGATGCCGCAGGCCGCCCCGCCTCCTCCCTTGGCGTGGCGGGTCGCCAAGCCCCGGATCGCTGCTGAACCTCGCGCCCCGCGAGCCGTTGTCTGGGCGGATCGGAAGGGCGGACGATGCGCGTGCATGTCGAGACGCGGCTGGACTACGACTTCCCTGAGCAGGTGGAATCCCTGCTGCAGATCGAGGCGGCCGTGGCCGACGACCAGGCGGTGCTGGACGAGCGGCTGGTCTTCGACCCGCCCCTGGTCGTCACCCGCCGCGACGACCCGGCCACCGGCGAGCGCCGCGTGGTCTTCACCTGCCAGGGACGGCTGGCCGTCGCCTATGACGCCGTGGTCGAGATCGCCGACCGCGACATGGCCCTGGCCGAGGCCGCCCAGCACGCCATCGCCGACCTGCCGATCGATACTCTGCCCTATCTGCGCGGCAGCCGGTACTGCCCGTCCGACACCTTCGAGACGATCGCCGACCAGAAGTTCGGCGGCTTGCAGGGCGGCGCCCGGGTGGCGGCCATCGTCGACTGGATCATCGGCCACCTGGAATACCGTCCGTGCAGCGACGCGCGGACCACCGCCCTGGAGACCTACGTCCAGCGGGCCGGCGTCTGCCGCGACTTCGCCCACCTGGCCATCACCCTGTGCCGGGCCAGCGACATCCCGGCCCGGGTGGCCAGCGTCTACGCCCCGGCCCTGAAGCCGCCGGACTTCCACGCCGTGGTCGAGGTCTATGTCGGCGGCCGCTGGCGCCTGCTGGACCCAACGGGCCGGGCGCCCGCCGACGGCCTTGTCCGCATCGCCTACGGTCGCGACGCGGCGGACGTGGCCTTCCTGACGATCTTCGGCAGGGCGACGATGGTGGCGCAGAGCGTGGCGGTGACGGCGATCATCTAGCGCGCCGGCCCGTCCGCACGCTTGCGCCGGGGCCGCGCCTTCGGCGTCTTCCGAAACACCCGCTCGAACAGCACGAAGGCCGCCGGCAGGGTCAGCAGGAACGACGCCAGCCCCGCCCCGCCCTTGGCGATCAGCACCGTGGCCTTGGGCACGCCGTAGATGGTGAACACCCTCACCGGCAGCAGGATCTGCGGATCGGACCCTTGCGCCTCGCCGTTGGCCGAGATCGGGATGGCCTTGAACGTGGCCGGGCTGACGTTGAACCGTACCAGCAGCACGTGGTCGCCCTCGGTCTTGGGCGAGACGATCCACTTGACCCGCTCGACGCCGGTGGCGGCGATGCGCTGGACGTCGAACGCATGGGTCGGGGTCGGGGTCAGGGCCAGGTCCGCGCCGCTGAGCTCGACCTTCATGCCGGCCGGCGGCTGCACCGAACCATAGCCGTAGGGGTCGGGGACCGCGACGCTGGTCGACCCGGCCTTCCAGCGGGCGTCGCCGGTGGTGTACTCGGCCTCCAGCACCCCTTCCTCGTTCTCGCGGATCGTCCGGGGGTACTTGATGTTCAGCCAGCCGATCGCCGTTCCGCTGGGATCACGGACGACGAAGCGCGGCGCGACGGCCTGGGCGGGCGTCGCCGGAGGCTGGCGTCGGGCCGCGCCGGCGTCGATCAGTCGAGGCGCGACCAGGGCGGAGACGATCCCCAGCGACAGCCAGACGAACCAGGTACGCTTGAGCCACTGCATCATGGCGCTTCCTCGCGTCGGGGGCGCGCCTCGGCGCGCGCCGGCCGCCGCGAACTGACGTCTCCACGCGGCCGGACTTTCCCGTGGAGATTGATAATGACGAGAGACTCGCGCGAATCCAAGCGCTAGGTCCTCCCTCCAGGCAGGGCCACGCCTATGGATCAAGAAACGATGGTCATCCCGGACTAAGCGCATAGCGCGAAGATCCGGGACCGGGGCGTGACCTCCGCGCTTTCCGGCATCCCGGATCGGCGCTCGGCTTCGTAGAGTTCGTCCG
Organism: Caulobacter sp. UNC279MFTsu5.1; assembly: GCF_900114015.1. Taxonomy (GTDB): domain Bacteria; phylum Pseudomonadota; class Alphaproteobacteria; order Caulobacterales; family Caulobacteraceae; genus Caulobacter. The sequence goes on along the minus strand of NZ_FORN01000061.1, from coordinate 1,513 downwards.
GGATGACCGCTTTTTCAGCGCGGAGCCATGGTCACAACCCTCCCTCGCAGCGCGAGGGCCGCTCTTAGAACGGTAGGATGTTGCGTTGGCGGCTGTAGGCCAGGTAGCCGACATTGGCGCCCAGGCGCAGGCCGACGCCGGCGCGGATCGGGGCCAGGGTGATGGTGTCGGCGCGCTGGTAGTTCACGCCCAGGCCGCCGACCAGATAGGCCGTGCCCTCCACGCCCGGGAAGCGGCGGAAGATGGCGTCCGGATACTGCAGGTTATAGCACAGGGTGAAGACCCGGCTGGCGTTGCCGCCCCAGTCCCAGCCCACCGACGGGCCCTGCCAGAACACCTCCTGAGTGTCCTTGCCCTTCATGTACAGCAGGCCCCGGCCGTAGCGCAGGCCCACGGCGATGGCGCCCGAACCCTCCTCGCCGGCGATGTAGCCGGTGGGCTGGCCGTTGTCGCGGAAGGCGCGCTCGATCACCGCGCCGATGCTTTCGGCGGTCACACCCAGGAAGTCCGAGCCGCTGCGGATCATCTCGTCGGCTGAATAGGTCTGGGCCCGGCCGGTGTCGTACTGCGACCGCGGCGGCGGGTCGCCCGGGCGCTCCTGGGCGGTGCTGGCGCAGGCGCTCAGCCCGGCGGTGGCCATGCCCGAAAGGATCAGCTTGCGGCGGTCCATGTGCTCTCTCGCGATTCCAACAGCCTAGACTGTCTCAACCCTTTGAGTCGGGTTTGCGGCTTGAAGCTTAACGGCCGGTTAACCATGAAGGATCCGGAACGAGCAGGGCTTGGGGGCCTGGCCTCACGCCGCGTTCCGATCCACCGCCGGGGACGCGCGCTCACGGCCGTGCGCCGGCCGGGTTGCAGGGCACTCCGTTTAAGTGCGTGTCCCCAAAGTCGTCCGCCGAACCTGGCGTGAAGGCCCCAGCCGCAGGGCTATCACATATGCCCAAATACGATTGTCATCCCGGACGAGCGCGTAGCGCGAAGATCCGGGACCGGGGCGTGAACGCGGCGCTTGCGGCGGTCCCGGATCTGCGCCCGGCTTTGCCGGGCTTGTCCGGGATGACAGCTATTTGGCGATGACCCCATAGGCGTGCGCGTCCCCGGCTGATCGGCGGCCAAGCCACTGAAATCGCTACACTAAAACTTTATGCCCCGCACCCTCCAAACCGCCCGTATCCTGATCTCACCTCGACGCAGGGAAAGGGCGCATGGCCAGCGACCAGTTGCGGCGGCGGGGGGCGATCGAGCGGGACTGGGCTGGAGGGGGTTACTCCAGCGTGTCCGGGGCCTTCCATCGTTGGGGAGCCCGCCCGCCGTCGGCGTCGAACGGGGACAAAGCGCGTGAATTGCCCATAGGCCCGCGCCCCCGGCGTCTGGTTTCTCCCGAAAGGGATCGAGACCGGGTCCGGCTAAGCCTCAACAGGGCTGCCCACCGGACGCTGGCGGATAACGACCGCGCGGAGCGATCGGCTTCGTCGAAACGGTATTTATCAAAGAACTCCGGACGTCGTCCGGC
>NZ_FORN01000025.1 GCF_900114015.1 Caulobacter sp. UNC279MFTsu5.1 | reverse complement strand
GGGCGCACGTACGGCGACCGATGCGGCCTTCGGGGGTGGACGAGCGGGAAGGCTTGTCCGTCATGTCTCCGCGGAGACGTCCCAGGTCGGTTCGGAGCAGGTTCGCCTTGGTCGCGACGAAACTCCGGCGCCGGGATAGGCGGATCGAGCCAGCAGGCCTGGGCTGAAATCGCCCAAGCGGTCCGGGGCGCGCCAACACCCCGCCCGTCGGGGGCCTCCATCGGAGCGGGTTAAAAATCCGCGATCCGAAGGCTTCCGGATAACGGCTCCACGCGAAGCGCCTGACTTCGTCGAAACGGTACTTACAACTGCAAACCATCCGGGCGAGGCCCGGGCGCTTCGCACCCTTCCCATCAGCTCAGCGGGTTTCCGCGTGAGGGCGAGAGGTCGCGCCGTGAACACTTGCCCCCACCTGACCGCTTCGCGGTCTGTCCGCCCCCAGGGGGGGCGGAGCCTTCGCGCCGCGCCAGCCAAGGCGCTCTTCCCCCTCTGGGGGAAGACGGTCGCGAAGCGACCCGTAGGGGGCAAGCGGCGCGGGCCGTCAGCCCGCCAGCTGCGCCTTGGCCGCCCGGGCCTCGCGCAGCAGGGTCCAGGCGCGCAGGGCCATCTCCAGTCGCGAGACGGCCAGCAGGCCCACGCCCAGCACGATGAAGCCGTCGGTGATCAGGGCCGCGTTGAGGTGCCAGGCCGAGGCCTCGCTCTCGACCAGGGCGCGCAGGGCGAAGCGGACGACGAACAGGCCCAGCAGGAACAGGATCGCGGCCGGCGACGGCTTGGTGTTCAGCAGGTGGGTCTGGGGATCGATGGCGATCGGGATCAGCTTGCCGCGCCACCAGCCGATCGCCGAGCCGACCGCGAAGATCGCCGCCAGCCAGGCCCAGTCCAGGCCGCGCGGCGGAAACTGCAGCAGGACCGCGACCATGGCCGCCACCAGCACGACCGGCATGATCCACATCAGCTCCAGCCTGAGCCGGCGCTCGCGGGTCAGGCCCCGGAAGCGCAGGGCGAACACCACGGCGACCACGGCGATCGTGACCGCCATCTGGATGCTGGACTGAGGCATGAAGACCGTCCCGGTAACGGGCCGCCACGCGGCGGCCTCCCCGACGGGAGGATTGTCCCGGTCAGGCCGCCTGTTCAAGCGCCTTGTCGATGGCCTGGGCGATGTTTTCCGGGCTCTCGGCCCCGACGACCGCCAGCTTGCCGCCGAAGATGGCGAACGGCACGCCGGTGACGCCGGCCTGGACGGCCATGGCGTGCTCGCGGGCGACGATCTCCTTGTCCGCGCCTTCCCACAGCAAGCGCAGGATCACCACCGGATCCATGCCCGCCGCCTCGCCGATCTCGGCCAGCACGGCGGGATCGCCGATGTCGCGGCCATGGCTGAAATAGGCGGCGAACAGCGCCTCGACCACGGCGTCCTGCTTGCCCGCGCCCTGCGCCCAGCGGATCAGCCGGTGGGCGGCGCTGGTGTTGGGCGACAGGGCGATGGCGTCGAAATCGAAGACGATGCCTTCCTCGGCCCCCGCCTCGACCAGGGCCGTGTGCACCGCCTTCAGCTTCAGGGCGTCCTTGAACTTGCCGGCCAGATAGGCTTTGCGGTCGACGCCTTGCTCGGGAAGGGTCGGGTCCAGCTGGTAGGGCCGCCAGACGATCAGCGGCTCGACGTCCGGCCGCAGGGCCACGGCCGACTTCACCCGCCGCCAGCCCAGATAGCACCAGGGACAGACGACGTCGGCGACGAGGTCGATAAGCAGCGGCTGGCCCATGGCGGTCTCCTGGCGGGATCCGCCGGAGGTAGGACGCTCGCGCCCTTCCGGCAAGCCCGGCTAGGCGGTGTGGCGCTGCAGCGCCTGGGCCGCCGCCCGTTCCAGGGCGTGGACGGCGCTCTCGCCGGCCTCGATCTGGGCCACCCCGATGTCGAACTCGCAGACGAACGGCGGCCGGTCGTCGCCGGCGTCGAAGGCCGTGCAGCCGATCACCGCGGCGATCCGCTCGGCGGCGGCCCGGCCGGCGGCCTGGTTCGTCGCGGGCAGGGCCAGGGCGAAGACCTCGGGCGCCAGACGGGCGGCGGTGTCCTCGACCCGCACCAGCCGGCCGACCATCGAGCCGATCTGCGGGATGGCGCGGTCCAGCCAGCCGTTCTTGCGCGCCCAAACGGTGTCGGGCTTGTCGGCGACCCGCAGCACGCAGATCGACAGCGGCCGGGCCCGTTCGCGGGCGGCGCCGGCCAGGCGGACCAGGTGGGCGGCGAACAGGTCGCGGGTGAACAGGCCCGTGGCGGCGTCCATCAGGCCCGAGCTGCGGGCCTTTTCCAGCGCCCCGCGGATGGCCTCGCCGCGGCGATAGTTGCGGGCCAGCTCGATGACCCGCTTGGCGGTCTCGATCTCGGCCGTCTCGGGCGAGGCGACGTCGGACACCCCGCGATGGAAGGCCTCCGACATGGTCACATAGCTCTCGGCCTTCAGGTAGAGCAGGGCCGGGATGTGGAAGAGCCGGGTGTTGCGCCGCATGCCCGCCGCGATCGACAGGGCTTCCTGCTGGTTGTCGCCGGCCCACAGCACCACGGCGTCGAAGGCCCGCTCGTGCAGATAGTCGAAGGCCGTATAGGCGGTGAAGGCGCCGACCACGTCGGCCCCGCTGCGGGTCAGGGCGTTGGACAGGGCGAGGAACTGCGGGGCCGGCTCGCCGATCGCCAGGATGCGGAACGGCTCGGCCTGGGGCTCGGGCAGGTCCAGCCGGCGGCCGCGATCGCCGAAGGTGGCCAGGCGAAGCTCGAACTCCTCCTCGGCGATGGCGGTGCGGACCAGGGACTCCAGGCGCAGCACGGCCTGGCTGGGATGCAGGGGCGGCGACAGGGTCAGGTCGAAGGCCTGGGTGTTCGACTCCGTCCCCGGCTCGCCGATGGCGATGACCGGCAGGCGGCGTGGAGCCACCGCCGCCTTCAGGCGACGAGACAGCGAGTGGGCGTCGGGACCGGCGCTCTCCAGGTCGACGATCACCGCCTCGATGTTCAGGTCGCCCAGGGCGGCGAGGGCGGCGTAGGGGCCGCGCGCGGTGATGGTCCGCCAGCCGAGCTTGTCGAGCCCCTCGGACAGCGGCCCGGCGCGAGCATCGTCGCGCGCCACGATCAGGATTCGGGCGTTCACCGCCAACTCAAGCCTCCGCCCCGGACATCGGCGTCGCCCGACGGCGCGGCGCCGTCGAGATTCGATGTCGCAACATAGCAGAGGCGTGCGCCCCTCATAGGTCTGCATCGCCGCAGGCCTGTGAACGGACGAACGGCCTTGCCTGACCCAGCGGCAGGGTCGTTCTCGCGGCCCTGGTGAGGCAAACTGCGACGAACGCCGCGAGAGTCGGCCGGGAGGACGTCATGGCCCAGGGACCGCTGTCTGGCCTGAAGGTGCTGGAATTCGCCGGGATCGGCCCCGGGCCGTTCTGCGGCATGCTGCTGTCGGACCTGGGCGCCGACGTCGTCCGCATCGACCGCAAGGGGGCGGGGCGGGGCTCGCCCGCCGACGTCACCGCCCGGGGCCGCCGCTCGGTGGCGCTGGACCTGAAGTCGCCGGCCGCGGTCGAGACTTGCCTGAAGCTGATGGAAGGCGCCGACGGCCTGATCGAGGGCTTCCGCCCGGGGGTCATGGAACGGCTGGGCCTGGGTCCCGACCTCGCCCTGGCCCGCAATCCCCGGCTGGTCTACGGCCGCATGACTGGCTGGGGCCAAACCGGCCCCTACGCCAGGGCCGCCGGCCACGACCTGAACTACATCGCCATCACCGGCGCCCTTGCGGCGATCGGCACGCAGGACAAGCCCGTGCCGCCGCTGAACCTGGTCGGCGACTTCGGCGGCGGGGCGCTCTACCTGGCCTTCGGCCTGCTGGCCGGGGTGATCCATGCCCGGGCGACGGGGCAGGGCCAGGTGATCGACTGCGCGATGAGCGACGGCGCGGCCTCGCTGATGGCCATGTTCTACGGCTTCAAGGCCAGCGGGCTATGGGGCGAGGGGCGGCGGTCCAACCTGCTGGACGGCGGCGCGCACTTCTACGACACCTACCAATGCGCCGACGGCAAGTGGGTCTCGATCGGCGCGATCGAGCCGCAGTTCTACCAGCTTCTGCTTGAAAAGACCGGGATCACCGACCCGCGGTTCCAGCGCCAGATGAGCCGCGAGGACTGGCCGCTGCTGCGGGAAAAGCTGGCGGCGGTGATCGCGAGCAAGACCCGCGACGACTGGTGCGCCTTGCTGGATGGGACCGACGTCTGTTTCGCCCCGGTCCTGACGATGGACGAGGCCCCGACCCACGCCCACAACGCCGCCCGCCAGACCTTCGTCGAGGTGGCCGGCGTCACCCAGCCGGCCCCGGCCCCGCGCTTCTCGGCCACGCCCGGCGCGATCCAGGGTCCGCCGCCGCGGATCGGCGCCGACAACGACGCGGCTCTGGCCGACTGGGGCTTTTCGGCCGAGGCGATCGCGGCGCTGAAGAAGCAGGACGCGCTGTAGACCTCCGGCTCATGACGGCGTCATTCAGGTCCGGTTCAGCCGCGAAGGTCTAAACCTGATCCTGCAACCGGCCGTCGCGCCACCCGTCCCTCGATGCGGCGGCCGGTTCAGGTTCGTCCTGCGGAGACCCGCCGCTTTCCCTGAAGCGGCGGGTCTTTGTGCCTTCAAGTCCATGTTTTTTTGGCGGCGCGCTTGCGTCGAAGCGGCGCCGAGGCCAGTTTCCGCCGCATGAATTCACCCCAGGACCGTATTCGCTTTCGAGACCTCGATCTCGATCCGATCCATTGGGTAAGAGAGATCCTGCGCGTCCTGGGCCTGGCCCTGCAGCGTCTGTGGGGCCGCGACGTGATGCTGTACGTCGGCGGCGTGTCGTTCTTCATCCTGCTGGCGGTGTTCCCCGGCCTGGCGATTCTGATCGGCCTGTTCAGCGTGCTCCTGACCCCCGAACAGGCCGCCTATCAGGCCGACAAGCTGTCGTTCCTGATGCCGTCGGGCGCCCGGCCGATCTTCCAGAGCGAGTTGGCCCGCCTGGCCCACGCCCCGGAAAAGGCCATCTCGGCCCAGAGCGCCGTGGTGCTGATCATCGGCCTCTACGCCGCCCATCGCGGCTTCAAGGCCCTGCTGGCCGGCCTGTCATTCATCCACGACGAAGAGGACCAGCGCGGCTTCTTCGGCTTCAACTTCATGGCCCTGGTCGTGCTGGTGGCCGCCTTCGTGCTGCTGTTCGTGATGTCGGGCGTGTTCCTGACCTTCCGCCTGCTGGCCAGCACCCTGAACCTTCGCCCCCTGGCCGGCGTGTCGTGGATCCAGAGCGAGTGGACCTGGGCCAGCCTGGGCCTGCTGGTCGGCATGACCCTGATCTACCGCTACGCCATGTCCCGCGCCCCGGTCGGCTGGCGCGCCTCGATCGCCGGCGGCTTCGCGGCGGCGGTGATGTGCGTGTTCATGTCCTGGGCCAGCGCCTTCTATGTCGAGCAGGTGGCTCATCTGGGCGCGACCTACGGCTCGATCTCGGCGGTGATCATCTTCCTGATCTGGCTGTCCTGGAGCGTCAACGCCGTGTTCTTCGGCGGGGCCCTGGCCACCGAGATGGAGATCGCCCTGGACGAGCGGCCCCGGGCCCTGCTGGAAGGTCCCAGGCCCATTCCGCTCAAGGCGCCTTCGCCACCAGAAAGCTGATCGCGCCGTTCGGAGCGTCGACGATCTCCAGCACCGTAGCCCCGGCGCCGGCGGCGAAATGCGGCACGTCGATGCGGGCCAGCGGGTCATCGGCCAGCAGCCGGACCAGGCCGCCGGCCGGCGCCTCCTCCAGGGCCCGGCGCAGGCGCAGGGTCGGCACGGGGCACCGGTGTCCCCGGGCGTCCATCAGCCGTTCGGGCTTGGCCTCAGACATCGAACACCGCCTCGGCCTGGGCCGCCGTCAGGATTTGGTGGTCGCCCGCCGCCAGGTCGTCGGGCAGGGCGAGGCCGCCGATCCGCTCGCGATGCAGGCCGGTCACGTGGTTGCCGACGGCGGCGAACATCCGGCGCACCTGGTGGTAGCGGCCCTCGGTGATGGTCAGCCGCGCCTCGCGCTCGCCCAGCACCTCCAGGGTCGCTGGCAAGAGCGGCTTTTCCTCGCCCTCCAGCATCAGGGTCCCGCTGGCGAAGATCGCGTCTTCCGTTCCCGTCAGCGGCCGGTCGAGCACGGCGCGGTAGACCTTGGGGACATGGCGCTTGGGCGAGATCACCCGGTGCAGGAAGTCGCCGTCGTCGGTGATCAGGATCAGGCCCGAAGTGTCCTTGTCCAGCCGCCCGACGCTGGACAGCGCCGGGTCGCGGATCTGCCAGCGCCTGGGCAGGAGGTCATAGATCCGCTCGCCGTCCTCGCGGTGCGAACAGACCACGCCCAGCGGCTTGTGCATGATCAGCACCAGGGGCGCCGGCGGATCGACGGGAACGCCGCGGATCTTCAGATGGTCGGGCAGGTCGGCGGTGACGGCGATCTTCAGGCCGGCGTCCTTGATCGCCACGCCGTCCAGCGTGACCTTGCCGGCCGAGACCAGGGCCTGGACGTCGCGCCGGCTGCCATAGCCGAGATTGGCCAACAGCCGGTCCAGCCTGGCCATCAGCGCTTTTGTCACTTGCGGGCCTCGTAGACCTTGAAGCCTCCGGCGTCGGCCACGGGCCGCACGGTCTTGAAGTGCGCGTTCAGCACCGCCTCGTAGGGCAGGTGGCGGTTGGCGACGATCCACAGCACGCCGCCCTTGCGCAGCATGCCGGCCGCCGCGGTGATGAAGGCCTGCCCCAGACCCTTGTCCTCGTTCCCGGTCTCGTGGAACGGCGGGTTGGTGACCACGAAGTCCAAGCCGGCGGCGATGTCCGCGCCGCGCCGGGCGTCGGCCTGCACGACCTCGACGCGCGGGTCATCGACATTGCGCCTGGCCGCCTCGACCGCCCGGCGGTCCAGGTCGACCAGGGTCAGCTTGGTGACCTTGGGCGAAGCGAGGACGGCGTGGGCCAGGATCCCGATGCCGCAGCCCAGGTCGACGCCGGCCCCGCCCAGCGGCGGCAGCGACTTCAGCAGCAGGGCCGAGCCGGGATCCAGGCGGTCCCAGCTGAACACCCCCGGCTGGGTCCACAGGCCGTCGCCGTCCAGGCGGCGCGGCGCGCCCTCGGCGATGGCCGCGTCCAGGCCGACGACGTTGGCGGGCTTCAGGGCCACGCAGATGCGATGATGCCGCTTGGCGCTCTCGCCGATCGTGCAGCCGAACGCCGTCAGCTCCTTGTTCATCCGCAGGCCGCCGCGATCCTTGGGGGCCAGGGCGGTCAGCCGCCCCTCGACCTTCAGCGCCCGCAGGGCTTGGGCCAGCACATAGCGCCGCTCGGCGACCCCGGCCGGGGCCAGGACCACGATCTCGTCCAGCGAACCTTCCGCCAGGTCGGCCAGGTCGGTCGAGCCGACCACCAACGGCGAGACCTGCATGGCGCCGCCAGGGACGTCGACCACGTCGAAGGGCGGAAAGCCATAGACGGCGGCGTGGGGGGCGTCGGGCATCGGAACGGGTCTCGGGAGATGTGGCGGGCAGGGTGGGATTCGAACCCACGGTGGACTTTCACCCACGGCGGTTTTCAAGACCGCTGCCTTAAACCACTCGGCCACCTGCCCGGAGCAGGGGCCTATATCAGCGGTCGGGCGACCGCTCCAGCCGATTCCGGCGCCTTTGGTCGCACCTTTGATTAACCAGACCTCAAGCCTCCTGAACGACCTTGCTTTGCGAGATGCAGCGTTCAGGAGCCGGCGTGATCATGGAAAGCGAGGCGCGAGGCGCGTTCCGTCTGCTGCGCGGCGTCGCCGTGGCGGCCCTGGGCTGCGCGGGCCTGGCCGCCTGCGCCACGCCGATGCCGACCCGACTGCCGCCGACCGCCCAGGCGTCCAGGCCCCATGCCGGGTCGCCCGCGCCGGGCTCGACCTCCGGCCTGCGCGGCACCGAGAAGCCCTATCAGATCAAGGGGATCTGGTACTATCCCAAGGCCGATCCCGGCTATGACGAGCGCGGCGTCGGCTCCTGGTACGGCGAGCAGTTCCACAATCGTCGCACGGCCAATGGCGAGATCTTCGACATGGACGTGCCGTCGGCGGCCCACAAGACCCTGCCGCTGCCCAGCATCGTCGAAGTCACCAACCTGGACAACGGCCGCAAGATGCAGCTCCGGGTCAACGATCGCGGCCCGTTCGTCGACGGCCGCATCATCGACCTGTCCAAGGCCGCCGCCGAGCAGCTGGGCTATGGCCGGGCGGGCGTGGCCCGCGTCCGCGTCCGCTATATCGGCCCCGCCGGCAAGACCCCGTTCGACCAGCCCCGGATGATCGCCGCGGCTCCGCCCCCCGCTGAGCCGCGCTCAGAACCGCGTTACGTCCCGCCGCCCAAGCCCCGCGTCTACGCCGGCGGCCTGCCGCCGGCCCAGCCGGCCTATGATACGCCGCCGCCGCCCAAGGCCGCCGACCTGGACTTCGCGCCCTCCGCGCCGCCGACGCCGCTGGTCCCGGCCGAACCCGCGCCCGCGCTGTCGAGCGCCTACCGCGTCCAGGCCGGTTCGTTCGCCAACCGCGACAACGCCGAACGCGCCATGGCCCAGCTGGGCGGGGCCGGGGAGGCCTCGATCGAGTCGATCCAGCGCGCCCAGGGCGTGCTCTATCGCGTGGTGGTCCAGGCCGGGCCGGACGAGGCCGAAGCCTTCGGCGTGCGCGACCGCGTCGCCGCCCTGGGCTTTTCCGACGCCACCGTGTTGAGACCTTAAACCAGGCCGCGATCGCCTCTGGACAAGACGGGCGTTACGGCCGATTTGAAGCCCGTGACGCGAGGAACCTTCATCAGTTTCGAAGGCGGCGAGGGGGCTGGAAAGTCCACCCAGATCCGCCGCTTGGCCGAACGCCTGAAGGCGGACGGCGCCGACATGGTGCTGACCCGGGAGCCGGGCGGCAGCCTCGGCGCCGAGCAGATCCGCGACCTGATCCTGAACGGCGACGCCGACCGCTGGTCGCCGGTCACCGAGACGCTTTTGATGTACGCCGCGCGGCGCGACCATATCGAGCGGGTGATCCGGCCGGCCCTGGACCGCGGGGCCATCGTGCTGTGCGACCGCTTCGCCGACAGCACCCGGGCCTATCAGGGCGCGGGGGGCGAGGCGCCGACCGGGCTGATCAAGGCGCTGGAGGAGCACGTCCTGGGCGGCACGACGCCGGACCTGACCCTGATCTTCGACATCCCGGCCGAGGTGGGGCTGAAGCGGGCCCTGGCCCGGGGCGGCGAGGCGCGCTTTGAGTCCAAGGGCCTGGCGTTCCACCAGCGCCTGGGCGAGGCTTTCCTGGAGATCGCCCGCCGCGAACCCGAGCGCTGCGTGGTGATCGAGGCCGACGACGCGATCGACGCGGTCTGGGCCGACGTCTGGGACGCGGTGTCGATGCGGCTGGGCCTCTAGGCCATGGACGCGCCGCCCCATCCGCGCGACGTGTTCGCCATCGACGGCGTCGAGGCCGCCGAGCTGGCCTTCCTGGACGCCCTGGACCGCGGGCGGCTGCACCACGCCTGGCTGCTGACGGGCCCTGAGGGCGTGGGCAAGGCGACCCTGGCCTACCGCATGGCCCGCCGCCTGCTGGGCGCGCGGCCCGATCCGGCCTTCGGCGCCCTGGGCTCGGCCCCGACCGACGTCGTCAGCCGCCAGGTCGCCGCGCGCTCGCACCCCGACCTGATGGTGCTGGAGCGCGCCACCGACGACGGCAAGGCGCGCAAGTCGATCCCGGTCGACGAGGCCCGCCTGCTGCCGGCCTTCTTCGCCAACTCGCCGGCCGTCTCGCCCTACCGGGTGGCGATCATCGACGCCGCCGACGACCTGAACGTCAACGCCGCCAACGCCGTCCTGAAGACTCTCGAGGAACCGCCGCCGCGCGGCGTGATCCTGCTGATCAGCCATTCGCCGGGCCGCCTGCTGCCGACCATCCGCTCGCGCTGCCGCCGGCTGGCGGTGCCCGCGCCGGAGCCGAGCAAGGCCGCGGCCATGGTCGAGCAGCGGGCCGGGGTCTCGCCTCACGAGGCCGATCGCCTGGCGCGAATGGCCAAGGGCGCGCCGGGCCGCGCCCTGCAGCTGGCCGCCGCCGGGGCGCTGGAAGCCGATGACGCGGCCGGCGAAATCCTGCGCAAGCTGCCCGACCTGGACGAAGGCGCGCTGCTGGCCATGGCCGACACCTTCAAGGGCGCCGAAGGCGTCCAGCGCTTCGAACTGCTGTTCGATCGCCTGGGCGACCAGATCCACGCCATGGCCACCGGCATGGCCGGCGAGCGGACGCCGGCGGGCCTGGACCGCTGGATCGCGGCCTGGGAGAAGATCGTCCGCGCGCCGGGCGAGGCCGAGGCCGTCAACCTCGACCGAGCCGACGTGTTCTGGACCGCGATCATGGACTTGCGCGCCGCCGCCCGGGCGGCCATGTGACCGCATGCTCATCGACAGCCACGTAAACCTGCACGCCCATCAGTACGACGAGGACCGCCAGGCGGTGATCGACCGCGCCCGCAAGGCCGGGATCGAACTGATGGTCACCATCTGCGACAAGATTCCGTCGTTCGAAACCGTCCACGCCATCGCCATGGCGGAGTGCGACATCTGGTGCACGGTCGGCGCTCACCCGCACGAAGCCAAGGACCACGTCTCGCTCACCACCGAGCGCCTGATCGAGCTGGCGAGCCGGCCCAAGGTGATCGGCATCGGCGAGACCGGGCTCGATTTCCACTACGACCTCAGCCCGCGCGACGTGCAGGCGGACGTGTTCCGCGCCCACGTGGCGGCGGCGCGCCGGACCGGCCTGCCGCTGGTGGTCCACACCCGCGAGGCCGACGCGGTGATGGGCGACATCCTCGAAGCGGAGCACGCCAAGGGGCCGTTCAAGATCCTGATGCACTGCTACACCAGCGGCGCCGATCTGGCGAAACGCATGGCGGCGCTGGGGGCGTGGTTCTCGGTCTCGGGCATCGCCACCTTCAAGCAGGCGCAGGAAGTCCGCGACATCATCGCCGACATGCCGGCCGACCGGATCATCCTGGAGACCGATTGCCCGTACCTGGCGCCCGTGCCGATGCGCGGCCGCCGCAATGAGCCGGCCTATCTGCCGCACGTTCTGGACAAGTTGGCCGAGATCCGCGGCTGGACCCGGGCGGACGCCGAGGCGCGCACCGAGGACGCCTTCTTCGCCCTGTTCGACCGGATCCCGCGTCCCGCGAGCGTCTCGGCATGACCGGCAGGCTGGAGTTCACGATCCTGGGCTCCGGCTCGTCGGGCGGCGTGCCGCGGGCCGACGGCAATTGGGGCGATTGCGACCCGGCCGAACCGAAGAACCTGCGCACCCGCTGCTCGATGCTGGTGCGCCGGCCTGGCCCCGATCCGGCCGCCGAGACCACGGTCGTCGTCGACACGTCTCCCGACTTCCGCCTGCAGGCGGTGAGGGCAGGGGTCCGGCGGGTGGACGCCTGCCTGTTCACCCACGACCACGCCGACCAGGCTCACGGCATCGACGACCTGCGGCCGTTCTTCCTCAACGCCCGCCAGCGCGTGCCAACCTATATGGACGCCTATACGACCGAGAGTCTCAGGCGGCGGTTCGACTACATCTTCCAGAGCCGCGGCGGCTATCCGGCCATCTGCGACGCCCATCCGATCCTGCCGCACGGCCAGACCTGGGAGATCGCCGGCCCCAGCGGCGCGATCCCGGTGACCACCTTCGACGTCGATCACGGCGAGATCCGCGCCGTGGGCTACCGGTTCGGCAAGGTCGCCTACACCCCCGACGCCATCGGTTTTCCCGAGGAGAGCTGGGCGGCCCTGGCTGATCTCGACGTCTGGGTGGTGGACGCCCTGCGCTGGACGCCGCATCCGACCCACGCCCATGTCGGCCTGGCCCTGGAGTGGATCGCTCGCGCCAAGCCGCGCCGGGCCATCTTGACCAACCTGCATATCGACCTGGATTTCAACGCCTTGGCGGCGAAACTCCCCCCCGGCGTCGAGCCGGCCTATGACGGCATGCGCTTCGAGGTCTGAGGGTTTCACCGCGTGCGTCCTTCGAGGCCCGCTGCGCGAGCGCCTCAGGATGAGGACGGATGGTCACGGGCGCTGCTGATTTCCTCTTCCTGAGGTGCGAAGCGTAGCCGAGCTTCTAAGGACGCACGGCTCCCCCTTTACGCTCCCCTTACACTCCGTCGCGCCATCCCGCATGGAGCCTTTACGCGCCTCCGTGGTCCTCTGCCGGCCAAGTTAGCAGGAGGCCGTGGATGGCTGATCTCATCTTTCTGGCGCTGGGCGGCGGGCTGTTCCTGGCCTTCGCCGCTTTCGCCGCCGCCCTGAGGCGCGTGTGACCATGCTGGTGAACGTGCTGTGGGCAGCCGGGGCGCTGGTCGTCGCGGCGTACATGGTCGTGGCCCTGCTGCGGCCCGACAAGTTCTGACGGAACCCATTTCATGAATTGGCAAGGCTGGGCGGAAATCGCCCTGACTCTAGGCCTGGCGGTCGCCATCGGCTGGCCGCTGGGCTCGTACATGTCGCGGGTCTGGAACGGCGAGCGCACCTGGCTGGACCCGGTGCTGCGTCCCGTCGAGGCCGTCTTCTACAAGGCCTGCGGCGTTGATCCGACCAAGGGCCAGAGCTGGTACGGCTATGCCGGCGCCCTGCTGGCCTTCAACCTGGTCGGCTTTCTGGTGGTCTATGCGGTGCTGCGCTTGCAGGGCGTGCTGCCGCTGAACCCGCAAGGCTTCCCCGGGCTCTCCGGGCACTTGTCGTTCAACACCGCGATCAGCTTCGTCACCAACACCAACTGGCAGAGCTATGCCGGCGAGACGACGATGTCGACGTTGAGCCAGATGCTGGTGCTGACGACCCAGAACTTCGTCTCGGCCGCCACCGGCGCGACCATCGCCGCCGCCCTGGCCCGGGCGTTCGTCGCCAATCGCGGCGAGGGAGTCGGCAATTTCTGGGCCGACCTGGTGCGCACCACGCTCTATGTGTTGCTGCCGCTGTCGCTGGTGCTGGCCGTTGTCCTGGCCGCCCTGGGCCTGCCCCAGACCCTGGTCGCCGGCGTCACCGCCCACACCCTGGAAGGCGCCGACCAGAAGATCCCGCTCTACGCCGTGGCCTCGCAGGAGGCCATCAAGATGCTGGGCATCAACGGCGGCGGGATCTTCAACGCCAACTCGGCCCATCCGTTCGAGAACCCGACGCCGCTGACCAACCTGGTCACCGCCGTCTCGATCAACGTCCTGGGCTGGGCCGCCTTCTTCGCTTTCGGCCGCAGCGTCTTGGCCAGAAAGGACATTCGGGCCCTGGTCGTGGCGGGCATGGTCCTGCTGTCGGCCGGCGCGGCGACGATCTATGTCACCGAAACGCAGAGCCCTCCGGCCCTGGTCGCCGCCCATGTCGACGCCTCGGTCAATATGGAAGGCAAGGAAACCCGCTTCGGCGCACCGGCCACGGCGGCCTGGGCCGCCATGACCACCGGAGCCTCCAACGGCTCGGTCAACGGCATGCATTCCAGCCTGATGCCCCTGGGCGGCGGCATGGCGATGTTCCTGATGCACCTGGGCGAGATCCTGCCCGGCGGCATCGGCTCGGGCATAGCGATCATGGTCGTGATGGCCGTGCTGTCGGTGTTCGTCGCCGGCCTGATGGTGGGCCGCACCCCGGAATATCTCGGCAAGAAGATCGAGGCCCGCGAGGTGCAGCTGTCGATCCTGGCCGTGGTGGCCATTCCGGTCTCGACCCTGGGCTTTTCGGCCATCGCCGCGGTGTTGCCGCAGGCGCTGCAGGGCCTGATGCACGCCGGGCCGCATGGCCTGTCGGAGATCCTCTACGCCTACACCTCGGCCACGGCCAACAACGGCTCGGCCTTCGCCGGCCTAACCGCCAACGCCCCCTGGTGGGACGCGACCCTGGGCGTGGCCATGGCCATGGGCCGGTTCATGCCGATCATCGCCGTCCTGGCCATGGCCGGTTCGTTGGCCGCCAAGCCGAAACTGGCCCCGTCCGCCGGGACCCTGCCCACCGACGGCGGCCTGTTCATCGGCCTGCTGATCGGGGTGATCCTGATCCTGGGCGGCCTGCAGTTCTTCCCCGCATTGGCGCTGGGGCCGATCGTCGAGCACTTCCAAGTGCTCGCCGCGGTCGCCGGCCTGCACTGATCGCAAAGGCGATTTGAAGATGACGACCCTAGAAACCCCAATGGGCCAGAATGCCGGGGAGGGCCGGCGCAAGGCCAGCGCCCTGGCGGGCGGCCTGTCCACGGCCATCCTGAGCCGCGCGGCCAAGGACGCCTTCGTCAAGCTGGACCCGCGCAAGCTGACCGGCAATCCGGTGATCTTCGCCACCTGGATCGTGGCCCTGCTGTCGACGGTCTCGGCCGTCGCGGCGGTGGCGAACCACCAGGCGGCCGGCTTCGCCATCCAGGTCGCGGCCTGGCTGTGGGCCACCGTGCTGTTCGCCAACCTGGCCGAGAGCGTGGCCGAGGGTCGGGGCAAGGCCGCCGCCGACAGCCTGCGCGCCACCCGCGTGACCACCAACGCCAAGCTGATCATCGACGACAAGACCGGCACGATCGTCCCGACCGCCGCCCACAAGCTGGTCCCCGGCGAGGTTATCCTGGTCGAGGCCGGCGACGTGATCCCGACCGACGGCGAGATCATCGAGGGCATGGCCAGCGTCAACGAGGCGGCCATCACCGGCGAGAGCGCGCCGGTCATCCGCGAAAGCGGCGGCGACCGCTCGGCCGTCACCGGCGGCACGACCGTGGTGTCGGACTGGATCAAGGTCCGCGTCACCGCCTCGCCTGGCGGCACGTTCCTGGACCGCATGATCGCCATGGTCGAGGGCGCGGACCGCCGCAAGACGCCCAACGAGATCGCCCTGGCCGTGCTGCTGGCCGGCCTGACCCTGATCTTCCTGATCGCCGTCGTCACCCTGCTGGGCCTGGGCAAGTTCTCCGGCGTTGCCCTGGACCCGCTGGTGCTCGGGGCGCTGTTCATCACGCTGATCCCCACGACGATCGGCGGGCTGCTGTCGGCGGTCGGCATCGCCGGCATGGACCGGCTGATGAAGCACAACGTCCTGGCCACGTCCGGCCGGGCCGTTGAAGCGGCCGGCGACGTCGACACCCTGCTGCTGGACAAGACCGGCACCATCACCTTCGGCAACCGCATGGCCACCGAGGTGATCGCCGCGCCGGGCGTGCGTCCGGAGGCCGCCCTGCGCGCCGCCGTCAGCGCCTCGCTGGCCGACGAGACGCCGGAGGGCCGCTCGATCGTCGAGCTGGGCCGCAACGCCGGGATCGTCATCGAGGTCCCGGAGGGCGCGACCTCGATCGCCTTCAGCGCCAGCACCCGCCAGTCGGGTCTCGACGCCGGCGCCATGTCGTGGCGCAAGGGGGCGGTGGACGCGGTCTATCGCTCGCTGGCTCTCGACCCCAAGCTGGTCCCGGCCGAGGTGAGCGCCGCCGTCGACCGCATCGCCCGCTCGGGCGGCACGCCGCTGGCGGTCAGCGAGAACGGCGTCCTGGTCGGCGTCATCCATCTGAAGGACGTGGTCAAGCCCAACGTCAAGGAACGCTTCGCGGATCTCCGCCGCATGGGCCTGCGCACCGTGATGATCACCGGCGACAACCCGGTGACCGCCGCCGCCATCGCCTCGGAGGCCGGGGTCGACGACTTCCTGGCCGAGGCCACGCCCGAGGACAAGCTGCGGCTGATCCGCGAGGAGCAGGGCAGGGGACGGCTGGTGGCCATGTGCGGCGACGGCGCCAACGACGCGCCGGCCCTGGCCCAGGCCGACGTTGGCGTGGCCATGCAGACCGGCGCCCAGGCCGCCCGCGAGGCCGGCAACATGGTCGACCTCGACAGCGACCCGACCAAGGTCATCGAGATCGTCGAGGTGGGCAAGCAGATGCTGATCACCCGCGGCGCCCTGACGACCTTCTCGATCGCCAACGACGTGGCCAAGTACTTCGCCATCATCCCGGCGATGTTCGTGGTCGCCCTGCCGGCCCTGGGTGCGCTGAACGTCATGCACTTGCACAGCCCGCAGAGCGCCATCCTGTCGGCGGTGATCTTCAACGCCCTGGTCATCGTCGCCCTGATCCCGCTGGCGCTGAAGGGCGTGAAGTATCGGGCGATCGGAGCCGGCAAGCTGCTGTCGCGCAACCTGACGGTCTACGGCCTGGGCGGCCTAGTCGCGCCGTTCGTCGGCATCAAGCTGATCGACCTGATCGTATCCGGCCTCGGCTTGGCCTAAGCTGCAATTCCTGGAGACTCAAAGCCCATGCTCTCCCATCTTCGCCCCGCCGTCGTCTCGATGGGCCTGTTCACGGTCCTGCTGGGCCTGGCCTATCCGCTGGCGGTCACCGGCGTCGCCCAGGCGGCGTTCCCGGCTCAGGCCAATGGCAGCCTGGTGCGCGACGCCAAGGGCGCCGTGGTCGGCTCGGCCCTGATCGGCCAGGCCTTCGTCCAGCCCGGCTACCTGCACCCGCGCCCCTCGGCGGCCGGCGCCAACGGCTACGACGCCTCGGCCTCCAGCGGCTCGAACCTGGGCCCGCTGAACGAAACCCTGGCCAAGCGGGTCAAGATCGACGCCGACGCGCTACGCGCCGAGAACCCTGGCGTGGCCATCCCCGCCGACGCGGTGACCACCTCGGGCTCCGGCCTGGATCCGGACATCTCGCCGGACTACGCCCGCTTCCAGGCGCCGCGCATCGCCAGGGCGCGAGGGACGTCGGTCGCCGCCGTCCAGGCGGTGATCGACGGCCAGGTCCAGGATCGGCTGTTCGGCTTCGTCGGCCAGCCGCGGGTCAATGTGCTGGCCGTCAACCGGGCGCTGGACGCCCGGCTCCCAACCCATGACAGGAAGGACGGCTAGCGATTGCCGGCTGACGATCCGAAACGTCCCGATCCCGAGGCGCTCCTGGCCGCCGCCGTCAAGGCCGGCCGGGGGCGCCTGAAGGTGTTTCTGGGCATGGCGCCGGGCGTGGGCAAGACCTACGAGATGCTGCGCGCCGCCCGCCGTCGCAAGGCCGACGGCCAGGACGTGGTGATCGGCCTGGTCGAGACCCACGGCCGCCGCGAGACCGAAAGCCTGCTGCGCGGCATGGACGTCCTGCCACGCAAGCCGATCGACCATCGCGGCCACGTGATGATGGAGTTCGACCTCGACATGGCCCTGGCCCGCCGGCCAGCCCTGCTGCTGGTCGACGAATACGCCCATTCGAACGCCCCGGGCTCGCGCCATCCCAAGCGCTGGCAGGACGTCGAGGAGCTGCTGGCGGCCGGCATCGACGTCTGGACCACCCTGAACGTCCAGCACCTGGAAAGCCTGGTCGACGTCGTCCAGCGCATCACCGGCGTGCGCCAGCGCGAGACCGTGCCCGACAGCGCCCTGTCGCGGGCCGACGCCATCGAGGTGATCGACATCACCCCCGACGAGCTGCGCGAGCGGCTGACCGAGGGCAAGGTCTATGTGCCCGAGACCGCGCGCCTGGCCTCGGAGAACTTCTTCAAGGTCGAGAACCTGACGGCGCTGCGCGAGCTGGCCCTGCGCCGCGCGGCCCAGACCGTCGACGACCAGTTGGTCGCCGCCATGCGCGAGAAAGGGGTCGAAGGCCCCTGGGCGGCCGGTGAGCGGATCCTGGTGCTGGTCGGCGGCGACGCCATGGCGTCTGGCCTGGTGCGGGCCGGCCGACGGTTGTCGGACATGATGATGGACGCGCCCTGGACGGCGGCCCACGTCGACCGCCTGGACCAGCCGGCCAAGGGCCCCGCGGCGGCGGCCCGACTGCGCGACGCCTTGAAGCTGGCCGAGCAGCTGGGCGGCTCGACCGTGGTGCTCAGCGGGGCCGACATCGTCGCCACGGTGATGGCCTACGCCCGCCGCAACAACGTCACCCAGATCGTCATCGGCAAGTCGGCCGACAGCCGCTGGCGCGAGCTGCTGGGCCGCTCGCTGGCGGCGGCCTTGCTGCGCGAGGCGCGCGGGGCGGCGATCCACGTGGTCACCGAAGCCACGCACGAGGCGATCGTCGAGCCGCCGCCGCGCCGGCGCGCGGTGGACTGGATCGCCTACCTGCTGGCCGCCGGCTGCGTGGCCGCCGCGACGGTCGTGGCCTGGGGCCTGGACCTGGCCTTCGATCGCGTGGACCTGGGGATGATCTTCCTGGCCGCTGTGTTGGCGGCCGGGGTGTTGCGTGGGTTGCGGCCGGCCCTGGCGGCGGCGACCGTGGCCTTCCTCGTCTACAACTACATGTTCCTGGAGCCGCGCCACTCGTTCGCGATCGGCACGCCGACCGACTTTCTGACCTTGATCGTCTTCTGGGCGGTCGCCCTGGCGGCCGGGGGGTTGGCGGGGCGGGTGCGGGACCAGGGCCGCGACGCCCAGCGGCGCGCCTCGGCGGTCTCTGCCTTGCTGGCCGCCAGCCGGACCTTCTCGGCCGCGGCCGGGCGCGAGGCGGCGGCCCAGGCCCTGGCCGAGCAGACGGCGGCGGCGGTCGGGGCCAAGGCCGTGGTGCTGCTGCCCCATAATGGCGAACTGCAGCCAGCCGCCGGCGCGCCCGCGCTGGAGGAGCTGGACGCCGCGCCCATGGCCGCCGCCCGCTGGGCCTGGGAGAAGGGCGAGGCCGCCGGCTTCGGCACCGGCACCCTGCCGCAGACCCGCTGGACCTTCTGGCCGCTGGAGGGCGTGCGCTCGCGAGCTGGGGTGGCGGGCGTGGAGGCGGGGGCCATGGTCGCCGGCTCCGAGGACGAGCGCCTGCTGCTGGCCTTGCTAGAGCAGGGCGCGGTGGCTCTGGAACGGGCCGAACTGGCGACGGAGGCGGTCGAGACCGAGACCCTGCGCCGCGCCGACCGCTTCCGCTCGGCCCTGCTGAACTCGATCAGCCACGACCTGCGCACGCCTCTGTCGACCGTGCTGGGCGCATCCAGCACCCTGATCGACTACGGCAAGGGCATGAGCGCGGCGGTGCGCGACGACCTGCTGCTGAGCATCCGTGAGGAGGCCGAGCGGCTGAACCGCTACGTCGGCAATCTGTTGGACATGACCCGGCTGGAGGGCGGGGCGCTGCGGCTGCGCACCGACTGGACCGACGTGCGCGACGTGCTGGGCGCGGCGGCCGAGCGGGTCTCGCGCCGGCTGGAGACCCGGATCTTGGCCCGCGATTTCCCCGTCGAGCTCAGCCTGGTGCGCGTCGACTCCAGCCTGCTGGAACAGGCCGTGGTCAACATCCTGGAGAACGCCATCGCCTACAGCCAGGACGGCGCCCGGATCGAGATGGCCGCCTACGAGGATCGCTCCAACGTGGTGATCAGCATCGAGGACGAGGGCCGGGGCATACCGACCGCCGAGCTGGAGCAGGTGTTCGAGAAGTTCCGTCGCATGGAGGAGCCCACCGACCGCCACCAGGGCGCGGGCCTGGGCCTGTCGATCTCCAAGGGCTTCGTCGACGCCATGGGCGGGCGCATCGCCGCCGCCAGCCCCATCCACGACGGCAAGGGCACGCGGATCCTGATCAGCCTGCCCAAGGCGGTCGCGACTCCGCATCATCTGTTATGACCGTGTCATGAGCCCTGTCCGCCAACGCATCCTGATCATCGACGACGAGCCGCAGATCCACCGGTTCCTAGGTCCGGCTATGGACGCTGCCGGCTACGAGCCCCTGCGCGCCGACAGCGGCCAGGAGGGCCTGCGCGGCATCGCCCTGTGGTCGCCCGACGCCGTGGTGCTGGACCTGGGCCTGCCCGACATGGACGGCAAGGCGGTGCTGGAGAAGGCCCGCGCCTTCTATGACGGCCCGATCGTCATCCTGTCGGCCCGCGACCGGGAGGCCGAGAAGATCCAGGCGCTGGACCTGGGCGCCAACGACTATGTGGAAAAGCCATTCGGAGTCGGGGAGTTGCTGGCGCGTCTTCGCGTGGCGCTCCGCCAGCGCGGCGCCGCGCAAGGTCCCGTCGAGCCGATCCGGGCCGGAACGGTCGAGATCGACCTGGAAAAGCACCTGGTGACCCGCGACGGCATGGTGGTGAAGGTCTCGCCCCGCGAATACGACGTCCTGGCCCGCCTGGCCCAGGCCCGGGGCAAGGTGCTGACCCACAAGGACCTGCTGACCGCCGTCTGGGGCCCGGCCCACGCCCACGACACCCAGTACCTGCGGGTGTTCGTCGGCCAGCTGCGCCAGAAGCTGGAGGCCGATCCGTCGACCCCGACGATGATCCTGACCGAACCGGGGATCGGCTACCGCTTCATCGGCGACTGAAGAGGCTGTATTAAGCACGACGCCGATAACGTCGAAACTTCAAGGGGCTGCGGAGTTAATCGACACCCTTGCCTTCATGGCTTGCCAGGGCGCTCAGCCCGTCGGTCGTTATCACCCAGCCGCCGCCGTTGCGTTCCGCCAGGCCCAGATCGGTCAGCCCCCGGGCGTCGGCGATGTTGATCCAGTCGACCGCCTCGCCGGCCTTCTTGCGCGCCAGGTTCTTCAACGCCGCGAGTTGGCCTGGTGTAAGCCCCATCCTACTGGCCGCCCGACAGCGGATCGGGCGGGCTCATGACGCGCCGGCCGCTCACCCGTTCCAGTTCCTGCTGCAGGCGCAACACCTGGCCGCCCAGGCTGGTGACGTCGTCCTGCAGCTGGGCGTTGCGGCGCTTGAGGTAGTCGTTTTCCCGGCGCAGGGCCTGGGCGTCTTCGTCGGTCATTGATCGGCTCCCGTGGTTTCCGTTGCGGGCGCCGCGCGGATCACGGCCCGCAGCAGCGCGGCGCGATAGGCGGAGAGTTCCGGCGCCTTGAGCTCCAGGCGCGCGCCTTCGATGATCCGCCCCTGATGACGGCTCCCCAGGAACAGGGTCTCCGCGCGGATTTCCTGCGCCGTGATCTGGTGGATGCCGATAAGGTCGAGCAGGGCGGTCCAGCGCGTCGTCTGACGGGCGTCCGGTCGGTCGGACATGAGGTCCTTTCAGGCCGGCGATCCCGCGTGGCGCGGGGCGATCACCGACGCCTCCATCATAGCGCACCCGCGCCTCAATAGCTCCGGCGGTTTTGGGATTTCGGAGCTTCCTAGGCCGTGCCAATCGCTCACGACCCCGGCCAAAGCTGGATCGCGTCTCGCCATGTGGGTCGTTTTTCCTGGCCGGAAAAGGGATTTGCCCGATTTCAGGCCGGACCGGACGCCGGGATAACGGTGGACGGCCCTGAAGAAACACATCACGCTTTGCTCTGCCCCTAGCGCAGGCTCCGCGCTGAGCGAAAATGGCGTTCGAGCACACGCGCGCCGCGGGTTCGAGGGCTTGGCGAATTTCACGAATGCTCGGTTTTCGGCCTTTTTCCATCAGCCCGTCATTTGCACTAGTTAACAATTGAAACGGGCCAAACAGCGTTTCGTCCGTTCTATCCTGGCGCCGCCGTGGGATTCGCCTGCGGGGAGTTCAGCCGTGGCGCCGCTTGAACTTGATGGCTATGGTTGCCTTGTCGGCCACATCCGACGGCGCCACCCGTCCGTATCTGCTCACACCTTGTTTTCGCAGCGACATGCCGATGACAAATCTTGAGATCCGAGTGGCCGCGCTTCAGTTCCTCAGCCTCCGCCTTTGCGCGGCGCTGTCGCTTGAGCAACTCGAGGAAATCCGGCAGTCGACCTTGGACGGGGTGAGGGCCACGGACGTCGAGTCGATACAGATGCAGACCGAGTTCCTGAGGCTGCTGGACGACGCCATCGAGCGCGCTCGCCAGAAGCAGGCCGCCGCCGCGAGCGCGATCAAGAATTCGGCTCACCTAGCCTGATCGTGGCCGTAAGGGTTTTCTCGCGCCAACCTAGGGTTTGACCCGATGGCGCCCGGGGCGTCGCGGCCGCAATCTGGCGCCGCTCGCTCGCCAAGGCGTCACCCCCGATTTCCCTTGGCAAGCCGCGGACCGCTCACCCCCCAAGAGCGCGCCCGTGGTCGCGGGCCGAGAGCCGGCCCACATGTCCCGACGCATGTGTCGGGCCGGCTCTCCCCCCCAACCGGGAGGCTAGGCCTCGATCAGCTTGTTGCGGATGGCGTACCGCACGATGTCGGCCAGCGAATGGGCGCCGAGCTTGCGCATGATGTTGCCGCGGTGGCTCTCGACGGTCTTGACGCTGATGTCGAGCATCGCGGCGATGGCCTTGTTGCTGCGAGACTCGGCCAGCAGCTGGACGATCAGCAGCTCGCGCGTGGTCAGGGTCTCGGCCCCTTCGATGACTTCGCCCAGCCCCGCCCCGCCGGGTGAGAGGTAGCCGCGCAGCACGGCGTCGGTGATACCTGGGCAGAAGTAGGGCTTGTGGTTCAAGAGCGAGGCGACGGCGGCGATGATGATGTCGGTCGAGGCCGACTTCAGCACGAAGCCCCGCGCGCCGGCGCTGAACACCTCGCGCACCAACTGCTCGCTGTCGTGCATGGTGAAGATCAGCAGTTCGGTGGGGATCTTCAGCTTGCGGACGTCGCGGGCGACGATCACGCCGCTCAGGTCGGGCATGCTGATGTCGAGGATCATGACGTCCGGAACCAGTTCCTTGGCCAGGCGGATCGCGTCGCGGCCGTTGGAGGCCTCGCCGCAGATGGTCCAGCCCGGCTGGGACTCCAGCGCCTCGCGCAGTCCTGCTCGTACGATCGAATGATCGTCGGCGAGCAGAATGGTCGGTGCGCTAGGCAAGGGCATCTTTGATTCTCGCTCCAAGGGTAGCGCACACTATGATTGTCCGCCTTTAAGTGAAACGTTTGCTGAATTTTCCGCGCAAGGTTGAGAAATACTCCATCTGCGAACTTCTAGTCGTGCGGCGCGACGCCCGTACGCCGTCGAACGAGATCATGGTGCGGCGACGACCTAAGCCATTTGCTTTAGTCCGCGCTAGGCGGCTCACTCAAGACCATAGCTCCAACGGCCGCGTGGACCACGACGCCGATCCTGGCGGAGCTGTCGACCCGGTCCGAGACGCGAGCCGACCAGACCCGTTCCGGCGGCTGGCGGATCGCGGCCCGTCACCCTATGACGGGTCCCCGCTAAGCGAGACCTCCATGACCGCGATTCATTCCTACGACCCCAAGGCCGGCCATGGCCTGCGGCACGACCCGCTGAACGCCATCGTCGCGCCCCGGCCGATCGGCTGGATCTCGACGGTCGACGCCGCGGGCGTCCGCAACCTCGCGCCCTACAGCTTCTTCAATCTCTTCAACTACAAGCCGCCGATCATCGGCTTCTGCAGCACCGGCTGGAAGGATTCGGTACGCAATGTCGAGCAGACAGGTCAGTTCGTCTGGAACCTGGCGACGCGGCCGCTGGCCCAGGCTGTGAACGCCACCTCGGCGATCGTTCCCGACCATGTCGACGAGTTCGCCCTGGCCGGCCTGACTGCGGCGCCCTCGCAACGGGTCGCGGCCCCACGCGTCGCCGAAAGTCCCGTGGCGTTTGAATGCCGCCTGACCCAGATGATCCGCCTGACCAACATCGAGGGCGCGCCGGTCGACGCCTGGCTGACCCTGGGCGAGGTGGTGATGGTCCATATCGATCAGGCGTTGCTGGTCGACGGCGTCTACGACACCGTCGCCGCCGAGCCGATCCTGCGCGGCGGCGGGGCGGGCGACTATTTCGGCGTCGACGAGGCGGAGAAGTTCCAGATGTTCCGGCCGAGCTGAGCCTTCAGCCATCTAGCGCGAACGTCCCCGCGCCGACACCGGCCACAGCGCCACTAGGGTGTCACCATCGACCACGTGATAGGTGTCGTAGAGGTTCACGGTCGGATCGCAGTGCGGCGCGCCCAGGATCACCCGGTCGTCGAGGCCGGGCGGCGTCGTTCCGGGCGGCGGCAGGATCGCCCCGTGCTCGTCGCCCATGAAGAAGTAGCGCGACCCGTCCGGCGCACCGCCCAGCACCTGGGGCGGTTCGGCGTCGGTCGACAGGGCCTTGAAGCCAGCGTCGACCGTGACCATGCCCAGCGTGTTGGCGCTGACCACCCGCGCGTCGATCAGCAGGGCGGCCTCGTAGGGGCTTTGATCCGCCCCGTCGCCGGCGATGTCGCAAACCAGGTATTGGCCGTCCATGAACACGTAGGAGCCGACCTGAAACTCGGTGAAGATCCCCAGCTCGGCGTCGATCCGGTGCGAGCCGGTGCCCGAGCCCGAGACGATCGGCGGCGGGCCGCCGGCGGCGGTCAGGGCGTAGACCACCGAGCGGATATAGGCGCCGCGATCCTCCAGATTGGCCTTGCGGTCGGCGAAGCCCTCGATGTGCTGCTGCATGCCGCAATAGCACTGCAGACCGGCATAGGTCAGGCCTGGCTGAGCTCGGATCGCCGCCAGCAGCGCGACCGCCGCCTCGGGCGAGGCGACGCCGGTGCGGTGGATGCCGGGATCGAGATCGATAACCACCTTCAGCGGCTTGCCGGCCGCTGCGGCGGCCGCGCCTAGGGCCACGACATTGGCAGGATGATCGACGACCGCCATCAGGTCGGTGGTCTTGCCGTTCAGGGCGATCAGCCGGGCGATGGCGGGGGCCGAGACGACCGGCGACGTGATCAGCAGGCCAGTCGTCACCCCGCCATCGGCCAGGACCTCGGCCTCGCCGATCTTGGCGCAGCACAGGCCCACGGCCCCGGCGGCGACCTGCAGCTTGGCGATGTCGACGCTCTTGTGGGTCTTGGCGTGGGGCCGCAGCTTGACGCCCTTGGCCGCCGCGAATTGCGCCATGCGAGCAATGTTGCGCTCCAGGGCCGGGCGGTCGATCACCAGCACCGGGGTGTTGAGGTCGCGGCGCGAGCCTTGGGCGCCGATCAGGCTGGCGTGCAGGTCTTGGTCGGTCATGGCGGTTCCCGTCAGAGGCCGAAAAGTTGGGTCAGGTGAGCATTGGCGAACTTGCCGGCCGGGTCCCAGGCCTTGCAGGCCGCCACGAAGTCGCCGGCGCGCGGATACAGTCGGTGGACGTCGGCCGCGGTCAGGGTGTGGCGCTTGGCCCAGTGCGGGCGGCCCGCGCCGTCGCGCAGCACCGCCTCCATCTCGGCGAAGGCCGGCCGCCAAGGCATCCTGGCGTACTGGTGGAACGAGATCGAGGCGCCGGGACCAGCGTTGAACGGGCTCATCCAGATATCGTCGCCGGCCGCCAGGCGGAACTCGAACGGGAAGGTGATCGGCAGGCGGCGCTTGCGGATATGGGCCATGGCCGCCTTCAGGGTCGGCAGGCCGGCGGCGCGCGGCAGTTCGTACTCCATCTCCTCGAACCGGACGTTCCGCTCGGAAGGGAAGATCGTATAGGCAGGGCCGACCCGGCGGCTCGCCTTGCCCATCATGCGCATCATCAGGCGCTGCAGCGACGGCGTGAGGATCGGAACCGCGGCGCAGAGATCGCAGATCGCCTTGAAGGTGGCTTCGCTATCCTCACCGATCTCCTTAGCCGGCCGGGCGGGCGCCTCGGCCTCGACCAGTTGCAGGGTCTTGAAGATCACCTCGTCCGAATAGGGGAAGACGAAGAACTCCATGTGGCGCGTGGCGGCGGCCAGTTCGTCCAGGCGTTCGGCGACCTCGGCCAGGGGGCGGCGCTCGACCCGCTCCTCCAGGTGGTAGGCGGGAACGACGTAGATGCGGATCTGGACGGCGACGCCCAGCAGCCCCAGCGACAGGCGCTGGGCCTGAAAGAGCTCCAGATTCTGATCGGGACCGCACTCGACGATCGCGCCGTCGGCGGTCATCAGCCGAAAGCCGCAAGCCTGGGTCGAGAGGCTGCCCAGCTCGGCGCCCGTGCCATGCGTGCCGGTCGAGATGGCGCCGGCCAGGGACTGGGGATCGATGTCGCCCTGGTTGATCAGCGACAGGCCCTTTTCCCACAAGGCCGCCGTCAGCCGCTTGAGGCTCCAGCCAGCGGGAGCCCAGGCGGTCTTGCGATCGACCGCGACCTCGATCGCGCCCTCGTAGTCGGACAGGTTCAGCAGTAGGTCGTCGGTTTCGCACAGCGGCATGAACGAATGGCCGGCGCCGACCACGCGGACCTTATGGGCCTGGCTCACCAGCGCGGCCAGTTCGGCGGCGTCACGCGGCTTGGCGATCCGGCGAGGGGAGGCCGCGACGCTGCCCGACCAGTTGCTCCATCCCGTCATCGGCCTCTCTCCGTTGGCCAGGGAACCAGCGATGGATCGCCGAAAGTGTCGAAATAGCGCTCGAACAGCAGGCAGACCTCGCGGCTCAGGGCCAGGGCGTCCTGGTCCGGCTCCTCAACGGCCATTTCGGTGGCCGAATAGACTAGTTCGACCATCATCCGCATGGCCAGCCGGACCCGACCTTCCGGCGCGCCCGGATAGCGCGCCTTCAGGATCTCGGCGAACTGGCCGGCGACCATGTCGCGCGAGGCGAAGCGCAACTGCTGCAGCATGGGCACGGCGCGCAGGGCCCGACCGATCGCCGCCCCGCCGGGGAACTGGCGGGTCATCTCGATCATCTCGGTCAGCATGACCACGTTCTTGTCGATGCGCTCGGCGGCCGTCTCGCCCTCCAGCCCGCCGCTCTCGATCCAGGCGAAGACCCGGTCGTCCTGGGCCTTCATCAGCCGGTCGCCCAGCGCCTTGAGGATCGCGTACTTGTTGGGGAAGTAGCGGTAGAGGGCCGGAGGAGTCAGGCCGGCGCGCTTGCAGATGGCGTTGGTGGTCAGCTGTTCAAAGCCGATCTCGCCCAGCATCTCGCCGGCCGTGGCCAGGACGACCTCATAGGTGTCCTGTCCGCGGGCCTGGGTCGGCTGCAGCTTGGCGTCCAGCGCAATGTCGGGGCCGGCGGTCTTCCTGGCCGTCGCCTTCGGCATGCGGTCTCTCCTTCAAGCCGGTCTGGCAAGTTCGCCTGGACTAGAACGCTTCGAGGAAAAAACCAATCACTCCGCCACCTTAGCGCGACCTTGTCAGGTGCAGGAAGGCGACGATCACCAGGGCGACCAGGGCCAGGCCCACGCCCAGCCACGCCGCCGGCCGCACGTCGACGCCGCTGACCACGAACGAAGCCAGCAGGGGGCCGGCGCCGCACCCCAGCAGGCTGGCGCCGGGCCCCAGCAGGGCGGCCCGACGGCTGGGATCGGCCTCGATCGCCAAGGGCGTCAGATAGGGCGAGGCGAACAGCCAGACGAAGCCGAACACGCCCGACGCCGCCAGGAACACCGCCGCCGACGGCAGGCTGGCCATCACGAACAGGGCGCCGATCGCCAGGACCACGGCGACCGCCAGCGACCAGAACCACGACAACCGCCCCGCCAACGCCGTGGCCGCCGCCCCGCCCGCCACCTGGGCGGCCAGAGACACCGCGAAGGCGGCGCTGGCGACGCCGGCCGGATGTCCGGCCTGGCGCGACAGGGGCTCAGCGTAGATCCAGACCGCCAGGATGAAGGCCTGGAAGCAGAAGACGGCGGCCAGGGCGATCCAGCCGCGCGGGCTCGGCAGGCCCTTGGGATTATCCTGCGTCTCGACCAGCGGCGTATAAACGGCCGGTATGGCCAGGCCGGCCACGGCGGCGGAGACGGCGAGGGCGGCCAGCACCACGAAACCGCCGTCCGGGCCGAACGGCCCCACGACGAAGGCGCCGATCGCGCTGACCACGCCCAACTGCAGCAGGGTCTGGATGGTCAGGTAGAGACCCGCCCAGCGCTCCGGACGCGGCGAACGGACGATCATGCCGGTAATCACCCAGATCATCGCACCGGCCGGAAGGCCCGCCACGGCGCGCGCCAGGATCAGCAAGTCGCCAGAGGCGCGGGTGGTGGCCACGTCCAGCGCCGCCAGCGCCAAGCCGCAGGTGATCGCCGCCAGCCGCAGCCGACGCTCGCCGAACAGCGGGCCGACGACCGCCGCCCCGATCCCCATCGCCACCAGCTCGGCCATGCCGGCTAGGCCCAGCTGGTTGGCGGTCAGGCGGCCGGCCGCCTCGAGACCGCCCAGCAGCAGGGGCCCGACCCCGGGAAACAGCACCCCAACCAGGCCAATCCAGAACACCGTCAAGCGCTGGACCAGGCGGGGCGGCGCGCCGATCCAGGCGCCCGCGACCGTCGCCGGCGAGTCGGAAGCGGGGATCTCGACCGCGCTCAATATTTCGCCCGGAAATAGACGCCGTAGGTGCGCGGCGGGCCCATGCTGAACACGTCGAAGCCGAAGGCGGCGATCGGCGTGATGTCGGAGATGTTGGTGGTGTCGGCCAGGTTCTTGCCCCACACGCCCAGTTCATAGCGCCCATCGGCGAAGGCCCAGCCCACCTGGCCGTTGACATAGGCCCGGGCCTTGTCGCTGAGCCGTTCGGTGTTGGCCGTGTCGTAATAGACCTTGCCGCGGTAGGTGAAGTCCAGCTGGGTGATCAGGTTTCCCGCCCCCAGCGGATGCTCGTAGCGCGCCGCGCCGTTCAGGCTGGCCTTGGGGGCCGAGGGCAGGGTGTTGCCCGAATAGTCGTCGCCCAGCGACTGGAAGTCCTTGTACTCGGCGTTGAGCAGCGACGCGCCCAGGGTCAGGGACAGGCCCGCCGTTGGTCGCGCCTCGATCTCGGCCTCGCCGCCATAGACCCGAGCCTTGGAGGCGTTGGTGAACAGCTGCACCGGCAAGCCGTTGCGCTGGATCACCGTATAGACCTGCAGGTCCTTGTAATCGTAGTAGAAAGCCGAGACGTTCACCCGCAGGCGACGGTCCAGGAACTCGCTCTTGGCGCCCACCTCGTAGGCGTTGACGGTCTCGTCGCGATAGGGGCCCAGGTCGGCCGGATCGGTGGTCTGGCCGCTGAAGAAGCCGCCGCTCTTGGTTCCGCGATTGTAGGTCGCATAAACGTTGGCGTCGTCGCTGATCGCGTAGCGTAGGCCCACCCGGCCCGAGATCGAGCTGAAGGTCTTCTGGTTGTCGTATTCGAACAGGGTCAGCAGGCCGTAGTCGACGTCGCTGACATAGTGGAAGGTCTTCTTGTCCTGCGACCAGCGCAGGCCGCCGGTCAAGGTCAGCTTCGGCGTCAGGTCGTAGTCGACCTGACCGAAGGCCGCGTAGCTGATGGTCTTTTGGTGCAAGGGCCAGCCGAACACGCCGACGCTGTTGGCCGGGTCCATGCCGGTCGGATTGTTGACCGGATCGGGGACGCGCAGCACTTCCAGCACGTTGTAGTGGCTGTCGTTGTCCAGGTTGTCGCGGGCGGCGTAGAGGCCGGCGACCCAGCGCAGGGCGGTCGCGCCGTTTGACTGCAAGCGCAGCTCCTGGCTGGTGGTGTCCTGCTCGGCGACGTAACGCGCGTCGAAGATCGAGATCGGATTGGCGTCGGTCTCTTCGTAGTCGTCGCGCCTGGCCCGCTGGTAGCCGGTGATCGAATAGAGCGTGACCCCGCCGAAATCGTAGCTGACGGCGCTGGTCGCCCCGAACAGCTTGACGATGTCCTTGCCCTCGAAGCGGTAGTCGCCCTCGTACTTGTTGCTGCTGGTGTTGGCGTAGCCGGCGACGTTCGTGCACTGGCCCGAGGTGTAGTAGGCCGGCTTGCAGAAGCTGTAGCCGAAGGTCGGATCGGGATCGACGGTGCTGGCCGCCTCGGCTGTCTGGGCGACCAGGGAGCGATTGTAGGTCAGGATCGAGCCGCCGCTGGAGTTGCTGTAGCTGGCCGAGACGTCGACGGCCAGCTTGTCGTCGGGCGTCCAGCGCAGGGCGCCGCGCACGGCCTTGCGGTCGGCGTCGTTGCCCTTGTTGCCGGTCAGGCGATTGAGCGTGTAGCCGTCGCTCTTGTCGTAGAGGCCGGCGATCCGGAAGGCCAGGGTGTCGGCGATCGGGCCGCCGAAGCCGCCCTGGACATTCAGCGCGTTGAACCGGCCGTAGTCGACGGCCAGGTCGCCTTCGGGCGTATCACTGGGCTTCTTCGTGGTGACGTTGATCGCGCCGCCGGTGGTGTTGCGGCCGTAGAGCGTGCCCTGCGGCCCGCGCAGCACCTCCACCTGCTGCAGGTCGTAGAAGCCAGCCATCTGGGCCAGGGGCGAGGCGACATAGACCCCGTCGACATAGACCCCGACCGCACTGGCCGTGCTGGGGTTGAAGTCGTTGACCCCGATGCCGCGGATGAAGATTCGCGGGTTGGCGGCGTTGTCGTCGGTCTTGATCTGCAGGCCCGGCGACAGGCCCGACAAGGCCAGCACGTCGCCCACGCGCTGGTCCTTGAGCTGGTCGGCGGTCAGGGCAGTCACCGAGACCGGCACGTCCTGCAGGTTTTCCGATCGCTTCTGGGCGGTGACGACGATCTCGTCGAGCGCGGTCGCCTCCTGGGCGGCGGCCTGTCCCGCCGCCGCCATCATCGCCGCCCCGGCGACGCCCGCGAGCACTTGGAGCTTTCGCATTCCATACCCCCGTCGCTGTTTTATGAGGATTACAGTAGCTAAAGCTATCATTTTGGCAAGCGACGTTCGTGGAGCCGCGTTCGACCGATGAAACCATCACG
Source organism: Caulobacter sp. UNC279MFTsu5.1 (assembly GCF_900114015.1). Taxonomy (GTDB): domain Bacteria; phylum Pseudomonadota; class Alphaproteobacteria; order Caulobacterales; family Caulobacteraceae; genus Caulobacter. Next base: position 44,787 of record NZ_FORN01000025.1, on the reverse strand, counting down.
AACCGACGCCTCTTCAGCGCCTCATCGCTCGAACTTCGAGCTTGGCGGCCCAGGGTTCGAGCCGACCTAGCCGCCCGCCGACGGCGCGGCGGGCCGACAGCGAGGCGACGGCGGTCTGGATGCCATAGAGGTCCATGACGCGGAGCGAGGTCCGCGGGCTCCAGCGGGGCAGGGCGGCGTCGCCGACCCTGGTCACGCCATATCGTTCCATGGCCTTGGCCACGACCAGCGGATTGACGTGGTGGTGGACGTCGATGCGGCCCGCTGAAGGGGTCGCGGCGTGAAGCTCCTCGCGGCGGCAGTCTATCGCCCAAGACGCCGTCCGGCCACGAGGGCGCCCGATGCGGGTTTCGGCCGATGGCGGCTAAACCTCGCCACCTATGCGTTCGATCTCGTCGGCCAGGGCCGGCAGGTCGAGAATCCGCAAGGTGCGACCGGTCTGGGAGACGATCCCCAGACCGGCCAAGCGGTTCAGCTCCCGCGTCACCGGCTCGCGCTGGCTCCCCACCAGCACCGCCAACTCGGCGTGGGTGGGGCAGGGCTGGATGACGGCTTCGCGGCCGTCTCCGCCCGCCGACGCCGCCATGCGCAACAGCTCGATGTCGACCCGGCAGGCCACCGAGACGGCGTTCAGCTCGAACAATCGGTCGGTGAGGGCGCGCGTCAGGTTCGCCAGGTCCTCCAGGATCGCCCGCATGAAGCGCGGTGACTGCTCGAACAGACTTTGAACCAGGATCTGGGGCAGGCGGGCGACGCGCACGTCCTCCAGCGCCACGATGTTCACCGAGCGGGGCAATCCGTCGATGGCCGAGATCTCGCCGAAATAACCGCCCGCCGAGATGCGCCGATAGCCGATTTCGCGGCCCGACCGGGCGTACTGGTTGGCCAGCAGCGCGCCCTTGAGCAGCAGATGAACGCCGCCGCTCTCATCCAGCCGTTGGACGATCAGTTCGCCCTTGCCATAGTGAAGGTGCTCGATCTGCGGCGCCAGGGCCTCGATCTCGTCGCGCGCCATGTGACGAAACAGCCGGTTGGCGCGATAGTCGCCTTCAGGCGACGACGCGATCGGCGTATGGCTCGGAGCGAGCGGGGGCGGGGGAGGAATCACGGCCATCGAGAACGCTCCTGCACAGTCGATTGGGGACGACGAATGGACAGCCGACCGCGCTACCGGGCCTTTATCAGCTATAGCCACCAGGACCGCAAAGCCGCCGAATGGCTGCATCGCGTCCTGGAGACCTATCGCGCGCCCCGCCGCCTGGCCACGACCAGCGGCGAGATGTCGACGCGGCGGCTGACGCCGATCTTCCGCGACCGCGACGAGCTGAGCGCCTCGCCCGATCTAGGCGGGGTGATCCGTGACGCGCTGGACCGCTCCGACGCCCTGATCGTGCTCTGCTCCCCGGCCTCGGCCGTCTCGCGCTGGGTGGACCAGGAGGCGGCCTACTTCCTGGAGGACCACGGTCTTGGCCAGGTCATCTGCGTGATCGCGCCCACGACGCCGAAGGGCGCGCCGCTGGCCGAGGTGTTGCCGCCGGCCTTGCGGGCGGCCTTGCCGACGGGCGTTGAACCCCTGGCCGTGGATCCGCGGCGCGACGCTGACGGACTGCGCTTGGCGCGGCTGAAGATCGCCGCCCGGCTGCTGGACGTTCGCCTCGACCAATTGGTCCAGCGCGACGCCCGCCGCGGCATGCGCCTGATGGCCGCCTTCACCGCCGTGGCCGTGGTCGTGACCCTCGCCATGGGCGCGATGACTGTCGCCACGCTGAAGTCGCGGCAGATCGCCCGCAACCAGCGCGACGAGACCGAGGCCCTGGTGGCCTACATGTTGGGCGACCTGCGCGAACAGCTGGAGCCGGTGGGACGGTTGGACGTCCTGGACGGCGTGAGCGCTAAGGTGCTGGCTTACTATGGCAAAGCGCGCACGGATCAGCTGGACGACAGGGCGCTGGCCCAGCGGGCCAAGGCCCAGACGCTGCTGGGCACGATCCGGGAGCAACGCGGCGACCTGTCCGGCGCCCGCGACGCCTTCGGCCAGGCCGCATCCACCACGCATGAACTGGCCGCCCGCGCGCCCGACAACGGCGAGCGGATCTTCGACGAGGCCCAGAACGTCTACTGGCTAGCCTATATGCAATGGCGCCAGGGCGACACCGCTGGCGCCGAACAGGGTTTCAAGCGCTATGGCGAGCTGGCCCAGACGCTCGTGAGGCTGGATCCGTCCCGCGCCGACTGGAGGCTGGAGGTCGCTTATGCCAAAAGCAATCTCGGCACCCTGCTGCTGGAGCAGGGCCGGGCGGAAGAGGCGCTGACCACCTTCCGCGCCGCCCTGGCCGGGTTTGAGGCCGAACGGATCCGGGCGCCGGACGACCAGGACCGTCTGGTCGACGCGGTGGACGCCCACGCCTGGGTGGCCGATTCCCTGGCCAAGCTGGGACGCCCCCGCGAAGCCTATGCCGAGCGCGAGGGCGCGGCATCCCTGTTGGCGGCCGCCTCGGCGAAGGCGCCGACCGACAAGCCGCTGGCCGCCCGCAACCTGGCCGCCCAATTGGCCCTGGCGCGGCTGGAGTTGGATCTGGGCCAGGTCACCCAAGGCGCAGCGCGCTCGGCCCATGCCCTGAACGGGCTGCGCGAATTGGCGGCCCTGGACCCGACGAACGCTCGCTGGCGCGAATACTTGCTGATCGGCCAACTGGACGCGGCGGACTTCGCCGCCTGGTCAGCCGGGTTGACGCAGGCGCGCGCGGCCCACGCCCAGGCCGCCACTACCCTGGCCGGACTCCGGACCGGTGACGAGGCCCGGACCTGGCGCATCGATCTTGACGGGCGGCTGGACGTGCAGGCGATCACCCTGGCGCGGCTCGGCGGCGATCCGGCAGGCGCGCGAAGCTTGGCTCTGGCGCTGCTGGATCGGCTGGACCGCACGTCGGGATCGCGTGAAACGGCGGCCGAGCGCGCGGCCCTCTATGGCGCGGCCCACCTGGCGGCGGGGCAGCCGGCGGCGGCGATCTCGGCCTTGTCACCGCGCCGCCGATCCCTGTCTTCGACCAGCCTCGACATTCTTGCGCGCGCGTATCTGGCCCAGGGACAACGCGACCAGGCCCAGACGATCGTGAAGGACCTGAGAAAACAGGGCTATGCCTATCCCGGCTTCCTTGCATTCTGGCGAGAGTCGCCTCTAGCTGGCGCCACTGTCCAAGGGGGTTTCACATGACAGAGTCACTACCGATCGTCGAATTGGTCGTCGGCATCGCCGACAACGTCAACTTCATGAACGTTCTCGATCCCGATAATCCGGTTCCGCTGTCGCTGAAACTCGACACGCCGAGCCGATTGGTCTTCCGGCTGAGCGACGACCTCATCGGCGTCGGCTGGACGTTCCAGAAGCGCCCGATCATCTTCACGGACGACTTCGGGATTAACTTCTCCAGCTATACCTGGATCGAATTTCTTTACGACGTGCCGCAGAAGCCCTTCACGTGCTTCACGATCACCTATGAAGACAAGCGGGTTGGTGAATACATCTACAGCCTGTTCATGACCGACTCGCACAAACAGAACATCATTCTGGATCCAAAGATCGAAAACGGCGGGGGCAGGGTGCCCTGATCGAGGCGACAGCCTTCGACGAGGACAAGATCGCCGCGCTGATCCAGCGCGGCGAGATCCTCGCCGCCTATGATCTCGCCCGCGCCGCCCTGGGGGCGGGCGAGACCTCGCTGAGGATCGCGTATCAGGCCGTGCTTTGCTTGGCGCGGGCCGGGGCTGTCGATTTCGCGCGGGCTGAATATGTCCGCCTGGGGCTGGACCGGGTCGACGACGATCCCGACGCCATCGCCCTGGGCGCGCGCCTCCTAAAGGATGTCGCCCTGGCCGCGCGCGGACCGCGCCGCACGGCCTTCGCCAGGGCCTCCACGCGGCGCTACCACGCGCTCTTCCAACGGTTCGGCGGCCTCTACGGCGCGGTCAACGCCGCGACCATGACGCTCGTTGCGGGAGATCGAGCGGGCGGTCAGGCCTTGGCGGCGGCGGCTCTGAGGAGTCCGCCACCGCCGGGATTGACCGGGGAGGCGGCCTATTACGAGGCCGCCAGCCGGGCCGAGGCGTGGTTCCTGACCGGCGAGCTGGACGCCGCGCGCGCGACAATGGTGGAGGCTCTGGCACGTGCGCCCCGGGCTTTCGCGGCCCACGCCTCGACCCTGCGCCAGCTGGAGATGCTGTGCCGCGAGACCGGTGTCGATCCAACCTGGCTGGCCGCCTTCCGGCCGCCGGTTTGCGCTCATTTCACCGGCCACATCCTGGACGCCTCCCGCGAGGGCGCCCTGAGCGGAGGATTGAGCGGCGGATTGGACAGCAGCCTGCGCGGCGAGGCGGACCGCCTGGTGCGGGAGCAGGGGATCGGCTTCGCCTACGGCGGCCTGGCCGCCGGCGCCGACATCGTCTTCGCCGAGGCCTTGCTGGAAGCCGGCGCCGAACTGCACCTAGTCCTGCCGGTGAACCTGGAGTCCTTCGTCGCCGTGTCGGTCGCGCCCTTCGGGACCAACTGGGTCGAGCGCTTCGAGCGCTGCTTCGCCCAGGCCGCATCCGTGCGCTACGCTTCGCAGGATCCCTATGTCGGCGACGAGCAGGTGTTCGCCTACGCCAGCCAGATCGCCATGGGCTGCGCGGTGCTGCGCGCCCAGACCCTGGCGACCGAGGCGATCCAGGTCGCGGTCTGGGACGGCCACGCGGCCCTTGGACCGGCTGGCGTAGCGGTGGATCTGGCCTATTGGGCCAAGGGCGGCCGCCGGCAAGAGGTCATCCCGGTGCGTCGTCCACCACCGCCTCCAGTCTCCCGACCAGGCGCCGACATCTCCGCCTCCCGAGCGACGAAGGCCATGCTGTTCGCCGACGTGAAGGGCTTCGGATCCTTGCGCGACGACCAAATCCCGGCCTTCTTCGAGACGGTGATGGGCCGGATGGCCAAGGTCGTCGAGGGCCTGGACGCCGGTCCGCGGCACGTCGAAACCTGGGGGGACGGCCTGTTCCTGGTCTTCGACCATCCGATCGAGGCCGCCGTCGCCGCCTTGGCCCTGCAGGAGGCCCATCGCGCCCTGGATCTTCGGGCCCTGGGCCTGCCGCGGGGCCTGGGCCTGCGGATCGGCGGGCACTACGGGCCGGTGCACCTGGGCGCCAATCCGCTGACCAAGGCCCCAGCGGTGATCGGCGCCCACGTGGTGGTCGCCGCGCGTATCGAGCCCGACGTCGCTCCAGGCTCGGCCTGCGTCAGCGAGGCTCTGGCCGGAGCACTGGCGACCTTGCACGGCGACCGCGTGCGCTGCGGCTATGTCGGGCGCACCCAAGGGCGCAAGGGCTTCCCGGCGACCCCGATCTTCAACCTGACGCGGGCCTGATCGCGCCGTCCGGCGCGCTAAGAAACCTTTATTTCCGGCGATGTGCAGATCCGCACATTCGACGCGGCGGTCCCTCCGACATGTTTCGACGCGTAGGTTGCGACGACCACAGCCCAGGCGGCCGCGGGATATCCCAGTCAATCGCCTTGGTTGGAGCGTCGTCACGATCCACACCGCACTCGGCCCGTCACCGCGGACCGTTTAAGCGGCCTCTCGGACCCGGCCATCCCCATCGGTCGGGTCCGACTTGCCGAACGCTTTCCGACGTCGCGCCGACGATCCAGCGCGATCCCCACGTTGCATCAGGAACCTCGCCATGTCTCTCGACGCAGCTGTCTTCAACGAACGTCCTATCGCCGATGAATTTTCCGGCGCGTTCGCCTCTGATCCCGCCGCGAGCATTCTCAAGCACGCCGTCAAGATCTGGGCTCGCGATCACGGCGTCGCCGAAAACGATCTCACCCGCGTGACCGAGATGGTCGTGGGCTTCGCGAAGTCGGCGATCCGCGACTGTGAGCGCAAGATCCATGTCGTCGCCTAGCGTGCCGCTGCTCAAGATCCCGAGCGCGATCCTCGCCCGCGCCAAGAGCCTGATCGCCGGCGGCGAGACCGCCGCTGCGGCGGCGATGGCTGAAGAGCCGCCGTTCGCGCCGAGATCGACGGCGGGCGCCGGGTGGGAGCCAACGCCGCAGGACAAGAGCTTCTGGGCCAGCATGGCTGCGGCCGACAGGCGATTGAGCGAGCTGCGGCGCGCGATCGATCAGGCTGCGGCCGAGGCGATCGCGCGCGAGACCGACGCCAAGGCCTCGTCGGCTCCGGATTCCCGGTTCGCCGAGAGTCGATGCGAGACGGCCAAGCGAGTGATCACCGACGCGCTGGACGCGGAGAAATCGTGATCCTCGCCACTCGTGGCAACGTTTAGGCCGCGGCGTCAGACACCCGTCGACCGCCGCGCCTCGCCCTTGGGGGAGGGCGGTCGGATGAGCACCGGCTCTTCGCCGTTTCGGTCGGCGAACGACCGAGGCTCATCCGACCTAGTTTCCGGCGCAAGCACGACGCCGGCGCTTCTATTTGGCGCAATCGGACTTGCCGACATTGTCCCACTTCTTGAAGCCGCGCCCAGTCTTGGCCTGCAGCCGGTCATTGTAGCGCCGCAGAGCGATGTCGCCTGACTGGCCGGTGAGAACATCGCAGCGCCCGGCGAACACCTTCTCGACGCAAGCCGCGCGCTGCGCATAGCCGAGTTCTTCCCAAGCCCCGTTCACGAACCGGCGACAGGCCACGTAGTCGGCCGGAAGCTTCTGGGGCTCGGCGACGGGCGCGGCGGCCTCGACCGGCTCCACCGCCTTGGCGGCTTCGGCGGCCGCGGCGGTCTTGGCGGCTTCGGCCATCTCCCGGCGATGACGTTCGGCCTCGTCGGTGCTGGCCTGCTCCGGAAGGTCCGGCTGGTCGTTGACCAGTTGGAACCAGGCCATCTGCATCGTCCAGCCCCGCGCCTGGGCCAACTGGCCTAGACGGGCCGGAAAGTCCCGCGTCGGCCGTTCGATGGCGCCGGGCCGCAGGCCAATGTCGAACGGCCCATCGCCTTCGATCATCAGGACACCGGCAAGCCCAGGGGCGTTCTGGCACATGGAGACCCGATAGCGACCGCCGCCGAGGTCTTTGTAGAGGTCCGGATTGCGGGCGGCCAAGGCGGCGAACTGGTCGCGATTGCTCGTGAACTGCTGGAGCCGGCCCGAGGGCTGTATGGCGATGAGGCTGAAACCTCTGGAAGGGTCAGGCGCGACGTTGATCATCGACTGGGACCAGAGCCCCTTGGGACAGCCCTGGATGCCGCGGTCGATCTCGAAGCGCGCCTGTTGGGCGACAAGGCTGGGAACCGCGCCGCTTTGACCGCGGAACCGGTTGACCGTGTCGAACAGCGGGCAGGACGCCGGGTCGGCGGGAAGGATCTCGGTGGTGTCGACCTGCAGGCCAGCCGCACCGGTGGCGCGCGCCGCGCTGGCCACCGCGCGGTTCGCGCCCGCCGGATCTCCGGCCGCGCCGGAGATCTTGATGTTGGTCGAGCCATCGGCGTTCTGACCACGGCTCAGTGTCAGCCAGGAGCACGGGACGTTCGGCAGCGCCGCGGCGAGGACTTCGTCGGCCCGGCTGACGGTCAGGGGCGCCGCGCTCGTGGCGGGCGGCGTCGGCGCGGGCAGGGCGGCCTTCTTCTGGGACGAGAGGACGGCGAAGCCCACCCCGACCACGATGACGGCCGCCACCGCGCTGATCGCCACGACCCTTCCCTTGGGGAGGCCACGCGCCGCCGCCGCTCCTAGAGTTTGGCGCTCTTCCTCACCTGAGGGTCTGGCGGTCGGTCCGCCTGGAGACCTGTAGGCGACGTCCATAGCCGGAGGGATGGGCGAGGTCGCATCATCCTCTTCCTCGTCCAGTTCTGCCGAGACGAAGGCGGCAGGCGGTCGCGTGGCCTTCTCCTGCGGCTCGATCTCGATCGCGCTCGGCGGCGGATCGACATCGGGCTCCGGGGGCGGTTCGGCGCCGGGCGCGTAGATCGTGGGATTGGAAGCGACGACCGCCTCGCTCTCCGACGGCGCCGAGACCAGGGAAGGAAGCGACGATGCCGCGCTCGTGACGGCCGGCGGAGCCGCCGGTTCGGAGAACGGCGTCTGATCCGTGACCGGTCTTGGGGCGTCGTCGTCGATTGATCTGTCCGTCGGCGGCGGCTCGTTCGTCTGCACGGCGGGCTCTTCGGGCGCGAAGATCGTACGGCCCTCGGGCGCGATCCCGTCGCTGGCGGCGGCGGCCAGCGACAGGGGAAGGCTGTCCTCTCCGCGCGGTTCGGCGCTCTGCCAGGAGGGCGGTTCGGAACCGAGATGGATCACTGTGCGGTCGATCTCGGATCCGATCTCCTTCGACGTGGTATTCCCGGGATCAGGGTTCCAAGACCGCGTCGATGGTGGCTCAAGCGGAACATCCAGCGCATCCAGCGCCGAGATCACCTCCGCCATGGTCTGGGGGCGGCTGCGGGGATCAGGGCTGAGCATGCGAGCGAACAACGGCTGCAGCAGCGGCGGCACGGCGGTCATATCGGCGCCCGCGCGTCGGCGATCGATGGCCTCGACCAGCGTCGTGCCCATGTTCGGCGCCCGTCCGCCGGCCAGGGCCAGCACGACCAGGGCTAGGCTATAGATGTCCGTCCACGGACCGATACGCCGGTCGAAATCGCCGAACTGCTCCGGCGCCACATAGCCGAGCTTTCCGGCGAAGCCATCGCCGACGACAGTCTGGGCGCCGATCTCCATGCTCTTGGCGATGCCGAAATCGATGATCTTGGCGCGGCTGAGCAGCCCGTCCGGCAGCAGGACGTTTTCGGGAGAGATGTCGCGATGGATGGCCCCGTGGCTGTGCGCCGCGTGCAGGCCCTCAGCCAGGCGACGGGTGAGCATGACCAATTCGCCCGTGGTCGGGGGATGGCGGCCGATCAGGTTGGTCAGCGGCTCGCCGTCGATGAAGTCGGTGACGATGTACAGCAGGTCCTTGCGCGGCTCGCGCGCCAGGACGCGGTACTGCACCAGCGCCGGATGGGCCAGGCTGGTGAGGGTCTTGGCCTCCTTGCGAAATAGCGCCTGGACCTTGGGATCGGCGGCCAGATGCGGGAGGATGACCTTGACCGCCACCCGCTCCTCGGCGTTGACGTTGGCGCCCTCGTAGACCTCGCCCATGCCGCCGCGAGCGATGAAGCGCTTGATCTCGTAGATGCCGTTCAGCACGAACCCGACCGGCAGGATGCCCCGCTGTGCGGGCTTGCGCGAGCCGCGCTTGCCCCAGGAGCTGGAGGTCGAGTTCGTGACGGACGCGACGTCTTCATTAGAGGGGTCGTCGGGCATGCTCACTGGGGGCGTCTCTTTCCAACTCTGACCACAACCTCGCCTTGGGTATGGGCCGGTTGCAAGTTGTTATGCAGGGCGTCGAACATCAGGCCACGGCTTCCGGGATCAAGGGCGCGTCGGCTCGTGGTGACGCTTCACTTCCCTCGAACGCGTAGGTGAAGGCGGAGTTCTCGACACCCACCGCGATCTTGCTCACATCCTTGCCGGCCATCTGGCGTTCGAGCAGGGCGATCGACAGTTCGGGCAGCATGGTGTTGGTCAGGATGGCGTCGATCATCCGTCCGCCCGAGGCGACCTCGGTGCAGCGCGAGACGATCAGCTCGACGACCGCCTGGCCGTAGGCGAAGACGATGCCGTGGTTCTCGGCGATGCGCTTCTTCACGCGGTCCAACTGCAGGCGGACAATGCCCTGCAGCATATCGGGCGACAGCGGATAGTACGGCAGGACGATCAACCGGCCGAGCAGGGCGGGCGGGAACACCTTCAGCAGATCGGGCCGCAGCGTCTGGGCCAGGACCTCGGCCTCGGGCTTCATCTCCTCGTCCTCCGACAGCGAGACGATCAGGTCGGAGCCGACATTGGAGGTCAGCAAGATCAGCGTGTTCTTGAAGTCGATGTGACGCCCCTCGGAGTCGTCCATGTAGCCCTTGTCGAACACCTGGAAGAACATCTCGTGGACGTCGGGATGGGCCTTCTCGACCTCGTCGAGCAGCACCACCGAATAGGGCCGGCGGCGCACGGCCTCGGTCAGGACGCCCCCCTGGCCGTAGCCGACATAGCCCGCTGGCGCGCCCTTCAGGGTCGAGACGGTGTGGGCCTCCTGGAACTCGCTCATATTGATGACGATCAGGCTGTCGTCGCCGGAGTAGAGCAGCTCGGACAGGGCGTGGGCGGTCTCGGTCTTGCCCACGCCGGACGGGCCGCACAGCATGAACACGCCGACCGGCTTGTTGGGGTTGTCGAGCTTGGCGCGGCTGGTCTGGATGCGCTTGGCGACGGCGTCCATCGCGTGGTCCTGGCCCACCACGCGCTTCTTCAGTTGGTCGGCGATGGTCAGGACCGAGGCGATCTCGTCCTTGACCATGCGGCCGACGGGGATGCCGGTCCAGTCGCCGACGACGGCGGCGACCGCGTCCGCGTCGACCTCTCCGAAAACCATCGGGTCATCGCCGTGGGCCTTGGCGACGGCCAGCAGGGCGGCATCGAGGGCGGCCTTCGGGCCGGTCATGTCGTCCGCGTTCGCCGAGGCCGAGGCCGCAACGGCCTGGCGGGCCTCGTAGGCCTTGGCGACGGCGTCCTTCTCGGCCGCCCACTTGGCTTCCACGGTATCGAGCGCGGCGCGCGCTTCCTCGATGGCCTCCTTCAGCTTGGCGATGCGCTCCACGCCGGCGTACTGGCCCTCGGCCTCGCGGGTGGCGATGTCGAGTTCTACATTGAGAAGCTCGACCCGCCGACGGCGGCTTTCGACCGGGGCGGGGGTCGCGTGCTGTGAAACGGCCACCCGGGCGCCGGCGGTGTCGAGCAGGCTGACGGCCTTGTCAGGCAGCTGCCGGGCCGGCACGTAGCGCTGGGACAGCTTGACGGCCGCTTCCACGGCCTCGTCGAGGATCACCACCTTGTGGTGCTTCTCCATGGCCGAGGCCACCGAACGCAGCATGGCGATCGCCACCTCGGTGTCCGGCTCTCCGACATTGACCGTCTGGAACCGGCGGGTGAGGGCGGGGTCCTTTTCGAAGTACTGGCGATATTCGGACCAGGTGGTGGCGGCGATGGTTCGGAGCCGGCCGCGCGCCAAGGCGGGCTTGAGCAGGTTGGCGGCGTCGCCGGTGCCGGCCTGCCCGCCGGCCCCGATCAGGGTATGGGCTTCGTCGATGAACAGGATGATCGGCTTGGGCGAGGACTCGATCTCGTCGATGACCTGCCGCAGCCGCTTCTCGAATTCGCCCTTCACGCCCGCGCCGGCCTGCAGCAGCCCGATGTCCAGGGCGCGGAGAGTGACGTCCTTGAGCGCTGGGGGGACGTCGCCATCGACGATCCGGCGGGCCAAGCCCTCGACGACCGCCGTCTTGCCGACTCCCGCCTCGCCCGCCAGGATCGGGTTGTTCTGGCGTCGACGCAGCAGGATGTCGATCACCTGGCGAATCTCGGCGTCGCGACCGACGATCGGATCGATCTCGCCCGCCCTGGCCCGCTCGGTAAGGTCGACGGAGTATTTGGCCAGGGTCTCGCCCGAAGCGCTCGCGAAGGGCGCGCCGGCGGTCCCCGCCTGGTCCGAGGGGCTATCGACAGCGGGCGCGCCGCCCACCTCGGCCGACCCCGCGACGATCTTGTCGAACTCGTCGCCCAAGGCGTCGGCCGAGATCCTGCGGAACTCCGGCGAGACCGCGAACAGCGCGTTGCGTAGGATCGGGGTCTTGAGCATGCCGAAGACTAGGTGGCCGGTGCGTACGCGACCGGCCTGGAACATCAGCGACGCGTAGAGCCATCCCTTCTCGATGGCCTCTTCGATCTGGGGCGAGAAATCGGAGATCGAGGTCGCGCCGCGCGGCAGACCGTCGAGCGCGGCCACGACATCGCGGGCCAGCTTGGTGTCGTCCAGGGCGAACCGGGTGCGGATCGCGGCGAGATCGTTCCGCGGATCCTGCAGCAGGATGTGGATCCAGTGGACGAGTTCGACATAGGGATTTCCGCGCATCTTGCAGAAGCCGGTCGCGGTTTCGATGCTCTTCAGGCCCGTCGGGCTGAGGCGGCCGAACAGGGCGGAGCGGTTGATCTCGGTCATGCGGCATCTCTCTTGGCGGCGGCTCGAGCGACGCGACGCGAGCTCGGGCCAAGACGGGTCTCGGCGCGCGAGCCGCTGCCGGCTGGCGGGTTGATCCAACTGGTCCAGCCCAGCCGCGCGCGGCCGTCCAGCGACGCGGGACGACGAGCAGCTTCGCTGGCCTCGATCTCAAGGTCCCATTCCAGGTGGGACGGAGCGAAGGAATCCAGCGCCTCGGCGACGACCGCGAAGCGCGGGCCGCCCGGCAGCAGGTTCTCGTAGGCCTGGAAGGTCTCGACCTTCACGGCGATGCGGAAGGCGTCGGAAACCGTGCTGGTGCGACGCCCGCAGACGGCGTCGCCGCCCAGGCGGCTATAGGCGCCGCCCAGGCGGGTCTGGTCGGCGGGCTCGATGTCTCGCCAGACCGGGCGGTATTCCATGAGCCGCACGGGCGCGCCGACCAAGTCGGCGACGGCGTCCTCGATGCCGGCTGCGCTGCGCCTAGAAGCGTAAAGGCCCGCATAGTAGAGGCGGGCCCGAGCTGGGAACGCCGCGTCGGCAGGAACCCCCACGGTCGCACCGGTCAAGGCGGCCAGGTAGCCGGCGAACCGATCATCGCCGGGACGATCGGCGTTGGCCGCCGGATTGGATTCCGCCCAGGCGCGGTAGAAGAACTGCAGCATCCTTCCTGCGAGCACGTCGAGGAAATGCCCGAAAGGACGGCCCTTGGCGTAGCGGCGTTCGAAATGGGCGAACTCGCTGACATGCAGGGGCAGCGGCCCCATCGGCCCGGTCAGTCCGAACCAGTAGCCCTCGACCTTGGCGCGCCCGTCCTTGATGGTGATCGCTTCTAGCGTCGAGCCGGGGAAGCCTAGGGCGGGGAGCTGGGCCAGGTCGACGAGGTTCTGCGCGGGAAGCCGGGCGTCGCCGATGCGCGGCAGGTCCGGCGCACGCGCCTCCGCCGCGCGCAGCAGGCCAAACAGGCCGTACCGCCTCGCGTTCCCCGCCGCGTGGCGAAGAAACTCTAGATGTTGCGATGTTCGCCCATTCTCGGCGGCCATTGCGCGAAGGTTCCTTCCTGAGGGCTTTCGAAGATGCATTCGGTGAAGGCGTTCACGGTCGCGAACTCGCCGAGGAAACGCTCCAGAACGGCCGAGAACAGGAACATCCGGCCGTTCTCGAACGGGGCGTCGTCCAGCTTGAGGCGCAGGCGCTGGCCGCGGGCGAAGGCGCTGCGTCCCGGTCCGGATACTCGCCGCGTCACGGGCTCGGAGCGGATGGCCAGGACGCCGTCGATCTGCCGTCGCAGGGCCGGATCGTCGATCCGTCCATAGAGAGCCAGGTGATCGCGCAGCACCGAGGGATCGTCGTCGTCGCCCAGGGCGAAAGACGCGTAGTTGGGCGTCAGATGGCCGATGACCCGCCAGGCGCCGTCGCTGATGCCCATCGGCGGCCGAGGCTTGGTCGGAGCGCGCACGATCGTCACGGCGCGCACCGGAACGCCGCTGATCCGAAAGTCCGTCGCACCGCCGGTGCGCAAGGTCTCGGCCAGTTCGCGATTGGTGACGAGCGCACGAACGGCCAACTCGTGGATACCCTCCAGCCGCCTTGGCTCGCCGGGGGCGGCCAGGCTGATCCAGGTTTCCGTACCCAGATAGTCGGTCCTGCGCCTCAACCGCTGCTCCTTGGTCGACAGACGTCGGTGGCGCAGGCGGGTGACGTAGAACAGCGCCTCGGTCCAGTCGTAGAGCAGGCTCCCGAAGGCATGCAGAGGCGCGACCGGCCGGGCGTCGCCGTTCTTCTGCGAATAGGCCGTCACCTCCAGAGGACGGAAGATCTCGAAATCCAGCGGCCGAGTACGGTCGGCGATCAGTTGGTGTTCGTGGTCGAACTCGCTGATCGCCACGCGATCGATCTGCTTTTCGAACAGGTTGATCGCCGGTGTCGCGAAGAGCTTGAAGTTCGCCGGCGACACCGCGCCCGCCAGGGCCGTGGACGCGCGGTCGAACAGGAAGACCACCTCGCATTCGTTCCGACACTTGGCGAAGGCTCGGCCCAGTTCGCGCAGGCGGACGAACAGGAAGCGTTCCGGACAGGCGAAATATTCCGACAGCAGGCGATAGCCTCGGAAGGACCGCCGCCCCGTCGGCAGCAGGGCGCAGTTCTCCTCGAAGCCATGCTGCTCGGCCGCCGGCAGCTTGACCCAAGCCTCAGCGCCGGCCGCGGAGTCCACCGACCGGGCCACGGTCGCGACGGCGTCCCCGATCAGTTGCCGATAGAGCTCGCCCGGCGCCACCTCTGAGCCGTCTAGATAGATCGGCAGGGAGTCCGGCGCGATCGCCGACAGGGGGACGCCGCCCAGGGCGTTGAATTTCAGGCGCAGTCCCGCCTCGGCGCGCACGCCCGCCGCCCCGGCATAGGCGGCGACGGCCGCCCGGGTCGGCAGATATTCGGCTTCGGTGATCTTCAGCGGCCAGAGCGTGACGTCCTGTCCGGTCCGGAAGACCACCGGCGTAGCGGCTTCGTCGCTTGAGGTGGCGGACATTTCGGTCAGGCGAGGGACCACGAACCCGGCGGCGATCGCGTGGTCGCTATCTTGGGGCTCGAGAGTCACCACGCACATCGACGGGGTCGGCGCCAGGTAGTGCGGCTGGATGGCGTTGAGCAGATGTTGCGTGAAGTCGGGAAACTGGTCCTGCAGCTTCAGCTTCACCCGGGCGCCGAGAAAGGCAACGCCTTCCAGGAGCCGCTCGACATAGGGGTCGGTGTCTGCCGGAGCATTGAGGCCCAAGCGTCCCGCGACCGTCTCGTATTCCTCGCCGAACTCGCGCGCGGTTTCGCGAAGATAGAGCAGTTCCTCGTTGTAGGCCCTGAGGAGGCGAGGATCCATCCGTCTACTCCCGCAGGGTCGCCGCGCCCGTGTCGATCTCGACGTCGGTCTTGAACTCGACGGGCAGCGCCATGACGGCGCTGGTGACGTCGGCCCGGATGACGAAGGTCACGGCGTTGGGCTTGGCGTCCTTGGCGCTGGCGGTGACGTCGAGACGCTGCGGGGCGATGCGCGGCTCGAAGCGCCGGATGGCCTGCTTGATCTCGCGTGCGCGATTTTCGATCGCCCGCCGTTGCAGCAGCTTGCCGGCCATGTCGGGCACGCCGTAGTTCAGGACCGAGGTCGCGACCTCGGGATAGGGCTTCAGGTTCTGGACTGAGCTGAAATTGGTGGTGTTCAGGATCCAGTTCAACTCGCGCAGGACCGTGGCCCGAAGCGCGGCCTCGTTGAAACGCTCGATCTTCAGGATCGGATAGAGCCGCCGCGTCGCCGCACGGCTGGTCTGGCCCTCGCCGACCTTCGGGTCGTCGCGGAGATCGTCGATGTCGAGATCGGCGACCAGCTTGTCGAACAGGGTCGGATTGATCCGGGCTGGCATGGCGTCAGGCGAAGGCCAGGTGGCGAAGCGCCAGGATTCCTGCCTCTTCACCGTCTCCCAGCGACCAGAGCTTCTGGCCGAGACCTTCGGCGCCCATGGGGCCGTCGCGCCAGTCGGTGGCGCGGGCCAGCAGCAGGTTGGCGTCCGTCGCCCCCTGGGTCGCGGGATAGCGGACCGGCAGGATCGCCGCCACGCCCTGTCCGGTCTTGAACTCGATTTCCACGGGCAGCCAGACCAGGTCGCGCAGGTCCTGCGGCCCGTCGCTGGTGACCTTGCGCACCGCGTCGAAGGGAACCAGCCCCCAGCGTCCATGGATGACCGCCTCGAAGGCCGGGCCGAAGCGCGGATCCGCGTCGGCGATCCAGTCGAAGGCTTGGTCGTTGAACCGGCCGGGCGTGTCGGGCGCGGCGTCGAAGGCGCGTGATCGAGCGGCCCCGGCGTCGTCGACGCGCCCTTGCAGGCCCGCGCCGAGGGCGACGGCGAGGTCGCCGGCCCAAGGGCTGGTGTTGACCAGCAAGGCAGGCGGAACCTGGCCCGCGAAAACCTTCTCGCGCTCGAACTCGGCGTCGATGGC
The DNA here is from genome assembly GCF_900114015.1 of Caulobacter sp. UNC279MFTsu5.1. Classification (GTDB taxonomy): domain Bacteria; phylum Pseudomonadota; class Alphaproteobacteria; order Caulobacterales; family Caulobacteraceae; genus Caulobacter. The sequence goes on along the minus strand of NZ_FORN01000025.1, from coordinate 28,738 downwards.
CAGGTTGTAGGCGACCGCCAGCATCTGGGCTTCGGGAGACAGCTGGGTCAGCACCTTCAGCTGCGCCTTGGCCTTTTCCCACTCGCCCAGGACGCAGAACAGCTGGAACAGGAACATGCGGCTGGGCTGATCGTCCGGCGCGCGCTTGACCCTTTCGACAAGGGATTGGCGCGCGCCGTCCAGATCGCCAGCGCGTAGGAGGTCGTCGGCGTTACGCATTCTTCGCTTCTATGATTGACCGAAGACCGGCGCGGCTCGCCTTAGAACTTGGCGTTGCCGGCGATGTCCCACTTGAAATCGCCCGTGCCGGCGGCCTTACCGGCCGAGCTCTGCTCCTTGTACGCAACCTCGACCTTGGCGAAGTTGAGCGAGACGTTTTCGGTCAGACGATCCTCGCCGCCGCTGCCGCCGGTGGACACCGAGCTGACCAGGCAGTCGGTCATGGTGATGGTGATATATTCCAGCGGCGTCTCGCCGGCCTTGCGCACCACCAGCGTGGCCTTGCTGATGTGCTTGCCGTTGGCTGCGGCCAGCATCAGCGGCGCCGACGACAGGTCGACGTACTTGGTGAACGACAGATCCTGGACGTTGACCTTGCCGGCGCCGGCGCCGCCGCCGACGTGAGCCGTGCCGGAGTTGGTCATGCCCCAGCTCCAGGCCAGAACATCGATCTCTCCCTTGTGGCTGGTGTCCTTGGACTCACCACTGATGCCTTCAAGTTTCAGGAACATATCAACGGCCATAAGGCGTTCTCCTCACGAAAATGATTACTGACAGCTAGTTCGGGCCCTTGGGCAGGCGCGAGACCATGCTGAGCGACACGTCCATCCCCTCGAGTTGGTAGTGCGGCACCATGCGGAAGACGCCACGGTAGTAACCGGGGTTCTCGGGGTCGGGGATGACATCCACCGAAGCGGATTTCAGGGGCTTGCGGGCCTTGTCTTCTTCGGTCGAGAAGTCCGGCTGCATGTCCACGTACTGCATGATCCAGGACTGCAGATCGCTGGCCAGGACCGGGGCCTCGCGGCTGCTGCCGATCCAGTCGCGCACCATGCACTTGAGGTAGTGCGCGAAGCGGCAGCTGGCGAAGATGTAAGGCAGGCGCGCCGACAGGTTGGCGCTGGCGGTCGCGTCGGCGTCCTCGTAGGCCTTCGGAGCGTGAAGGGTCTGGGCGCCGATGAACGTGGCCTGGTCTGTGTTCTTGCGATGCACCAGGGCCATCAGCCCCGCCTTGGACAGTTCGGCCTCGCGACGATCGGAAATCGCGATCTCCGTCGGGCACTTGGCGTCCATCGCCCCATCGTCGGTGGGGAACATCGCGGTCGGCAGGTCCTCGACGGTGCCGCCCGATTCCACGCCGCGAATGCGTGTGCACCAGCCGTAGGTCTTGAAGGCCTCGGTGATGCGCACGCCCAGGGCGTACGACGCGTTCAGCCACAGATAGTTGTCGTGCTGGCCGCCGTCGGTATCCTCCTCGAAGGCGAACTCCTCGACCGGCTCGCTGTTGGCGCCGTAGAGCGGACGCCCCAGGAAGCGGGGCAGGGTCAGCGCCATGTAGCGGCTGTCGTTCGAGGCCCGGAACGAACGCCAGGCCATGTAGTCGGTGGCGTCGAACTGCTTGGCGATGTCGCGCGGATTGGCCAGCTCCTGCCAGCTCTCCATGCCCAGCAGCTGGGAGTCCGCCGCCGCGATGAACGGGGCGTGCGCCGCCGCGCCGATCTTCGACAGCCCCTTCATCACCTCGATGTCCGGCGCGGTGTGGTCGAAGGCGTAGTCGCAGATGAAGGCGCCGTAGGGTTGGCCGCCCAGCTGGCCGAATTCGGCCTCGTAGATCTTCTTGAACAGCGGGCTCTGGTCCCAGGCCGCGTCGCGGAACTGCCGCAGCATCTTGCGGGTCTCGTCCTTGGAGACGTTCAGCACACGAACCTTGAGGTCCTTGCCCGTTGGGGTGTTGCCGACCAGATACCAAAGCCCGCGCCAGGCGGATTCCAGGGTCTGGAAGTCCTTGTGGTGAATGATCTTGTTGACCTGTTCGGTCAGCTTGCGATCGATCGCGGCCTTCAGGGCGTCCACGGTCGAGAAAACGTCGGCGCCGATGACTTGGGTGTCCTCGAGCGCCTGCTGCGCCAAGGTCTTCACGGCCAATTCGATCCGAGCCTGCTTGGCGTCGGTGTTGGGCTTGAACTCCCTTTGCAGCAGGGACGCGAAATCATCCACCGTGACGGTTTCCGCGACGGGGGCGCCAGCGTGCTGAAGCGTTTCTTGCGCCATCAAGGTCTCCCAACGGGCAGGGTAGGGGAAATCATTTTGAATCCACCGGAGATTGTCTAGGCGTTGTCGGCGGGCGGCTTGGCGGCCGCGAGGGCCTTCATCAGCTCGGGATCCTTCAGAACCTTGTCGAGCAGGTCCTGGGCCCCATCCTTGCCGTCCATGTAGAGCATCAGGTCGTTCAGTTGCTGCCGGGCCTCCAGCAACTTGGCCAGGGCAGGGACGTTCTTCGCCACCTGGCCGGGGGAGAAATCTTCCATCGACTTGAATGTCAGGTCGACGCCGATCTTTCCGTCTCCGGTCAAGGTGTTGTCGACCGTGAAGGCGGCGCGGGGCGCGATCGCCTCCATTTTCTGCTCGAAATTATCCATGTCGAATTCAACAAAGTCCCGCTTGTCGAGCGGTTTCTTCTCGATATTCGACTTTCCAGACAGGTCAGACATCACTCCAACCACGAACGGAATTTCGATCTTCTGGCGGGAGCCAAAAGTCTCCACTTCGTATTCGATATGAACACGAGGCGCGCGATTCTCTTTAATGAAACGCTGCCCACCTTTGTTCGACGCCATGGTCATCCACCCGCAATTAGATGTTATATTACGCTGACAATTTTCACCATCATAGATCTATATGATGATGATATTCAACTGGCGACTCAAGATTGTTCGCGATGCTTTCGTGACTGCAGAACGTTGCGAGCTTCTTCGACGCTTCCGGGCGCGATGTCTTCGAGAATTGCCATGAAATCCAATCCAACCCATTCACGCGCACGCTGCAGCAACGTCAGGATCGGATGCCCCGGTTCCCTGCGCCGGTAATAGTCGCCCAACGCCTCGAGGGCGCGGACGACATCGTCCCGGGTCTCGATCCGCGCACCCAAGACAGGCGTTGAGTTCGAGAAGCTTGGCGATGCAACGTCTGGTTCTACGGTTGGTTCCCCATTTTCTGATGCCGTGAGTTTCGGACCGAACGCCTGCACCGCGCGCCGCATCTGATCGAGCGCCTCGTAGGTGGCCCGAAAGTTGGTGGAGCCGCCGTCGTCGGCGTTGGCGGTGAGCGTCAGATCGACGCGACGCAGGCTGTCCGAGATCGCATCCAGCCGCTGGATAATCTCCTCGAGGCCGTCCTGGCTCACATCCTCGAGCGCGGCCCGGAACATTCCGTAGCCTTCCTCGGTTTCACCTCCCAAGCGGAAGCGCTCGAAGTCGTCGATGGAATAGTCACCGAGGCGAGGATGACGGATCAGCGTGATCCTGCGCAGGGGTTGGATAAATTGCGGCGCCCCGGTCAGGGAATCGCACGGGCCCTTGCGACCCTGGAAGCCATACTCCTCCAATCGCGGATGCAGGCCGGGCCAGTAGGTCTCCAAGAGGCCCGCCAGATATTTAGCGCCGGCCTCGACGACTTCCAGATCGCCCGCCCGGGCGCCGGCGCGGCAGAGGTAGACAGGCAGCCAGATGTCCTTGGTGCGCGCGCTCTGCTCGACGATCTTGGCGATGATCGCGCGCCAATCGATATCGGAGGCCTGAGCCTCGACGCCGGACGCGTCGATCGAGACCTCGGTCTCGAAAGCCTGCTCGATTTCGTAGCGCTGCGGATCGTAGGCGAGGTCGGGGCCGGTCGGGTCGTCGTCGGAAACCGGCGCCAACAATCGACTCGGATCAAGCGCCATGTTCGCGTTCGCCTCAACGTTGATTTAGCGCCCGAATTGTCCGTCGCCGACTTACGGAAGAAGGCGGATGGGGCCGGCGCGGAGTGTGGCCCAAGAAATCGTTTTGGCAAGTGTGTCTGGTTGAGATGTTGAAATTGATCGCTACACCTGTGCACAACGAGCCGCAGGTCGTAGGTTTCAGACGCAGTAACGGGAGCGATTAATGGATCGGCAGGCCACGATATCTGTCGCTCTTGGTACGGCTAAGCTTAACCTTGAGCGCTTCGAGTCCATCGAGCGCTTGAGTGAGCCGTTTGTGATTGTTGTAGAAGGGTTTTCCCCCGACGAAATCGATTTCCTGCCGCACCTCGGAAAGCCAGTTTCGCTGGACGCCGGCGACGAAATGGACCACGTCCGCTACTTCCATGGGTTGTTGACCGAAGCCGCCCTGATCAAGGTCGACATCAACGGCGCGCACTACCGGCTGACCGTCAGGCCGTGGCTGTCGCTCCTGGACCAGAATCGGAATTATCGAATTTTCCAGGACAAGAGCGTCGTCGACATCGCCAAGCAGGTGTTCGCCGACGCCGGCATGAAGGACGTCGAATTCGACCGCCTGACCGGCAGCTACAAGCCGCGCGAATATTGCGTCCAGTACAAGGAGAGCGACTTCAATTTCGTGTCGCGCCTGTTCGAGGACGAAGGCATTTACTACTATTTCCGGCACGAGGAAGCCGCCCACAAGCTGATCCTCTGCGACGGCAAATCGGCTCACAAGCCCGAGCCGGGCTACGAGAGCATCCGCTTCCTCCCCGTGGCGGGCGACGAGACGAGCACGCCAGACACCCTTTCCGACTGGAACGAACGGATCAGTTCGGTCAGCCAGGCCAGCGTGACCCTGCGCAGTTTCGACTTCACCAAGCCGCAGAACCCGGTGGAGGCGGTCAGCCAGGGCGCGGGCCAGCATCCCGGCGACGCGCTGGAGGTCTACGAGTATCTCGGCGACTTCACCGACAAGAGCGAGGGCGAAGCCCGCGGCCAGTCGCGCCTGGCGGCCAGCCGCGCGCCGCGCCGCCTCTACAGCGGCGGCGGCGACGTCCTGGGTCTGGCCTGCGGCGGCCTCTTCACCCTGACCGAGGCCGGGGTCGATCGCTTCAACCAGGAATATCTGATCATCGGCCTCAATCACGTCGTCGAGGCCGAGAGCCATCGTAGCGGCGACGATCGCCAGGCCCGGCGCGTCAACGTCGTGGCCATCCCCAGCGACACGCTGTTTCGGCCGCCGCTGGTCGCCGAAAAGCCGATCTCCAGCGGCGTCGAGACCGCCACCGTAACCGGGCCGGCCGGCGAGGTGGTCTATGTCGACGAGTGGGGCCGCGTGAAGGTGCGCTTCCACTGGGATCGCTCGCCCGACCAGCCGGGCAAGACCTCGTGCTGGATGCGCGTCTCGCACCACTCGGCGGGCGAAGGCTTCGGCAATGTCGACCTGCCGCGCGTGGGGCAGGAGGTGATCGTCGACTTCCTCAACGGCGATCCGGATCGGCCGATCATCACCGGGCGAGTCTACAACGGCCAGCGCAGGCACGCCTACGACCTGCCGGCCCAGAAGACGCGTTCGCTGTGGCGCACTCAAACGATCGGGCGGTTGGGCGACTATGGCGGGGCCGAGAAGACGCCGCCGCCCAACAGCAAGGGCTTCAACGAGATCCGCCTGGAGGACAAGGGCGGCGCGGAGGAGATCTACATCCACGCCCAGCGCGAGATGGTGCGTGACGTGCTGCTGGACGACACCCTGACCGTCCAGCGCGACCGCGCCACGCGGGTGGGGCGTGACCGCAAGACCGCGGTCAAGCGGCATGAGGCGACCACGATCGAGACCGGCGATGAAACCCACGAGGTCAGCAAGGGCAAGCGCACGACCACGATCGAGCTTGACGATGGAACCACCGTGCGCTCTGGCAATTACAGCCTGAAGGTGGACAAGGGGACGGTGACGATCGAGGCCGCGCAGAGCATCACGCTCAAGGTCGGGTCGAGTTCGATCGTGATGAACCCTTCCAGCATCACGCTGAACGCCCTGACGATCACCAGCGACGCGCGCGCCCTGAACATCGTGAACGCCCCGCAGGCCGAGGTGCACGGAAAAGCCATGACGACGATCACCGGCGGCATCGTCAAGATCAACTAGGACCGCGAATGAGACGCTGGAAACAGGTTAAGTGGGCCGAAACGGGCCAGATCACCGAGATTCTCGGATGGCCGAAGACGGGTCATGACGCCGACCCGCCCGAAGCCTTTTTCGACCGCCTGATCGAGGAGGGCCGCGACGACGACGCGGCCATGTTCCTCGGCCAGGCCTTGCCCCGCTTCGAGGTGGTCGCCTGGGCGGCCCGGACCGTTCAGGACCTGTCCTTGCCCTCCAGCGCCCATGACGCCGAAGCGCTGAAGGCGACCCTGCTGTGGTTGCAGGATCCCAGTGATGGCCGTCGCCGGGCGGCGTTCCAGATCGCGGAACAGTCCCACGGGGCCAGCCCCCAGAAGATGTGCGCCCTGGCGGCGTTCTTTTCGGGCGGTTCGGTGGCCTCGGCGGACGTCGAGCCCGTTCTGCCTCCCAAGGACACGGCCGGCGCCTTCGCGGCGGGCGCGGTGCTCACCGCCGCGACCGACAGCGGGCGCCGCGAGGAAGGCCTTCGTACGGCCCTTGCGCTCGGCGACGCGCTCGCCAGCGGCCGGGAAGCCGCACGCCCATGACGCTCGTCCTGACCATCAAGGCCCTGGATCGCCTCGACAACGGGGAAGCGGCGCGCCTGAAGCTCGACCGCCACGGCGCGCGTATCGGACGCTCGCCCCACATGGACTGGTGCCTGCCGGACCCGCGCAGCTACATCTCCTCGGCCCACTGCGAGATCCAGTATCGCGACGGCGAGTACGTGCTTGTGGATCGAAGCACCAACGGCACCTTCGTGAACCGCTCGGCGTCGCGGTTGACGGCGCCGCATCAGATCCTCGACGGCGACGTGATCCTGATCGGCCACTACGAAATCGAGGCCCGGCTGGAGCAGGGCAGGGGCCTCGGCGTCGAGGACCCTGCGCCCGCCGCGGCCTGGAGCGGCTGGGACAGCCATGGCGCGCGAGAGGTTGCGACCGATCCGGCGCGCTGGGACCAGCCGCCGCCGCGGGCGGCCATCACGGGCCAAGGGTCGGTCTCGGGCGCCTGGGCGCCGCCGCGCATGGAGACCGCGCCCCAACCCGCTTCGGCCTGGAGCCCGGCGCGATCGGAAGCGCCGCCGCCGTCGGCCTGGTCCAGCGATCCGCCGGCTCAGGCCACGCCGTCGGCGGTCGACGTCTGGGGGCAGCTGGCGGCCACCAACGAGGTCGATTGGGTCCGCGGCTTCGGCGGTCCCGCCACGCCAGCGTTCGACGCGCCGTCCTTGGCTCCGCCCTCCACGGCGCCCTGGGGCCAGACCCCCGCGCCGCCGCCCGAGCCGGCGCGGAAGGCGCGCCCGGCGCCCGTGGCGGGCGAGGGGGCCGAATGGCGGGCTTTCCTGCAGGGCGCCGGCCTGCGGTCCGAGGACTTCAGCAGTTCGCCCGTGGAGGTGCTGTCGGCGGCGGGCGGCGTCCTGCGGCGGCTCCTGGGCGGCATGGTCGTGATGATGGAGGCCAGGGCCAGGGCGAAGGCGCAGCTCGGAGCGCAGAACACCAGCCTCGAATTCGACGGCAACAATCCGCTGAAATTCACGCGGTCGGCCGACAAGGCGATGGCGCAGATGCTCAATCGGCCCGATCGCGGCTTCATGCCGGCGGACCTGGCCGTGGAGGACGCCTTCCGCGACCTGCAGGCCCATCAGCTGGCCACCCTGACGGCGATGCAGGGCGCACTGGCCGCCACGCTCGACCGTTTCTCTCCCTCGGCGATCCGGGGGCGGGCCGAGACCCGCGGACTGCTGGCCAAGATCATGCCGGGCGCGCGCGCCGCGGCGCTCTGGCAGGCTTATGAACGGGAGTTCGAGGGGGTCACGCGGGGATCGGACGAAGCCTTCATGGAGGTCTTCGCCAAGGAGTTCCGCGACGCCTACGAGCGCATCGCCGCCGACATGAAAGCCAAGCGCCGACCTTAGAGCGCGGGCCTCCTGCGGCCGGCTCAGGACAGCGCGAGCAGCGTGGTCTCGTCGCAATTGACCACGACGACACTCACATTGTCGGGCGCGCCGCGCTCCAGGCAAATTTTCACCAACTCGTCCGCGGCGGCGGTCGGGTTTCCCTGGGCCAGGATAGTCGCCAGCTCGGCGTCTGGGATCGTGCGGGTCAGGCCGTCGCTGCAGACCAGGAAGACATCCCCCACCTTGGCCTCGTCGGAAACCGCGTCCAGCTCGAGCCTGGGCGCGACGCCCACGGCGCGCGACAACACATGCGACATGGGGTGGTTTTCGGCCTCCTCGGGCGTCAGGCGCCCCGAGGTCACCATGTCCTGGACCTGCGAATGGTCGACGGTCAGCTGATAGAGTTCGCCGCCGCGCAACAGGTAGCAACGACTGTCGCCCGCCCACAGCACCACGAACCGCCGGTCGCGCAGAAGCAGGGCCACGACGGTGGATCCCATGGGCTGTCCCACCGACTTGGTCCAGATCCGCTCGTTAGCCTCGTGCACCGCCGCGGCGACGGCGGAGGCGGCGTCGTCGAAATCGGGAGGCAGGACGGCCGCCTCCAGGGTCGCGGTGATGGTCTTGGACGACCACTGGCCGTTGGCGTGGCCGCCCATGCCGTCGGCGACCGCCCACAGGCCCTGGTCCGGGCGCGCCAGCACCTGGTCCTCGTTGTCGCGCCGCACCTTCCCGGGATGGGTCAGGGTGGCGTCGTGAAACCGCAAACTCCCGTCATCCATGGACAGCTCCTATGTCGTCAAAACCTGGACTATCAGGTCGGCGGGTGGCTGGCTGGCAATCAGATCGAACGGTGAGTCCGGCAACCAGAAGCGGCCTTGCGCTTCTGCTCCGCCCTCTGATTCCAGAGTTTGAAAGATATTTTGCGCGCTGACCACCATCGCGTCGATGTCGGCGGCGTCTTCGAAGGCGCGATGAATCTGATCCTCCGCCGCCGCGGCGATCTGGTCGGTGATCGGCGCCGAAGGGGCCAGGGTGGTGTAGCCGCCCAGGACGATGATGAAGCGTCGTCCGGCAGAGTCGATGGAGGGCGCCAGCGCTCCTGTCCGCCAGCCTTCGCCAAACGGCCCGGGTCCGAACGCGAAGCGCAGCGGTGGCGCGGCGTCGTGTCGGGCTTCGAAATCCGCGCCCAGGGCGGTTCGCGCCTGCGCCAGCCCGGCGCTCGCCCAGGCGTCCCAAGCGTCTCGATCGGGACCGGAAAGACCGCGAGCCACGAAATCTCCGTGACTCGGCAGCTTGCCGAACGCAAAGGCGGACGGTGCGGTCAAAGCTTGGCTGGGCATCGGAACGACCACAGGCCGCCGCGACCGAACGGGTTCTTGTCGGACGGCAGATTGACCTTGAGGGTGAAGTACTGGGCGCCCTGGCCGAAGGTGGCCTTGATCGCGCTCGGACCGGCGTTTTCCTTCTGCGCCGCGTCCATCAGGCGGAAGAGCGCCCATGCGCCCTGGCCGTCGTAGCGCCGCACCTCCTTGGCGCCGGCATAGAGGATGAGATGGGCTTCGGGCAGGCCGGAGATCGCCCACATCACGGGCTTGGCCCCGACGCTGCTGGGTTCGAAGCGATAGGTCGCGCCACCGGCCGAGAACTCGGCCGCGGTGACCGCGCCGCCGAAGCCCGCCGCCTCGACCCGGATCGGCAGGCCGGAGGTCAGCAGATCGCGGATCTGGGCGGCCTTCTGGAACTGCTCGGCGCTGGCCGGGTCGAAAGCCGCGGCGACCGGGTCGTCCGAACGCCAGCGCCAGACGGGACCGGAGGTCAGCAGCAGGGGCTGCAGGCGATCGCGCATCAGGCTGTCGAACTGGCCGCTGAGGCCCAGGACCCGCATCATGTCGGCCGCCGTCGCGTCGTTCTGGGCCGCACCGTAGAACGGGTAGCGGTTATCGCTGACGCCGCGGCACGCGCCCGCCAGGTTGGCGGCATATTCCTGGCCGATGGCGTTCTGGGCCGAGGACACCACCGCGCCGCGACCGCTCTGGGTCGCCAGGGCGACGAAGCCCTGGAGTTGCGGCGGAGCCACGACGCTGGTGGTGGCGACCTGTCCCAGCGCCGAGGCCAGTTCGCCCTGCGTCGCGACGCCGCCCAGCCCGCCGCCGGCTATCCCCGCGGCCATGTTGGCCGAAGCCGCCTGTTTCACCGCCGCCAGAAACTCGTCGACCGGCGCGGCGCCCTTGCCGTCGCCGACATAGGTCGAGAGCGGCCGGAAGTAGTCGGAAATGGTCTTGCCGGCGTCAACGCCGCCGGAGTCCAGCACGGTCCCGCCGACGATGCGCGCGGCGGTCTTCAGCTTGCTGGGCGTCCGGACCGCCGGCGGCCTGCCGAACGTCGTGTTCTTGCGGACTTCCAGCAGCAGGACCTTCAGCGGCGACGGCGTGCGGGTGAAGGCGCCCAGGGCGGCGGGATTGGTGAAATAGTCGGCCGGCTTCAAGCCCTGGACCACGCCATCCCAGGCGGCGATGTATTCCTTAGCGTAGAGCGCCGCGACGCCGGGCTTGACCTGGGCGATCTGGCCCCGGATCGCCGCCTTGTCGGCGTCCTGGCCCATGACCCACAGGTCCTTTTCCAGGTCCGAGGCGACAGTCTGCAGTCCCGGCTGATAGGCGCGTTCGAACCCCGCGCGGGTGAAGAAGTACGGCACGCTGGCGTCCAGCACCGCATCGCCGTTCAGGAAGGCCTGGCGATCGCCGCTGGCCAGAACGCTGTCGGCGCGCCAGTCGGGCTGATCGGTCGCCGCCGCCTTCTGGCGAAGGATCGCATAGGCGCGGTCGGCCAGGGACAGGGTCTGCACCGCCGCGCGCGTCGACTCGATCAGCGCGCCGTCCAGCGGCGCCTCACGGCCAGGCCAGACACGACCCAGCTGCGGATCCGCCAGCAGGACGTCCAGGTGCTTGCCCAGTTCCTCGCGAACCTCCGCGCGGTCCGCGCCCGGCAGGGCGTTCTCTGCCCAGTCGTCGGTCACCCACGCCTTGACGGTCTTTGGATCCAGGGGGCCTTGGCCGCCCAGCATCAGATAGACCTTCAGCGGCTCGTAGACCTTCAGCGGCTCCTGGGCGTGATCTTGCATGTAGCGTTCCAGCCGCAGCAGGATGCGGGGCAGGAGGATGCGTTGCAGCGCCTCTCGATAGGCCTGGTCGGCGGCCTTGGCGTGACCGTTCTGGAACAGGCCGAACCGCATCAGCAGCGGCGGTCCGCCCTTGGCCTGGTCGCCATGGCCGCGCGGCAGGTCGCGCAGCGCCCGGATCAGCGACAGCGCCTGCTCCAGGTCCGGATCGCCTTCGCGCACCTCCACCAGATCGACGCCGGTCTCGCGGACCTCGGCGCTGACATTCTGCGCGCCGATCAGGAGCTGATCCTGCAAAGCCCTGTTCTTCGTGAAGCTGACGCCCCACAGCAGGGCGATCAGCAGGGACAGGCCGGCGACGCCCGCGACACCAGCGATCAGCGCCGTGCGGCGCCGCGCGCGAGCCGCCGGATCGCTCTGGACGAGACCCGCCTCGGCGAAGACCACCTCCTTGAGCAACCGATTGAGGAAATAGGCTCTACCGCCCTGGCCGTTCGCCCCGGAGCGCGAGACGGCGGTCGCGTCGTAGACGGCGGCGACGTCGCCCAGGATCCGGTCCAGCGGCGCGCCTTCCTGGACGCCGCTGGTCAGGTAGAAGCCGCGAAACAGCGGCGGCGCATCCTGCTCGGCCAGCAGGGCGCCGTCCAGGAACCGGCTGAGCCGGGCGCGCAACGACGCCACCTGTGATGGGAAGGCAAGGATCAGGCTGCGGCGGTGCGGATCGGTCTCCTCCTGCAGGCGCTTGGCGACGCGGTCGGCCAGGGCCTGGACGACCGCGTCGAACTGGGCCAGCACGGCGTCGAGGCTGGCCGGGGAGTCCAGCGGCGAGGTCGCGCCGAGAATGGCGCGGCGCCCCTCGACGTCGAGATCGTCGAAGAACTCGCCGAAGCCGGCCAGCAGGTCGGCCTTGGTGAAAAGCACGTAGACCGGCGCCGAAACCTCGAGCGCGCGACGCAGTTCGAGCAGGCGCCGCCGCACCGCGGCCGCGTGGTCGTCCAGTCCCGCCCGGTCAGAATTGAGAAGCTCGTCCAGGCCGATCGCCACCAGGATCCCGTTGATCGGCTGCAAGGGGCGGGTGCGGCGCAGCAGCTTGAGGAAGCTGTCCCAGCCCTTGTGGTCGACGGAGGCGTCGGAGGTCTGGGTAGTATAGCGCCCGGCGGTGTCGATCAACACGGCGTCGTCGGCGAACCAGAAGTCGAGATTGCGGGTCCCCCCAACGCCCTTGAGCGCGGCGTCCGCGAACGGAAACTGGACGCCGGATTTCAGCAGGGCGGTCGTCTTGCCCGCGCCGGGCGGGCCGATGATCACGTACCAGGGGCGGGCATAGAGGTAGTCGCGCTTGTCGCCCGTAGCGGTCTTCAGCTTGGCCAGCGCCGAACGCATGCGGCCGGCTAGCGCCTCGGCCTCGACATCGCCCGGCGAGACGGCGGCCAGTCGTGTGGCGATCTCGGCGGCCGCCCTACGGGCCTTGAGGATCCGGAGCGTGGCGAAGACGCCCCAGACGGTCGCGACGAGGACGGCGAGCAGGGTCTTGACCCACCACGGCCTTAGGAACGGCGTCACCAACGGAAGGACGAAGACCAGCAGCACCGCGACCAGGATCGCCGCGAGGCCGGTGAGCAGCCACCAGTTCAGGAAGAAGCGCTTCATCGGGGCCCTATTCGGCGCGCGGAATGACGATTTCGACCCGGCGGTTCAGCGCCTTGCCGTTGACGGTGGAATTCGACGCGATCGGCTGGCTGTCGCCGAACCCCTCGGTGCTGATGCGGCCGGAGTCGGTGATCTTGCCGCGCAGGATCCCAGCGGCGGCGTCGGCCCGCGCCTTGGACAGCGCGAAATTGTCCGGAAAGGTGACGCTGGCCAGGCGGTCAGTGTCGGCATGGCCCTCCACCCGAACCGGTCCGCGCTCGGCCTCGACGGCCGCGCCGATCCGGGCGAACAGCGCTTCGCGGCCCGGCTCCAACTTGTCGGATCCCGACTTGAACAGCTGCCCGACGGTGGTGCGCACACGGATGGACTGGCTGTCCTGCTCCACCGCCACCAGATTCTGGGCGATCTCGGGCGCTAGAAAGCCCTGGATGCGCTGCAGCTGGGTGCTGGTCGGAACCGGCGGCGCGGGCGCGACGCGCGACATCCGCAAGGGCTGGTCCGGATTGATGGCCTTCAGGGCGTTCAGCGACGGCTGCCCCGTCTGGATCAGCACCACGCGCAAAAGGATGAAGAGGGCCAGCAGAACGGCCAGGGCGATGGCGCCGGCCAGGGCCAGAGTCGCCCAGAAGCTGACGCGCGCGGCCGGCGTGGGCTGGCCGCGCCAATGCGGCGACAGCTCGGTCTGGGACAGCGCGCGGGGATGGTCCAGGGCCGCATAGACGCTGGCCATGATCTCGTGCAGGCGGCGCTTGCCGTCGGGCGCGACGCGATAGCGGCCCTCGAAGCCGGCGGCGAGGCAGGCGTGGTAGAGCTCGATCAGGTTGGCGAATTCCGCCGGCCTGGCCAGCATGTCGTCGAGCAGCCGCCAGAACCGGTCGCCGCCGATGTTCTCGTTGAAGACCTGCACGACCAGGCTGCGGCGCGCCCATTCCGCGCCGTCGGCGGCCTGACCGGGAAGGTTCTGGGCGATGTCGTCGACCGTGGCGCACACCGCATAGCGAGCCCGCTGGCGCGTCTCCGCGTCGTAGCCGGCGGCCAGGAGCGCCTGATCGAACGCCGCCACCGCAGCGGACGCCCTCTGGTGCAGCTCGGGCAGGCTGAGGTGGACGCGGCCGGACCGGACGCCGACGATCAGCGACAGCACCGGCGCGGCCGCCATCATCATCGGGTTTCGCGCTCGCGCGGCCGGCGGAGGCAGCGGAATGTCGTCATCGCGGCTGATAGCGCGACGCGGCGGAGGAGCCGACGCGAACGACGCGAACGATACCGGTTCACTGGTCGCGAAGGCGGGCGTGGACGGCGGGGAGGGGGCTCCGGACCTGCGTAGGTTCTGCAGCGGCGACGGTCGGAAGACCGTCTTGTTCGGGTTCTTCTCCTCGTCGTCGCCGGTCATCGCCCGGTCCCCTTGACGCACCAGAGTTCCAGCTTGAGGTCGGGCCATTCTCCGGCGACATGCAGGCCCAGCGCCGCGGCGTTGGCGAAGTCGCGCCAGTCGGGAACGGAGCGGTCGAGTTCGAAATAGACGTAGCCGGGGATGACGCGCAGCTGCGGCGGCGGGGTCGGCGTATGTCTCAGCGGCACGCCGGGCAGGGCGGAGTCGACGATCTCGCGCATCTTCTGGACCGCGCCGATCTTGGCGATAGCGGGGAACCGCCCGCGGATGTCGTCCAGCGACGCGCGAGCGTTGACGGCCAGATAGAAGTAGCCGGTCTTGTAGAGGTTGTGGTCGGTGATCCGGGAGGTGTAGGCGCCCGGCCCCGCGACCTGCAGCGGCAACTGGATCGCCGAACGGTCGAACACCGCCGAGAGCGCGGCCTGCAGCACCTCGAACACCGGCTCGAAGGTCAGTTGCAGCTGCTCATGAACATAGTTGGGGAAGGGCGGTGGCCGTCGGTCGGGACGCGTCAGAGTCGCCAGTTCCCCGGCCATGCCCAGGAAGGTCTCATAGAGCCGCTCGGGGTGCACGGCGGGCAGGGCGGCCAGGTGGCGCAGTTGACTGACCCATCGATTGAGCGCCTGCAAAAGCAGGAAGCTGGCGAAGGTTTCCGCCCCGCCGTCCGTGGCCTCGACCGCTCTCAGGGCCAGTTCGTCGACGCGCTGTGAGGCCCGTCCGATGATGTCGGTCAGGAAGCCTGACAGTCGCGGGCTGGCCCGGATGTCCAGGGCCGGCGGAATGTAGCGGTCATCAAAGACCACGGCGCCGTTGTGGACTTCGCGCACGCGCGCCAACCCCAGCAGCACGCGTCCATAGGTCTGGTCCTGGGTGACGCCGAACGTCAGGTTGGGACGGGCGACCTCGATGGGTTCCTGGCCGCGCTCGTCAGAAAAGGAGTCGGCGACATCCTCCTCATCGACCACATAGCGCACGGTCGCGCCGCCCCGTTCCCCTCGACTCTTGAACTCCACCGCGCCGCTCTGGCGCGCGGGAAGGGTGAGGTAGACGATTACGTCGCGGGCGTCGGGCGGTATGTCGAGCGGCGGCGGCGGAGGCAGGTCGCCAGGGATCGAGAACGGCAAGCCGTCGGGCAGGACCCCGGTCATCGATTCGATCGCGAACTTGCCCAGAGCCGCGAGGTCGGCGTTGATCTTGAGCTCCGACAGGCCCCACGGATAGGGCCGCAGGCCATTGGCGCGCGCCGCGACCAAGGCCTCCAGATAGCGATCCTGCTGCTGAAAATGCTGTTGTCGAAGGAATAGACCCTCGCGCCATGCGACGCGGCTGTCGCTCTGCATACGCTTCCCTCAACGGACTCTAGAAATACCACTTAAACACTAGTCGGCAGAGCTGAGGAAGACGCATTTGCCATCTCCAGCCCTGGTTCTCGCGCGCCTTGCGGTTATGTTTGGAGAAAGGCAAGCAACGAGAGATGGATGCGAGGCGTACGAGAAGATGAACCATCGTTCGATCCTCGCAGCTGGCGACGGAAACCTGCATCGCCGGAACCCGCGGGCTCCGATAAGTCAAGCTTGTCTGAAACAAGCTTGAGCATAAGAAATCTCGTGCTGTCGGCCATGGCGGGCGGAGCGCTGCTGGCGATCATCGCCGGGGTCGGGTGGGGCGTCTGGCGGCGCCCGGCCGCGCCCGTCCGCCCCGCCGCCGCGTCCAAGGCGCCCGTGCCCGCCGACGGATTTCACCGCACGCTGGTGATCGCCCGCGTGCAGGACCTGGCGGCGGCGCTGACCGCCGAGGGCGTCGCGACGGACCGGGCGCTGCGGTTCGGCCTTGCCGCCAACGCGAAGCTGGAAGGGGCGCCCGGCGAGCTTCGGGTCTCGCTGGCCTTTCCGGATGGCAAGGCCGACGACATCGAGGCGATCGAACTTCGGCGCCCGGACGGTTCGGGCCTTGTCATTCGCCCGGACAAGAGCGGTCGCCTGGTCGCCGAGGACCTGGCCCCGGACCTCAAGGTCCGGATCAAGGTGGTGCGCGGCGAGATGGACGCCAACAGCTTCTATTCCTCGGCGGTGGCGGCGGGCGTCGTGGATTCGTTGGTGAACGATTTCGCCGGCGCCTTCGCCTTCGATTTCGATTTCCAGCGGGAGATCCGGCCGGGCGACATTTTCGAGGCCGCGTTCGAACAGAAAGTCGACGGCCGAGGCGACGTCGTGGGTCCCGAACGACTGGTGTACGCCTCGCTGCAGACCCAGACCAAGTCCCGCGCGCTCTATCTGTTCCAACCGCCGGGCGACGCCAAGCCCAGCTGGTTCGACGGCAATGGAGCCAGCGTCGCGCGCGGGTTGATGCGTACGCCGGTTGAAGGCGCCCGCATCACGTCGAGCTTCGGCCCCCGGCTGCACCCCGTGCTGGGCTATACCCGAGTCCACAAGGGCACTGACTTCGCCGTTCCCGTGGGAACAACCGTCTATGCGTCGGGCGACGGGGTGGTGGACTTCGTGGGACCGCATGGCGGCCATGGCAACTTCGTCCGGATCCGCCACTCGCCGGAGCTCCAGACCGCCTATGCGCACCTGTCCGGCTACGCGCCCGGAGTGGTCGTGGGCGCGGCCGTGCGGCAGGGTCAGGCCATCGGGCTTTCGGGTAATACGGGCCTCTCGTCGGGACCGCACCTGCACTACGAGGTGATCGTCCGTGATGCCCAGGTCGATCCGATGACCTTCCAGACCAGCAGCCGCCGCGCCCTCAATGGCGAAGCTTTGGCGGCCTTCCGAAAGGCGCGCGACAGGTTAGACGCCCTCAGGGCGGCCCAAAACGGGTGAATCGAATAAAGGTTCCCAAGGTTAAGCTACAATATACTTGCACCACATTGCTCATGTTTACGAGCATTTACAGGAAACAACATCGCGTCATCCGGTTGATTTAGAAAGGGATTTCCTGAATTACAACAAAAGGTGGCAAAGCTGTATTGAGTAAGCTGTGCACCGACGCTAGGCTCCCGCGCAATTCAGGCCAGCGAGAAAGAGTATGATCGTCATCATCGATGGAACCGGACCTGACAACGACCAGGAGTACGCCAAGGAGATGGGGAACTCGTTCCCCAGCCAGATCGCCAAGCAAGTCGTCGGCAGCACCTATTTCCGGGGTCCCTCGCTAACCGGCAAGGAAGTATCCAGCATCGCCGATCGCGCGGTCGGCGCCGCCCAGGGCGGGTCCGGATCGGTGATCCTGGTGGGCTACAGCCGCGGCGGATGCACCGCGATCATCGCCGCCAAGCGGCTCAAGGCTCAGGGCAAGCGGGTCAAGGCCATGTTCCTGTTCGACGCGGTCGACATGCAGACCAGCGAACTGGGCCTCTCGCAGACCATTCCCGACAACGTCGATTTTGTCGCCCATGCCCGGACAGCGCGCAATTTGGCGTTCTGGATCCGGAACCCGGTCAAGTCGCGCTTCTATTTCTACAACACCGGACGCTGGCTCGACGGCGACGGGATCCTCGAGGAAAAGAAGTTCACGGGCACCCATGGCGCGGCCGGCGGCGTGCCCTGGCCCGACGTGGTCGGCGACCGGGCCTGCGCGCTGGCGGTGGCGGACTGGATGACCGGACAACTCAAGGCCAACGGCGTCGATGTAACGCTGAAGGCCTGACGCGAAGGGGCGGCCTTGGACGATCGTCGCTGACCACGGCGTTCCCGGCTAACACCAGGATAGGAATATTTTCCCATCTCGTGCAAGTCGCCATGGCTGCGTTCACTGTTCGCGGAACGCCCGGAACAGCCCGGCCCGCCGAAGTCGGCGCACATCGAGATGTAGTTGGTAGCGTCATACTACCGGGCGAAGTGAGGCCGATGTCGGCCATGACAGGCTTCTGAACATTCCGCGCGCGTGCAGTCCCGCTCGTCCGCGCAATGCAAAGGAAGTCCTCTGTCACGGCGTCGACGTCAGAGCTTGCTGGGAGGAACTCCAACGTCGATGCCGGAGGCGCGCGCCTCGTTTCTTGGACGTCGGAGAGGGTGGGGGAGCGGTAGCCCGCTCCACATCAATCCACGACCATTCGCCGCCCATGGAACGCCACGTTTGCCAACGCGAAGCGAAACAGTGGTTAGCGATTACCCCAGATCGAAACCTTGTCAATAGTATTGAAGAGTATATTTAAGAAATAACTTGAAATTCAATACGTAATTTGAACTATGAAAATACTATATTGATATGACAAAAATCATCTCCATAAACCGCACCACACAATCACATTAACATATTTCAGCTACAACGAATTGGGGATTTTTCTTGCCTCATTCGGGCAGCCATGAACGCTCCCCAACTCGCACAGCCTCTCGGTGGCCGGTGCGGGACCAAGGTCCGCAACGGGAATTCGCTGCGGCGATGAATCTTCGCGACGACGTCGGCTTCGGCGCTTGCGCACTCAGATGGCGTTGAGAATATTTTCCTATATATTTGAAAACGGATCTCACGGGAAATTGTCGCTTATCTCGAAATTCAGAGGCGATACTGACGACGCCAGCGCGCGGGCGGAGCGCCGGCTTGCCGGTGGAACACGCGTGTCAGATGGCTCTGGTCGGCGAAGCCGCAGTCGAGCGCGATGTCGGCGATCGACAGGTCGGGGTCCAGCAGCATCGTCTTGGCTTTCTCGACCCGCATCCGGCACAGCCATTGGTGCGGCGTCACGCCATAGGTCTGCTTGAACGCTCGGGCGAAATAGCTGGGCGAAAGACGGCATTCGTCGGCGATCCGGCTCAGGCGGATCGGGTCGGAGCCGCTGCTCAGCATGAACTCCTCGGCGCGCATCTGCTGCCAGCGGGCCAAGCCGCCCTTTCCGTCGCTGATCGGCCGCAGGTCGCCGTACCGCTCGATCAGGTGCGCGCCGATCGTCGCCACCAAGTAGTCAACGAACAGCGCATTGGTCTCTCGTGGACGGTTCAACGCCGGCAGCAGGGCCCGCGCCAGGTTGACGGCGACGGGATCGGCTTCGCCGGCGGGGCAGGCCAGGTCGACCAGCCGTTGACGTCCAAGATCATCGGCGATCTCCGCCAGGCCTGCGCGCGGCAGATGAATGAAGAGAAAGTCGAAGGGCGTCAGAACCTCGGCCGCGTGGTCCTCGGCCAGCGGGCGAAGGCCGATGGTGTCCGCCGCGAACACCTGGCGCCCAAGACCTCGCCCCCGGGTCACCATCTGCTGGCTGCCGGCGCCGAGATTGGCGCACAGAAGGTAGGCGTCGGCGCTGGCAGGGGCCTCAACACGGCCAAAATGGTCGGCATGATGGAACTTGCGGGTGATATGGACCGCCTGGTCTTCGCCCAGTCGCGAGGTCAGCACCTGTGGATCGCTGCAACCGTATTGACGGGCCAGGGCGCTGCGCAGATGGGCTTCTCCGGACGGCGGACTGATCGCCGCGCTCGGTTCGCGATCGCGAGGCGGCATGAAGGGATATGGACGCGAGATCGGGTTGGGGTTTCTGGCGAGCATCGGCGTTTTGGGGCTCCTGGGTCGGCGCCAGGAACGCAAGCCGACGGAAAAACCGTACGCGGGCGCGAAACTTTCTTGAGACGGCGAGTCTGGCCGGCTTGGAGGCGTGAGTGGAGTTCGGAGCGTGGCGGTCGAGGCGCTGGAGGCGAGCGCCCCTGGCGGTGGCGCTCGGCGCCGCGGCCGCGAGCGCGCACGCCGCCGCGCCCGGCGCCAACCTGGATCTGCCCGCCCAGTCGCTGTCGATCACGCTCAACCAGGTCGCGCGGACGGGGGCGGCCGAGCTGATCTTCGATCGCGCCGTGACCGACGGTCGGCGCGCGCCGCGGCTGAGCGGGCGGTTCACGACACAGCAGGCGCTGGCTGCGGCGCTGGCCGGCTCGGGCCTGACCTATCGCCGCACGATCGACGGCGCCTTCGTCGTCAGCCAGGCCGGTCCGGGACCTTCGGCGGAACAGCTGGCGGTCGATCCCGGCGACGGCGCGGTTTCCGAGCTGCTGGTCCTGGGTCGTCGCAACCTCAACACCGGCATCCGCCGCAGCCGCGACGACATCCAACCCTACGACGTCGCCGACAGCGAAACCCTGGCGCGTTCGGGCGCGGAGACCCTCGAAGACTTCATGCGCGCGCGCATGCCGGCCAATGCTCAGGCGGCCGCCAACATTCAGGCTCCGAGCGCCAACCTCGCCTCGACCCGTTCACAGATCGATCTATTGGGCCTGGGCGGCAATCAGACGCTCGTCCTCGTCGACGGACGGCGGCTGCCCAGCCTGCCGGACGGCCAGGGCGTGCTGGCCAGGTTCGTTCAGCCCGATCTCAACGGCCTTCCGCTGGCCGCGATCGACCGGGTCGAGGTGCTGACCGCGACGGCGGGGGCGATCTACGGTCCGGGGGCGACCGGCGGCGTGGTCAATGTCATCCTCAAGCGGGACTATAATGACCAGTCGGTCGGCCTGAGCCAGGGCCTGAGCGCTCGAGGCGATGCGCCGCAGACGCGGTTCGGCGGGCATCTGGGCGTCTCGTCCGCCGATGGCCGATCGTCGCTGTCGCTGACCCTGGGACTGTCCCGCGCCGAGGGCCTACGCTTTGGCGATCGCGACTATGTCGAGCGGGGGCGGACCCTGCGCCTGGGCCAGGGCGTGCAATCGGTGCTCGACATCCCTGTCGGCTCCGACGTCAACGTCTACGGCTTCGGCGCTCCACTGGTCCTCGACGCCGCCCGTGGCGGCCAGGCGCTAGGTTCGACCAAGACGCATTTTTCCGCTCAGGGGTTCACGACGGCCGAAGTCCTGGCCAATGCGGGGACGCTGGACCTTGGCCTGTCGGGAGACGCCTTCGGCCGACGTCAGAGCCTGTTGACCGACACACAGACCGCCTCGTTCATTCTCAGCGGTCGCCATCAGTTCGGCGCCGTCGAGGCGTTCTTCGACTACCTGCATGTCGACGACCAAGGCCGCGCCATCGCCCCGGCCGGGGAGGCGATGATCGGCCCCATCGCCGGCAGCAGCGACAACAACCCCTTCGAGCAAACGGTGGTGGTCGTCTTCCCGCTGGGTTGGGAGGGGCCTGTCCTCAATCGCACGCTGACGCGCCGGGGCACGGCGGGATTGATCGCGCGCCTATCCGCGGGCTGGATGGCCAGCGCCGACTACAGCCTGAGCCTTTCGACCCTGCGGCTGGAGGACGATCGGCGGCAACCGAACATCTATGCCGGTATTGTGGCGGCTCTGGACATGCCGCTGCTCTACGGCACACCGGCGATCTCGCCGTTTTGGTCCGGCGCCGATTTCCTAAAGGCCTACGGAAGCTATCGCCAGCCCGGCGGCTATCTGATCAAGCAGCAGGATCGGCTGCAGGACTTCAATCTGCGGGCCTCGGGTCCGCTGCTGCGATTGCCGGGCGGGCCGTTGACCATGACCGTTCTGGCCGAAGCCCGAACCGAGCGCGCGCCCTTGGGCGCTCGCCTGGGCTACAGCTACTTGCCAGACGCCTTCGCGCATACCCTGACGCCGGGTCTGGAGCAGACCAATGGCTCGCTCTACGCCGAATGGCGCGCGCCCCTGGTCTCGGCCCAGGCCAAGGGGCCGTGGCGAGGCCTGGAGGCGCAACTGTCGGTGCGCACCGACCGCTATCGCCTGCGCGTTCCTCAGTATCTGGACGAAGCGATCGCCGAACTGGGCGTCGGCGTCCTGAAGGCGTCGGACACGGTCATCGCCACGACGCTCGGCTTTCGCAGCTTTCTTCGCCCCGATCTGATGCTCCGCGCCAGCTATGCCGACGGCTTCCTCCCGCCCACCGCCGAGCAGATCAACTACCGCGTGATAAACTGGTCGGGGCGCTACTTTTGGGCCCAAGACCCCAAGCGCGGCGGCGCGGATCTCGGGGTCGACGGAAACTTCGACCTGATCGCGGGCGGGTCCGAGCGGCTAAAGGCCGAGAAAGCCCGCACCCTGGCCGCGGGGCTGGTGTTTACGCCCCAGGCGACGCCAGGCTTGCGGCTCTCGATCGACTATCTGCGGACGGACAAGTCGCGCGAGGTGACAACCTACGCTTCCAACGATCCGGGCTATTTCGTTGCGCGTGAAGCCCTCTATCCCGACCGGATCACGCGCCTGCCGCTCACCGACGCGGACCGCGCCCTGGGCTACACGGGCGGGGTCATTACGAAGGTCGACGCCTCGGCCCTCAATGTCGGGCGTTCAGTCATCGAATCCGTCGATGTCAGCCTCGACTATCGTCATGAGTTGGGCGGCGACGCGGCCCTGCGGATCTATCTGCGCTACACTTGGCAACCCAGCTACCGGCGGCGCGACGATCCGGCCGGAGCCTGGTACGAGACCGCCGGCTACCGGGACGGGCCGTTGGCCCATCGCGGCAATCTGGGCGTCGAGTGGACCAAGGGCGACCTGACGCTGGAGCTCAATGGCCAATATTACGGGCGATCAAAGGTGGCGCGGTCCGGCTTCGCGCACCTGGACAGCGCCGACCTGATCGCCAAACAGCAGTCCGACACCCTTCCCGCCCAGGTCTATACCGACGCCATGGTGAACTACGTCTTCGGGGCGGACGGGCGCACCCGCCTGCAACTGGCTGTGCGAGATCTTCTGGACGCCCGTGCGCCGATCGACGCCAACTCCGAACTTGGCTACAGCACCTATGGCGACCCGCGCGGACGTCGCTTCGAACTGACGCTAGCCCGCCGGTTCTGACGCCTCTGCACCGGCCCGCAGCTCCAGCCCCCCGGCGACGCGCGTCGCGTGGATGGGCAACAGGGCCGAGGTCGTGCGGACGAACCGCTCGGCATCGCCCAGCTTGAAGCGCCCACTGATTTTCAGGCCCGCCGTGTGGGGATCGCGCACGGTCAGGGTCGGACCGCCATATCGGTTCATCTCCGCGACCGCCTCACCCAAGGGCGTGTCGGAGAACTCGATGAAACCCTGCCGCCAGGCCAGGGCCTGGTCGGTGTCCACGGCTTCGACGACGCCCGGACGACCTGGCTTGAGGGTCAGCCTTTGGCCCGGCGCCAGGTCGTAGCGTGGAGGCGCGCCCGACGGCCCGACGGCCACCCGCCCCTGGACGAGCGTGACCCGAACGCCCGCGGGGTCCAGCCGCGCCGCGAAGGCCGTGCCGCGATCCACGATGGTCTGGTCGGCGACGTCGAGAGCGAAGGGGCGGCGCGGGTCGGCGGCGACCGTAACGAACGCCTGGCCGCGCACGAGGCGCAAGCGTCGTTCGCGCCCGGTGAACGCCAGGTCGACGGCGCTGTCGGTGTCCAGTTCCAGGCGCGTCCCGTCGGGCAGTTGCGTGACCAGCCTGGCGCCCTTGGCGCTGACGAGGTCCGCCGCACCGTAACGCGCCGTCGGGTCGACGGCGGCGATCCTTCGGCCCGAGGTCTCGGAGTCCGGCGGGCCATGCAGACGCCAGGCCAGGAAGCCGCCGCCGATGATCGCGACTAGGCAGGCGGCGATCGCCATCCTGGGCCAGGGATCGGGCCGGGCGGCCAAGGCCTCGGCGCGCAGGGCCGAGAGCAGCGGATCATCGGCCACGGGATGGGCGGCGTCCTCCCAAAGCCGTTGAGCCCGTGACCAGGCCTGACGGTGGGTGTCGGATTCGTCGAGCCAGGCGACGAAGTCGGGATCCTCGGCCGCTTGCGGCGACGCATCGTGACGAGCAAGCCAGGCGGCCGCCGCCTCATCGGGGGACAACGCCACGAGGTGGAGTTTGCGGCCAGCCATCACGAACCTTCGCCGCTGGAGAGAATGTGGCGCGCGGCGCGCTGAATATGTTTTTCGACCGTGCTCAGGGAAAGGCCCAGCCTGCGGGCGATCTCCTGGTGCGGCAAGCCTTCCAGCCGGCGCAGGATGAAGATCGTCCGGGTCCGTTCCGGCATCTGCAGGATCACGCGCGTCATCGACCGCAGGGCTTCCTGGCCCAGGACGGTGCGCTCGGGGTCAAGGCTCGTCTGGATGTGCAGGTCCGGATCGAAGGACTGGTGGCGGTCGGTCGCCCGCACCTTGCGGCGGCGAAAGCGATCCTTCAGGACGCTGGCGGCCGTCTCGAAGACATAGCCTTCGTATCGATCGAGATCGGCGTTGTCGCCGCGTCTCACGATCCGCAGGAAGACATCCTGGACCAGATCCTCGATGTCGTTCGCGCCGGGCAGGCGGCGCTGGAAATATCGCGCCAGGGCGCCGCGCAAGGTGATCGAGCGTGCGGCCAGATCCGGCGCGGCGTCGTGGGTAGGCTCCTGCTGGCGATCCCCGTCCATCGGCCGGCACCATGCGATGATTTGCCAGCGGGAGGAAGAGCGGCGCGAGGCGCAGACGCTTGAAATCAATTCAGATTGTTGAGGTGTCGCGCTTGACGAGTATCGACGCCCGACAATTGGCGCGGCTTGCGACCGAAGGCTGTGCTGGGCTTCCATAGGACTCACCCTGACCTTTGAAGACGCCAGGTCGCTAGCCTGGGTCAAAAGCGGTACTGGATAATCGCCATGGCGAAGTTCACGTCCTTGCCGCCGATCGCAGTCACGGCGGCTGCGGCGTCCTGATGCAGCGCTTGCAGCTGAAGCTTGAGGTTACGGTCGACCTGCCATCCGGCGTCCAACTGTATCCCATCGCTGACCGCCCGCGACCTGTTGGTTCCGGCCGGGACGAGCGGCGTCGAAGGTTGAAGGTAGATCGCGTCGTCGCCGGTCTGTCGGCGGCGGATCAGGTAGCTGAGCTCCAGGCTGACGTCGCGGGTTGGCGACAGACCCAGGCTGGGACGCAGGGCGACCAGGTTGCTCCAACTGGTCAGGCCGGTCTCGTTGAAATAGGCGCCCTTGGGAAACAGCGGATTGAAGGTCTGGAGCCTGCCGTCGGCGGCGTCGGCGTCGCCCGAGCCGGCGTCGAACCTCAGCCCAAGGCGTGGCGCCCAGGGGCGGGCCAGGGTGTAGCCGCCGCCGACACCGCCGCCCCAGGCCCGGATGTCGCGGCCGGCGAACCGTCCTCCCTGGATCATGCCCTCGACCTCGTAGTCGAGGGGGCCGTGCTTGCCCGCCAGGCGCGCACCGAAGCTCGACCGCCGCTCGTCGCCGCGCACGGCTCCGAACCGGACGCCGTCACGGTCCAGTTCAAGGGCGTAGAGATCGAGGGCCACCGCTTTGCTCAGCGTCCTGGAGGCGTACACGCCGTAGAAGCGCTGATCCATGTTGCGACTGTCGTCGAAGGCGCCCGTCTGGATCACGACCGGGCGCAGATAGAAGGCGTCCAGCCGCAGGCCCGCGGTCTGGCGCGTGATGCGGACGCCGTCGAAACTCTGGCGGATGTTGGGACCTTCACGCACCGAGACGAAGCGTTGGGTAGGGCTGAGCGACACCTCCTGCCGGCCCAGGCGCAACCGCCAGTGGCGCGCCGCGTCGGGCGTCAAGTCGATGAAAGCCACCTGGGCGTCCAGGCCGTCACGATCGCTGACCGCCGGCGGGGCCTTCTTGTTGATGTCGCGATGCAGGCCCAGTTCGCTATAGATCCGCACGCGCGACCCCAGATGCAGGTCGGTGCTGACCAGGGCGCGGGCCAGGCCATAGACATCGGACGGTTCGCCGCCGATCCCGAAACGCGGGGCGTCGAAGGCGTCGATCCGCAAGCGGGCCTCGCCGCCCAGGGAGAAGTAGACGTCCGGGTCATCGTTCAGCGGAATGTAGCGCAGCCGGTCGCCGGGCGTCGCGGGCGGCTGGTCTGCGAGATAGCGATAGGTCTCGTCCGAACGGATGAGCTTGAACGCCGGAGGCTCGGCGGCCCGGGCGAAGCCGCCGGCGCCCAGCGCCGCGCCGAGCGTGAGCGCGGAGAGCGCGCGTCTCATGCCCTGGCCTCTGTGACGGGGTTGAACAACAGCATGGCCAGGACGGCGGCGACTCCGGCCAGGACGCACCAGAAGCCCGCCACGGCGAAGCCAACCCCGCCGGCGATCGCGCCGCCGGTGAAGGCCAGCACGGGCGGCAGCATCTTGCGGATGCGGGCCTTGACCTCGTCGGCGGGCGCGTCGCGCTCGGTCAGGCCGACCAGGTCCAGGACGATCTGGGTGACGTTGCCGGTCATCACCGTGGTCGGCGACAGGTGCGTGAAGACGGTGCGGGAGGCCGCGTTCTGCACGCCCATGGCCAGCACGCCGGTCAGGCCGGTCAGGATGGCGGCCGGCTGGTCGCCGCCGGTGAACGGGGCCAGGGTCAGGCCAGCGACCATGAAGGCGGCCAGCAGCAGAGCCTGGACGATCAGCAGCGGCCTGACGGCCGAGCGCTGGGTCTTGCGGCAATGGCGCAGGAACAGGCTCGTCAGGGCCACCGCGACGATGAAGGTCGGCAGGGCCAGCAGTTTGGCGATGATCCCCGAATGATGGGTGACGATCGCCGCGCCGATCAGCACGAAGTTGCCGGTGACATGGGCGGTGAACAGGCCAAACAGCCCCACGAACCCCACAGTATCGACAAAGCCGGCCGTGAACGCCGCCAGGGCGGCGGTGGCGGTGCTTCCTTTCGGAGGGGGTGGCGTCATTCCGATTTCCGATCTCGCTCGACCAGGATCGCCGCCAGCATGAAGCCGCCGATCAGGCCGATGTGCTCCAGAAAGGTGTTGAGCGCATGGAAACGCTCCATGGGGTCCGAGACGATCCAGAAGGGATGAGCGATCAGGGTGGCTATGGCGGTGAACACCGCCAGGGCGCCGGCCGCAAGCCAGGTGGCGCGACCGAAGATCACCGCCGCCGAACCGCCCAGTTGGACCAGCACGGTGGCGACGACGGTCAGCCAGGCCGGCCGCAGTCCGAAGTGCGCGGCCTCGGCCAGAGCGCCGTGCAGGTCGGCGATCTTGCTCAGGCCGCTCCACCAGTAGGGCAGGGTGAGCAGCCCCCGGGCCAGGATCGAGAGCCCGGGGGATCTCAGCAGGGCCGCGATCGGCGTGGGCGTGGTCATGTTCATACCGCCCAGCAGCCGCAACCGAACGCGCCCCAGAAGGAGCGGGCGTCGGAAGTCGGCGCCTCGCCCCCCAGGGCGGCGGCGTGG
This sequence comes from Caulobacter sp. UNC279MFTsu5.1, assembly GCF_900114015.1. Taxonomy (GTDB): domain Bacteria; phylum Pseudomonadota; class Alphaproteobacteria; order Caulobacterales; family Caulobacteraceae; genus Caulobacter. The sequence goes on along the minus strand of NZ_FORN01000025.1, from coordinate 1,537 downwards.
TCGTGGCCGTGGACGCCGCAGCCGTTGGCGCAGCCGCAAGCCGAGGCCAGGGCCCTGGCGTGAGACTTCGAACGATCCTGGTAGCCGCCGAAGGTGCGCACCGGCGACCAATCGGGCATGGGCGGGGGCAGGGACGGGGCCAGCTTGGAATAGTCCCCCTCGCCATGCACCACCTTGCCGCCCAGCAGGGTCAGGACCGAGCCCAGGTGCGGGATCTCCTCTTCGGGCACGCGCAGATAATCGGCGCTGAGCACCGCCAGATCGGCCAGCTGGCCGACGGCGATCTGGCCCTTCGAGCCTTCCTCATTCGAGAACCAGGTGTTGGCCGTGGTCCACAGGCGCAGCGCTTCTTCCCGGTCCAGGCGGTTGGCCGGCGGATAGAGGCGCGTGCCGCCCACGGTCTTGCCGGTGACCAGCCAGTTCAGGGAAACCCAAGGGTTGTAGCTGGCCACCCGCGTGGCGTCGGTGCCGGCACCGACCGGGATTCCGGCCGCCAGCATCCTGTTGATCGGCGGCGTCGCTTCGGCCGCCTTGGCGCCGTAGCGGTCGATGAAGTACTCGCCCTGGAAAGCCATGCGGTGCTGCACGGCGATGCCGCCGCCGAGGGCCGCGATGCGGTCGATGTTGCGCTCGCTGATCGTCTCGGCGTGGTCGAAGAACCAATGCAGGCCGTCGAACGGGACGTCCTTGTTGACCGTCTCGAAGACGTCCAGCGCCCGATCAATGGTCTGGTCATAGGTGGCGTGCAGCCGCCAGGGCCAGCGCTGCTCGGCCAGCAGGCGGATCACCGGTTCGAGATCGCTCTCCATGTTGGGCGGCATCTCGGGCCGCTCGACGCGGAAGTCCTCGAAGTCGGCGGCGCTGTAAACCAGCATCTCGCCCGCACCGTTATGGCGGTACTTGTCGTCGCCCTGCCCCGGCTTGATCTGCTTGGACCACGACTGGAAGTCCGACAGCTCCGCCTTTGGCTTCTGGGTGAACAGGTTGTAGCTGATGCGCAGGGTCAGCTGGTCGTCGGCATGCAGCTTTTCGACGATCGCGTAGTCGTCGGGATAGTTCTGGAAGCCGCCGCCAGCGTCGATCACCCCGGTCACGCCCAGCCGGTTCATCTCGCGCATGAAGTGGCGGGTGGAGTTGAGCTGGTACTCGGGCGGCAGCTTGGGCCCCTTGGCCAGGGTGGCGTAGAGGATGGTGGCGTTGGGCTGGGCCAGCAGCAGGCCGGTCGGCTCGCCCGAGGCGTCGCGCTGGATCTCGCCGCCCGGCGGGTTGGGCGTGTCCTTGGTGTAGCCGACGGCGCGCAGGGCGGCGCGGTTGAGGAGGGCGCGGTCGTAGAGGTGGAGGATGAACACCGGCGTCTCGGGCGCGGCGGCGTTGATCTCGTCCAGGGTCGGCAGGCGCTTCTCGGCGAACTGGTGCTCGGTGAAGCCGCCCACCACCCGCACCCACTGCGGCGGCGGGGTGTTGGCGGCCTGCTTCTTGAGCATGGCCATGGCGTCGGCCAGGGTCGGCACGCCGTCCCAGCGCAGCTCCATGTTGT
>NZ_FORN01000064.1 GCF_900114015.1 Caulobacter sp. UNC279MFTsu5.1 | reverse complement strand
TCGACGAAGTCAGGCGCTTCGCGTGGAGCCGTTATCCGCAAGGCCGGGGCGCGCGGGCCTTTTCCGCCCTTCACCCCACCCGGTTGTTCCCGCTGGATCTGTGCACCGCTTGATTTCAGAGGCGGGAGTGAGCCAACCAGGACCGGAGCGAACCCCACGACGGGCGGAGCCTTCCAGCGCGAAGACCCCGATGGGCGAGCTTACGTCCCTCGCCCTCTGATTAAGCTCGCCGACCGCAAACTCACGCGCCGCCGACAAGCCCCGCTCGTCCACCCCTGAAGACCGCATCGGTCGCTGGCCTCGCGCCCTCCCCGTGCCTTCAGGTGAGGTCATTATCAGGGTGGTTTGAAGGGGTGGGGACAGATTGGGGTCGAGAAAGTTCAAGCTCCTGAAATTGCTGAACTCTGTTCGCTATCCGCCGGGGACAGACGCCGAAAGACACGCTCCCCCAGAGGGACAGGACTCCCGATCAAACCGTCGTCCGATCGAACTCATCGACTCGCCGGCCTTCCAGCGATCCCAGATTTCAGCCCGCTGGGCCGCCGAGTAGTAGATGCGACGCCGCTGCTTCATCACCCACGCTCCCTCTCCGAAGAAAAGTTAGCGTGTTGCGTTCACCAGTTGAGCCCACCACCCTTCTCAGACGTTCGAAAGGTCCGCTCCAGCGCGATCCGGCCAAAGAAGCGGGCCCGGTTTCTGTTCAACTACCGGGGATAGCAAGATCGGGGTTAGACAAAAATCCATAATTACCCAATTGTTTCAATATTTTATGATGGAAGTTTGGTAGGCCTGGAGGGACTCGAACCCCCAACCAGACCGTTATGAGCGGTCGGCTCTAACCATTGAGCTACAGGCCCCCGTTGCGCGCGGCGCGCCCCGCTCCAGAAACGGAGCGCGGGAGGACGCGTCGATTAGCATGGGCTGCACGCGGCTTAAAGGTCCGGTTCAGGTTGAGCCTGTCAGGAATGCCACCGTCCGTCGTCGGTTCCGCTTGCCGGGGCCGGCGGACGGGACGATCAAGGTCGCGGCGCCTGTCCCCCAGCCGCATGGAGAACGACCACTATGACCGCCCCCACCGCCCGCCGCTCGCTCCCCCTGGCGGCGTCCTTCCCCCTGGGCATCGCCCTGGCCGGCGCCCTGCTGGCCTCCGCCGCCGCCCTGCCCGCCCAGGCCCAGACCGCCGACGCGGCCTTCCGCGCCACGACGCTGAACCTGTCGGCCTTTGGCGAGAGCAAGGTGACCCCGGACCTGGCGACCATCACCCTGGGCGTCCAGACCGACGCCCCCACCGCCGCCGGAGCCCTGTCGGCCAACGCCGCCCAGATGACCAAGGTCGTCGCGGCGCTGAAGAAGGCCGGGATCGCCGAGCGCGACATCCAGACCTCGGGCCTCAACGTCAATCCGCAATATGTCTACGTGCAGAACGAGCCGCCCAAGCTGAACGGCTACCAGGCCAGCAACCAGGTGACGATCCAGGTGCGCGACCTGGCCAAGCTGGGCCAGACGGTGGACGCCACGGTCAACGCCGGGGCCACCAACGTGGGCGGAATCAGCTTCGGCCTGCAGGACCCGCAGGCGGCCGAGGACGCGGCGCGGCTGGACGCGGTCAAGGCCCTGCAGGCCAAGGCCGACCTCTACGCCCGGGCCGCCGGCTACAAGATCGTCCGCCTGGTCAGCCTGGGCGAGGGCGGCGGCTACACCCCCGCCCCGCCGATGCCGATGTACGCCGCCATGGCCAAGCGCGAGATGGCCGCCGACAGCAGCCCGGTCTCGGCCGGCGAGCTGAAGGTGCGGATCGACGTCTCGGCGACGTACGAGCTGGCGAAATAGTCACCCGGGCCCCCTCTTCCCTTGCGGGAGGGGGCGGCCCCGGCGAAAGCCGGGGTCGGGTGAGGGGTTGAAGACTGCAGAAGCCGCGCCCTGTCGAAAGACCGGACGCGGCTTTTGATTTCCGAGAGCCCCCTCATCCGTCAGCTTCGCCGACACCTCGCCCCGCAAGGGGAGAAGGAACTTTAGAGCCCCGCCTTCGCGAACGCCTCTTCGACCCGCTCCTGGACCTCGCGGCCTGGCAGGGCGCGTTCGCCCTCCATCACCGCGACATAGGACAGGCCCCGGTCCGGCTTGCCCGCCCCGACCGGCACGGGCCCCGTGGCCCAGCCGACGGTGTTGGCGCCGGGCCCCGACGGGCAGCTGGCGAAGCGGGCCGGCTTGCCGATCGCGCCTTCCAGCACGGTCTGGGCCGTGGTGGTCGCGCCGTCGCAGGTCGGCAGGTTGCGGGCGCAGGTGATGTAGCCGCCGCCGGTCCAGACCACCTTGCCGGCCTTGTCGGCCAGCAGCACGCAGGTGTTGGGCCCGCCGATGGCGCGGCCGACGGCTTCCGACAGCTGCTGCTCGTCGACGCCCTTGGGCAGCCTGGGCGAGCAGCTGGCGAGGGGTGCGGCGAGGACGAGGCCCGCCGCGATCAGCAGGACGGCGGGACGACGCATGGTCAGGCGGCCTTCTTGATGCGGTTGCCGTCTTCCAGCAGCACCACGGTCGGGGCGTAGTTGCGGGCCTCCTCGGCCGGCATCTGGCAGTAGCTGACCACGATCACCGTGTCGTTCTTCTGCACCAGGCGGGCGGCCGCGCCGTTGACGCCGATGACCCTGGAGCCGCGCGGCGCGGCGATGGCGTAGGTGGTGAAGCGCGCGCCGGTGGTGATGTTCAGCACGTCGACCTGCTCGTTGGGCAGGATGTTGGCGGCCTCGAGCAGGTCGGTGTCGATGGCGATCGAGCCTTCGTAGTCGAGATCGGCCTGGGTGACGGTGGCCCGGTGAAGCTTGGCCTTCATCATCGTCAACAGCATGGCGATATCCCCTTATCTTTTTGAAACGCTTCGGGATTTCCCGGGTCGCCACACACATGACCCGTGATTGGTCCCGGCCATATAGACAGGAAGCGGCCCGCGTTCAATCGCGTCGCCCCCGGGAGGCGGCGAAGCGCTCGGCGTTAACCCTGGTTAACAGCAGCGCTTGGGCGCCCTATGGTCGGGATAACGGCGTGATGCGAGGGGGCTCTCATGCGACTGGCGACGGGTTTGGTGCTGGGCGGAATCCTGGCGGCGGGAGCGCTGGGGGCGGCGCTGTCCCAGACGCGGATCGACCCGACGACGGGTGCGGCGGCGCCGACGCCGACGCGGCGGCCCGGCCTGGCCGTTCTGAACCGGGCCCCGCCGCGCGGCGGCCAGGTCGACTGGAAGGCGGCGATCGGCGGCCTGCGCCAGACCGGCGGGACCAATCCCGCCCCCAACCTGAACCCGGCCGCCGTCGACATGACCCGCGTGCCGATCCTGCTGCCCACCGACGCCGACCTGACGGCCGGGGCGCGGATCTATTCGTTCGGCGACTACTATACGATCACCGCCGACGCGCCGGGCGCGGGCGTCTCGCTGAGCGGCACGACCGCCGTGGTCCCCCTGCCCGCCGACACCCCGCTGAAGATCACTCCCATGGGACCGGAGGGCGCGACCTCGCAGCGCACGGTCGACGGCCAGCTGATCAGTTTCGTGCGCTACGGCGTGCTCTACACGGTCGAGGTGCGCTGCGACGCGCCGACCGACCCGCGCTGCGCCGACGACAACTACGCCCGCGGCCTGGCCGCCAAGACCACGGCCGTGGTGATGGGCGCCGCCGCCCGCGCCGCCGCCGGCCTGGGGGGCTGAGGCGATGCGCAGGCTGCTGCTGCTGTCTCCCCTGGTCCTGGCCCTGGCGCTGGGGTCCTGCGACGACAAGACCAAGCCCGCCCAGACCGGTCCCGGCGGCGAGGTCAAGACGCCGGCCTCGCCGCAGCCCGGCCCGCCGACGCCCGACGACCCGCCGTCCGACGGCGGCGCCGAGCAGCCGTCCAGCGAGCCGATCCCGCCCGCGCCCGGTCCGCCGGCCCAGCCGCCGTCGCCGCCCGCCCCGTCGCCCGCGACCTTCGCGCACGAGCCCGCCGGGGCGATCCCGGCCGGCCAGGGTTCCGGTTATCTGGACCGCACGGTGTGGTCGCCGGCCATGTGCTGGCCGCTGCAGGACGACGCCTTCGCCAATTCCCAGGTCTACGGCCACGGCGGCGGCAAGGGTCCGGCCGGGACCGGCCAGTGCGACCAGGCCAATTACAGCCTGCCCTGGCGCGACACCTTCTGCGAGGCCCGCTCGCGCGACAATCCGCTGTGCGCCGGCGGCGGAACCGGCCACCAGGGCCAGGACATCCGGCCGGCCGCCTGCAAGAAGAACCAGTACTGGGCGGTGGCGGCCGAGACGGGCGTGATCACCGACATCGGCAGCTACACCGTCACCCTGACCGCCTCGGCCGCGCCGCACCGGGTCTATCGCTACCTGCACATGCAGATGGCGGCGCTGGCGGTGAAGGAGGGCGACACGGTCGCGGCCGGCCAGAAGCTGGGCAAGGTGTCCAACGACTTCGGCGGCACGCCCACCACCATCCACCTGCATTTCGAACTGCGAGCCGGGGCGGCGGGGGCGACCACCGACGGCAAGCCCGTGGTGCTGCACACCTTCCTGCCGCCCTATATGAGCTTGGCCGAGGCCTATCAGCGCAAGCTGAACGGAGGGACCTGCGGGGGATAGGCGTCCCCCTCGCGCCCCTCAGTGGCGCACCCCGGTCCGGGGCGGCTCGGGCTGCGGCGGCGCGTCGACCTTGGGCAGGAGGATCTCCAGGACGCCGTTGCGCAGCGAGGTCGTCATCCGCTCCCGGGCCACGCCGGGCGGCAGGGTGAAGCTCCGCTCGAACTGCCCGAACCAGCGTTCGCTGCGCCGGTAGCCCTGGGTCGCCTCGCCCTCTTCCCGTCGCTTCTGGCCCTGGATCCTGAGCATGTCGCCGTCGGTCGAGACGCTGACGTCGCTCTCGGTCAGGCCCGGCAGTTCGACCGATACGAGATAGGCGCCGGCCTGTTCCTTCACGTCGACCGACGGCAGATCCAGGAACGCCGACGGTCCCAGGAACCGCGGGAGCATCGCCGGACGCAGGCCGCTGGCCGCCTCGCGCCAGAACTCGTCGCTCCAGCGCGTCATGCTGGACAGGAACGCCTGGAAGGGCTCGAACGCATGCTCCCACAGGCGTGTCGAGGCCTGCATCGCCTCACGGCTGGCCGCGGCCAGGTCTCCGCCTTCCTGGGTGAGGTTGATGTCGCCTTCCCTGGCCTCGGCCGTCGGCCGGCCGGGGGGCGCCGCGCCGGTTTCACCAGCTGGCTGAAACGACGCCGGTTCGGCCGGCGGGGCCCGGGCGGTCCCGGCGGAGGGCTTCGCGGAAGGCGTGGGCGTGGGGTCGTGTCGAGGATCGGCCATGACGGCGCTCCGAAGATTATCCTCCCGACTAAGCCCGATAATCTACACCTCCGCCCGTCCGCGAAACAGCCCCGGGGCCGATCACAACATCGTCCCGGGACTTGACGATCCAGGCCGCCTCCCCGCCCCCGCCCTACCTCTCAGGGCCGGACCTCGAACACCAGGTTGAACGGGGTCTGGGCCACGCGGCGGAAGCGGGTGAAGCCGGCGTCCTGGCAGACCTTCCTCAGCCGCGCCTCGCCGGCCTGGGCGCCCAGGCCCAGCCCCACCTCCTGGCTCAGCGACGCCGGCGTGCAGAACATGGTCGAGGCCGCGTAGAACATCCGGCCGACCGGGTTGAGGTTGTCGGTCATCTCGTCATTGGCGAACGGCTCGACCAGCAGCCACGTGCCGTCGGGGTCGAGGCTGGCGCGGATATGGGCCGCCGCCCCCACCGGGTCGCCCATGTCGTGCAGGGCGTCGAAGATGCAGACCAGGTCGTAGTGGTCGCCCGGGAAGGCCTTGGCCGCCGCGGTCTGGAACACCGCGCGGTCCCCGACGCCCTCGGCCTCGGCGGTCTTCCGGGCCTGGTCGACGGACGGCGCGTGATAGTCGAAGCCGAAGAACCGGGAGTTGGGGAAGGCCCGGGCCATCAGGATGGTCGAGGCCCCGTGGCCGCAGCCGACGTCGGCGACCACCGCGCCCCGCTTCAGCTTGGCCTCCACCCCGTCCAGCGCCGGGATCCAGCTCGACAGCAGGTTGGCGTTGTAGCCCGGCCGGAAGAACCGCTCGGTCCCCCGGAACAGGCAGGCGTGATGCTCGTGCCATCCGACGCCGTCGCCGGACTTGAAGGCCTCGGCGATCTTCGGCTCGTCGCGGAACATGGCGGCGATCACGTCGAAGCCGCCGGCCAGAAACACCGGCCCGCCCTCGTCGGCGAACACCATGGTCTGCACCGGATCCAGGGAGAACAGATGCTGGTCCTCGTCATAGGTCACGTAGCCGGCGGCGGCCTGGCCGGCGAGCCATTCGCGCATGTACCGCTCGGTCGTGCCGGTGCGGGCCGCCAGCTGGGCAGGCGTGGCCGGACCGCCGTCCGCCAGGGCGCGGTAGAGCCCCAGGTGATCGCCCAGCAGCACCAGGGCGGCCGACATCGCCGCCCCCATGTCGCCGACCATCTTGCCCATGAAGTCGTCGAGCCCTGCCGGGCTGGTCTGCGGAAGCGGACCCGCGGGGTCCGTGGGCGGGGATTGTTCCGTGAGCATGATGACCTCCGATCGTCGGCGCGCAAAGCGAGGCCGGGCCGAGGTCACGCCTGTTCGGCCCGAAGACGCGAAAGGACCTCGATCCTACGCCCAGCGACCGGAGCGCCCAAGGCCTATTGCGGCGCTAGAACCACCGCCGGGCCGATAAACGCCCTTCGCCCACAGCCCTAGATGCGCGTCGACCGAGGGTCGCCGGAAGGTGGCGGCCAAAGGTCCCTCGAAGCGGCTCTACAGCCGGTAGCCGCCCGCCAGGATCTTGGCGTGGACGGCCTTGGTCAGCTTCACATAGCCCTTGGCCGGATCGCGGAAATACAGCGGATCCTTGATCCTGGCCGGGTCGAAGCCTTCCTGGACCAGGTCGATCTTGCGGTACTTGAAGGTGCCGGTCGTCTCGATCTCGGGCTGCAGGCGCACGAAGATCGGCCGGGCGTAGGCCGGCAGCTCACGGTCGACATAGTCGGCCAGGGCGTCGACCTCGAACTCTGGGCCCACGACCAGCGAGGCCATGCCCGCCTTGCCGTCCAGCTCGCCCACCGGCACGCCGTAGACATTGACCTCCTTGACGCCGGCCACCGCCGACAGGCGTTCGGACACCTCGCTGGTGGCGACGTTCTCGCCCTTCCAGCGGAAGGTGTCGCCGATACGGTCGACGAAATAAAGATAGCCGTCGCCGTCGGCGCGCATCAGGTCGCCGGTGCGGAACCAGGCGTCGCCCTTCGCGAAGACGTCGTGCAGGATCTTCTTCTCGGTGGCGGCCTTGTCGGCGTAGCCGGTGAAGTTGGAGCGGGCGTCGCTGGCGATGTGGCCGATGCATTCGCCGATCTCGCCGGGCGCGGCCTCGATACAGCAGCCGTTGGCGCTCCGCACCGGGGTCTCGGTCTCGACGTCGAACTTGACGATGCGGATGTTGAACTTCCCGCGCAGATAGCGCGGGACGCGGCCGATGGCCCCGCGCCGGCCGTCGAAATTGAACAGCGAGACATTGCCCTCGGTCGCGCCGTAGAACTCCAGTACGCCGCCAACCTTGAAGCGGTCGAGCATCACGTCCCAGACGTCCGGACGCAGGCCGTTGCCGAAGATCAGCCGAATCTTGTGGGCGTGCTCGTTGGGCGTCTCGGGGTGGTTGGCCAGGTATCGGCACAGCTCGCCGATATAGACGAACATCGTGCAGTTGCCGGCCACCACGTCGTCCCAGAAGGCGCTGGCCGAGAACTTCTTGCGCAGCACCACCGCGCCGCCGTTCAGCAGGGCCGCGCCCATGGCGCACAGGCCGCCGGTGGCGTGATAGAGCGGCAGGGTCACATAGATGCGGTCGGTGGCCCGCGCGTCGGTCGAACCGGCGAAGCCGCGCATGTAGAGCTGGGCCCGCATGTGGGTGATGCGCGCGGCCTTGGGCAGGCCCGTGGTGCCGCTGGTGAAGATGTAGAGCGCGGTGTCCTTGGCGGTCAGGCCGTTGCGGGCCGTCAGGCGGTCGGGACGCAGCTGGCTACAGCTCTTGAGCGCATTGGCCAGATCGCGCTGGTCGCCGTGCGCCGGCCCCAGCACCCACTGCTGGACGTGCCGTTCCAGCGCGCCCTTCACCTGCTCGAAACAGGGCGAGGTCTCGGGATCGACGATGCAGTGCAGGGCCTGGGAGATGTTCAGGCAGTGGGCCAGGGCCGGCCCGGTCAGCTGGTTGTTGATCAGGGCGGTGGCCACGCCGACCTTCGACAGGCCGTACCAGATCGCCAGGTATTCCAGGCGGTTGGGCATGAACAGGGCCACGGTCTGACCGCGGGTGATGCCCTGCCCCTTGGCCCAGTGGGCGTAGCGGTTGGCGATGGCGTCCAGTTCGGAATAGGTGACCGACTTGCCTTCGAAAACGATGGCCTGGCTGTCGCGCCACCGGTCGACCGCGGCTTCCAGATCGTCGCAGATCAGGTTGGGACTGTCCGGCGCGATGGATTTCACGCGCTTGAGCGTGCGCGAGAGCCCCTTCAGGAACTTCAACTCGCGTTTCAACCTGGCCGGCAAACTCATCGACGCACTCCGTTCAAACAACCATTGGAGAGCGGCGGGCGGCCGGTCAAGACGTCGCAGACTATCCGTAGCCCGATGTAGGCTGCAGACGGAAATGCACTTGTCCCCGGGTGAAATCCAGAGCAACCGACTCGAACGTGTTGAGGACGTCCACCCCGATCAGAAGTGCGGGATGGCGTGACAGCCCCCAATAATCGAAAGTGTGAATGGGCCCAAAAACCACCGGCACGGTCGTCAGGATCAGGTTCCCGAGTTGCAGGCGCTTAAATGCGGCCAGTCGGCCCTGCATGGTCTGGCCCGTAACGCTTCTGACTTCGATGTCGGCCCAATCTCGCATCAAGGCCTTGTACTTGACGGCCTTTTCCAGAAGCGCGGAATTGCCGATCGTCATGGTCGATCCGGTGTCCAGGTAGGCCATGGTCGTGATGCCCATAACCCGAGCGTCAATCAGGTGAAGGCCGCTGCGCTGACTTCTGACCGGCACGGTCACCGTTCGGGAATCGGTCATGGGTAGCCTGGAGCCCAGAAACATCTGACGGCGGGCAAAATCCAACGTCAGTCCCTGCTCGCCCAACCAATCCAAGCCAAGAACGCCCTGCGCGCCGAGGTTCATCTGGGGCAGGACCGACATCGTCAACTTTCGCCGGACGCGACCGCCAACCGCCACGGCGTCCATCTGCACCGTATCGACCAGCTCGGCGCCCGCCACGCCGTGCATGTTGACCTGTTGGCCGCGCGCCAGGTCCAACTGCGCGACCACCTCGCTCGAGACGACCGAAGCATTGGCGCCCGTATCGATCATAAAGGAAAAAGGCCCGATCCCGTTCAGCTTGACGAGGACCGTCATGCGGCGGGCCGGATCCAAAACACCAGTGGGCTGAGAAAGCCCAGGTTCGACCAGATGCCGGCCCCAGGCGGGAAACGCTGGCAGAGCGCCCAGCATCAGCGATCCAACCAAAAGTCGCCGCGTCGCTGCGGAACTGTCCATGGCCAGCCTTCCTCCAAGAAGGGAGGCTACACCCGGGGACGAACCTTCACCAGCTTTGATATACCCTTGTTATCCTGCAGCAAGGCGGCGCTGGTCGTCGCGCGCCGACTTCAGCTTCTCGGCCACCAGGAACGCCAGCTCCAGGGCCTGTTCGCCGTTCAGGCGGGGGTCGCAATGGGTGTGGTAGCGGTCGGCGAGATCGCCTTCCGACACCGCCCGCGCGCCGCCCAGGCACTCGGTGACGTTCTGGCCGGTCATTTCCAGGTGGACGCCGCCGGGGTGGACGCCCTCGGCGTGGGCCACCTCGACGAAGGTCTTCACCTCCGAGAGGATGCGGTCGAACGGCCGGGTCTTGTAGCCGGTCGAGGCCTTCAGCGTGTTGCCGTGCATCGGGTCTGTGGCCCAGACCACCGAACGGCCGGCGGACTTGGTCGCCTTCATCAGGCGCGGCAGGCGGTCGGCGATCTTGTCCGAGCCGAAGCGGCCGTACAGGGTCAGGCGGCCCGGCTCGTTCTGCGGGTTGAGCACGTCGATCAGCCGCAGCAGGTCGTCGCCTTCCATGGTCGGGCCGCACTTCAGGCCGATCGGATTCTTGACGCCGCGCATGAATTCGATGTGGGCGCCGTCCAACTGGCGGGTGCGCTCGCCGATCCACAGCAGGTGGGCGCTGGTGTCGTACCAATCGCCCGAGGTGCTGTCGACGCGGGTCATGGCTTCCTCGAAGCCCAGCAGCAGGGCCTCATGGCTGGTGAAGAACTCGACCCGACGCAGGTCGGGCTGGGTCTCCGGCGTGACGCCGACCGCCGCCATGAAGGTCAGGGCCTCGCTGATCTTTTCCGACAGCTCGCGATAGCGCGCGCCCTGCGGGCTGTCGCCCACGAAGCCCAGCGTCCAGCGATGGATGTTGTACAGGTCGGCATAGCCGCCGCTGGCGAAGGCACGCAGCAGGTTCAGCGTCGCGGCCGACTGGCCGTAGGCGCGAAGCAGGCGGTCCGGATCGGGAATGCGATCCTGCGGCGTGAACTCCATGCCGTTGATATTGTCGCCCCGGTAGGACGGCAGGGTCACCTCGCCGATCGTCTCGACCGGCTCCGAGCGCGGCTTGGCGAACTGGCCGGCGATGCGACCCACCTTCACCACCGGCTTGCCGCCGGCGAAGGTCAGCACCACGGCCATCTGCAGGATCAGGCGGAAGGTGTCGCGGATGTTGTCCGCATGGAATTCCTTGAAGCTCTCGGCGCAGTCGCCGCCCTGCAGCAGGAAGGCTCGCCCTTCCGCCACCTCGCCCAGGGCCGACTTCAGACGGCGCGCTTCGCCGGCGAAGACCAGCGGTGGCATCTGGCGAAGAGTCTGCTCGACACGCTCGACCGCGCCCATGTCCGGATAGTCGGTCGGCACATGCTTGGCGGGCAGGGCTCTCCACGACGACGGGGTCCAACGGCTGGTCATGACGGTCTCGAACTTCTCAAAAGGGAGCGGCTTTTATCCCAACCGCGACCCAAAGGCAAAATCGTTGCGACGAAAACGGAAAAATCAGCTCACAGGGGCAAGTTCATCCAGGGCGATCCATTGCGGTTCGTCAACCGCGCGCGCCAGGCCGCAGGCGATCAGCGTCAGGGCGCCCAGACCCAGCCACCATTCCTGCCAGACCCCGAAGCTCAGCCCCCCGATCACCAGATAGGCGACCAGGGCGGCGGCGGCCATCGCCGCCTCGGTCCGGGATTCCCGGCTCAACCGCACCACGCCGTAAGCCAGCCAACAGAAGAACACCCCCGCCAGGGCCGCGCCGATCGCGCCGAGCTCCAGCCACAGCTGAAGCTGCGCGTTATGGGTATGCAGCGGGATCGCCGGGCCGAAGGTGCGGCTGGCGTCCAGCCCCCAGCCGCGGAACGGATGGATCTGCACATGATCGGCGGCGAAGGTCCAGATGTTCAGCCGGGCGTCCCAGGAGGCCGGTACCAGCCGGTGCAGCCAGGCGACGACGCCGGTCTGGACGCCCACCAGCACGGCGAGAGGGGCCAGCACGAACGGCGCGGCCACCAGTCCGATCAGCACCTTTGCGGCCGTCTGTCCGAAGCCATAGACCAGCAGCCAGACCAGTCCGCCCGCGGCCAGGGCCAGCAGGCAGGCGTCGGAGCTGCAGATCACCGAGGTCACGACTATCCCCGCGGCCAGAAGCCAGATCAGGCCCGGACGCGACAGGCGCGACAGGATCAGCGCCGCCGGCCAGAACAGCAGCGCCAGGACGTAGGTCGACAGCGAAACCTTGACCATCGCCAGGTCCGGCCGGATCGCCTGGCCAGTCGCCAGGTGTAGTTTCTGATAGACCGCCGCGCCGGTCAGCGAGTCCAGGGCGGCCACGGCGGCCAGCGCCGCCATGCCATAGGCCAGCACCGCGGCCGCCCGTCGTGCGCCGGCGTCGGACAGTCCCCGCAGGGCCACCACCGCCGCGCCGTAGGTCGCCAGCTGCAGGAACAGCTTCAGGGCGGTCAGGCTCTCGATGTCGCCGTAGTCCTTGAGCTTCGACACATCGATCGTCTCGGGGCTCCAGCTCATGCTGACCGCCGCCCACAGGGCCAGGACCACCAGGATCAGCAAGGGCGGCGCGGCGGCGCGCGTCAGCCTCAGACCCGGCAGGGCCAGCAGCCCCGCCAGGGCCAGCAGCGGCGCGAAGCCCAACGGCGCCAGATAGGCCAGCAGCGGCGTCATCACCGCCAGGAACATCGCCACGCCGCTCAGCCAGGGCGTGCGACGCGCCGGGGCTTCCGTCGGTTCGATCGAAGATGTCGCGGTCATACGGTTCCCATTTCCGACGGCACGTACTTCTCGCGCATGGTCACCAGCTCCTCGGCCAGGGTCGGGTGGACCGCGCAGGTGGAATCCCACTGCGGCTTGGTCACGCCCATCTTCACCGCGATGGCCGCCATCTGGATGATTTCCGGCGCGTCCGGACCGACCACATGCACCCCCACCACCCGCTGGTCGTCCGGCTTGACCACCAGCTTCATCAGGCAGCGATCCTGACCGCCGTAGAAGGTGCTTTTCATGGGCCGGAAGACCGCGCGATAGATGTCGACCTTGCCGAACGCCTGGCGCGCCTGCGCCTCGCTCATGCCCACCGCGCCGACCGGCGGCTGCGAGAACACCGCCGAGGCGACCATGTCGTGGTCGAAGGTGGTGGGATTGTCGTGGAACTCGGTCTGGGCGAAGGCCGCGCCCTCGCGGATCGCCACCGGCGTCAGATTGATGCGGTCGGTGACGTCGCCGACCGCCCAGATGTTGTCGACGGTCGTCCTGGAATAGTCGTCGACCACGACCGCCCCGCGGTCATTCAGCTTCACCCCCACCTTCTCCAGGCCCAGGCCCGCCACATAAGGGTCGCGGCCGGTGGCGAACATCACCGCATCGGTTTCGAAGGTCAGCTCGTTGTTGAACGTGCTGAGCAGGCCGTGCTCGGTCTTTTCCAGGCGCTCGTGCGAGCAGCCCAGCACCACCTTGATCCCGCGCTTCTCCAGCTCGTCGGCCAGGTGCGAGCGCACGTCGTCATCGAAGCCGCGCAGGATGTTGGCCCCGCGGTAGCAGAGCGTGGTTTCCACGCCCAGGCCGTTGAAGATGCTGGCGAACTCGACGGCGATATAGCCCCCGCCCACCACCATCACCCGCTTGGGCAGCTCCGGCAGGTGGAAGGCCTCGTCCGAGGTGATGCCCAGCTCCGCGCCGGGGAAGTCCGGACGCCAGGGCCGGCCTCCGGTGGCGACCAGGATCTTGCGGGCGGTGTAGCGGCCCGCGTCCTTGGACCCCGACTTGGGCAGCACCTCGACGGTGTGGGCGTCGACGATCTCGGCCCGGCCATGCAGCAGGTGAGCGCCGGCCTTCTGCAGGTTGGTGACATAGATCCCCGACAGGCGGGCGATCTCGACGTCCTTGTCGTGCAGGAAGCCCTTCCAGTCGAAGCTGGCCTCGCCGATCGTCCAGCCGTAGCCCTTGGCGGTCTTCAGCTGGGCCTTCACCTCGCTGGCGTAGACCATGAACTTCTTGGGCACGCAGCCGCGGATCACGCAGGTGCCGCCCACGCGGTACTCCTCGGCCACCGCCACCTTGGCGCCGCTCATCGCCGCCACGCGCGCGGCGCGCACGCCGCCCGAACCGGCGCCGATGACGAAGAGGTCGAAGTCGTACTCAGCCATCGCGGGCGCTCCGGGTCGCGGGGTCGGGTCGGCCTTTCAGCGAAGCTGTGAGGCCGAAAGAGGGCGGATATGGGTCTAGGGGACCAGCTTGACCACCCCCTGGTCGGTGCCCAGCAGGGCTTCGTCCGCCAGGTCGAGGAACAGGCCGTGGTCGACGACGCCGGTCACGGTCTTCAGCGCCGCGCCCAGGGCGGCCGGCTCGGCGATCACGCCGGACGGCAGGTCATAGATCACGTTGCCGCCATCGGTGACCACGATGCCCCGGTCGGCCATCCGCAGGCGCGGCGGCAAGAGGTCGAACTCGGCGGCGATGTCGGCCAGGCGGTGGCCGGTATGGACGTGGCCGAAGCGCACCACCTCGATCGGCAGCGGGAACTTGCCCAGGGCGTCGACCTTCTTGGCGGCGTCGGCGATCACCACGCAGCGCTTGGACGCCTCCCAGACCAGCTTCTCGCGCAGCAGGGCCGCGCCGCCGCCCTTGATCAGCGACAGGCCCGGACCGACCTCGTCGGCGCCGTCTACGGTCAGGTCGATCGACTTGACGTCGTCCAGGGCCGCCAGCGGGATGCCCAGCTCGCGGGCCAGGTTGGCGGTGGCCTCGGAGGTCGGCACGCCGCGGATGTCCAGCTGGCGCGCCGCCAGGGCCTTGACGAACCAGGCCGCCGTCGAGCCGGTGCCCAGGCCCACGACCATGCCGGCCTCGACCAGCTGCGCCGCCGCCTCGCCCGAAATCCGCTTCTGATCGTCGGCGCTCATTTCGTATCCTTCTTGGCTTTGTTGGCCGCCTTCGCGGCCCGGAACCGGGTCGCCCAGCCCGGCTTGTCGCTCTGCACGCCGCGGCCCAGCGCCAGCGCGCCGTCCTCGACGTCCTTGGTGATCACCGAGCCCGAGCCGGTCATCGCCCCCTCCCCGACCCGCACCGGGGCCACCAGGGCGGTGTTGGAGCCGATGAAGGCCCCGGCCCCCACATGGGTCTCGAACTTGTCGAAGCCGTCGTAGTTGCAGAAGATCGTGCCGGCCCCGATGTTGGCCTTCGGGCCGACCGAGCCGTCGCCCAGGTACGACAGGTGGTTGGCCTTGGCCCCGGCCCCGACCGTGACCTTCTTGACCTCGACGAAGTTGCCGATGTGGGCGTCGGGACCGATCTCGGCCCCCGGCCGCAGGCGGGCGTAGGGACCGATCAGGGCCCTCTCGCCGACCGCCGCGCCCTCCAGATGGCTGAAGGCCTTGATCACCGCGCCGGCCGCGACGCTGACGCCGGGTCCGAAGACCACGAACGGCTCCACCGTGACGCCGGCGGCCAGCCTGGTGTCCCAGCTCAGGTGCACGGTGTCCGGGGCCGGCATGGTCACGCCCTCGACCAGGAAGGCGGACCGGCGGCCCGCCTGCCACACGGCCTCGGCGGCGGCCAGCTCGGCCTGGGAATTGACGCCCTGGACCGCGGCTTCGGGCGCGAACGCCGCGCGGGTCGACAGCGACCGGTCGTGGGCTAGGCCGACGACGTCGGTCAGATAGTATTCCTGGTTGGCGTTGTCGTTGCCGACATTGGCCAGCAGGTCGAACAGCAGGGCGCGGTCGGCGGCCAGGACGCCGGAATTGCAATGCTTGACCTGCTTGACCGTGTCGTCGGCGTCCTTGGCCTCGACGATGCGCAGCAGCACGTGGCCGGGGGCCAGGATCAGCCGACCGTAGGCGCCGGGATTGGCCGCCTCGAAACCCAGCACCGCCACGTCCGCGCCTTTCGCGCGCAGATCGAACAGGGGCTGGATGACAGGGGCGCTCAGCAGCGGGCAGTCGGCGAAGGTCACCACCACGTCGCCCTCGAAGTCGGCCAGGGCCTCGCGGGCGGCCAGCACGGCGTGGCCGGTGCCCTGGGGCGGGTCCTGCAGCACGGTCGCCCCCTCGCCGAGGCGCTTCCTGGCGTGCTCGCCGACCTGCGGGCTATGGGCGCCGACCACGACGACGATGCGCTGGCAGTCCAGGGCCTGGGCGGTGTCGATCGCGTGGTCCAGCAGGGTCCGTCCGCCGATCCGGTGCAGCACCTTGGGCGTCGGCGACTTCATCCGCGTGCCCTGGCCGGCCGCCAGGATGACGGCCGCGCGAGGACGAGGCGAAGAGACGGCGTTGGTCATGGGCGAAGCGACTCCCGAAGCGCGGACCAAAGTTGCATTAGCCGCGCGTTTAGCCGAAAGGCCAGAGCCATGCATGCCCAGAACGACATTCCCAAGGCCGAGATTGCGAACGACCAGATTCTGCGAGGGGCGACGATCGCCTTCGACCTCGACGGCACCCTGGTCGACACCGCCCCGGACCTGGTGGCCTCGCTGAACCTCATCCTCGCCGAGGAGGGCCTGCCGCCCCTGCCGTTCGACGACGTGCGCAAGATGGTCGGCCGCGGCGCCAAGGCCCTGCTGGAGCGCGGCTTCGCCGCCGCCGGCGCGCCGCTGGACGCCGACCAGGCCCCGGCCCTGGTCCAGCGCTTCATCGCTCTCTATCTCGGCCGCATCGCCCACGAGAGCGGCCCCTTCCCCGGCGTCGTCGACGCCCTGGTCGCCCTGCGCGCGGCCGGCGCCAGGCTGGCGGTCTGCACCAACAAGCTGACCCACCTGTCGGTCGCCCTGCTCGACGCCCTGGACCTGACCCAGTATTTCGACGCCGTGGTCGGCGCCGATGACGCTCCCGCCGCCAAGCCCGACCCGCGCCACCTGCTGGCCACCATCGCGGCGGCGGGCGGCGATCCGGCTCGCGCCGTGATGGTCGGCGACAGCATCAACGACGCCCTGGCCGCCAAGGCCGCCAACGTGCCGACCCTGCTGGTCACGTTCGGCTACACCGAGGCCCCGGTCGAGACCCTGGGCGGAGATCTGTTGATAGATGCGTTCTCCGACGTGCCGTCGGCCTGCATCACGCTTTTGACCTCTTGCGGTCGCGGAAACGCCGGGCTATAGGCCCGTCCCTCTCGCGGCGGGGTCTTTCGAGCCTCACCGACACGGCGGATGCGTAGCTCAGCGGGAGAGCACCTCGTTCACACCGAGGGGGTCACAGGTTCAATCCCTGTCGCATCCACCATTCCCCTTTTCCCCGACAGACAGGCGCGGCGCTCGATAGGCCGCCGCGGCGAACGGTCGCCCCCCGCGAAGGGCCGCCCTGACTTAACGGTCTTTTCAACGCGACCTGGGCATATGGCGCGGGCGAAGCCGTCCATCGCGGCGTCGCGCGTCATCTCGCAAGGGCATTAGCGTGCAGGGCCAGGCTTCCAGTGAACAGGACGGCGGCTACGGCGCGCTCGACATCCTGAACGCCAGCCAGGAATGCACCTGGATCCTGCGGCTCGACGGGACGATCGAGCACGCCAACCATCTTGCCCGGGCGATGTTCACGGCCAGGCCCGAGGATGCGGCGTCCTGGCGCGGGATCTGGCCCGAGGAGAGTCGCTTCTCGCTGGACCGCGCCGTCGACATCGCCCGCGCCGGACAGGTCGCCCATTTCCGCGCCTTCCTGGGCGACGGCCGGCGCCGGGCCTATTGCGACACGACGATCTCGCCGATGCGCGGCCGGGCCGGCGGGGTGATCCGCCTGCTGGCCTGCGCCCGCGACGTCACCGACCAGGTCGAGACCCTGGGTTTCCTGAAGACGGTCATCCAGCTTCTCCCGTCTCCCCTGACGGTCAAGAACGCCGAGGACGGCCGCTATGTCCTGATCAACCGGGCCGCCGAGGACGCCTTCGGTCTGGTCGCCGAGGAGGCGGTGGGCCGGACCGCCCCGGAGGTGCTGCCCGTCGCGATCGCCCGGACCCTGACCGGGGTCGAAAGCCGGGTTCTGCGGACCGGCGAGATGCAGGTCTGGGAGGAACAGGTCGGGCCCGACGCCGCGCCCCGCTACCTCCTGACCAGGACCTTGGCCACCTATGACGATATTGGCGCGCGCCACCTGATCACCCTGGGCGACGACGTCACCGCCAGCCGGCTGGCCAAGGCGACGCTGCGGGCGGCCCTGGACCAGGCCGAGCAGGCCAGCCAGGCCAAGAGCGCGTTCCTGGCCAATATGAGCCACGAGATCCGCACGCCGCTGAACGGCATCGTCGCGGGCGCCGACCTGCTGGCCAGGGGCGAGCTGTCGCCCAGGGCGCGCGAACTGGTCGAGATCATCGTCAATTCGGGCCGCAGCCTGGAGCGGCTGCTGTCCGACATCCTGGACCTGGTGCGCATCGAGGCGCGGCAGGTGGCCATCGACAACCAGCCTTTCGACCTGGGCGACCTGGCCCGTTCGGTCAGCGCCCTGTGCGCCCTTCGCGCCGAGGAGAAGGGCGTGCGCCTCGATGCGCGCATCGATCCGGCCGCCGAGCGGGCCGTGGTCGGCGACAGCGCCCGGCTGCGCCAGGTGCTGACCAACCTGATGAGCAACGCGGTCAAGTTCACCGACCACGGCCAGGTGCGGCTGGACGTCGCGCCGGAGGCGGACGGCCGCGTGCGCTTTTCCGTGCGCGACACCGGCATCGGTTTCGACGCCGCCGAGAAGGGCCGGATCTTCGAGCGCTTCCAGCAGGCCGACGCCTCGTTCACGCGTCGCTTCGGCGGCACGGGCCTGGGCCTGGCCATCTCGCGCGAGCTGGTCGAGCTGATGGGCGGCGTCCTGTGCTGCGACAGCACGCCGGGCGAGGGATCGACCTTCTGGTTCACCCTGCCCCTTCCCCTCCATCGCGCGGCGTCGGCCAAGGCGACGGCCGAGGCCGCGCCGGACGCCCCCGACATGCCCCGGGTCCTGGTGGCCGACGATCACCCGACCAATCGCAAGATCGTCGAGCTGATGCTGGCGGAGGTGGCCGAGATCTTCACCGCCGAAGACGGGCGCGAGGCCGTCGACCTGTGCGCCGCCATCGCGCCGAACCTGATCCTGATGGACATGCAGATGCCGGTGATGGACGGCCTGGACGCCGTCCGCGAGATCCGGGCGCGCGAGGCGGCGACGGGCGCGGCGCGGACGCCGATCATCATGCTGACCGCCAACGCCCGCCCCGAGCACGTCCGCGCCAGCCGCCAGGCCGGGGCCGACCTGCACCTGGAAAAGCCGATCACCAGCGCCATGCTGTTCTCGGCCATCGGCCGGGCCTTCGAGGCGGCCCAGGGCGCGCCGGAGATCCTGGCCGCGCGGGCCTGAACGACCACAAAAGACGCGCGATCTTTACCCGCCCTTCGCACATCTCCCGGCATGGTGCGGCAACAGCAATCATCCGGCGATTTCATGGGCTTGGCGTCTTCCTCCGCGGCTTTCGCAACGACCTTCCAGGCCCCTGTCCAGACCGACGGGGGGGCGCGGATCGGCGCGCGCCTGGAGGCCGCCCGCCAGGTGGTGGAAGCCCGCTTCCTCGAAGCCGGCGACGTCCTGTCGCGGGCCGTCGACGGGGTTGGCGCGCTGATCGCCGGCCTGGACGCCATCCGCGCCAATCTCGACGCCGAGACGGTGACGGCGACCACCGGCGACCTGGCCCAGGCCGCCGAAACCCTGAAGTCTCTGCCCCAGAGCCTGGACGCCCGCCGCGACCGCGTCGGCCAGTTGGTCACGTTCAGCGACGACCTGGCCGACCGCATCGCCGAGATGCGCCAGCACCTGGCCTATCTCCGGGTCTTCGCGATCAACATCAAGATCACCTCCGGCGGCATCGCCGCCGCCGGCCCCGAGTTCGCGATCTTCGCCCAGGAGATCTACGACTGCATCGAGATGGGCGGCGCCCAGCTGGACGCCCTCAACAACGACCTGACGAACCTGGACCAGACCCTGCGCGGCGCCCTGGCGCACGAGCAGAACCTGGCCCGGAGCTGCGCCGCCCTGCTGCCGGCGGTGCCCGACGCCCTGACGGCCAGCGCCGCCGCCATCGCCGACCACCACAGGCGGATCGCCGGCGTCGCCGTCAGCGTCGCCGCCCTGGCCCGCGAGGTCCAGAAGAAGGTCGGCGGCGGCCTGGCGGCCCTGCAGATCGGCGACATCACCCGCCAGCGGATCGAGCACGTCCAGGCGGGCCTGCGCTTTCTGGACGAGGCCGGCGAGATCGCCGCCCTCGCCCCCGAGCCGCGCCAGCGCGCCCAGGCCTTCGTGCAGCGGCTGCTGGGCGCCCAACTGGCCGCCATGGCCGACGATTTCCATCGCGAGGTCGCCCGCATCGGCCACAACGTGATCGGCATGGCCGCCGACGCCGCCGAGCTGCTGCGCCTGCGCGATCTGGCCTCGGGCCAGGCCGACGGGGCCGAAACCAACTTCCTGCGCGATCTGGAAGGCAATGTCGGACAGGCCTTGGGCCTGGTCGGCGACATGACCGCCGGCGAGCGGGCCGCCGAGGCGGTCAGCCGCTCGGCCGCCGTCTCGGCCCGCGAACTGACCGAGCGCATCGCCGGCATCCAGGACATCCGCGCCGATGTGCAGATGATGGCCCTGAACACCACGCTGAAATGCAGCCGCATCGGCGAGACCGGCAAGCCGCTGGGCGTCATCGCCGTCGAGCTGCGCCAGCACGCCATCCATCTGGAGAAGTCGGCCGCCCAGACCACCCGTTCGCTGGAAGGCCTGTTCGAGGCGGCCGAGACGCTGGGCCAGGGCGACGCCGGGCGCCAGGGCGAGGACGGCAAGGCCGCCGCCGCCGCCACGGTGCTGAGCGGCGCGGTCGCCCGGATCGGCAAGGCCGGCGACGGCGTCGACGAGGCCCTGACCGCCGCGGCCCGCCAAGGCGCCGACGTCGTCGACATGCTGCGCCGCGCCGCCGAGCGCTTCGACTTCCACAAGCAGATCGGCTCGGTCCTCGACACCGCCGCGAACGAACTTCTGGACCGGGCCGGCGACGACGAGATCTTCGCCGACGACGTCGCCCCCGCCCTGCGCCCCCTGCTCGACCGGCTGGCCAGGCAGTACACCATGGCCCAGGAGCGCGAGGTCCACCGGGCGCTGACCGAGAGCCTGGGCGAGGCGGCCGCGACGGAGGTCGCGGACGAGGACGACGGGCTGTTCTGAGGGGTTCGCGGAGAGACGCCCCCTCCGTCACGATGCGTATCCGCATCGCGCCACCTCCCCCGCTGCGCGGGTGAGGTGGCGGGCGAAGCCCGACGGAGGGGGCCTCCTCCCAGCCTTATCTACTCGCCGCCCGCAGCACCTCGCCCGCCAGGCCCGGCAGCGGAACCACCCGGTCGACGCAGCCCAGGGCGATGGCTTCCTTGGGCATGCCGAACACCACCGAGGTGGCCTCGTCCTGGGCCAGGGTGAAGGCGCCGGCCTGCTTCATCTCGGCCAGGCCGCGCGCGCCGTCGTCGCCCATGCCGGTCATGATCACGCCCACCGCGTTCGAGCCGGCCGAGCGAGTGGCCGAGCGGAACAGGACGTCCACGGACGGCCGGTGGCGCGAGACCAGCGGGCCGTCCTTGACCGAGACGTAATAACGGGCGCCGCTGCGCTCCAACAGGGTGTGCCTGTTGCCCGGCGCGATCAGCACGCGGCCGCGGCGGACGGTGTCGCCGTCCTCGGCCTCCTTGACCTCGACCGCGCACAGGCTGTCCAGCCGTCTGGCGAACGAGGCGGTGAATTTCTCGGGCATGTGCTGGACGATGACCATGCCGGGCGAATCCGGCGGCAGGCTTTCCAGCAGGACGCGAAGCGCCTCGGTGCCGCCGGTCGAGGCGCCGACGCAGACCACGCTCTCGGTGGTGCGAGCCATGGCCTTGGTCGCCCCGCCTTTTGGAACGGGCGGCGGCGGCAGCATGGCGTCGGCGGTCAGCTTCTTCTCGGGCTCGTGGCCCGCGCGGGTGAACTGGGGAACCGGGCGCCGGACCCCGGCCAGCTTGGCGCCGGCCGCGGCCTTGACCGCGTCGCAGATGCGGATCTTGGATTCCAGCAGATGGTCGGCCACCCCGACCTTCGGCTTCAGGATGATGTCGACCGCCCCCGCCTCCAGCGCCTGCAGCAGGGTCTCCGAACCCGCCTCGGTCAGGGACGAGCACATCACCACCGGGATCGGCTTCTGGGCCATCAGCTTGCGCAGGAAGGTGATGCCGTCCATGCGCGGCATCTCGACGTCCAGGGTGATGACGTCGGGGATCTCCTCGGCGATGCGCCGGGCGGCCACGAACGGATCGGACGCGACGCCCAGCACCTGGATCTGCGGATCGGATTCGAGGATCGAGGCCAGGGTCTGACGCACCGTGGCCGAGTCGTCGATGATCAGGACACGGATCTTTCGAACCACGGACATGGGCGTCGCTTCCGGGGCTATCGCTTCTGGAAGACCGTGTTGGCGATCTGGACCACGGGCAGGTCGATGCCGACGATCGACTCCGAGTGGCCCAGGAACAGATACCCGCCGGGCGCCAGATGGTTGCATAGCCGGCTCAGCACCCTGGCCTGGGTGGCCTTGTCGAAATAGATCAGGATGTTGCGGCAGAAGACGATGTCGAGGCCGGTCTCGATCGGATAGGCGTCGTCCATCAGGTTCAGGCGGCCGAAGGCCAGCTTGGACCGCAGGTGCGGCTTGATCCGCACCTCGTTGCGCGACGGATCGCGCGACCGCATCACGTAGCGCTGGCGGCGGGCCAGGGAGACCGGCTCGATCATCTGCTCGGAAAAGCGGCCGGCGATCGCCTGGCCCAGCACCTCGGTGCAGATGTCGGTGCAGAGGATCGAATAGTCCATCCCGCGCCGAGTCTCGCAGAACTCGTCCAGGATCATGGCCAGGGTGTAGGGTTCGGCGCCGGTCGAGCAGGCCGCGCTCCAGACCCTGATCTCCTTCTTCCCCTTCGCGGCCAGGGCCGGCAGCCCCTTGGCGACCAGGAAGTCGAAATGGACCGGCTCGCGGAAGAACTCGGTCTTGTTGGTGGTCACCGCGTCGATCAGGTGGATGACCTCGGCCTCCATCCCGTTCTCCTCGAACAGGTAGCGGCAATAGGCGTTGACGTCGGCGATCCGCGTCGCCCGCATCCGGCGGCGCAGGCGGCCTTCCAGCATGGTGCGCTTGTTGGCCGGCATCTTGATGCCGCTGTAGTCGTGGATGAACGTCGCCAGGCGCTGGAAATTCCTGGCGCTCAACTGTTCGATCTCGGGGGCCTGCAGCACGGCGGCGGCTTGTCTCGACACGGGCGTCTCCGTTCGCGGCGTCGGCGCCGCTGTTGTTCGGGCGGCCCGTTCAGGGCCGCCGGGCGCGGTCTCAGGCGGCCTGGCCGAGGGCGGCGGCGTCCTGGCTGGTCAGCAGGCGCCCCAGGTCGAAGATGACCACGAAACCGCTGTCGCCGGCGGCGGCCTCGCGGCGCACCACGCCCTGGATGTATTCCGAGCGCCACGGCACGCCGATGTCGGGCGCCCCTTCGATCTGGCCTTCCGAGAAGGCCACGACCTCGATCACCCGGTCGGCGATCAGGCCCAGCGACAGCACGCGGTCGTCCAGCGGCACGTCCAGCACCAGGATGCGCGTGGCGCCGGTCGGCTCGACGCGGGGCAGGCCCAGCTTCAGCCGCAGGTCGATGGTCGGCGTGCCCCGGCCGCGCACGTCGGTCAGGCCCATCAGGTAGTCGGGCCCCTCCGGGATCGCGAACGGCGGCTGGTAGTCGAGAATCTCGCGCACGTGGGCGACCGAGACGGCGAAGACCTCGGCGCCCAGGCCCAGGGTGACGAACTGGCGATCGGCGGGACCGGCCATCAGGCGTATTCCCGGAAGTCGGCGTCGTCGGCGTCGGGGCCGCCGTTGGTCAGGTCCAGGGCGAAGCCCCCGGCCCGGGCCTGCTGGGCGGCGACCGTCTGGCGCGGCGCCGCGGCGGTCGGCTTGCGGGCGGCGGGCGCGACGGGACGCTTGGGCGCGGCGGCGGGGCGCGAGGCCGGGCGACGCGAGGCGCCGCCGCCAGCGCTGGTGCGGAAATAGGCGATGGAGGCCTGCAGCTCCTCGGCCTGGGCGGCCAGCTCTTCGGAGGTGGCCGACATCTGCTCGGACGCGCTGGCGTTCTGCTGGGTGACCTTGTCCAGCTGCTGGATGGCCTCGTTGATCTGGCTGGCGCCGATGTCCTGCTCGCGGCAGGCGGCGCTGATCTCGGCGACCAATTCGGCGGTCTTGCGGATGTTGGGCACCAGGGTGGTCAGCATTTCGCCGGCCGACTGGGCGGCCTTGACCGTGTCCGACGACACCGCGCCGATCTCGGTGGCGGCGGTCTGCGAACGTTCGGCCAGCTTGCGCACCTCCGAGGCCACCACCGCGAAGCCGCGGCCGTGTTCTCCAGCCCG
>NZ_FORN01000027.1 GCF_900114015.1 Caulobacter sp. UNC279MFTsu5.1 | reverse complement strand
GTCCCCATCGCGGGGGAGGGCTCTTGGTACCGGCCCAAGCAGGCGATGGAGATGGAACCGAGCGGGGCCGCCTGGGCCTGGCGATCGGCTCCTGGCGGGCGGCGGGGCTCAGAAGGTCCCAAGGTTCGGCGGGAACGGTGGCGGGACAGGCGGGTCGACGGGGCCGGGAGGTTCAAACCGGCCTGTTCCAGGATCTGTCGGAGTCGCCGACGGCCCCTTCCGGGCGACTTTGATCCTGCCCGTCCGAGGGGAAACGTCGACCGGGATGAAACAAGCCCTCAGTCGACGTCCCTTGAGAAAAACGGTTTCGCGGAGCGGTCAGTCCAAGCCGAAACGCACACACAAATACTCACGGTCATCCGGGCCTGGCCCGGCCGCTCCGCGCCTCCCCATCCCCTCGTCGCGAAAAGCCCGAGGTCGAAGAACCGCGCCTGCAAACGGGGCGCGCCCATGGGCTGGTCCCGTTTGCAATCGGATCGGCGAGAAGAAACGGGATTGAGCGCTGATATTCCAAGCCTAAGGTGTGGTTAACAACCGCCGCTCGCACGGACGGGCGGCGCTCCGGGAGAACGCCATGAACGCCTTTGTCCCCATCGCCGCTTCGCAGACGCCCGACTACGCCGGCCTGACGGTCACTCCCGCCGGCCCCGTACTCGGGGCCGAGATCTCGGGCGTCGACCTGCGCCAGCCGCTGGCGCCGGAGATCGTGGCGGCCATCCGGACGGCGCTGCTGCGGCACAAGGTGGTGTTCTTTCGCGACCAGGACATCAGCCATGAGGATCATGTCCGTTTCGGCCGCTATTTCGGGGATTTGGAGGGGCATCCTGTCACCGCCCACGTGCCGGGCTTTCCGGAGATCCTGCACATCGAGGCCGCCGACGGCATGAAGCTGCGCGAGGAGATCGTGCCGATCGTCCGCGCCGCCAACAAATGGCACACCGACGTCACCTTCCGGCCCGCGCCGTCGATGGGCGGGGTGCTGCGGGCCCGCCATCTGCCGCCCCTGGGCGGCGACACTCTGTTCGCCGACACCGCCGCCATCTATCGCGACCTGCCCGACAAGCTTAAGGACCAACTGGCGACCCTGACCGCCGAGCACGACATCCTGCAGAGCTACGGCTACCGGGTCGACGAGGCCAAGCGCCAGGAGCTGCGCGCCGCCTATCCGGTCCAGGTCCATCCGGTGATCCGCACCCATCCGGAGACCGGCGACAAGCACCTGTTCGTCAACAAGGTCTTCACGACGCGGATCCTGGGCCTGCCCGAGGACGAGGCGGCCAGGCTGTTGGCGGACCTGCTGGACCGGGTGAAGACGCCCGAATACCAGGTCCGCTTCCGCTGGACGCCCAACGCCATCGTCTTCTGGGACAACCGCGCCACCCAGCACTACGCCATCCTCGACTACTGGCCGCAGGAGCGCGTCGTCGAGCGGGTGACCATCCAGGGGGAGGTCCCGTTCTGATCCATTATCCGCTCATCCCGGCGAACGTCGGGATGAGCGGATTGAATTAAGTCCGCGAATTTTTTGTCGAAACCCGTCGCTCCATCAGCAGCAGGCTGAGCATCACCAGGAAGGCGAAGACCAGCAGGGCTCCGGCCAGCTGGTGGGCCTTGTCCCATTCCAGGGCCTCGACCAGGCGATAGATCTCGATCGACAGCACCTCGGTCTGGCCCGGAATGCCGCCGCCCAGCATCATCACCACGCCGAACTCGCCGACCGTGTGGGCGAAGACCAGCAGGGCGGCGACGGCGTAGCCCGGCAGGGCCAGCGGCAGGGCCACCCGGACGAACGCGGCCCAGGGCGAGGCGCCCAGGGTGGCGGCGGCCTCCAGCGGCTCGTCGCCCACGGCGATGAAGGCGTTGCGCAGCGGCTGGACGGCGAACGGCAGCGAATAGATCAGCGAGCCGATCACCAGGCCCTGGAAGGTGAAGGCCAGGGTCCGCACCCCGAACGGGTGCAGCAAGGCGATCAGCGGGCTTTGCGGGCCCAAGGCGATCAGCAGATAGAAGCCCAGGGCGGTCGGAGGCAGCACGATCGGCAGGGCCACCAGGGCGCCGACCGGCGTCTTCCAGCGCGACCGGCCCCGCGCCAGCCACCAGGCCAGGGGCGTGGCCAGGACCAGCAGCAGGATCGTGGTGATCCCGGCCAGCCTGGCCGTCAGCCATGCGATCTCGAGCATCGTCAGGAGCCCTCGAGCTTGATCGGCGACGGACGGTTCGGCATGGCTTTGGTTCTGGCCCTTTGGTCTCTGGGCGTGCTCGGTTATGTAGTGGAGTTACATAACGAGCTTTTCGGCCCAGGTCACGTTCGGCCCGCGTTTCGGCCGAAGTTCCGGCATGAGGTTTCGATGTCCACCGACGGCGATCTGAGCGCCTCCCTGATCCTGCGTCGCGGCGGCCTGGCCCGCGTGGGCCTGGAGCGCATCGCCCTGATCGAGGCGATCGACGGCCTGGGCTCGATCAGCGCCGCCGCCCGGCGGCTGGGGCTCAGCTACAAGGGCGCCTGGGACGGGGTCCAGGCGCTGAACAACCTGTTCGACGCACCCCTGGTGGCGACCAACGCCGGGGGCAAGTCCGGCGGCGCGGCGGTCGTCACGCCGCGCGGCCTGGCGGTCATCCGGGCCTTCCGCGAGGTCGAGCGCGAGATCGCCGCGGCCCTGTCGCGACTGGAGGCGGGCCTGGCGGGGCCGGATCCGGGTCCGGACCTGGGCGAGCTGTTCTGGAGCCTGGGCCTGCGCACCAGCGCCCGCAACGCCCTGCGCGGGACCGTCGCGACGATAGAAGACGGCGAGGTGACCGCCAGGGTCGTGATCGACCTGGGCGGTGGCGTGGAGATCGTCTCGATCATCACCCGTCGCAGCCGCGAGGAGCTGGGCCTGGAGGTCGGCAAGCCGGCCATCGCCCTGATCAAGTCCAGCTTTGTCGTCCTGGACGGCCTGGGGGCCGACGACGGCCCGCCCGAAGACGGGGCCAACCACCTGGCCGGGACCGTGGTCGACCGCGAGGACGGCCACAAGGTCAGCGAGGTCGCCCTGAGCCTGTCGGCCGGCAAGACCCTGGTCGCGACCGTGCCGGCGTCCGCCCCGCCGCCGGCCGTCGGCGAGCGCGCCCTGGCGACCGTCGCGCCGTCCAACGTCATCCTCGCCGTCGAATAGGGCCGTCGCCGTCGTTAGTGAACCGTCGGCCGGTCGGGCGTCGGCGGGTTTGGATCGGCGGCCTGCTCTTCGCGCAGGCGGGCGGGCAGGGGATAGCCGTCGACCCGCAGGGCCGCGTTCAGGGCGCGGGCCAGCACCATGGTCGGCTGGGAATCGACGAGCAACGGCTCGAGCAGAGCCTCGCCCGCCGCCGTGGCGGTTCCCGCCAGTCCGCAGGAGACCATCAGCCGCTGCTCGTCGGTCGAGATGCCGCCGCAGGCCGGGCATTCCACCTGGATCGGCCGGCGCAGGCTGGCCTCCACCGACTGCATCCAGGCCACGAACAGCCCGCCGGTCCGATTGGACGCGCGAAAGGCCAGGGCCTGGGCGACGAGGCGGCTGGGAGGCTCGCCCGCCGACCTCAGCGCCGCCCACTGGCGCATGGCGCCGAGAAGCAGCCTTTCCCCGACGGTGGGGCCGGTGGTCCAGCGGAGCGCTATGGAATCGGGGGTCATGGCGGCCTCGGCGGAGCGGCGTCGCGTTCGTGTTGCGACCGGTTCTCAATATCTAGCCTTGAGGCTTGTTGCGAGTCAATCGCAACAACTCGTCGTCCAGCGCGCTGGACCGGGGCGCGCCAGCGGCCTAGGTTCGGGTTTCGCCGCAACCCGTTCGTCCGCCTTGAGTCTTTGGAGCCCGCGCTGTCCGCCAACCCTCGATCGATCACGCCGATGACCCGGCTGTACGGCGAGAAGCGGGCCAATCTGGTGCGCGTCTTCGCCGCCAGGCTGCGCTCGGTCAGCGAGGCCGAGGACCTGATCCAGGACCTGTACCTGAAGGTGCAGGCGCTGGGCGAGGTCGAGGTCGAGGGCGACGGCTCGGCCCTGCTGTTTCGCATGGCCAACAACCTGATGCTCGACCGCCTGCGTAGTCAGTCCCGCGCCGGCGCGCGCGACGAGGGATGGCGCAGCCTGCAGGGCATGGTGCTGGGCGACCAGCAGGTGGCCGACGTTCCGTCGGCCGAGGAGGTCGTGGCCGGCCGCCAACGGCTGGGCGTGATGATGGCGGCGCTGGAGACCCTGCCGCCCCAGGTCGCCCGCGCCTTCACGCTTCACAAGCTGGACGGCCTGAGCCAGGCTGAGACCGCGGTCGCCATGGGGGTCAGCCGCAGCTCGGTCGAAAAGCATGTGAGCGCGGCGCTGAAGGCGCTGATGGCCAAGCTGACATGAGGGCGACCATGGTTTCCGGCACGGGTTTTGGAGGTTCCGCCGCCTTGGTGACGTCTTATCCTTGCGAGGACGCGACTTGGCGTCAGGACGGAGCGAAATGACGCGCGCCCAAACGGACATCGACGCCGGGATCGCCGACGCCGCGATCGATTGGCTGGTCCGCCTGCAGGGCGAGACGGTCACCGAGCGCGACTGGCTGGATTTCGACGCCTGGCTGACGGCGTCGCCCGCCCATGCCCAGGCCTATGACGCCGTGCTCGCCTTCGACGGTCGCCTGGACCTCGACGCGCGCCGGGCCAAGGCCGAGCCGGCCGGCGCGCCCTTGACCGCCGCTCAGGGCGGCAAGGTCGTCCCGCTGCGGCCGGCGCGGCGCGCCTGGATCTGGTCGGCGGGCGCGGCGATCGCCGCCGCCTTCGTCGCCGGGGCGGTCCTCCTGCCGGCCAGCGGCCTGCTGGGCGCGCACGAGACGACCTATGTGACCGGCGTCGGCGAGCGCAGGACCGTCGCCCTGGAGGACGGCTCCCGGATCGAGATGAACGCCGCCTCGCGGATGACCGTGCGGTTCGAGCGCCACGCGCGCCGCGTCCACATGGGCGACGCCCAGGCCTTCTTCGACGTGGCCAAGGATTCCTCGCGGCCGTTCCTGGTCTCGGCGGGCGACACCCAGGTGCGGGTGGTCGGCACGCGGTTCGACGTCCGGCATCGCGACGGGCAGGTGGCGGTCAACGTCCAGCGCGGCCTGGTGGAGGTGCGTCCCAACCTGCCCCGCGACGCCGCGCCGTTCCGGCTGCGGCCTGGCCAGGGGCTTTCTCACCGCAAGGGCCAGAGGGCCGACGCGCGGGTCTCGACGGTGGCCGTCGAAGAGATCGGGGGGTGGCGCCAGGGCCGGCTGATCTATCGCGATCAGCCGCTGTCCCAGATCGCCGGCGACATGAACAGGCTTTTCCCGCGTCCGGTGAAGCTGGGCGACGCCGAGGCCGCCAATATGCGACTTTCCGGCGTGTTGATCGTCGATGACCAGGATGCGATGGTCGACCGACTGTCGCACCTGCTTCCGGTACGAACGACGACGACCGACGACGCCATCGTGATCCGGGCGCGCTAGGGGTCTTGCTGGCGGGACCGGAATCGTTCGAAGCGCGAAGCTTGAGCTCTAGGGGGATAGAGCTGGAGCCCGATGATTTCGGACACGGAATCCCAACTTCGCGGTCGGCCTGACGGTCCGGGGCGTCCTGGCGCGACCGCCGTCGCCTGCCTGCGCAAATCCGGTCCTCTCTTCGCCCTGACGCTGGCGTCAGGCCTGGCCCTGGCCGGCAAGGCCGGGGCGACCCCGGCGCGGTTCAGCTTCAACATCCCCGCCAAGTCCCGTTCCGAGGCCCTGATCGATCTTGGCGTCCAGGCGCGGGTGACCGTGGGCGGAGTCTCGTCGTGCCCGGGGCGCAGCAACGCCGTCGCCGGAGTCCTGACCCTGCGCCAGGCGCTCCAGGCGGTGACGGTCGGAGCGCCCTGTCGGTTCGAGATCCTCGACAACGCCACGGTCAGCATCCGGCCGGCGCGACATGCCGGACCCGTGGCGCGGGCCGGGGCGGCGCTTGCCGTGGCCCCGACGCCGGTGATCGCGGCTCCGGCCATCGACAGCGTCATCGTCACCGCCACCAAGCGTCCTACCCGCCTGGGCGCGGCGGCCGGCGGGCTCAGCGTGATCAGCGCTCCGCGGCTGCGCGACGCCGGTGCGATCGACACCACCAGCATCTCCCAGCAGACCGCCGGCTTCATCACCACCAACCTGGGCGCGGCGCGCAACAAGATCATGCTGCGCGGCCTGTCGGACGGCACCTTCACCGGCCGCACCCAGCAGACCGTCGGCACCTATCTCGACAACATCCCGCTGACCTACAACGCCCCCGACCCGGACCTGCGGTTGATCGACGTCGACCGGGTGGAGATCCTGCGCGGGCCGCAAGGCGCGCTCTATGGCGGCGGATCGCTCAGCGGGGTCTATCGGGTCGTTTCCATCAAGCCGGTGCTGGACCAACGGTCTGGATCGGTCCTGGCGGGCGGTGCCGTCACCGAGTCCGGCTCGCCCAGCACCCGCTTCGAGGGCGTGGCTAACCTGCCGGTCGTCGCCGACCGCGCCGCCCTGCGCGTGGCGGCTTATAGCGATGCGGACGGCGGCTATGTCGATGACGTCAATCTGCGTCTCTCGAACGTCGATCGCACCACCCGCACCGGCGGTCGCGCCGCCCTGATGGTGGCGGTGTATCCGGAATGGTCGATCCTGGTGTCCGGCGCGCGCCAGGATCTGCACGCCACCGACAGCCAGTACACCACCCCCAGCCTGGGCGGCCAGAAGCGCGCCAACCAGGTGCGCGAGACCCATGACAACGTCCTGCAGCAGGGCGCGCTGACCATCACGGGGGCGGGAGACTGGGGGCGGTTCGTGTCGTCGACCGGCTATGTGCGCCACCGCTTCGCCAGTCGGTTCGACGCCACCGCGGCGTTGAACGGCGTGGGCGCTACGGCGGTCGACGTCGGCCTGTTCGACGAGGCCAGCAAGGTGCGGCTGCTGGTCGAGGACGCGGTGTTGTCGTCGCCGGACACCGACCGCTTCCGCTGGCTGTTCGGGCTCTACGGCCTGGCCAGTCTCGAGGACAGCGACGGCGAGTTGCGGGCGCGCACGCTCACCGATCCCTCGCGCCTGATCTATCTGGAAGCCCGTCGTGATCGGCGGCGTGAGCTGGCCCTCTATGGCGAGACCGCCTACGACCTGGGCGGCGGCTGGACCGCCAGCCTGGGTGCGCGCGCCTTCCGCAGCGGGGTGCGCACCGTCTCGACGGTCGAGGCGCCGGCGCCGGGCCAGTCACGCGCCATGAGCCGCCAGGCGCGCTTTACGGGCGTCTCGCCGAAATTCTCGCTTCAGAGGGCCTGGAGCGGCGGGCTGGTCTACCTACTGACGTCGGAAGGCTATCGCTCGGGCGGGTTCAATTCGGGCGGCCTGGTCGCGCCATCGACGCTGCGCGGCTCGTTCAAGCCCGATCATCTGCGCAACTACGAGGTCGGCGCCAGCCTCCGGCCCGGCGGCGGGCGGGTCATCCTGCGCACCGCCCTGTTCCACGACGTGTGGACCGACATCCAGACCGACCAGTATCTGAGCTCGGGCCTGTCCTACACCGCCAATGTCGGCGACGGCCGCAACACCGGCCTAGAGGTCGAGGCGACTGTGTTGGCCGCCCCTGGCCTGACGGTGGACGCCAACGCACTGTTCAATCGCCCACGCCTGAGCAAGGTGAATCCCAACTTCGCGTCGGCGGCCCAGAGCGAGCTGCCCGGCGTGCCGGACGTCTCGGCCGGCCTGATGGTGCGGTACGAGCGGAGCCTGGCCGCCGCGCGCCGCCTGGTGCTGACCAACGAGCTGGAATATGTCGGTCGATCGCGCCTGACCTTCGATCGTCGGCTTTCGCCGTCGATGGGCGGCTATGTCACGGGCCGCCTGTCGGCCGAGCTGGCGACGCGGGATTGGAGCTGGACCCTGGCCGTCACCAATCCCGCTAACGCCTCGAGCGATACCTTCGCCTATGGCAATCCGTTCAGTTTCGGCCAGGTGCGCCAGGTCACGCCATTGCGTCCCCGCACCTGGAGCCTGGCGTTTTCGCGCGCCTTTTAGGGGTGATCGGAGCGCTTTCTCGCGCGCGAACGTGAAGAAAGTTCTGAGGTTCCCTGCGTTTGGCGACGTTTACTTCCTGACGGGGCCAATGCGAAAGGCGGCCCCAAGTCGGGGAACTCATATGCCTGTCCTGTCGGGGCTTGTCTGCGTCCACAACGAAGAGGCGCGCCTGGCCGAGTGCCTGACGCGCCTGGAGTTCTGCGACGAGATCGTCGTGGTCGCCGATCGCTGCACGGATCGCAGCGAAGCCATCGCCCGCAAGATGGGCGCGCGGGTCGTCTCGGGCATCTTCCCTGTCGAGGGTCTGCGCAAGGAAGCCGGCGTCGCCGCCTGCCGCGGCGAATGGATCGTCGAACTGGAC
Source organism: Caulobacter sp. UNC279MFTsu5.1 (assembly GCF_900114015.1). Classification (GTDB taxonomy): domain Bacteria; phylum Pseudomonadota; class Alphaproteobacteria; order Caulobacterales; family Caulobacteraceae; genus Caulobacter. Next base: position 64,636 of record NZ_FORN01000027.1, on the reverse strand, counting down.
GCCGACGAGGCGGTGACCCCGGCCCTGGCCCGGGAAATCCGCGAGACGATCGCCCGGACCGACGCCGGCGACTGGTATCAGGTGCCCGTCGACAACTTCATAGGCGCGCAGCTGGTGCGCCACGGCTGGGGCGGCTCGTTCGGCGCCTCGTCGGTGGCCCGGTTGTTCCGCAAGGGCGTCAAGAGCTGGAAGAGCGAGCGGGTTCATCCGGGCACCACCTTCGCCGGCGTCTATGGCGGCCGGTTGACCCACGCCATCCTGCACAAGGTCGACGACGACATCGCCGACATGGTCCAGCGCCTCAACCGCTACACCGCCCTGCGCGGCCAAGACCTGGCCGACAGCGGCAAGATCAAGAGCTTGTGGGACGACCTGTTCCGCGGCGTGCGCCGGTTCTACAAGTGCTATGTCTCACGCAAGGGCTACAAGGAGGGCGACATGGGCTTCCTGATCGCCCTCATGGCCGGCCTCTATCCCGTGCTCTCGAATCTCAAGGCGCGCGAGATCCGCGCGCTGAACGGCCAGAGCGTCCAGGCGGCGCGCTCGGGCGCGGTGATCGGCCTGGATCTCGAAGACGCCCGGCTGGGTCATTCGGCCTAGGCCTTGGTGATGTCGCTTCATCGTCTGCTGATCGCCGCCGTGATCGGGCCGGAGCTGGCCCGCTGGAAGGCCGCCGGCCATGCGCCGGCGTTCTGGTGGCGGGACGACGACGCGCGCCGGCCGACGCCGGCCCTAGATCGCCTGCTGGCCCTGTCGGCCCGCTTCGATGCGTCGATCACAGTGGCCGCTGTGCCGGACGGCGACATCGCGGCCCTGGTCAAGGCCTGCCGCGCGGCTCCTGAAATCGAGCTCGCGATTCACGGCTTCCGCCACGAGAACCGCGCACCGCCCGGCCGCCCGTCCGGCGAGGTCAACGACCTGGACCGCCTGGCCGACGTGATGTCGGACCTGGGCGCGGCGATCGAGGTGTTCCGCCGCGCCGGGGTGACGCCGCGCCTGTTCGTGCCGCCCTGGAACAACGCCCATCCGACCCTGAAGCGGGCGCTGGGCCTGCAGGGCCTGGACCTGTCCTGCTACGGCGAGATGCGGAACGGAGCCGAGCCCGGCCGCCTGGACGCCCACCTGGACGTCATGCGCTGGAAACCCCAGGCGCGCTTCCGGGGGGCGGTCCGGTTCCTGCTGCGCGCCCGCCGCCTGCTGGCCGAACGCCGGGCGAAGGGGGCCTGGGACCAGCCGCTGGGCCTGCTGACGCACCACCTGGACCACGACGAGCCGGCCTGGCGCTTCCTCGAGGCGTTCCTGCCCGTCGCCAAACCCGTCGCCCGCGCGCGCCTCGACAAACCGGCGACTGGGAACCCGGGCCACCGGGGCGTCCTGAAGGCGGGGTAGGCGCTCAGGGCGCCAGGCGTTGAAACGACCGGGCGTGCGCGACCAGGGGAAGGCCAGGCGCCAGGTCGACCGACACGGCCGTGACGATGAACACGGTATGGGTCCCGGCGTCGATCCGCTGATCGATCGCGCACGCGGTCGTCGAGAGCCCGCCGCGATAGCTCGGCGGCGCGTCGGATGTCAGCCGCCAGCGCCGGGGATCGAAGCGCTCGTGGCTGAGGCTCGAGGTCGAAAAACGCCGGGCTTCGGCCTCGTCGTGCTCGGCCAGGACCGCCACGCCGCAGCGCTCGGCCCGGACCAGGACGTCGTGGCTGGACGCCTCCTTGCGGACGCAGAACAGGAACCGCGGCGGATCGACCGACAGGCCGGTGATCGAGCTGACCAGCAGGCCGCGCGGGGCGGACCCGTCCCAGCACGAGATGATCGCCACCCCGCTGGCCAGCCGCGCCAGGGCTTCCTTGAACGCCTGGGGTGCGACCGGCGGAACGGCGGGTGCGGCGTGGACGAGGTAGGGCGGCTCCGCGCCGGACGAGGCGTCGCCGAACGGCGCGGCGGCCGGCCAGGCGGCGTCGCCCAGCCAGCGCGGATCGATGTCGAGCGGCGCCATGACCGCTAGCCCGCCACGGCCGCCGGACGGGCGTCGCGCTGGGCGACCAGCTCGCGCACCAGCGGGATCAGGTCGCGGCCATAGGCGATCGCGTCATCCAGCGGATCGAAGCCGCGGATCAGGAAGGTCGAGACACCCAGGTCGTAATAGTCCAGCAGGGCCTCGGCCACCTGCTGCGGCGTGCCGACTAGGCCGGTGGAGTTGCCCGCCGCGCCGGTGACGGCGGCGACGCCGGTCCACAAGCGCTTGTCCAGGCGCGCGCCCAGCTTGGCGGCGTCGAGCAGGCGTTGCGAGCCGGCGTTCGGCGGCGTATGCTCCGAGGTCGGCAGGCCGGCCTTCTCGCGCAGGGCCTTGGCCTTGGCGACGATGTCGTCGGCCTTGGCCCACGCCGCCTCCTCGGTCTCGGCGATCACCGGCCGCAGCGACAGAGAGAACTTCACCTGGCGGCCGTGCTTGGCCGCGGCGTGGCGCACCCGGGCGATGGTCTCGGCGACCTGGGCCTGGGTCTCGCCCCATAGGGCGAAGATGTCGGCGTGCTTGCCGGCTACGGGGATGGCCGCGTCGGACGAGCCGCCGAAATAGACCGGGATCTGCGGCTTCTGCAGCGGCTTCACCCCGCCGAACGCCTGGACGACGTTGTAGTAGTCGCCGCGATAGTCGAACGGCTTGTCGCTGGTCCACTCCTGGCGGACGATGTCCAGGTACTCGCTGGTGCGGGCGTAGCGCTGGTCCTTGGTCAGGTGGTCGCCGTCCTTGGCCAGTTCGTTGTCCGAGCCGCCGGTGATGATGTGCACGGCGATACGGCCGCCGGTGAACTGGTCCAGGGTCGCCAACTGGCGGGCCGCGACGGTGGGGGCGGTGAAGCCGGGGCGGTGGGCGATCATGAAGCCCAGTCGCTGGGTCACCGAGGCGGCATGAGCCACGACCAGCTGGCTTTCCGGCGAGGTCGAGCCGAAGGCGACCAGGGCGCGGTCGAAGCCGCCCTCGTCATGGGCGCGGGCGACGCGCTCGACATAGTCGCGGTCGATCACCGGGCCCTGGGCCGGGTGGATCTCGGACTGATGCTGGGTGCCGATATAGCCGATGAATTCGACAGGCATGGGAGGCTCCGATCTTGTGCGAGGGAGAATTTCGAGGATGAGCGGCGGCTAGAAAAGCGAGGCTTTCTCAAGGGTTTGATCAGGGCGCCTCATCAGGCGGCGACCTTGGGCGAGGCTTCCTTGCGCAGGGCGCGGCGGACGGACGGGCGGGCCAGGGCGCGGGCCGCCTTGGCGCTCCAGGCGGGATAGGCGGACGTGTCGATCTGGCGGCGTTCGGCCCAGCGCCAGATCACCAGGGCGTAGGCGTCGACGGCGCTGAAGTCGTCGCCCAGCAGCCAGGGGCCGGACCCCTGGGCCAGGCGCTCGATGTCGGTCAGGGTGCGGTGGAAGCGGGCCTCGCCGGGCGTGGCCAGGGCCGCCTTGACGCCGTCGTCGTCGGCGAAGCGCTCGGGTCGGGCGATCTGCGAGAAGGCCACATGCACGGTGCTGGCGAACCAGCTCATCACCTCGTAGGCGTGGGCCAGCTTCAGCGGGTCGGCCAGGGGCAGCAGTTCGCTGTGCGGATAGGCGTGGGCCAGGTAGGTCAGGATCGCCAACACCTCGGTGACCGGCTCGCCGTCCACCGCCAGGGTCGGGACCCGGCCGCGCGGATTGACCTTCAGATAGGCCGGCTGGCGCTGCTCGCCGGCCGCCAGGTCGACGGGGTGGACGTCATAGGCCACGCCCAGCTCCTCCAGGGCGATCAGCGGTGCGAAGGCCGAGGAGCCGGGAGCGAAATAGAGTTTCAGGGACATCGCTGGCCTCAGATCACGAAGAAGCCGTGCGAGCCGTCGCGGGCCAGCTGGTCGACCAGGCCGAACTCCCAGTCCAGATAGGCCTGCATAGCCTCGGCGGCGTTGTCCGTGCCCTCGTAGGGGCGCTTGTAGACGTCCTCCGGATCGGAGGCGGCGCGGACCAGGCCGGTGTCCAATCGGCGGCCGGTCTGCGTCCAGGCGTCCGTCCCGCCCTCCAGCACCCGCACCGGATGGTCGGATATCTCCTCGACCTCGGCCGCGGCCAGCCGGGCCAGGCGGCCGTCGGGCGAGGTCAGGACGATCGGCAGGCCCTCGGGGATGCGTTCGAAGGCCTCGGCTAGGCGGGCGCGGATCGCGAACCAGGCGCCGGGGACGTGGCCCTTGCGGTGGACGGGGCTAGGGGCGAGGTCCAGCACCACCACCGCGCCATCGCCCAGGGCCACGGCCAGGTCGTCGGGGCTGATCGTCTCGACGGTGGGGATCGGCGGCGCGCTGGGCCGCCAGGCGCCGGTCTCCAACTCGCCGTCGAACCCGCCATCCAGCACATAAACGTCCCAGCCCAACTGGGCCAGCCACGAGGCGCTCATGTCGGCGCGTGGGCCCAGGTCGTCGGCCAGCACGATGCGGCCGCCGCGCACCGGGGCGAAGACGTCGGTCTCCTGCACCAGTTGGCCGCCGGGGGCCGAGCGGAAGCCGGGCAGGTGGCCGGCGGCGTATTCCTCGGGCGTGCGGACGTCGAAGCGGTAGAGGGTGCGCTTGCGGTCCTGGGCCAGGTCGGCCAAACCCTCGGCGTCGATCCGTCGGACGCCGGCGCGGTAGGCCACGTCACGCGCCTTGGTCCGGGCTTCGTCGAGGGTCTGGTCGGAGACCGCCGGAAAGCGGCGGCCCTGGCCATGCTCCAGCGTCTGCTGGGCCAGGGTCCAGCCGATGGTGCCGTTGCGCAGGGCGAAGACCGGGTTGGGCACACCGGCGTTCAGCAGCGACTGGGCGCCGATCAGGCTGCGGGTGCGGCCGGCGCAGTTGACGATAATCGTAGTCGCCGGGTTCGGGGCCAGCTCGCGGGCCCGCAGCACCAGTTCGGCGCCCGGGGTGCTGATCCCCCCCGGGATGCTCATCACCGCGTATTCCTCAAACCGACGGGCGTCGAGGATCACCTGGTCGGCGCCCAGGTCGATCAGGGCCTGCACCTCCTGGGCGGGCAGGGACGGGGTGTGGCGCCGCGCCTCGACCAGTTCGCCGAACGCCTTGCTGTAGGAATTGACGTCCTGGAACAGCTCGTAGCCGGCGTCCTTCCAAGCCTGGAGGCCGCCGGCCAGGGCGCGGACCTGCGTGTAGCCCAGGGCGGCCAGCCGCTTGCCGGCCGGCGAGACCAGGCCCTCGCCGTTGTCGTACAGCACGATCTTGGCGTCCTTGCGCGGGACCCGGTCCAGGATCTCCAGTTCCAGCCGACTGAGCGGCAGCTGCGAGGCGAACAGCGGGTGGGCGCGGGCGAACGGATCCTCCTCGCGCAGGTCCAGCAGGGCGATTTCGCGGCGGGCGATCCAGTCCTGGCGGACTTCGCGCGGGGTGACGGCGGGCAGGGTCATGGGGCGACCTCGGTGAGGACCTTCGAGCGGTCCCATAGGTTGGGCAGGGTGGTGTTGGCGTAGCCGGAGACGAACCGTTTCGGCCGTCCGGCGGCGTCGTAGGTCGAGCGCCGCACGGCGCCGATGTTGGCGCCGTAGACGTGGATGCTGATCGAGACGCGGTCGTCGAAGGCGTTGGTCACCTGGTGCACGTCGCCGACCGTGGGCGAGACCGCCTCGACCTCGCCGCGCTCCAGCTGGTGGACCGGCCCGACGGCGGCGAAGGCGTCGCCGCGCCGGGCGAAGCGCTGCGACAGCTCGGCCCCGCGCAGCACGCCGACCAGGCCCCAGACGGTGTGGTCGTGGATCGGCGTCGCCTGGCCGGGGCCCCACACGAAGCTAACCACGCTGAACCGCTCGCGGCTGTCGCAATGCAGCAGGTATTGCTGATAGCGGGTGGGATCGGGCTTGGCGTAGGCGTCGGGCAGCCAGTCGTCGCGGGCGATCAGCCCGGCCAGCAGCCGCCCGCCCTCGGCGAGGATCAGGTCCTCGTCGCGGGTCCGGTCGACGAGCACGCCCAGGGCGCCGACGAAGTCGGCCAGCCTGTGCAGTCGGGGAGCGGGGCGGAGCGCGCTCATCGGATCACAGCGCGTATTTCAGCGTGACCAGCCAGGTCCGCGGGTCGGGGAAGTTCTGGTAGTAGACGCCGGTGGCCGGCGTGTAGGTGACGCTGACCGGCTTGTCGGAATCCAGCAGGTTGCGGCCCGACAGCACCACGCTCCAGCGCGGATCCGGCGTTTGCCAGGTGAGCACGCCGTTGAGGAAGGTCTGGGCGGGCGCTTCGTCCTGCGGGCGCTGCAGGGCGTTGAAATAGGTCCTGGTCTGGTATTGGGCGTTCAGGCCGACGCGAACTGCGCCGGGGACTTCGATGGGCAGGTCATAGGTCACGCCGCCCGACAGGCTCCAGCGCGGCGAGTTCAGCAGCCGGTGGCCGTCGGCGTTCACCCCGATCCCGCCGGCGTTCCTGTACTTGTCGTAGACCGCGAACAGGTAGCCGGCCGAGGCCTGGAGGCTGAGGCGCTCGGTGGCGCGGATGTCGGTCTCCAGCTCCACCCCGTAGGTGTGGGCCTTGCCGGCGTTGGCGCGGACCGAATTGCCCGGATAGGCTGGGTCGCTGTAGCTGACCTGCAGGTCCTTGTAGTCGTTGTAGAACACCGCCAGGTTCACCCGGGCGCGGTGGTCGAACAGCTCGGTCTTCAGGCCCGTCTCATAGGCGTTGACGTTCTCGGGCGCGAACGGCCGGGTCGCCAGGTCCAGCCGGGTGGCGCGGTTGTCGAAGCCGCCGGACTTGAAGCCCTTCGACCAGGTCACGTACTGCAGGACGTCGCCCGTCCACTGGAACTGGGCCGACAGCTTGGGCGTGACGGCCGAGAAGATCTTGTCGGCGTGGCCGGCGATCGACTGGCCCACCACCTGACCTTGCAGGTTCAGGACCTTGTTGTCGAAGGTGAAGTCCTTCTCCTCGTTGGTCCAGCGCAGACCGCCGGTGACGCTGAGGCGGTCGCTGAGCGCATAGGTCGCCTCGCCGAACACGGCATAGGCGTCGGTGTTGGTGATGTTGTGGGCGCGGGCGAAGCCGTAGTTGCCGGGAGTGACCACGGGATCGGTCGGCAGGGCGTTCCTGCGGCTGTAGCCGTCGCGCTGCACGAAGAACCGCTCATGCAGGTAGAACAGGCCGCTGGTGAAGGTCAGCTTGCCGTAGTCGCCGTTCAGCTGGAGTTCCTGGGTGACGTACTGGTCGTTGTAGTGGATCAAGTTCTTCTGGATCAGCGCCGCCTCGCCGTCGTTGTCATAGGCGACGGGGTTGAGGTTGAAGCCGCCGTACGAGGTCACGGACTTCAGTTTCAGATGGTCGTTCAGCAGGTATTGCACGCGCAGGGCGCCGCTGACCTGGTCCAGGTCCTGGACCGGTTCGACCTCGGAATAGGAGCGGTCGGTACGGTGCTCGCCGTTCGGCTGGCGGACAGGCACGTAGCTGCGGGTGTCGCTGCGGTCCCTCAGGGCGTTCAGCGTCAGCAGCACGTCCCAGCGATCGGTCGGCGTCCAGCGCAGCTTGGCGCGATAGGCGTTCAGGTCGATGCGGTTGACGTCGTGGTTCAGGGTCGGGTCGAAGGTGACGCCGTCGCGGCCGTGGTGGATGTAGGACAGGCTGCCGGCCAGCTTGCCCTCGACCAGCGGCCCCTCGACCAAGCCGCGCGCGTCGACCGCGCCGTAACTTCCCAATCCCACTTCCGCCTTGGCCCGGAAGGCGTCGCCGGGATCGCGGGTGATGATCCGCAGCGCGCCGGCGCTGGAGTTGCGGCCGTACAGCGTGCCTTGCGGGCCGCGCAGGACCTCCACCCGCTCCAGATCGTTGAACTCGACCATCGAGCCGATCTGGCGCGGGATGTAGACGTCATCGACATAGACGGCCAGCACCGGCTCCTGGATCGGGTCGGCCTCGCCCACGCCGCGCAGGGCGTAGGTCTGGGTTGTGTGGCTGATCGTGACGCGGCTGATGCTGAGATTAGGGACCTGGCCCGACAGGTCGCGGATGCTGTCGATCTTGCGGTCGGCCAGCAGCTGCTGGCTGAAGGCCGAGATGGCGATGGCGGTCTTCTGCAGGTCCGTGGCGCGGCGTTCGGCGGTCACCACCACCTGTTCGACGGCCGGCGCGGCGTTGGCGTCCACTTCGGCGGCGGCGGGAGCCGCGGCCTGGGCGGCGCCGGCCAGCGCCAAGGCGGATGTTCCGGAAATCCAGTAGAGAAAAGCAAAGCGGCGCAACGTCATTATCCCCGTTCTTGTTATCGAGGATAAAGATCGAATATTGATGTCGCCTCAATCCATATAAAATCTATAGACTTACAGATCATCTCATATCGCGAACGCGAATATGTTGATTGAGTATTTCTAATCATCGGGAAGGGCGCTGTTCAGGCGGTCGTCCCACAGTGGGCGCACCTCGACCTTGCCGGGGATCAGGCCCGTGGCCGCGAAGGCGTCGGCGACCTTCTGCTGCGAGGCGATCGCGGCATCGCTGATCCGGATCAGCCGGGTCGGGCCGCTGCGCTCCTGGAACTCCCGCAGATAGAGCTCGGCCGGAACGCCCGTGGCCGCGCTCCGGACCTTGGCCCAGCGCGCGCCATCGGCGTTCACCCACTCGGCCACCTTGGCGTAGCGGCCCAGATAGTCGCCCAGGGCCTGGCGCTTGAGATCGTCGTCCAGCGCCTCGCGGGCGGCGGCGACCAGGTAGTTGCCCGACAGGACGCCCTTGGCGGTGCGCAGCACCCGGGCGCCGGCCTGGCGGGCTTGCTGGACGACGACGCCATAGATGATCCACGCGTCGACCGCGCCGCTGGAGAAGGCCGCCAGCCCGTCTTGCGGCGACAGGGCCACGGGCTTGATGTCGGCCCAGGTCAGGCCGGCCTCGTCGAGCAGGCGCAGCAGGATGTAATGCGAGGTGGTGGCCTTCACATAGCCGATGCGCCGCCCCTTCAGGTCGGCGAAGGCCTGGGCCTTGCTGTCCTTGGGCACCAGCACGACCTGGTTGTTCACGTCGCCCTGCAGCACCGCGACGATGCGGACCTGGTTGCCGGGCGCGCCGGCCACGAAGATCGGCGGGATCTCGCTCATGCCGCCAACATCCAGCGCCCCGGCGTTGATCGCCTCGGTGATCAGGTTGCCGCCGACGAATTCCGACTTGGCCAGCTTGTAGGGCGTGTCGGCGACGCCAGCCGCCTGGAAGAAGGTTTCCAGGTTGCCCCGATAGGTGGCGGCTCTCAGGGTCAGGTCCTCGAGCGAGGCGGGCTTGGCGGCCTTGCCGGGCGAGCAGGCGGCGAGCGCCGAGAGGCCGGCGACCGACAGGCCGCCGGCGAGGAGGTGGCGACGGGACAGGATCATCAGTCGAACAGGTCCGGCTCTTCTTCGGTGACCACGTCCCAGTAGGGCTGGAAGGCCCAGAGGCCGCCGGCCTCGCTGCCCACCTGGCCGGCGGTGTGCCTGGCCACTTCGGGCGGCATCGGCTTGGTCGGGCCGGCGGCCTCGGCCAGCAGCTGGGTCTGGCAGGCGTTCTCCAGGGCCAGGTAGCGCCATACGGCGGCCTCGACCGATTGGCCGACGGTCAGGATGCCGTGGTTCTGCAGGATCACCGCCTTCTTGGGGCCCAGGGCCCTGGCGATCTTCTCGCCCTCGCTGGTGTCCAGCACCACGCCGGAGAATTCCTCGAACAGGGCGTGGTCGTCGTAGAAGGCGGCGGAGTCCTGGGTCAGGGGATCCAGCAGCCGGCCCTGGGTCGACCAGGCCTTGCCGTACAGCGAGTGCGAATGGGCGGCGGCGACCACGTCGGGCCGGGCCTCGTGCAGCTGGGAATGGATGGCGAAGGCGGCGCGGTTCAGCCGGGCCGGGGCCTTGGCCGGCGGCTGGACGATCTGGCCCGCATGGCTGACCAGCATGAGATCGGAGACCTTGATCCGCGAGAAGTGCACGCCGAACGGATTGACCCAGAAGTGGTCGGTCAGTTCCGGATCGCGGGCGGTGATATGGCCGGCCCCGCCCATGTCGAAGCCGTAGCGGCCGAACAGGCGGTACGACGCCGCCAGCCGCTGCTTGCGATAGAGCCGCTCCTGCGCGTGGGTGGGCTGGCGCGGCAGCTCGCGCGAGCCGAACTCCGGCAGCACGGTCTCGATCTTGGCCGGGGGGGGGGCTTGGGTCTGGAAAGCCCGGGCGGGGCTGATGGCGGTCATGACGGTGTCCTTCAGTAGCCGCGCGACAGGTCGACGACGTCGGCCAGGGGCGCGCCGGACCGGAAGCGGGCGAGGTTCTCGGCGAAGCGGGTCGCCAGGTTGATGCGGGTGTCGGGGGTGTGGACCGAAGTATGCGGCGACAGCCGGACCTTCGGGTGGCTGTAGAACGGGTGGCCCTCGGTCAGCGGCTCGGGATGGGTGACGTCGAGGCTGGCGCGGGCCACGCGGCCGTCGTCCAGCGCTTCCAGAAGCGCCTGGTCGTCGATCAGGGCCCCGCGGGCGATGTTGATCAGGTGCAGGCCGGGCTTGGCGGCGGCCAGCACCTCGCGGCCGATCAGGCGCTGGGTTTCGGGAGTGGCGGGCGCGGCCAGCACCACATGGTCGCTGCGGGCGAACAGGGTCGCAAGGTCGGCCACGCGTTCGACGCCCGGGGTCGGGATCGGCTTGTCGGAGCGGCGGGTGGCGACGACGTTCAGCCCCAGGGCCTGGGCGCGCGGGGCCAGGGCCTCGCCGATGGCTCCGAAGCCGACCAGGCCCAGGGTCGTGCCGGCGATCAGCTTCAGCGGCTGCGGCGCCCAGCGCTCGGCCTTGTCGATCCAGATGTCGGGCAGGCGCTTGGCCTCGGCCAGGATCGCCGCCAGGGCGAATTCGGCCAGGGCGACGGCCGAAGAGCCGCGCGCCGAGGTCACCACCGGGCCGTCGAACAGCCAGTCGGGATAGAAGTCGATCCCGACCGAGACCAGTTGCACCCACCGGACGTCATAGGGCCAGCCCTTGGGCGGTTCGGGCGGCAGCACGCCGCCGGCCTTGCGGAACGGGGCGGCGACCAAGACCTTGGCCTCGGCGGGCAAGGGCGCGGCCAGGCCCGGCGGCACGGCCACGATCTCGGCGTCGCCGACATGCTGGGCGAAGACGCTATTGAACAGCTCGGGCAGCTGGCTGGCGACGACCAGGCGGCTCATTGGGCGGCCTCGCCCATCTTGCCTTCATGGGCTGCGAACGCCGCCTTGCCGGCGCTGGTCAGCACCACGTCGGACTGCGGGGTGTGGACCCGGCCGCACAGCACGTCGCGGTGATGGCGCTCCAGGGGGTTGTGGCGGGTCAGGCCGGGATTGCCGGTCAGCTTCAGGGCCTTCTCGACCACCGTAATGGCGTTCTCGGTGACCAGGTGCTTGACCAGGCTGGATTCGACCCCGTCGACCTCGCCGCGCGCCGCCGTGTCGAGCAGGACGCGATTGGCCAGCAGCAGGCCGTCGATGTCGCCGACCGCCTCCTGGAAGCGGGGCAGGATGGACAGGGCCGCGCCCAGATTGGCCGGCTTGCGGCTGGCCAGGAAGTCGACCAGCCAGTCGCGCGCGGCCCGGGCCACCGCGTCGTAGATCGCCGACGTCAGCACGGCCGACCAGGCCGCGAAGCTGGCCGGATAGGGCGGCGGGGCGCCGACCGGCTGCGGGTCCAGGGCGTGGTCCAGCGGGACCAGCACGTCCTCGAAGACCACGTCGTGGCTGGCGCTGGCCCGCAGGCCGAGATGGTCCCAGGTCTCCTCGATCGTGATCCCGGGGGTGTCGGCGCGCACCAGCCAGCCGCCGACCAGGGGTTCGGGGTCGTCGGAGCGGGCCCAGACCACGAACCAGGTCAGGGCGGTCGAGCCGGTGGAGTAGATCTTGCGGCCGCTGATCCGCCAGCCCTCGGGCGTGCGGCGGGCGACGGTGGCGGGCAGGCCGCCGCGCGCGGGGGTGCCGAGATCGGGTTCGACCCGCAGGGCGTTGATCAGGGCGCCGTGGCTGATCGCCTCGCCGATCACCCGCTGCTTGAGGTGTTCGGGCCAGCCGGAGCGGCCCTCGACCGAGGCGTGGAACAGGTACTGCATGACCAGCACCAGGGCGGTGGCCGGCTCGCCCCGGGCGACGGCGGAGACCACTTTCAGGGTGGTGGGCAGGTCGGCTTCCAGTCCGCCCAGGCGACGCGGCGCGGTCAGGGCCAATAGTCGGGCCTCGCGCAGGGCCTCGAAATTGGCGCTCGGAAAGCTGGCCTCGCGGTCGTGGACGGCGGCCGTGGCGGCGAAGGCGGCGGTCAGGCCGGGCAGGATCGCGTCGAGGTCGGGCAGGGCGGCCGGGGCCTCGGCCACGCGCAGGGCGGCGGCGCGGCTCACAGCACGACCTCGCCGGTGGGGAAGGCGACCAGGGCCGAATGGGAGGCGGGGGCTGGAGCAGATTGCGGAACGGGAGCCTCGACGCCCAGATGCGCCAGCAACCGGCGGCGAACGGCGTGGAAACGGGCGTCGGGGACGCGCGGGCGCTCCAGGACGATCCGCTCCTCGACGGCGATCTTGCCCTTGTCCAGCACCAGCACCCGGTCGGCCAGGGCGATGGCCTCGTCGACGTCGTGGGTGACCAGCAGCACCGCGGGTCTGTGCTCGCGCCACAGCGACAGCACCAGATCGTGCATCCTCAGCCGGGTCAGGGCGTCCAGGGCCGCGAACGGCTCGTCCAGCAGCAGCAGGGCCGGCTCGCGGACCAGGGCGCGGGCCAGGGCCGTGCGCTGGGCCTCGCCGCCGGAGAGGGTGGCGGGCCACGCGTCGAGGCGATGGCCCAGGCCCACCTCCTTCAGCGCCGCCTCGGCGCGGGCCCGGACGTCATTGTCCTTCAGGCCCAGCGCGACGTTGCGCCAGACCTTCTTCCACGGCAGCAGGCGGGCGTCCTGGAACACGACGGCGCGGGCGTCCGGCGTGGTCACGTTCTGGCCATGGACCGGATCGAGGCCCGCCAGGGTGCGCAGCAGGGTGGTCTTGCCCGAGCCGCTGGCCCCCAGCAGGGCGACGAACTCGCCGGGCGCGATGGTCAGGTCCAGGCCGTCGATGACCACGTTGTCGCCGAACCGGCGCGTGAAGCCCTTGAGCTGGACGGTCGGCGTTTCGGGCGTGACGGCGGCCGGTACGGCACGGATGCGGGGTTGGGCCATGGTCATTGCTCCACGAGGCTGGGGCGCCACGCCAGCGCCTTGCGCTCCAGCGTGCGGACGAGGGCGTCGGCGGCGAGGCCGAGCAGGGCGTAGACGAGCAGGCAGACGACGATGATGTCGGTGCGCATGAAGTCGCGGGCGTTGTTGATCAGGTGGCCCAGGCCCGCCTGGGCGTTGATCTGCTCGGCGATCACCAGCATCACCACGCTGATGCTCAGCGAATAGCGCAGGCCCACGAAGAACGAGGGCAGGGCGCCGGGCAGGATGACGTTGGCGATCAGGTCGCGGCCGGAGAGGCCGAAGCTGCGGGCCGCCTCGACCAGCCGCACGTCCACCCCGCGGATGCCGGCGAACAGGTTCAGGTACAGCGGGAAGACGGCGGCGGTGGCGATCAGGGCGATCTTCGGGACCTCGCCGATGCCGAACCAGACGATGAACAGCGGGGTCAGGGCCACGACCGGCAGGGTCCGCTTGATCTGCATCAGCGGGTCGACCAGGGTCTCGCCCCAGCGCGACAGGCCCGAGACCAGGCCCAGGGTGACGGCGATGGTCAGGGCAACCCCCAGGCCGGCGCCGGCCCGGCCCAGCGACACCAGGAGATTGGCCGGAAGCTCGCCCGAGACGGTCATCGCCCAGAAGGTTTCGGCCACTGTGGAAGGGGCGGCCAGCACCCGCGCCGGGATCAGGCCCAGCCGGGCTCCGGCCTCCCACAGCAGCAGCAGGACGGTTGGTGACAGCCACCGGGCGTTGGCTAAGCGCGGCCAACGCCATGGCAGTGCTTGAGAATTTCTAAGGGTGACCGCCAAAGACATGAGGGTGAGCCGTCCCGTGAACCGTTGCGGCGCGAACGCCTTTGCTCCAGAGAGAAAGGCGTTTAAACCCTACCGGATCAATAGACTTATCCTCAGGGGTCATATCAGAGTTTCTTATAGGCGAGCGTCATGGCCACCAATCTGCCGACCGAACTGCTGCGAAGCTTCGTGGCCATCGTCGATTCCGGGTCGATGCTGAAGGCCACCGAGCGGGTATTCGTGACCCAGTCGGCGCTCAGCCTGCAGATGAAGCGGCTGGAGGAGACGGTGCTGACGCCGCTGTTCCACCGCGACGGCCGCCGGCTGACGCTGACCCCGGCCGGCCAGGCCCTGCTGGGCCACGCCCGCGAGATCCTGGCGCTGAACGACCGGGCGGTGGTGGCCCTGACCGGCGACGCCCTGGTCGGGCCGGTGCGGGTGGGGCTCGTCCAGGACTTCGCCGAGACCCTGCTGTCGGGGGTTCTGGCCCGGTTCAGCCAGCTCAATCCCGACGTCCAGCTGGAGGTGCGGGTGGCCGGCTCGCCGGAGCTGCTGGACCTGCTGAACGGTGACCGGCTGGACGTGGTGCTGTGCATGGGCGCGGCCGACGATCCGCACGCGGCCCGCGTGGCGCCGATGGTCTGGCACGGCGAGCCGGACCTGGCGCGGGCCGCCGTCCTGCCTTTGGCCATACTGGCCCCGCCGTGCCGGTTCCGCGACGCGGCCCTGGCGGCGCTGGAGCGCGAGGGGCGGCCGTTCCGCGTCGCCCTGGAGACGCCCAGCCTCTCGGCGCTGAGGGCGGCGGTCGAGGCCGGCCTGGCCGTCACCTGCCGCACCGCCCTGTTTCGGCCGCGCGCCGCGCCGATCGAGGAAGGGCTGCCGGCCGTGCCGCAGGTGGCCTATGTCCGCCGCGTCGGTCCGGCGCCGCACCCGTCGATCGCCAAGCTGTCGGAACTGATCCACCAGGCGGCGCTCGAACTCTGAACGCGGCGCGTCGCGCGCGGCTCGCGCGCGGATCGCGTTTCGGCTAGGTGTCGTGCATGCAGCAGAACGAGCGCGGCGAACCGGTCACGATCGTCGACATCGCCCGCCAGGCGGGCGTGTCGATCAAGACCGTCTCGCGGGTGATCAATCGCGAGGAGGGCGTCGGGGCGCAGACCCGGGCGCGGGTCCAGGAACTGGTCGAGCAACTGGGCTATCGGCCCAACGTCTCGGCCCGGTCGCTATCGAGCCGGCGCAGCTATCTGATCGGCGTGATCTTCATGCAGGTCGGCGCCTACCACTATGTCGGCGAGGTGCAGGTCGGCGCCATGCGCGCCTGCCGCCGGGCCGGGTATCATCTGGTCATCGAGCAGGTGAAGCCGCCGGAGACGGTCGGCGGCGTCCAGGCCTTCGCGGACGTGCTGCGCGACGCCCGGTTTGACGGCGTGGTGCTGACCCCGCCCACCTGCGACGATCCGGAGGTGCTGATTGCGATCGAAGCGGCGGGTCTGCCCTATGTCCGCATGGCGCCGCATAAGGAATTCGAGCGCTCGCCCTATGTCTTCACCGATGATCGCCGGGCGGCCTGGGAGCAGACCCTGCGGCTTTGGGACATGGGGCATCGCCGGATCGCCTTCATCGACGGTCCCGACACCCACGGCTCGGCCATCCGTCGCCGGGAGGGCTATATTTCGGCCTTGCGCGAACGCGGGATCGAGCCTAGGCCCGAGTGGATCGCCAAGGGCGAGTTCCTCAGCCTGTCGGGTTTCGACGCCGCCGAGGCGCTGCTGCGCCTGCCTGAGCGGCCGACCGCCATCTTCGCGGCGAACGACGAAATGGCGGTGGGCGTGCTGGCGGCCGCGGCCAAGCACGGCCTGTCGGTGCCGCGAGATCTGTCGGTGGTCGGCTTCGACGACACGCCGGCCGCCGAGTCGGCCTGGCCGCGCCTGACCACCATACACCAGCCGACCGCCGAAATGGCCGAAGCGGCGGTCGAGATGCTGATCGAGGGCTTCGGCGACGAGCGCTTCCGGGGGCGAGTCGTGGTCCGCCAGCTGGACTATCGCCTGGTTTCCCGGGACTCCGCCGCACCGCCGCCGGTTTGACGGCGCGCCAAGCCCGAGCCGGCGGCGGTGCTTTTGCGGGACAAGTTTTCGCGCCGGATCGCCGTCCCAAAAAGAACTCTCCATCATAGACCTGTAAGGGCGCATGGACCGTCCGCAAGTCCGTCAGCCCGGACAGCGGTGTCAATAAAATCGCTGTAGACAACGTTGTCGTTGCGTGATGTCATTTTAAGACAACGTTGTCGTAACTTGCTATCAGGCACGGCGACGGTGGCAGGAAAGGTCTCGAAACAAGGGACTGGAGGAATCGCAATCAAGGCGTCCGCCCGGACGCCGATTGGACATCGTGACGTTCGGCGCCTGCGCCGTCGCGTCCCGGGTCCGACTAGGACAAGGGGAAATAGATGCGTAGTCTGTTATTGGCGTCGGCCGCGCTCGCGGTCGTGAGCTTCCACGCGCCTGTGGCCATGGCCCAGGACGCCGATGTCGCGAAGCTGGACGAGGTCGTCGTCACCGCCCAGCGGCGTAGCGAGAACCTGCAGAAGACCCCGTTGACCGTCTCGGCGGTCACCGGCGACAAGCTGGAATCGCAAGGGATCAAGACCGTCGTGGATCTGTCGGCCCAGGTGCCGGCGCTGCAGATCAGCTCCAGCGGTTCCGGCGCGGCCGTGGTCTTCCTGCGCGGTATTGGCAGCACCAACACCACCGAGGTCGGCGACCCCGCGGTGGCCTATCACATCGACGGCATCTACATCGCCCGCTCCACCTCGGTCGGCGCTTTGTTCTACGACATCGACCGGGTCGAGGTGCTGCGCGGGCCGCAGGGCACGCTCTATGGCCGCAACGCCACGGCCGGGGCGATCAACGTGATCACCAAGCAGCCCAAGTTCGACTACGAAGGCTCCGGCGCGCTGGACGTCGGCAACTACGGCGCCATCACCACCTCGGGCATGGTCAATGTGCCGGTCAGCGACACCCTGGCCGTTCGCGCGGCCTTCCAGCAGTCGCGCCACGATGGCTATGTGAAGGCCCTGAACAAGGGGCCGGGCACCGGCGGCAATGACCGCTACGACCAGGACGACAAGTCGGCCCGGGTCCAACTGCTGTGGAAGCCCAGCGGCGACTTCTCGCTCGCTCTCGGCGCGGACTATCTGCACCAGGGCGGAGCCGGCGGCGGCGACAAGACCTACGGCACGGCTCTGGCCACGAGCGATCCCTGGACCTGCAACTGCGCCACCAACCTCTATCGCAACAACAAGTTCTTCGGCGCGCACGCCCAGGCCGACCTGGACCTCGGCTTCGGCACGCTGACCTATCTGACCGGCTACAATTTCTCGCGCCTCGACCGTAGCGGCGAGAACGCCAGCACCGGCGCGCCCAACTATTTCAAGGGCAAGGACCACACCTGGTCACATGAACTGCGCCTGGGCGGCGACACCGGGAACCTGAAGTGGGTGGTCGGCCTCTATCGCTTCACCGAAGACAACAACGTCGACTTCCGCGTCTTCCTGGCGACCAACTCCTACCTGTCGTTCATCCAGCCCGAGGTCACCGCCAAGTCGATGGCCGCCTTCGGCCAGGGCACCTATTCGGTGACCGACCGGTTCCGGATCACCGGCGGCCTGCGCTACACCGAGGACCATAAGGCCCGCGACGGCGGCACTTTCCTGACCAATTCGGCCGGGGCGATCACCTCGACCGTGGTCAAGAACCTGGCCGACGCCAAGTGGAACGCCACCAACTGGAAGCTGGGGGCCGACTTCGACCTGACCAGCAGCTCGATGCTCTACGCCAACGTGGCCACGGGCTATAAGGCCGGCGGCTATTTCGACGGCGTCGGGGCCAACACCTACGAGCCCGAGAAGATCACCTCATACGAAGCCGGCGTGAAGAACCGCTTCTTCGACAACCGCCTGCAGTTCAACGCCACCGGCTTCCTGTACGACTACAAGGACTTCCAGGTTTCGGCCGTCGGTGTGATCGCCGGCCAGAACGCCACGGTCACCCTCAACGCCGACAAGGCCCGGGTCTATGGCGTTGAGTTCGAGAGCAATCTGGTCGTGACCGAGAACGATCGGGTGGACGCCACGCTTGGCTACCTGCACGCCCGGTATACCGACTTCGTGCTGCCGCTGGGCGACGCCTTCGCCAACAACGCGGCGAACGCCAACGTGGCGGCGTGTTTCAAGGCCAACTTCGCGGCCGCGTCGCCCCGTTCGACGGACTTCTCGGGCTGCCGCATGGCCCGTACGCCCACCTGGACGCTCAATGTCGGCTACCAGCACACCTGGGAGATCGCTTCGGGCGCCAAGGTCGTCGGCCGGGTGCAGACCCACTACGAGAGCGGCAAGAACCTCGAATATCACGGCTTCGCCCAGAACAGGCAGGACGCCTTCACCAAGACCGACGTCAGCCTGACCTATTCCAGCGCCGACGACCGCTGGTCCCTGCAGGGCTATGTCCGCAACCTCGAGAACGACGACGTGCGAACCGCCTCGTCGCCGAACTCGACCACCGGCCTGGCCACCAACGGCAACGGCGAGTTCTACGCCCCGCCGCGCACCTATGGTCTGCGCCTGGGGGTGAATTTCTAGCGTCTCGGCGACCCTCTCCCTCGGCGGTTCCTGCGCCGCCGAGGGCGCCTCTTTGTTCGGTATCTGGGAGTTCTGGCGTGCGCGTCCTTCAACGTCTTCTGATCTCTACGGCCCTGGCGGTCGCGGCCGGATCCCCGGCGTTCGCGGCCGATCAGCCGGCGCTGGGCGTCCGCGACGGCAAGATCGTCATCGTCAACGGCCTGCGGTTCCGCGACCTGGATCGCGACGGCAGGCTGTCGCCGTTCGAGGACTGGCGTCTGTCGCCGGACGCCCGCGCCGCCGACCTGGTCTCGCGCATGACCCTGGAGGAGAAGGCCGGCGAGATGATGCACGGGACCTTGCCCGCCGTCGGCGGCATGATCCCGGGGCGAGGACAGGGCTACGATCTTACAAAGCTGAAGCCGCTGATCCTGGAACGTCACGTCACCACCTTCATCACCCGCCTGTCGGGCGATCCGGCCTGGCTGGCCGAGCAGAACAACACCGTGCAGGCGCTCGCCGAGCAGGGGCGCCTGGGCGTGCCGGTCACCGTCAGCACCGATCCGCGCCATCACTTCCAGTTCGTGGCCGGGGCCAGCGTCGCCGGCGTCGGCTTCTCGCAGTGGCCTGAGGCCACAGGGCTGGCCGCGATCGGCGATTCGGCCCTGGTCCGGCGTTTCGGCGACATCGCCCGCCAGGAATACCGCGCGGTCGGGATCCACCAGGCCCTCTCGCCGATGGCCGACCTCGCCACCGAGCCGCGCTGGTCGCGGATCAGCGGCACGTTCGGCGAGGATCCTGAACTCGCGGGGCGGATGGTCAAGGCCTATGTCCAGGGTTTCCAGGGCGGAGAGACCAGCCTGACGCCGAACGGTGTATCGGCCGTGGTCAAGCACTGGGTCGGCTACGGGGCGTCCAGCAAGGGCTTCGACGGCCACAACAGCTACGGCCGCTACGCCGTCTTCCCGGCCGGCCGGTTCGACCTGCACCTCAAGCCGTTCGACCAGGCCTTCGCCGCCGGGGTCGTCGGCGTGATGCCGACCTACGCCATCCTCAAGGACCTCAGCCTGGACGGCCGGCCGCTGGAGCCGGTGGGGGCGGGGTTCTCAAAACAGCTGCTGACCGATCAACTGCGGGCCAAGCACGGCTTCAAGGGGATCGTGGTCTCGGACTGGGCGATCACCAACGATTGCTCCGACACCTGCCGCAACGGTTTTCCCGCCGGCGTCAGGCCCAGCTTCCAGGGCTTCTCCACGGGATGGGGCGTCGAGGATCTCGCCAAGGTCGACCGCTACGCCAAGGGCGTGAACGCGGGTCTCGACCAGTTCGGCGGCGTCGAGGACACGGCCGAACTGGTGGCTGCGGTCAAGGCCGGCAAGATCGCGCCGGCCCGGATTGACGACGCCGCGCGTCGGATCCTGGCGATCAAGTTCGAGCAGGGGCTGTTCGAGAATCCCTATGTCGATCCCAAGGCCGCCGGGGCGGTGGTCGGCTCGAAGACCTTCGTGGCCGAGGGGCGCGCGGCCCAAAGCGCGGCCCTGACGTTGCTGGAGAACAGGAACGGCCTGCTGCCGCTGAAGGCCGCCGGCCGCAAGGTCTGGCTGAAGGGCGTCTCGCCGGACGTCGCCCGCGCCCACGGCCTGGTTCCGGTCGAGGACCTGGCCCAGGCGGAGCTGGCGATCGTCCGCACGGCCGCGCCGTTCCAGACCCTGCACCCCAACTACATGTTCGGAAGCCTGCAGCACGAAGGCGACCTGTCGTTCCACGACGGGGCCGCCGACTACGAGGCGATCAAGGCCGCCTCGGCCAGGGTCCCGACCATCGTCGCCGTCTATCTCGACCGCCCGGCCATCCTGACCAACGTGCGCGACAAGGCGACGGCCCTGATCGGCGATTTCGGGGCCGGCGACGACGCCTTCCTCGACGCCCTGATCGGCGTCGCCCCGCCGCGCGGCAAGCTGCCGTTCGAGCTGCCGTCGTCCATGGCCGCCGTCGAGGCCCAGGCCGAGGACGCGCCGCATGATTCCGCGAACCCGCTCTATCCGATCCATTTCGGCTTGACCTACTGAGGACCTCCGCCTTGATCCGTACCCTGAAAGTCGCGGCGAGCCTCGCCGTCCTCGCCTTCGCCACGGCCGGTCACGCCCAGGCCGATCGCCCCTGGATGAACGCCAAGCTCTCGCCCGACGAGCGCGCGGCCCTGCTGGACAAGGCGATGACCCTCGACGAGCGCATCGGGCTGGTCCACGGGCCGATGTCGATGCCGATCTTCGGCATCAAGAAGCCGGAAGGGGCGATTGGCTCGGCCGGCTATATCCCCGGCATTCCGCGCCTTGGCGTGCCGGCCGTCAACGAGAGCGACGCCAGTCTGGGCGTGACCAATCCGTTGGGCGTGCGCCCGGGCGACGGCGCCACGGCCCTGCCGTCGGGCCTGTCGCTGGCGGCGACCTTCAACACCAAGCTGGCCTATGACGGCGGGGCGGTGGTCGGGCGGGAGGCGCGGGCCAAGGGCTTCAACGTCCAGCTGGCCGGCGGCGTGAACCTGGCCCGCGATCCGCGCAACGGCCGCAACTTCGAATATCTGGGTGAGGATCCGTGGCTGGCCGGCAACCTGGCCGGGGCGTCGATCAAGGGGATCCAGGACCAGGGGATCGTCTCGACCATCAAGCACTTTTCGCTGAACGGCCAGGAGACCAGCCGCCACTTCGCCAACTCGGTGATCGACGAAGCGGCTCATCGCGAAAGCGACCTGCTGGCCTTCCAGATCGCCATCGAGAAGGGCCAGCCCGGCTCGGTGATGTGCGCCTATAACCTGGTCAACGGCGACTACAGCTGCGGCAACGACCACCTGCTGAACGGGGTCCTGAAGCGCGACTGGGGCTACAAGGGCTGGGTGATGTCGGACTGGGGGGCCGTCCACGCCACCGACTACATCCTCAAGGGCCTGGATCAGCAGTCGGGCGAACAGTTGGACGCCAAGATCTGGTTCGGCGAGCCCCTGAAGGCCTCCGTCGAAAAGGGCGAGGTCCCGGCCGCGCGCCTGTCGGACGCCAGCCGCCGGATCCTGCGCTCAATGTTCGCCACCGGCCTGTTCGACAAGCCGGTCACGCCGGGCGGGACCATCGACTACGACGCAGGCGCCGAGGTGGCCCGCGCCGCGGCGGCTGAAGGAATCGTGCTGCTGAAGAACCGCGAAGGCCTGCTGCCCCTAGCCAGGACCGTCAGGACCATCGCCGTGATCGGCGGTCACGCCGACGCCGGCGTGCTGTCGGGCGGAGGCTCGTCCCAGGTGGTCCCGCCGGGCGGCGCCAAGCGCGTGGTCCCGCTGGGCGGGGAGGGCATGATGGGCCCGTTCCGGAGCGAATACTTCAACGGCTCCTCGCCCCTGGCCGCCATCCGCAAGCTCGCGCCGGACGCCAAGGTCGCCTTCGACGACGGCCGCTACGTGTCCGCCGCCGTCGCCGCGGCCAAGGCCGCCGACGTCGTCGTGGTGTTCGGCAACCAGTGGATGGGCGAGGGCGAGGACGCCGCCGACCTGTCGCTGCCGAACGGCCAGGACGCTCTGATCGCCGCCGTCGCGGCCGCCAACCCCAATACGGTCGTCGTGCTGCAGACTGGCGGCCCGGTGGCGATGCCCTGGCTGGACCAGGCCGGCGCCGTGGTCGAGGCTTGGTACTCGGGCGCCAAGGGCGGCGAGGCGATCGCCGACGTCCTGTTCGGGACGGTCGACGCCTCGGGCCGCCTGCCGATGACCTTCCCGGCCTCGATCGACCAATATCCCCGCGCCCAGCTGCCGGGACGCGGCGTGCCTGAGAAGACCCGCTTTGACGTGGTCTATTCGGAAGGGGCGGACGTCGGCTACCGCCGCTTCGCCATGAGCGGCCAGAAGCCTCTGTTCCCGTTCGGCTACGGCCTGTCCTACACCCGGTTCGCCTATTCGAACCTGAAGGTGGCGGGCGGAGACACCCTGACGGTGAGTTTCGACGTGGCCAACACCGGCCGGCGGGCCGGCAAGGATGCGCCGCAGGTCTATCTGACCGGCGCGCCGGGCAAGCCGTTGCAGCGCTTGATCGGCTTCGAAAGGGTCGAACTGGCGCCGGGCGAGATGCGCCATGTTTCCGTGACCGCCGATCCGCGCCTGTTGGGGGCCTTCGACGTCAAGGCCAACCGCTGGAGCTTGACTGGCGGCGACTATCAGGTCGGCGTGGGCGCCTCCTCGGCCGACCTCGCCCTCAAGGGCTCGGCCAAGGTCAAGGCGCGGACTCTGAAGCCGTAAGTGGGAGGACTCTTCTTGATGATCCGTATCGCCGCTCTCGCCGCCGCTGCGACCTTGGGCGCCGGCCAGGTCCAGGCCGCCGATCCGACGGTGGCCACCACCTTCGGCCCGGTGGTCGGGGAGGCCGCCCAGGGCGTCGCCGCCTTCAAGGGCGTGCCGTTCGCCGCCCCGCCGGTCGGTCCGTTACGCTGGCGCGCGCCCCAGCCGCCGACTGCCTGGACGGCGCCGCGCGAGGCCAAGGCCTATGGCCCGGACTGTATGCAGAACCCGTTCCCCGGCGACGCGGCCCCCCTGGGCGTCAAGCCGGCCGAGGACTGCCTCTACGCCAATGTCTGGACGCCGGCGGCGGCGCTGAAGGACAAGGTCAAGCGGCCGGTCATGGTCTGGATCTATGGCGGCGGCTTCGTGAATGGCGGCAGCTCCCCCGCCGTCTACGCCGGCGACCGCTTCGCCCGCGACGGCGTGGTGCTGGTCAGCTTCAACTACCGGGTCGGCCGCTTCGGCTTCTTCGCCCATCCGGCTCTGACAGCGGCGGGCGCCGACAGCGGTCTGCTGGGCAACTATGGCCTGATGGACCAGATCGCCGCCCTGAAATGGGTGCGCGACAACGTCGCCGCGTTTGGCGGCGATCCCGGCAACGTGACGGTGTTCGGCGAGTCCGCCGGCGGCCTGTCGCTCCACGCCCTGCTGACCGCGCCCCAGGCCAAGGGCTTGTTCCACAAGGCGATCATCCAGTCCGGCGGCGGACGGCCGCGCCTGCTGCCGACCCTGCCGATGACCGCCCCGGCCGGCCAGCGCTCGGCCGAGGCCGCGGGCCTGGCCTTCGCGGCCAAGGCGGGGGTCTCGGGAACCGACGCGGCGGCGCTGGACGCCCTGCGCGCCCTGCCGGCCGAGACCGTGGTCGACGGCCTCAACATGGCCACCGCCGGTACGCCGACCTGGGCCGGCGGGCCGATGCTAGACGGCAAGATCATGACCCGCGAGCCGCTCAAGGCCTACCAGGCCGGGGCGTGGAGCAAGATACCGATCGTCATCGGCGCGACCAGCGCCGACGGCTTCTTCTTCGGTGGAAGCCGCGACCAGGTCTTCGCGCCGTTCGGCGTGCGTCGGCCCGAGGCAGAGGCCCTGTACGACCCGAAGGGCGACGGTGAGATCAGGGTCTATGGCTGGGCGGCGGCGGGCGACCGCATGTTCATCGAGCCGGCCCGGGCCGTGGCGCGGGTGATGGCTGGCCAGGGCGCGCCCGTCTACCAGTTCCGCTTCTCGTACGTCGCCGAAAGCCAGCGCGGCCAATGGTGGGGCGCGCCGCACGCCACCGAGATTCCGTTCGTGTTCGATACGGTCGACGCCCGTTACGGCGCAGCCCTGACCCCCGCCGACGCGGCGGCGGCCAAGGCGGCCCACGCCTATTGGGTCGGCTTTGCAAGGACCGGCGTTCCCGTCGCGCCCGGCGGTCCGGCCTGGCCGCGCTACGAGGCGGCGTCCGATCGGATCCTCGACTTTTCCGAACAAGGGCCGAAGGCGACGCCCGATCCCCTGAAGCCGCGCCTGGACCTCGTCGAGGCGACGACGCCATGACCATGGTCGTCGTGGACATCGAGCAGGTTCGACGCCTGCGCGGCCTGCTGCCGGCGGTCACGAAGGCGCATCTGCAGGGGACGCTGGGGATCAGCGAAACGACCTGGGTGCGGCTGCGGGACGAGCGCCCGATCCGGCGCTCGACCTACGAGCGGCTGATGCGTCGCTGCGGCGTGGATCTTTGACGGCAAGTCTGATGCCGACGCGGGCCAGGAAGGTCGCGGTCCCGTGCGACATCCCTATGCCCGATGCGCGCCGGGCTTGAGCTCCCGGAACCAGCCAAGGGCGTTCTGGATGTCGTCCGGGGCCGGCGGCTGGAGCAGGATTCTGGCCTCGTCGGACTTCAGCTCGCCCGGCGGAATGCCGAAGCGGGCGCGAAAGGCCCGACTGAAGTTGGAGTCCGACCGGAAGCCGTGGCCATAGGCCACCTGCGACAGGCTGCGTCCCGTGCGGGCGGCCGCCGCGACGGCGATCACCGCATAGTCCAGCCGTCGGCGGCGCGCATAGGCCGAGACGCCGCCGACAGGCTCGAACAGGCGGTAGACCATCGCCCGCGAGACGCCGACATGGGCCTGGATCTTGGCCGGCGAAAGCTCGGGATCGGAGAGGTTCTGGTCGATGAAGTCGCGGGCCGCGCCGAACAGGCTGCGTTCGACACGTTCAGTGGCTGGGCGGCGCAAGCCCCGAACTGGCCTTTGGCGTCATCGTCAGGGAGACCCCGACTAGCCAGGCGGCGGTGTCGTTCACGCTGGGCGGCGCTTTCACGACGACGGACGCCATCAAGATGCCGTTCCGCCTGCAGGGCGCGAATCCGGCGTCCGGGCGATCGCCGCACAGATCCCGCTCGACAAGAGCGCCTACCGAGCGGGGGTCGATTTCAACGTGGTCGGCGAGGATCGCGTCTCGGTCCGTTTCAACTACGCGACGGAATGGGGCCGGCGCACTTCCAGCGAGTCCGCGGGCCTGGGCATCAGGGTGAAGTTCTAGCGGCATCGCGCCGACCGAACGACGCCTGGTGAGGGCGCTTCGCATGATCCGGGGCGCGGTTCGAAGGCCTTGACCGATCTCGAGCAGGGCGGGGAGGGGACGGATTCGTCCACCCTGCCCGACACGCGCCGTAGTTGATCATTCCATCACCAGATGGATCGCAAGTTGGGTCGGGCTGGGCCTGCATTGAAAAACGGCCTTGATCGAGAAAATTTCTGCGATGCCGAGTTGATCGGCAATTGATTTCCCACAATCAGGGCTGATTTGTCGGAATTCTATGTAAAGTCAAATCTATATCCTCAAGTATTTAGTTTTTATTATCGATGTTTTTCATCTTGTCTAATGATATACGGCGGGATCGCTTTTTTGGTTGTGGATATTTTGCTCCGGTGGCTGCAAAATATATACGAAAGTTTACATTTACGCTCAAGCTTCAGAGATTTTTCTCCAACTTGACATGCTTATTAACTATATCGCCGCGATTGGCGTCGATAATCACGTAATAATTCCGAAGTTGCGGGTATAGGTTTGGCTATGCGCAAAGAAAATTCGTAGATAACGATTCGAAGTATCATCGATATTGATCCAGTTGGAAATACGGGAATGTAAATTGTGGAGCGGTGTGCCTCTGTATATTGATATGTGTCACGCATAATATGTATGTTGACGTATTGTAATATAAATAAATATGGCAAACCTCTTAGTATGGCTCAGCTTAACGTCCAGCTTGGGTTTGCGGTTTCGAGAAACGTTCATTTCAGTTTCGTGCGGGTATTCCGTCGCGGGTCTCTGTGGCGGGGCTTGGGGCGGGCCTTATTCTTCATGGTGGGGCATGGCGTTGACGGTTTTCAAAGTAATAGAAATATATACTTTCATAACATTTCAAATGTACTATATATCTAGTATAGATTACCTAGAAGTGGGCCGATTCTAAGGACTGTTATCGCTACCAACGCTCCGTCCAGGGCTGCCTTGTTAGTTATTTGTTAACAAATTGGGCCGCTCGCTCACTTATATCTGCCACCTAGACGTGAAAACGACGCGGTTTCGGGGATCGAATGCCTCGAACGCCGCGGTACGGACCGTCAGCCGGGAGTTTAGAGTGACGACGATCGAAGTATTGGCGGGTAATCCTGTTCAGCAACGCGGCGCGACGCCGCGCCCCCGAGGCGCACGCGCCTTCGCGGCCGTTTTGGGGCTGGCGCTGGTCGGCAATGTCTGCGTTTTCGCCCCCCTCGCGGCGGCGGCCGCCGTGCCGGCCACGGCCCCCGCCAATGCCGAGGTCTTCCGCGATCAGGCCAACAAGGTCGGCGCGCGGAGCTGCGCGAACCTTTACGAGGCGCTGGGCCAGGGCCTGACCCGGGGAGCGGCGTTCTCGGTGAAGACCGAGGCGGACAAGGCCGCGCCCGACGCCCATATCGTCCAGGGCGTCCTGGGCATGACCTACGACCTGCCCGACCTCAAGGGATCCGCGGGCGGCGTCGTCCTCGCCGCGCCGGGGGAGGGCGGATGCGAGGGGTACCTGGTGCGCGTGGCGCCCTTCCAGAAGCCCTGCGCCGAGGTCGTCAGCCTTCTTCCGGCCGGAAGCACGGCCGGCCAGGCCCTGTCGGGCGTCTGGCGATACCAGCTCGCCGGAAGCCAGGGCCAGGCCCTGATGATCCCGAGCGGCTCCACCTGCGTGGTGGTGACCTTGTCCGGGATGACACAGCGCCGGTGAGTCCCGGCCCGCAGAATCGATCGTGCGGGCAGGAGGCCCGTCCGCGCGGGACAAGTGAAGTGGGCCCAGATCGCGGCTCTCGTCGACGCCCCAAGGGGCCGGCGGACCGACATTGAGGGGTAGCGTTGCCATGGTCAGAGACATGTCGAAAGATCGCCGCCACGCCGGCTTCGCCCGCAACGGGATGGACGGCGTCGGACGGGGCTGGTCGCAACGCCGCCGGCTGATGGCCGCGCTTCGCAACGCCCATCGGGTGCTCGGGCTCAAGCGCGACCGGCTGGGTCTCGGGGCGCTGGGCGTCGGCGGCGGGTTGCGTCCGGCCAGCGTGATCGGCGGCCTGGCCGCGATCCTGGCGCTCGGCCTCTCCGCCCCGGCCCAGGCGCAATATGCGGCCGGCGGCGGTTCGGCGACAGCCGGCAACGCCATCGCCATCGGCAACAGCGTCACGGCGAATGGCGTAAACAGCGTGGCGGTGGGCACCGCCGCGACCGCGACCGGCAACGCTTCCATCGCCATTGGCTATTCGATGGGCGTCAATGGCCTTAACGCCATAGGCATCGGTGTCTTTGCGGGCGCGACCGGCACCAATGCTCTTGCCATAGGCGGGAACGCCCAGGCCGCGGACGGAGCAAGCTCCATTGGCGTCAACTCAGTTGCGGCCTCAAGCGCGGCCGCCTTTGGCCTGAACGCGCGCGCCGACGGACTGGAATCGACGGCGATCGGCTATGTTTCCAGGGCGGGCGGGCTGCGCGCCGCCGCGCTCGGACATGGGGCGAACGCGTCCGGGGTGGATTCGCTGGCCCAAGGCACTTCTGCCGCCGCAAGCAATCAGAACGCCGTGGCCATCGGCTTTCAGACGATTGCATCGGGCGTCAACTCTGTTTCTCTCGGCTCACGCACTGCAGCGGGAACGGGCGCTCTCGCGCAGAGCGCCATCGCCATCGGCACGGATGTGACCGCGTCCCAAGCCGACGCCACCGCGATAGGGCGCCAAAGCGTGGCGTCCGCCCAATTCGCCACCGCAATCGGGACAGGCACCCGTGCGACAGGGGCCAGCTCCGCAGCGCTTGGCCCCAGCGCCAATGCTTCGGGCGACTTCGCGCTCGCCTTGGGCAATCTGGCCGTGTCGGGCGGCGTCGGTTCCGTCGCGGCGGGTTCGGGAGCCCAGAGCGCGGGCGTCTCCTCCGTAGCGGTCGGCAACAATTCCGCTGCGTCGGCCACGAACGCCGTAGCAGTCGGCCTGGGCTCGATCGCGAACGCCACCGACGCCCTGGCGGTGGGGCGCCAAAGCCAGGCGACCGCCAGCAATTCAACGTCCATCGGGCGTGAAGCCTGGGCCACCGGCGGCGGCAGCACCGCCCTCGGTTTCGGCGCCCGAACCAGCGCCCAGAACGCTGTCGCCGTCGGGGCGGGCTCGCGCGCGTCCGGGATTAACTCCATCTATCTCGGCTCGAGCACGTTCGCGACCAGCGCCAGCGGCGAGAGCGCCATCGGCATCGGCACGGACGTGACGGCGTCCCAGGACGGCGCCATCGCGATGGGGCGCGACAGCCAGGCGACCGCGACCAACGCCATCGCGGTCGGTCTCCAGGCCTTCGCGGACTCCGCCGACGCCGTGGCCATCGGCAACAGCTCCACCGCCACCGGCGGCAAGGCCGTCGCGGTCGGCTCGGGCAATGTCGCCAGCGGCGACGGCGCGGTGGCGATCGGCGATCCCAACACCGCCACCGGCGACGGGGCGGTGGCCAGCGGCAAGGACAACACCGCCACCGGCAACGGCTCGGTGGCGATGGGCAACACCAACATGGTCGGCGGCGGCGGCCAGGCGGTCAGCACGGCCGGCACGGCCGCCCAGGGGGCGGTCGGCATCGGCTATCAGAACACCGTCGTCGGCCAGGGCAGCGTCGCGATCGGCAACACCAGCAGCGCGCTGGCGGCCGGTGCTCTCGCCTTCGGCGACACGGCGGTCGCCAACAACGCCGGCGACGTGGCGCTGGGCTCGGGTTCGAGCACCCTGGCGGCGGTGGGCACGGCCAGCACTGTGCTCAACGGCACGACGTACAACTTCGCCGGCACGACGCCGACCAGCACGGTCAGCGTCGGCGCGGCGGGGGCCGAGCGGACGATCACCAACGTGGCGGCGGGCCGGATCAACGGCGGCTCGACCGACGCGGTCAACGGCTCGCAGCTGTTCGCCACCAACCAAGCGGTGACTTCGCTGGCCAACACGGTCAGCACGACCGCCATCCACTATGTCAGCGTCAACGACGGCGGTGTGACGGGCGGCAACTTTAGCAACAACGGTGCGACCGGGACGAATTCCATCGCCATGGGGGTGGACGCCGTTTCGAGCGCGAGCAGCAGCGTCGCCATCGGCAACGCCGCTTCCAACCAGGGCGTCGGCCTCAACGCGGTCGCGCTCGGCGCCTCGGCGCTGAGCGGCGGTTCCGGCTCGACGGCCATCGGCGGGAAGGCGTCCGCCCTCTTCACGGGAGCGATCGCCGTCGGCCAGTCGGCGTCCGCATCTAACGCCTATACCGTCGCTATCGGAAGCGGGCCCGGATCGGGCGCGGGCGCCAGCGCCATAAGCGGCGGGTCGATCGCCATCGGCGGCGGCGGCGGCGGCGGGCTCGGCACCCCTGCATCGGCGGGTGCGGCTCGAGCTATCGCCATCGGCCAGAATACGGTGGCCAACTTCGGCAATTCGATCGCCGTCGGCTACAGGTCGACGACCGGCAGCGCCTCCTCGGTGGCCCTGGGCGACACCGCCACCACCGGCGCGACCGGCGTCAACGTGGCCATCGGCAATCTGAGCACCGCCAACGCCGGCACCGCCGGCGGCGGCGCGGTGGCGATCGGACGCTCCAACACCGCCTTCGGCGACGGCGCGGTGGCGATCGGCGATCCCAGCTACGCCAGCGGCACGGGCGCCTTCACCGGCGGGGCCAACAACATCGCCAACAGCGACGGAACCGCCACGGCGACGGCCGCGAACCAGGCCAATGGCGCGGTCGCGATCGGCAACGCCAACCGCGCGATCGGCCAGGGCAGCGTGGCGCTGGGCAACGGTTCGACCGCCGGCGCGGCCGGGCTCGCGGGGAATGTGGCGATCGGCGACGGCGCGACCGCGACCGCCAGCGCCGGCGACGTGGCCCTGGGTTCGGGTTCGACCACCCTGGCGGCGGTCGGCACGGCCAGCACCGTGATCGGCGGCGTGACCTACAACTTCGCCGGCACGACTCCGACCAGCACGGTCAGCGTCGGCGCGGGCGGCGCCGAGCGGAGCATCACCAATGTCGCGGCGGGGCGGATCAACGGCGGCTCGACCGACGCGATCAACGGCTCGCAGCTGTTCGCGACCAACACCCAGGTGACCCAGAACACCACCGACATCGCCGCCAACACCGCCAGCATCACCAATCTCAACAACACCGTCGCCAACATCAACACCGGCGCGGGCATCAAGTACTTCCACGCCAGTTCGGCGCTGGCCGACTCCCAGGCCCTGGGGACGGATTCCGTCGCCGTCGGCCCGAACGCGGTGGCCAACAACGCCGGCGACGTGGCGATCGGCCTGAACGCGGCCTCCGGCGTCACCACCGCCGTCTCCGGCGTGACCATCGGCGGCGTCAACTATGCGTTCGCCGGCGTGACGCCGAGCGGCGCCTTCTCGATCGGCTCCGCAGGGGCCGAACGGCAGATCCAGAACGTCGCGGCCGGGCGGATCGACGGCAGCTCGACGGACGCGGTCAACGGCTCGCAGCTGTTCGCCACCAACCAGCAGGTGACGAGCAACACGACGGCGATCGGCAACAATACGACCGCCATCACCACCCTGGGAAACCAGGTCACTCAGAACACCAGCGACATCTCCAATCTTGGAAACCAGGTCGCTCAGAACACCAGCGACATCACCAATCTTGGAACCCAGGTCACCCAGAACACCAGCGACATCACCAATCTTGGAACCCAAGTCACCCAGAACACCAGCGACATCACCAGTCTTGGAAACCAGGTCACCCAAAACACGACCGACATCGCCAATTTCAGCGGCGCGCTGACCAACATCGCGGGCGACACGTCCAGCGTTTTCGTGGACGCCAACGGCGAGGGCATCCGCTACGCCCGCACCAACGAAGCCGGGCTCACGCAAAGCGACGCGTTCGCCCAGGGCATGGGTTCGACGGCGGTGGGCTATGAGGCGTTGGCCACGGCCGACAGCGCCTTGGCGCTCGGCCGCCAAGCCCAGTCCAGCATCCTGGGCGGCGTCGCGCTCGGGTCCGGATCGGTGTCCGACCGCGCCATCGCGGGGACCTCGGGCAGCATCCTCGTCGGGACCAACCTGGTGCCCTACAACACCAGCGACCTGACGTTGCTCGGCGCCCTGTCGGTGGGCAACGCCACCAGCTATCGCCAGATCATCAACGTCGCCGACGGCACCCAGGATCAGGACGCGGTGACGCTGCGACAGCTGAAGGGGGCGATGAGTTCCTTCTCGGTCACGCCGATCCAGTATTTCCACGCCAATTCGACGGCGTCGGACTCCCTGGCGGTCGGCGCTGAATCAGTGGCCATCGGCCCGCGGACCACGGTCAATGGCGACAACGGCGTCGGTCTCGGCAACGGCGCCATCGTCCAGATGACGGCGCCGGGCGGCGTCGCCATCGGTCAGAACGCCACGGTGAATCTGGCCGATGGCGTGGCGCTGGGCACAAACTCGGTCGCCAACGGCATCCAGGCCCTGGCTCTCGGCGCCGGCGCCAATGCGAGCTTCGCGGGCAGCGTGGCGCTGGGCGCGGGCGCGACGACGGGGGTGGGGGCGCGGACCGGCTATGCCGGCTATGGTCTGGCCACGCCGCAGAACTCGGTGGGCGAGGTGTCGGTGGGCAGCGCCGGCGCCGAGCGGCAGCTCACCAACGTCGCGGCCGGCTCGGCCCCGACCGACGCCGTGAACGTCAGCCAGCTGAACCAGGTGGCCCAGAACACCGCCACCGCGCTGGGCGGCGGGGCGTCCTACGATCCGGCCACCGGCGCCTATACCGCGCCCAGCTATACGGTCGGCGGCGCCACCTACAACAATGTCGGGGACGCGCTGGGCGCCCAGGCGACGGCGGTCAACAATCTCGACGGTCGCGTGACCAATCTCGACAACCGCACGACCACTGTCGAGAACAACGTCACCAATCTCGGCGGCAGCGTGGCGGCCGGCCTCGGCGGCAATTCCAGCTATGACGCCACGACCGGCACGGTGACCACCAGCCTCAGCGTCGGCGGGAACAACTACAACACCGTCAACGCCGCGCTCCAGGCCCTGAACCAGACGGCCGCCGCCGGCTGGAACATCCAGGCCAATGGCGGCCCGGCCACCAACGTCCCGTCGAACGGCACGCTCAACGTGACCGCGGGGTCCAACACCGTGGTGACGCTTAGCGGCAATCAGCTGCAGATCGCCATGGCCGACAACCCGACCTTCAACGGCGTGATCAACGCCAACGGCGGCCTCGCCGTGGGCCAGAACACCACGGTCGACATGGGCGGCAACGTGGTCCGCAATGTCGGGGCAGGGGCGGTGAGCGCCACCTCGACCGACGCGGTCAACGGCTCGCAACTGCACCAGGTCCAGCAGGTGGCCAGCAATTCGGTGCAGTACGACGCCGGCGGCCGATCGGTGACGTTCAACCCCGGCGGCCAGGCCGCGACGCTGCACAATGTCGCCGCCGGCGTCGCACCGACCGACGCGGTCAATGTCCAGCAGCTCAACGACGGGCTTTCGAACGCCGTCTCGACCGCCAACGCCTACACGGACGCGCGGCTGCAGGGCTTCGTGGTCGACATGTCGAAGGCGCGGCGCGAGTCCTTCGCCGGGACCGCGGGCGCACTGGCGGCGGCGGGCCTGCCTCAGGCTTACGAACCGGGTCGCAGCATGTTCGCCCTGGGCGCGGGCACCTATGGCGGGCAATCCGCTTTCGCCATGGGCCTTTCGCGGATCATGGACGACGGTCGCACGATCCTCAAGGCGGGCGCGACCTACGACACCCAGGAACGCACGGGCGCCAATGTCGGCATCGGCTTCCAGTTCTGACCCGCGTCGTTCATTCGATCATTCCAAGGAGGACACGATGAAAGCCCAGCGCCTCATCCTTACGATCCTTTCGGGGTTCAGCCTCGTGAGCCCGGCGGCGGCCTTCGCGCGAGACGCCGCGCCCCCGTCCGCCCCGATCTATGTGGCGACGGTCGATCCCGGAGCCTTTCGTGAGGCGCCGGGTGAACGGGATAAGCTGGGCGTGACGGTCAGCCCGGCGTCCGTGCGGCTGATCACGCCAGGGGTCGACAAGTTCAGTATCTACCCCCTGCTGGGCCCGCCGCATTTCGCAGAGAGCGTCCGGCGACGGTGGAACTATGTGCTGTTCTTTCCGGTCGCTCCGGGCAGCGTGGACCGAGTGCGTTGCCGGATGGAGATCCGCTTCGCGCGTCCGCGCGGGCACTACAACGTCACGGTGTCCGAAGTGGTCTGGCAGGAGAAATCCTGCGCGGACCGTGTCGCGGCGGCCAACTGATCGGATGAGACGCTCCATGCGCTTGATCGGGATGTCGATCATCGGCCTAGCGGCGATGGTCGGCGCGCCGGCCTCCGCCCAGACGTTCGGGCCGCCCATCGCGGGCATGTGCCTGCTGTCGCGGACGGGCGCCATCAGCGCCTCGCGCGCGGGCCAGTCGATGCAGGCTCAACTGCGCCAGATGCAGGCGTCGCTGAACGCCGAGCTGGCGCAACGGCGCGCCTCCCTTGATCTACAACGCCGGGCGCTCGAAGGGCGGCAGGGCGCGATCGCGCCAATCGAGTTCCAGCGGCAACTGGCCGGCCTCAGTCAACAGGCCCAGGCGCTCGACCAGCAGCAGAACGCCCGCTTCATCGCCGCCCAGACCCGCGGCCAGCAGCAGGTCGATCGTGCGCTCAACGACGCCCTCAGCCGCGTCATCACCCGCAGCGCATGCAGCGTCGTGATGGAGCGCGACAACGCCTATGGCTGGAACAACGCCATGGACATCACGCCAGCGACTGTCCGCGACATGGACGGCGTCCTGCAAGCCGTCACCATCCAGTAAGGCGTGACCTTGCTCGCGCCGCGATGCGCGAGCGGCTCTGAGCCGTTCTAGATGGCGGCAACGCCAATCCTTACCGTGCCTAGCCAGTTCTGATCCGAAATCGCGGCAACACGTTTGCGCTGGCTATACGCCAAGATTCAAGGCCGCCGCGCGACAACGAAGTTTACAACGGCTTGCGCCAGGGGCGGCTACGATTCACATTTGCTAGCCATAAAGGTCACATCCCGAGAAACCATACGGGCGCCGGTCGCTGCGCGTGGAGACAGGATGTGGCCGCAGTACGCGGCGACTGCTCCCCGCACAATGGATGGAAAGATCCTTTTGCATCGAGAGCCCAAAACCGCCGCACACAATGGCGTAAAAGCCAAATAAATCCTGCGGGTGGGGCGGCGGAAGTCCACATTTGGCGCGATGCCGCCGGCGATGCAGACGTCGCGATCGGCTGGGAAGGGCCGATAGCGGTCGAAGGCGTCAACGATGCAAGGTCCGGAGCCTGGTGCCACCCAACGTCGGCCATACGCCGCCGGAGGGTCAGGCGCCCACGCGTGCTAGGATGAATTGAGGGGAGCAGCCAATTCGCGGGAGGCGAACATGGCTCAATTTGACCTCTTCCTTCCACCCAAACGTCCTTGGAACACGGGCCGCGTCATCGGCCCCAAGCCGCCGTTCAAGCCCAGGCACATCTGGGGGATCCGACAGCAGCTCAAAGCGAACGGGCGGGTCCGCGACCTCGCCATGTTCAATTGCGCCATAGACGCCAAGCTCAGAGGTTGTGATCTGGTGAAGCTGCGCGTCAGCGACGTGGCGCCGGGCGGTGCGCTGCGAGCACGCGCGACGATTATCCAGCAGAAAACCGGACAGCCCGTCCCGTTCGAGATCACCGAGCCCACAAGAGACGCTCTGACGGCTTGGCTGAAGGTGCGTGGACGTCGTAACGACGACTGGCTGTTTCCCAGCCGCAGTCGACCAGGCGATCACGTCAGCACGCGTCAGTACGCCCGATTGGTCGACAAGTGGGTGTCGATGATTGAACTCGAGCCCCGGGCTTACGGCACGCATAGCCTCCGCCGAACGAAGGTGGCGTTGATCTATAAGAAGACTGGCAACTTGCGCGCATGCCAACTTCTACTCGGGCACAGGAAGCTCGAGAGCACGGTCCGATACCTTGGCATCGAGGTCGACGACGCGCTGGAGATGTCCGAGCAGATCGACCTCTAGCGTAGCTGCGTCGGCAGCGCGAAGCCGACCATGTCGCCGATGTCATGGGTGACCATATCGAACTTCTGGACGCCCAGAGCGGCCAGCCCTCCCTGCATGTCGCGACCCTGGTTCAGATCGCCAGCGTTTCGCCATCCGCGGGGATGAGCAGGCGCCGTTCGTATCCCTCTCGTTTCGAGAAGGCGCGCAGGTCGGCTCGGCTGAGGATGCAGTGGTTGACGGCTTCCATGTGGCTGGCGATCAGCATGGCGTTCGGCGCGGCGCGGTGCACGGCGAGAACGTCGGCAGGCCCCATGATGATTGGATCGAGTCCGATCACCGTCGCCATGCCGGCGTTCAGTACGATCACGTCCGGGGAGTAGCGGGCAATGGCGCGCTCGACTTCGGCATTCCAGATAGTGTCGCCGGCGACATACAGGGTCTTGTGGGCGGGGTGGCGCATGACGAAGCCGCTGACGGGGCCGAGGATCTGCGGCAGTGCCTTCAGTGTCGCGTCGGTGCCATGCTGCCCGTCAGTACGGCTCAGGCGCACGCCCCGAAACTCAGTGTTTTCGGTCAGCAGCCGCACGTCTGAGAAGCCGGCCGATCGGAGCTGGGCGGCGTCCTCTGCGTTCTGAGCGAAGATCGGCAGCGACTCGTTCAGCTTGACCTTCGCCGCCTCGTCCCAGTGGTCGGGATGCAGGTGCGTCACGATGACGGCATCCACGTCGACGATCGAGGCCAGCGGAATGGGCAGAGGCACCAGCGGGTTGCGCCGCTGGCTATTCGCCGTTCCCTCGAAGCCGGGGTAAGCGTCTTTGTCCGCCAGCAACGGGTCAACAAGGAAGCGGACCCCGCCATAGTCGATGCGCAAGGTCGCATTACGCACCTGGGTCAGGCTCGCGCTTCGTGTAGAACGCTCAGCAGCGGCGCTGGCCGACCCGCTCGCGGCGAGTAGCGCCGAGGCGAACAGCGCGCCACCGCCCAGGGTGATTGCCTGGCGGCGTGTCAATGAGTTCGGCGTGTGTGAAATATCGACCATCTAACATTTTCCCTTCAACCGATAATCCGATCAGTTCGCCGAGATGGTTGACCGTCTGGCGCTTTACGCACCTACGGGAGATGCCGCACAGGTCAGTTGCACCCGCCCCCACCTCCCGTCCTCGCAGCTCAGTTGCCGCGATCCCTAGGCTGACGACCTGGGCGGCGTGGTCGGTCGCGGCAGGAGCGTTCGTTTGGGCGCAGGCCTGAGCGCCATAAACCGGGCTCAGCAGCGCGGGCGCGGGGGCGAAGGCGTTCACCTCACCGCCGCCCTCGTTTTGTTCCGGCGTTCCGGGGCGGTCGGCGCACGCGCGCCGCCGCCCGGGACGTTGCGGCTATTGGGCGTCGGCGGCCGCAGCCTCGATGAAGGTGGCGACTTCCTTGGGGTGGGAAAGCATCACGGCGTGGCTGCTGTGGATTTCGGTCAGCTTGGCCTTGGCGCGGGTCGCCATAAAGCGCTGGGTGGTCGGCGAGACCATGTGGTCCTGCGTCGTCAGCATCCAGCGGACCGGTTTGTCCTTCCACGCCGCCGTGGAGAGCTTGGTCTGCACGGCGCCCACGCCCCAAGGAACCTGCGCCACCGCCATGAAGCCGGTGACCGAGATGTCGACATCCTGAGCAAAGGCGCTCGGGAACTTGACGGGATCGACGATGATGAACCCGTCGGCCGGCGGCAGCAGGGGCGGACCGGACTCGCCCGGCACCGGCCGGGTCGCCAGTTCGAACACCGATTCTCCGACATCCGGCGCGAGCGCCGAGATATAGGCGAGGCTCTTCACCTTGGGATCGGCGCCGGCTTCGGTGATGACGGCGCCGCCATAGCTGTGACCGACCAGCAGGACGGGCTTGGTCGCCTTGGCGATCACCTGTCGGGTCGCCTCGACATCGCCGTCGAGCGTGACGGTCGGGTTCTGGACGACCAGCACTTCATAGCCGTCCTTGGTCAGAATGTCGTAGACTGACTTCCAGCCCGAGGCGTCGACAAAGGCGCCATGCACGAGGACGATCGAGACGGGCTTGTTGGGCGCGGCCTGAACGGCGGCGGGGGACAGGCTGGTCATGGCCATCAATGCTCCGATAATGATGCGTTTCATGGATCTTGCTCCTTGCTTGGGTTTCATGCGGTGGCGAGCTGCGGGTCCGCCTCGGCGAGCTGGCGATCCAGCGCCGCGATCAGCGCCCTGGCGATCGGATGGTCGGACCGCGGATTCTGTCCGGTGATCAGCTCGCGATCTTCAACGACATAGGGCTCGAAGTCGGGCCCGGTATCCACCACGGCGCCGGCCAGGCCGAGCGCGAACGGCATGTCGAAATAGATCTTGGCGTGCAGGATCGTATCCTCGATCACCTTCTCCTCGCTCTTCTGGAAGACGGTCATCCGGTAGCCGGCATATTGCCAGTCGCGGGCCCATTCCTTCGCCTTTTCCGGATCGCCGGCGATCAGCGCGGCGCGGAATTCGCGGGCATGGGGCATCGCCGCGACCGCGGAGATCGGGCCGTGGCACAGCATCGCGGTGGGCTTCTGATGCGTGTGGAAGTGGCGCAGAATCTCACCGACCTGCTGGTCTTGCATCAGGTCGACGATCGGCGCCTGGCCGCCCGGGATGAACACGCCGGCATAGCTGGCGACGCCGTCCTCCAGGATCGAAGCCAGCGTGCGGCCCTTCATCGAGGGATCGTCGGCGTAGAAATCCTTGGCGCGCCGATAGGCCGCGACATCACCGCCGAAATGGGCGGGCGCGTCCGAGGCCTTGTCGATCGTCGGCGGCGTCCCGTCGGGGGTCGCCATCACGACTTCATAGCCGGCGTCGACCAGCGCCATCGCCGGGACGACGGTTTCGTTGAGGTACTGGCCGGTAGCGCCCCAATAGCCGCCCCTGGTCTCGATGCGAGTCGCATTCGAACCAAGGACGACGACCTTTCCCTTGCTCATGACGTCCTCCGTTGCGGTGATCTGCGGAAGCAGCAGCCGCACGTCTGATACGCTCGCGCCTCAGGTCTCGGTCGTGAATTGCGGTTAGTTTGGGTTAAACGAAAACTTGGCCCCAGAGACCAGCGAGGTCGACAGCGCCCAAGACTAGTCGGCCGAGGATCAGACTTTGCCCGGAATTGACCCCGCTTAACTCTCCGGGCCCGCCGACTGGCGATACGATTGGCCCTGAATCCACGGCGCCGATGCCGCCGATCTATCCGGGAGGCCATCCGTGTCCGTCGCAAGAGCACCCGACGAGAATGCGAAAGCGCGCCTGACCGGCCCGTCCGCGGCCGCGCTCCTGCTCGCGGAGTATATCCATCGCACCGCCAACGATTTCGCCACTGCCTGCGCGAAGATACGTGTGGCCTCGAGAATGCCGACGCCTTCGGCGGTGCAAGACCGGTTGGCGCAGGCGGCGACGCAGTTGCACGCCCTGGCGTCGATCCAGCGGATCCTGCAGCCGCCGCGCGAGGCCTCGATCGATCTCGGCAATCGCCTTTGCGAGCTTTGCCACTACCAGGCCGAGGCGCGCTTCGCGGAACAGGGCGCGTTCATTCGGCTGCAGACCTGCGAGGTCGTGCTCGACGCCGAGCGTGGCTGGGCGTTGCTCGCGATCGTCTCCGAGCTGCTCACCAATGCAGCGCGCCATGCGTTTGAGGACCCAGGCGGTCAGGTCCTGATCGAGCTGACGAGGAGCGGCGGGGCCATCCTATGCAGGATCAGCGACAATGGCGTCGGGATCGGCGCCGTGCGCCGCGAGCGTCGGACGGGAGCCGCCATCGTCGAAGAACTCGCGCGTGGCGCGGGCATCGATTTCCTGATGCTGCCGCGCGACACCGGGACCACCTTCGAGCTCAGGCTTGTCGTGTCCTGCGACACCATGAGCGCCGAGGCCGGTCGAGCTTGACCGAGTTTTACCGCGTTTAACCCGCCGAAGCGACGCGCCGACCTAGGGTGGCGATCCGCCGAGAAGGCGCATCGCAACGCAGCGCGAGAACTGAGATGACCGGCAATGTGAAGACCGTGGGCATCCTGACGGCTCATCCGGGCAAGGAAACCGAACTGCGCAGCCTGCTCGAAGGGTTGATCGGCTCCAGCCGGTCGGAACCGGGCAATCTGCGCTACGACCTCTGGACCGATCCGTCCCAGCCGGGCGTCTTCGTGCTCGACGAACTCTATGTCGACAAGGACGCGGCCGCGGCGCATCGGGCCTCTCCGCATTTTCAGCACTATCGCGCCAATGTCGGCGCGCTGGCCGACCGCCGGGCCTTGAGCCTCCAGGCGGTCGTGGTTGCCTGAGGCGGAGAGACGGAGATCCGAGACGATGGGCAGGAAGATTATCGAAAGGAACTGAACAATGCCTACGGTCACGACGAAAGACGGCGTCAACATCTTCTACAAGGACTGGGGCTCGGGTCAGCCGATCGTCTTCAGCCACGGTTGGCCGCTGAGCGCGGACGACTGGGACGCCCAGATGATGTTCTTCCTCCAGAACGGGTATCGTGTGATCGCCCACGACCGGCGCGGCCACGGCCGGTCCGACCAGCCTAGCACCGGCAACGACATGGACACCTGGGTCGCGGACCTGGCGGCCCTGACCGAGCACCTCGACCTGCGCGATGCGATCCATATCGGGCACTCGACGGGCGGCGGTGAGGTGGCTCGCTATGTCGCCCGCCACCAGGAGCGCGTCGTTAAGGCGGTGCTGGTGGCGTCCCTGACGCCAAGCATGTACCGGACCGAGGAAAACCCCACCGGCCAACCGCCGGAGTGGTTCGAAACCATTCGCGGGGGCATGCTGGCCAACCGGTCGGAGTTCTACCGCTTCGTCCCCGAGAACCCGTTCTACGGCTACAACCTCGATGGGGCCACACCCTCGGAGCCCATCATCGCCAACTGGTGGCGCCAAGGTATGGCCGGCGGCGCCCTGGCGCACTACGAGACGGTCGCCTCCTGGCTCGAAGACTATACCGACGACCTCAAGAAGATCACCGTGCCAGTGCTGGTGATGCACGGCGAAGCCGACCAGGTCGTCCCATTCACGAGCTCGGTGCCGCGCGCGGTCAACCTGCTCAAGAACGGGTCGCTGAAGAGCTATCCCGGCTACCCCCACGGCATGTTGACCACGCATGCGGATGTTCTCAATCCCGACCTGCTGGCGTTCATCAAGTCCTGACGACATCTCTCCCCGGTCATCGCCTGTGGTGAAGGCTTGGGGGCCTAAACCGAGGAGGGTTCGGACTTCGTCGTCGTGACGAAGTCCGAACCCTCCTCGAAAATTCGTCGGCCCCGGCCCCCATCGAAGCGGCGGCCCTGGCAGCGTTGCTCGGC
Organism: Caulobacter sp. UNC279MFTsu5.1; assembly: GCF_900114015.1. GTDB lineage: Bacteria > Pseudomonadota > Alphaproteobacteria > Caulobacterales > Caulobacteraceae > Caulobacter. Next base: position 23,884 of record NZ_FORN01000027.1, on the reverse strand, counting down.
CTTGACGGAGGTCCACTCCACCGCCGGCATTGCGCCTTGCTCCCTGCCGACCCCAGTGGGCGCTTGAACGGCAGCCGTGGCGTGTGGAATTTGTCCACACCGCCTAAAGCGATGCCGACGGAAGCTCCAGCCAGACCGAATAGCTTAGCGACATGTGGCGGACTGCCGATGCGTAACAGAGCGGCAGGCGGAACATGTATTCCGTGAGACTCGTGCCCCCCATGCTCCACCGTGACACTTCGTCCACTTTGGATGAAAAGATGGGGCATGTCGTCCGCTGGGAAATTCCTTTTGCTGGGGATTCTTGCCCTGCTCCTGCCGAGCCTGTGCGACACGTGCGCGGCGGATGCGCAGCGGAGTCTTCAGCAACTTCGGCACACCGCCTGGACGTCCAGAGACGGAGCTCCGCCGGAGGTCTGGGCCCTCGCCCAGTCGGACGACGGTTACCTCTGGCTGGGCACGGGAGGCGGACTCTACCGGTTCGACGGAGCGAGTTTCGAGAAGTTCCGACCAGTCGAGGGCGAGAGTCTTCCGACGCTCAACGTCAATTCACTGCTTGCCACCCGCTCTGGCGACCTTTGGATTGGGTTTGCATCAGGCGCCTTGGCGAGACTTCGCGCCGGCCACCTGACCACGTTCGACTTAGGTCTCCCGCCAGTCCCCGTGCTGGAGCTGGCTGAGGACCGCGCGGGCGGGATTTGGGCGGCCCTAGGCGGGGATGGCAGAGGCGGAGTCGCCCGCTTCCGTCAGGGTGGATGGGAGATTTTCGATCGTTCTCGCGGGGTAGCCGCAGGCGCGGCGACCAGCGTACTCGGAGCGGCCGACGGATCAGTCTGGATAGCGGCCGGCGGCCAACTTGAGGTGCTGCATCCAGGCGACGATCGCTTTTCGCGCGTCGCCGCCTCGGCTTCGGACAGACCAAAGCTGAAGCAATCGCCGGATGGAGCGATATGGCTGACCACCGGCGCACGCCCGGGTCTTCAGCGCATCGCGGCGTCGCCTGCCCAAGCCACGCCGACATGGGTCGTGCCGCCGATGACGGCCAATCCGCGAGCGGAGAGCATCCTGTTCGACCGACACGGCAGTCTCTGGGGAACCTACGGGAGTGGCGGCGTCTTTCGTCTCGGCGGCGTCGGTTTGGGAGGCGGCGCGCCCGTCGCCGATGGCGCGAGAGAGCGGTTCGGCGTGGAGCGCGGCCTTACGTCCAACCTCGCCAACCCTATCCTGGAGGATCGTGAAGGCAACGTCTGGGTAGGGACGAATCTTGGTCTCGACCAGTTTCGCGAGACGAGCGTGGTGGTCGCGACCGGCCTGCCTACGGATTCGCGGAATGGTTTCCGGATCGCGCCGGGTCCTGCGGGCTCGATGTATGTGACGTCGAACGACGCTCTCTTTAGAGCGGACCCGGAGCATGTCGCCCGGAAGGTGGTCCGACTTCCGCGGCGGCCATTGATACTGCACACGGATGCGCTGTCACGCACCTGGATCGGCACGGACCGTACGCTGGGCATTCTGTCCGGCGCCACGGTTCAGGACGTACCGCTGCCGTGGGCGAGAAGCAGGCCATTTGCTCTCGTCGAGGAAGCCGCGGGTCGAATCTGCGTCTCGTCCGTGGAAGGCGCCTTTTGCCGGAAGGGGCGTGGATGGACGCCCGAGCCACGCCTCGCGACCCCAGGCATCCTGCCGATGCAGATGCTCCGAGACGGAGCCGGGCGCGTATGGATCGCGGAAGGCGTCCGCATCGAGATGGTCGATGGACCGACACGCCGGGTGTTTTCCGCGCGCAACGATCTTGCGCTGGGAACCGTCGTGGTGATGGCCATCCGGGGACGGCATGTTTACGCGGGCGGGGACTTCGGGTTGGCGCGGTTCGATGGCCGGCGCTTCGTCACCCTCAGGTCGGACTTGCACCCGTTTTTGAGCCGGACGGCCGGGATCGTCGAAACCTCCGAAGGCGATCTGTGGCTCAACACTGTGGCCGGCGTGGTCAAGATCGAGAGCGCCGACTTGGACGATGCATTCGCGCATGCCGGTCGCTCGGTGAAGGCGCGGGTGTTCGATCGCGACGACGGGATGCCCGGCGTGGCGCAGCAGGACTCCCGGTCGCAAACGGCGATGGAGGCCTCCGACGGGCGTCTCTGGTTCGTGACGAGGCTTGGCGTCGCCTGGATCGACCCCAAGCGGCTTTCCTTCAATTCGCTCCCACCGCCAGTGATCATCAAGTCCTTAGTTTCCGGCGGCCGCACCTATATGGCCGCTACGCCGATCCAGCTGCCGAAGGGCACGTCCAATCTCCAGATCGAGTATACAGCGCCAAGCCTTTCCGTGCCTTCGCGCGTGCGGTTCCGCTACCAGTTGGAAGGCGTCGACGATGGTTGGGTCGACCCGGGTCCCCGCCGCGAAGCCTTTTACACAGGGCTTAAGCCGGGCAGCTACAGGTTCCGCCTTATGGCGGCGAACGATGACGGCGTCTGGAACAACACCGGTTCGACGCTGGAGTTCGAAATCCCGCCGACCTTCTTCCAGAGCTGGCCGTTCTACCTCCTCTGTGCGGCGCTGGCGCTGGTGCTGCTGTGGGTCGGCTATTCGCTGCGGCTACGCGCCGTCGCCGAGCGCATCCGGGCGCGGATGAACGAGCGGCTGGACGAGCGCGAACGCATCGCGCGCGAGCTGCACGATACCCTGCTGCAGAGCGTGCAGGGGCTGATCATGCGATTCAGCAACATCGCCCAGGATATGATTACGATTCAGCCGGCGCACCGCGATATGCTGGACGCGCTGGACAGCGCGGACGCCGTCGTGGTGGAAGGGCGCGACCGTATTCACGAGTTGCGCCGATGGAGCGCAGCGCGGAGCCTGTTCGAGGTCGTCACCCGCACTGCCGAGCGGCTCCTGCTGCCTGACAAGATCGAGGTTCGAGTAGGCGTCGAGGGGCTGCAACGGGAGATCTACCCCGCTATTGCCGATGAACTGCTGCGTATCACGGACGAGGCGTTGTTCAACGTCTCCCGTCACGCGCACGCGCGCAAAGTCTCGATCACAATTGCTTATGGCGCGGAAGCACTTGTCTTGCGCATCATCGACGATGGAACCGGCATCGCGCCGGAGATCGTCGCCCAGGGCGGTGTCGCGGGTCACTTCGGCCTCGTCGGCATGCGCGAGCGGGCGGGGAAGATCAGTGGACAACTGACCATCACCACGGTCGCGGCCGGCGGCACGCAAGTAGAAGTGAAGGTCGCGGCCGAGATCGCCTATGCCGACAGGCCGCGGCCGATATGGCTGGCCTTGTGGCGTCGCATCGCGGTGAAACGCAACGGTAGATGACACAGTATTCGCTGTCATGGTCGCTCCGCGCACAGGGCGCCGCGACGCGACGTGCAGTCGTTCATCTCGGTGAAGCGGGGTTAATTCCGGTATCGCGACGACATTAGGCGAGGGTTGGCTGTCGACGTGCGTGAAGCGGGAGGCTAGTCCTGGCGACTAAGCTCGACGCTTCTTGCGATGCGCTCCGTTCGACCGAGGCAACGGTCATGAAAATCTCAAATGAATAGATCGGTACGAAATTTATCTCTGGGTAAGTGCATCTCGATCGCGCTGCTGTTTCTTTCTGCAACATTCTCAGCGTCGTCCGCCGCTGCTCAATATGCCCGGCTCGGTTTCGGGCAGTTCACACATAGCCGGTGGACTGCAGACGACGGTGCGCCGACCGGCATCGGGGCGATCGCGCAGACCGCCGATGGCTGGCTCTGGTTGGGAGCCGCCGACGGACTGTATCGGTTCGACGGGATAACATTTGAGCGCATTGCGCCGCCGGTCGGATCGCCGATGGAGCGTTCCGGTGTGTTGTCGCTGCTCGTCACCCGGTCAGGCGAATTGTGGGTCGGGTTCGCCCAGAATGGCGGTGTCGGCGTTTTCCGGGACGGCGAGTTGCGCGACATGTCCATGCCGGAGCCTCCGGCGATGATCACGTCGATGACGCAGACCACGGATGGCGCGATCCTGGCCACTTGGGACGGCGGCTATAACGAGAGGCGGGTGTTTCGATGGGACAACCGGCGCTGGGCATCGTCGCCGGACAATTTCGGCCTGCCGGATGGCTTCGTCGGATCCTTTTGCTCTACGGCTGACGGAACGCGCTGGGCGGCGGTGATGAGACCCGCCGGGGTCGGTTTGCTGGCCTATCTCCCACCCGGAACTTCGCGCTTTCGAACCAGTCCCCATCCCATGGGCACGATTGGGGCATGCGCCGGTGATCGGCTGGGGCGACTCTGGCTCACGGACGAGTTGGGGGTCCGGCTCGTCGTCGGCGTGGACGGAAAAAAGATCGAGCGCCCGATCGTCCTCGCGGCCGCGCCGGGCGTCAGTTCGACGCCGGTGGCGTTCGATCGCAGCGGCGGACTGTGGCAGGCCAGCACCAGCAGCGGGGTATACTACACCCCCGACGCCGGCCGCCTGCCACGTACCGCCGACGACGAGATGCGACGCTTTTCGGCGGCCGAAGGCTTGACGGCGGACGACACCTTCAGCGTGTTCGTCGATCGCGAAAACACCGTCTGGGTGGGAAGCAATGCGGGGCTGGACCAGTTCCGCGCCGCCTCCGTCTTCAGAGAGCCGGCTTTGGTGGGCAATCCCGACGACGGCTACAGCATCAAGCGAAACGGACAGGAAGTTTATCTCTCCAACAGCTTCGGAGTTTTCCAGATCTCGCCCGGTCCAGCGCGCCGAGTCACCCCCGCTGGCGTCGGCGGCATTTGCGCCGGTCGAAGCGGCGGTGTCTGGACCGTCGAATTGTCCGGCTATTCCCGCTTCATCAACGGTACTCGCCGATCATTTTCGCCCCCGCCGGGCAAGCCTCTGTCGGGAGCCTGCGGCGAGGATAGTTCCGGCCGATTGTGGATCATCACCGCCGATCGGCAAGTGATGTGGCACGACGCCAGCGGTTGGCATTCGCCGGAGCGCACGCTGCCCACGCCCCGCAGCGCGAATTTGCTGTTTCTTCCATGGGGGGAGGTTGCCTATGTGACCGGAAGCGAACTCGTCCGATTGAACGGGGTGAGAGCGACGACGATAAACCTCGCCCCCTTCAAGCCAGGGACCATTACAAAGATCCAAGCCGGGCCCCGCGACATCTTTGTCGGCGGGAGCGACGCCTTGCTGCGCATACGTGGAACCCGCGTTTCGCGGCTTGATTGGCGACGGTTCCCGTGGATCGCGCAACTCCGGATGGTGCTGCAAACCCCTCGCGGCGATACCTGGCTGAGGAAAGGACGAATACTTTCCAGGGTCGACACGGCCGACCTCGATCGCGCCTTCGACGACCCGAGCGCGCCCCTCAGGCGCGACATCTACGCGCCGGAGGACGGCACGAGCGCGCCGCAGGGCAGTCCCTACCCGGGCGAGCAGGGCGCGGTCGCCAGCGATGGCAAGATCTGGCTGCTGAACAACAACGGCCCATCGTTCATCGATCCCGGCCGGATCACCCGCGATACCCGGCCGCCGCCCGTGGTGATACGCTCGCTCGCCAGTGGAGGAAATGTTCAGCTCGACCCGACGAATCTCACGCTCCCGGCCGGTACCCGGTCGCTCGACATCACATTCTCCGCGATGACCATGATCGCATCGAAGCAGGTAGAGTTTCGCTATCGGCTCGAGGGTGTCGACGAGGACTGGATCGACCCGGGCAATCGCCGGTCGGCGTCCTACACCAACCTTGGCCCGGGAAAATCCCGGTTCCAGGTGCGTGCCGCGAACCGGGACGGCGTCTGGAATAACACCGGTGCGACACTGGAGTTCGGAATTCCGCCGACCTTCTTCCAGAGCTGGCCGTTCTACCTGCTTTGCGCGGCGTTGGCGCTGACGTTGCTGTGGCTCGCCTATTCGCTGCGGCTACGCGCCGTCGCCAATCACATCCGGGCGCGGATGAACGAGCGGCTGGACGAGCGCGAGCGCATTGCGCGCGAGTTGCACGACACGCTGCTGCAAAGCGTGCAGGGGCTGATCATGCGATTCAGCAACATCGCCCAGGACATCGCCACCATACCGCCCGCGCATCGCGAGATGATCGACGCGCTCGACAGCGCGGACGCGATCGTCATCGAGGGACGCGATCGTGTCCACGCGCTGCGCCAATGGAGCGACACGCGCAGCCTGTCCGACCTCGTCGGGCGTACTGCCGAACGGCTGCTGCGGCCCGAGAAGGTCGAAACACGTGTGGTGGTCGAGGGCTCACGGCGCGACATCTATCCGGCGGTCGCCGACGAGTTGCTGCGGATCACCGACGAGGCGTTGTTCAACATTGCACGCCACGCGCAGGCGCGTAGCGTTACGATCGCGATCATCTTCGGCGCCAGGGTATTGAGTCTACGGATAACCGATGACGGCATCGGCATCGCGCCGGCGATCGTCGCGCAGGGCGGCGTCCCTGGTCACTTTGGCCTGGTCGGCATGCGCGAGCGGGCGGCGAAGATTGGCGGACAACTGGCGATCACCCCCGGCCCCGCTCGTGGCACGCAAGTCGAAGTGGTGATTGGGGCCGACATCGCCTACGCCGACAGATCGCGCCCGATCTGGCTAGCCTGGCGGCGTTGGTTCGCGATGGAACGTAGCGATGGATGACTCAGTAACCGCCAATCCGATCCGCGTGATGATCGTGGACGACCACCCGATGCTGCGCGACGGGGTCGTGGGGTCGATCAAGCGGCAGCCCGATATGGTCGTGGCCGCGGAGGCTGGCGATGGCGCCGCAGCGATCGCCGCTATCGATGCGGCCAATCCAGACGTCGTGCTGATGGATCTCCAAATGCCGGGCATCGACGGGGTCGAGGCGATCCAGACGATCAGCAGAAAACACCCGCAGGTGCGTATCCTGGTGCTCACAACCTATTTCGGCGACGCGAAAGCGTTGCGAGCGCTTAAGGCGGGCGCCAACGGCTATCTGCTCAAGAGCGCGATGCGAACCGATCTCATCGACGCGATCCGCGCAGTGCATGGCGGCGGACGCCATATCCCTCCGGAGGTCGCAACACAGATCGCGGTGCACGCGATCGGCGAGGCCCCGACCGAGCGCGAAATCGAGATTCTGTCGCTGGTGGCCGCCGGCAATCCGAACAAGCAGATCGCCCGGAGGCTAGGCATCTCGGAGGACACGGTGAAGGCGCATCTCAAGCGCATCTTCGCCAAGCTCGGGGTCGCGGACCGGACGCACGCGGTGACGGTCGCCGCCAAGCGAGGGATCATCGAACTGTAGCCGCTCCGTCAACGGTTTGATCGACCGGAAGCGATTTCCGTCCGGTCGCTGACCTCATGCGCTAGAGATGTGTTGTCACTGAAACGGGTATCCTGACTTCCCCGGTTTGGGGCCATGGACCGAGGTCGGAGCTGAAGCTTATGCTGCCGTCGTCGGATAGGGCGACACTGTCGAACCCACTCCAGTGATGGGCCAGATGCCGACTGGTAAGGCTATGCGCCAAGCCTGGAGGAATGTCGAAATGCCGACTGCCGCCGCTTCCGAACCTCTTCTTGGGGTGACTCGTTCACCAGAGCACGGATCCGATATTGACCAAGCGGCGCCGGGCCAACGCTGCTTTGCGTTCGGCTGCTTCCTCCTGAGGCCGGAACAGCAGTTACTGCTAAAGCGCGAGGCGCCGGTGAGAATCGGGGGACGCGCACTCGACATCCTCACGGCTCTGGTCGAGAAACCGGGCGAACTGGTGGACAAGCGCTCGCTCATCTCACGGGTCTGGCCGAACACCTATGTCGAGGAAACCAACCTCAAGGTGAATGTGGCCGGCCTGCGGCGAGCCCTGGAGGACGATCCTTGCTTGCCGCGGTTTATCGCGACCGTCGTCGGTAGAGGCTATCGCTTCATCGCGCCGGTCCGTGCGACTGGATCGCCCGCACCAGTTTCAGACCGCCCCCCCTCGGGAGAGGCGCCTAGCCTGGTCGAGTTGATCGAGACCATCAATGTCGTTCGCCAACAGCTCGAGCAAATCTCGTCGTCCGGAGGATGAACGAGTCGGCATCCCTTTCCTTTCGATCGCTTCTGGCAAGGCGACTGCTAGACCGGCTCTGGGTGCGACGCCCAGCTCGATGAGGGGCATCAGCTTTGACAAAGGCCGAGTACACAGCGCGCCTCCACTGAACGTCGTGTTCCTGGAGGGCTGCCAACGTCAGCTTATGGGGGTGGGCCGCCGCGCCCGCCTGCGGAGGGATTTTTATCGCGCCGCCGCCTCGATAAGCTTGGACACCTCGTGGGAATGGGAAATCATCACGACGTGCGACGCGCCTGTCACGGTGACGACCTGCCTGGCGTGGGCGCGTTCGGCCATCCACTTCATGGCGGCCGGCGGAATGTTGCGGTCGGCCTCGCCGTAGACCCACCACGAAGGGATGGCCTTCCAGGCCGTGGCGACAGCCTTCTCGGCGCCGGCCGCGTCGGTCAGCGGACGTTGGGTCACGGCCATCAGCTTGGCCTGGGACAGGGGAACGTCGGCGGCGAACTGGGCCGGGAACTTGTCCTGCTGGATGTAGAGGTCATGGACGCCGCCGGGCAGATCGACCGGCTTGTCCAGGGCGGCCGATAGGGTGCTGCCCGGGAACTTCCCGGAGAGCTCGAAGATGCTCTCGCCGGCGTCGGGAGCGAAGGCGGCGACATAGACCAGGGCCTTGACGTTGGTGGCGCCGTCGCTGGCGGCCGAGATCACTGCGCCGCCATAGGAGTGGCCGACCAGGATCACCGGGCCGGGGATCGCGTTGAGCACCGTCCGCACCGCGGCCGCGTCGCTCGCCAGGCCGCGCAAGGGATTGGCGGCGGCCACGACAGGGTAGCCGTCGCGGGTCAGGTCGGCGACGACGCCGTTCCAGCTGCTGCTGTCGGCGAACGCGCCGTGGACGAGAACGACCGTCGGCTTGGTTTGAGCGTGTGCGGCGGTGAGGCTGGTCAAGCCAAGGGCCAGGGCGAGGGCTGCCGCTTTCTGGGTCATGGGAAAAGTCCTTGAAAGAGGAGGAAGAGCGGTTGTTCGGCGGTCCGGCTAGGGCGTGGGATGGGGCGCTCGCTCTCGCCGCCAGCGGGTCGGCGTGCTGCCCACGATCGCCTGGAAGGTGCGGGACATGTGAGACTGGTCGGAGAATCCGCTGGCCAAGGCGATCTGGCAAAGGTGAGAGGGGGTCTGCATCAACAGGGTCTTGGCGTATTCGAGGCGACGACGGATCAGGTATGCGCGCGGGGTGAGGCCGAAGCTGCCTCTGAAGCGACGCGAGAAATGGCCGACGCTGAGGCCGGTGAGACCGGCCAGGTCGCGGATCTGAATCGACCGGCCGAGGTGCTCGCTGACATGGTGCAGGACCTTGCGCTCCTGCCACGGCGCCAATCCCCCGGGGCGTGATTTCACTGGTCTCGCGGCGTTGTCGTCCATCATCCTCGTCTCCGTCGGGCGGCTGTCCTTGCCGTCGTCCCGTCTGGTTGAACGCAGGTCGGTCAAATTTCCTCACCCCCCGGACGCTTGGTGAGGACTTCCTCCCGGCCTGCGTTCTGCCTTCTCGACAGCCGATGCGCTTTGGTCGTTGGACAGAAGGCGGACTCTCTGATGGGAATGGCGCGAGAGGGGCCCATGAGCGACGCTTCGGACGCCGCCGCGCGCGCGGACGCCTTCGCCCGGCAAGCCGCGACGATGCGCGGCCCCCTGGGCGCCTATTTTCGCCGCCGGATCCGCAACGCCAGCGAGGTGGAGGATCTGGTGCAGGAGGTTTTTCTGCGCCTGACGGTACGCGGCACGCCCGACCATGCCGACCACGCCAGCGCCTACATCTTCCAGATCGCCGCTAGCGTGCTGGCCGACCGCTACCGTCGCCGCACGGTCAGGCGCGCCGACGAGCATGTCGCGCTGGACCCGGATCTTCAGGGCGAGCAGGATTTCGATCCCGCCCGCATCTATGCCGGCAAACAGGCTCTCAACGCGGCCGCCGCCGCCCTGATGACCATGCCGGAGCGGACGCGGACGATCTTCCTGCTTCGCCGGATCGACGGTCTTCGCCATCAGGCCATCGCCAAGCAGCTTGGCCTCTCGGTCAGCGCCGTCGAAAAGCACATGGTTCGCGCCATCGAGCATCTGATGGCCCATGCGGGAGGCGCCCGATGACCCGCGACATCCTGACCCCCGCTCAGGCCGCCGCGCGATGGCTGGCCCGCGACGACCTCGACCAGTCTCCTCAGCGCGAGCAGTTCGCGGCCTGGCTGGAGGAGAGCGAGGAGAACCGCATCGCCTGGACCCAGGCGCATCAGATGTGGGACGTTTTCGACGACGCCGACGACAGCGACCTGATCGCCGCCATGGCGCGGGCGGCCAGGCAGGCCGGGCCCGAGCCCGCCGCCAAGCCCTTCTGGCCGCAACTCGTCGCGGCCTCGATCGCTATCGCGGCGGTGTCGGCGACGCTGTTCATAGGCGCCCAGCAGGGCTGGTTCGACCGCTCCGCCAAGCCGACTCAAATCGCCGTCAACGAGGCCGCTTCTCTTACGGCCATCGGGCGGGCCGACTACGTCACCGGCGGGGGACAGAAATCCATCGTCGACCTGCCCGACGGCACGCGCGTCACGCTCGACGTCGACAGTGCGGTCGACGTCGCCTTCGCAGACGGCCGGCGCGACGTGCGCCTGCTGAACGGCCATGCCTTCTTCGATGTCGCGCCCGACCGCGCCCATCCCTTCGCCGTGCAGGCGGATGGACGCGTGATCACAGCGCTGGGCACCCAGTTCGACGTGCGGCTGACGTCAGGCGCCTTGCGGGTCGTGCTGGCCGAGGGCAGGGTATCGGTGAGCTCGGCCCCGGGAGGCGCGGCCGCGCCGCCGATCAAGCTTTCGCCCGGTCAAGCCTTCTCCGCCCAGCCGGGGGGCGTGGGCAAGGTGTCGCCGGCCAATGTGGACGAGGCCCTGGCCTGGAAGCAGGGTGTGGTGGAATTTCGCGACCAGCCGCTGTCCGAAGCGGTCGGCTTGCTGAACCGCTACACCCGGGCCCAGATCGTCATCAAGGATCCCAAGGTCGCGACCTTGCGCATCACCGGCGTCTTCAAGACCGGAGACATCAAGCGTTTCGGACGTTCGGTGTCGCAGGTCCTGCCGGTGAGGATGATCGCCCACGACGCTGACACCTATGAGTTGGTCTCGACGCGGCGCTAGGCGCGGTCGCTCCTGAGGACTTTTGAGAACGCGGCGTTCTCCCTAGTAGAGCGCCGCAGGCCTGGGGTCTCCCTCGCCGACATCTGTCGTCGCTCGAACCCATGAGCGAGGATCCGACATGACATCGCCCCAGACTATCCGCGACCCGTTGGTCGACCACCTGCTGACGCCCCAGAACGCCGCGCTGGTGATCATCGACTTCCAACCGGTCCAGGTCTCGTCCATCGTCACGATGGAAAAACGCCTGCTGATCGCCAACGTCACGAACCTGGCCAAGACCGCCAAGCTCTATGGTCTGCCGGTCGTGCTGACCACGGTCAACGTGGCGACGGGCCTCAACACCCCGACCATCACGCCCATCACCGACATGCTGCCGGACGTTCGTCCGCTGGACCGCACCGCCATCAACGCCTGGGAGGATGAGGACTTCGTCGCCGCCGTAAAGGCGACGGGGCGGAAAAAGCTGATCATGGTCGCCCTGTGGACCGAGGTCTGCCTGGCGTTCCCGGCAATGGACGCCCTGGCCGAGGGCTTCGAGGTCTTCGCGGTGGTGGACGCGGTGGGCGGCACCTCGGAGCTGGCCCACCGCGCCGGCATCGACCGCGTCGTCCAGGCGGGCGGCAAGCCGGTCAGCTGGATCCAGGTGGCCTGCGAGCTGCAGCGCGACTGGAACCGCAAGGCGACCGCCGAGGGCTTCGCCGACATCGTGCTGCGCGCGGTCGGCCACTGAGCCGACAAAAGGGGGAGCAAGGCTCGGCGGGCTTGCTCCCCCCTCTCTCTCATGCAGCGACCGTCAGGGCTTGGGCGCGTTGGCCGCCTCGACATAGTCGGTGCTGGTCGGGCCGAAGCCGGAGATGTAGACGACCGCGCCTTCCGGTCCGGTCATGGCGAAGTGCTCGACCCCGGCGGGTTCGCTGTAGAAGCTGCCGGGCGCCAGGGTCTTGACCAGGGCCTCGTCCGCCTTGCGTCCGTAGCCGAACCGCCAGACGCCGGCGACGACCACGGCGGTGCGGTCGTCGCGATGGCTGTGGGCGGCGATGCGGACATTGGGCGGCGCCCGCAGCGCGATCGTGTAGGGGCCGGCCTTGGTGGGATCGCCGTAGAGGATCGTCGTGCTGATCCCGGCGACGCCCGAGGTGCCGGCCCCGGCGCCGCCCTTCGTCATGTCCTCGATCTCGCTCGGGGTGAAGCGCAGCAGGCGCTCCTGGGCCGAGGCGGCGCCGGCGAAGGCGATCAGTAGGAACGCCGCGCCCGTGGATGCGAGACGGCCGCTCACGGCTTGGCGTCCAGGAAGTCGCGCACCATCGCCACGGTGACCTTGGGGTTCTCTTCCATGATCCAATGGCCGGAATCGGGGACCACGCCTTCGGTGACGTTGCTGGCGGCGAAGCGCATCACCGTGGCCATCATCGGCCCGAACGACTTTTCGCCGCCCAGGGCCAGGACCGGCATGTTCAGCTTGCCCTGGGCCACGAAGACCCTGTTGTCGACGGCGTCCTGGTCGAAGGCGGCGAACTGCGAGAAGCCGCCATGCATGGCGCCGGGCATGGCGTAAAGCGTCGCGTAGTGCTCGCGCGAGGCCTCGGTGAAGCGGGCGGGATTGGCCGAGAACTCGTTCCAGAAGCGGTCGAGATAGATGCGCTCGCGGCCGGCCACCAGGCGCTCCATGTCGGGGCCTCCGAACCGGAAGTGCCACAGCAGCGGATTTTTCAGGATCTCTTCCCACGGCCCGACCCCGGGCAGCGGCGCGTCGATCAGCACGAAGCGGCCGACGCGGTCGCGGTGCTCGGCGGCGAAGGCGTAGCCGACCATGTTGCCGATGTCGTGGGTGACCAGGTCGGTCTTGCCGACCTTCAGCGCGTCGAGGACGCCCGCCACGTCCTCGCCCTGGGTCTTCTTGTCATAGCCGCCCGAAGCGGGCTTGGACGACAGGCCAAGGCCGCGCAGGTCGGGCACGATCACGGTGTGGTCCTTGGCCAGCTCGACGGCCATCGGCTCCCACATGTCGCCGGTTTCCCCATAGCCGTGCAGCAACACCACGGCCGGTCCCTTGCCGCCGACCCGAACATGGATCGTCGCGCCGTTGGTGGCGATCTCCTGGGTCTTGAAATCGACGGGGAACGGTTTGACCTGCGCCCAAGCCGAGGAGACTGGGGCGGAGGCCGAAAGCAACAACGCCGCCAAGGCGACGGGGGCGAACTTGAACACGGGCTGTCCTCCGGAGTGCCGGCGTCCGGTCGGACGCCCTCACAAGGGGGAACGCAGGTTTGCGAAGAACCCTCATCGGGCGTCGACCTCAGAACCGGCCGGCGAGGCTGAGCTCGAAACGCCGCCGCCGCGCGTCGCCGCGATAGTCGTAGCCCATGTGATTGGGATCGGCGACGATCGGCGGGCTGGTGTCGAACAGGTTCTGCACGGCGAAACCGACGTCGAACGACCGCAGTCCATGGTCGGCCGCGAAATCGAACCGGCGGCGGGCGGTGAGGTCCAGATAGGCGCGCGACGGAATGTAGGTCCGTCCCTGATTGCGGGAAGTGGTCTGGATGATATTGCTGTAGGCCGACCACAGCGGGCTTGAGCGCCCCAGATACTGGACGTTCAGGTCCACCAGCAGCGGCCCGCGCTCCCACTGGACGCCCGCGTTGCCGCGCCATTCCAAGGGGCCGTCGCGATAGCCGACGCGGTCCAGCCAGGGCGTGTCCGGCCTGCGCCGGGTTCGCAGCGTCGGCTGCCAGGTGGCGGCGCCGTAAAGCCGTGTGTCGCCGCCGAGCACCGGGGGCAGCGTCCAGTCCAGCTGCGCATCGACCGTTTCAGCCTCGGTCCGCCCGACGTTTCCTAGCCCGGTATAGAGGGCGGTGACCCGACCGGCGGTGTAGCCGAGGGCGGCGTCCGCCGCGGACAGGGGCTCGCGGACGACGCGGTTGGGATAGCGCTCCTCGGCGTTGAGCACCTGCTGGGCGCTGAGGAGGGTCAGCCCGATCTCGTCGCGAATCTCGACGTGGGAGACATCGACCGAAAGGCGCGGGCCGCTCCGGCCGGATGGGTTGAAAACCATCCCGAACGATCGCGTCAGGCCCTTCTCCTGGCCGATATCGCGCCATCCGCTGCGGCCCCACAGAAACGGGCCGTCGGCCACCAGCAGCCGCCCGCCGCGCTTGGGATCGGTATAGGGATAGATGGCTGGATTGCGGGCCACGAAGACCATTTCCTGGAGATGGGTCATGTCCGGCGGCGACTCGCCCGTCGCCGCGCTGGCGCGCAGCATCAGCCAGTCGGCCGGAAAGGCGCGCAGGCCCAGGGTGAACACGTCCGCCTCGTGGCGAACGGCGGTCATGACCCGGACGGTGGCGAAGCCGGTCTGGGTGATGTCGGGGAAGGTCGTCTTGATGTCGTCTCGCCGCAAGGCCAGCTGCAGCTCCAGGCCGCGCGCCGGGACGATCCGGGGCTCGCGAGACAGCAAGGGCGCGCGCAGCTCGACATAGCCGGACGTCACCCGCTGAACCCTGTCTGGCGAGACGCTGATGATCGTCGAGAATTCGTTGACCTGCCCATACTCGGTCTGCGGCATGCGTTCGCGTCGCACCTCGGCCAGCAGCGTGGCCGTGAGGGGGCCGCCGGGAAGGGTGACCAGAGGGCCCGCCGCGCGCGCGACCCCGTTGCTGAACTGGGTGGTGAATCGGCCATAGGTGGCGGTCGGAACGGTGTAGGCCATGGCCGCCGACCGCAGGGCGGCGAAGTCGCCGAGCGGAACGACCGGGGGTTGGCCTCGCGCCCCGGCGAGGCCGTTGCGCAGGGCGCCATCAATGCTGAAGCTCATGGTCAGGCCCTCGCGCCGGGCGTCCAGCAGCGCGCGGCCCACCGTATAGTCGGCGGACGCCCGCCAGCCTCGGGGCAGGGTGGCGATCAGACCTCCGGTGAGGCGGCGGACGTCGGTGGTGGTCGTCTTCTCTTCGACCAGGTCCGGCAGGGGGAAATAGAAACTGACCGGATCGGCGAACAGGTTGCCGGGCGCGTCTGCGGCGCTGACGCTTCGAGTATTGTTGGGATTGGGCGTGATGATGCGTCCGTGCTGGTGGAGATCGAAGCCGTCCACGAACGCCTCGACCCGGTCGCTGATCCGGCGACGGGCGCTGAACAGGATCGAATAGGTCTCGGGCGCGGCGATCAGCGAAGTGTCGCCATAGGCTGGGTCGGTGGGCAGGCGCCCGGCGTTGGCGACCAGGACCGCCGCTTTCTCCAGGTCCGTCCCCTGGAAGCCGATCGGCAGGAAGGTGTAGCTGCCGCCCAGGACGGCTCCGCCATAGGCGGCGTCCAGCCGCAGCGGCTCGCCCCGGGGGCTGCGGACGGTGATCGCGTTGACGGCCCGGTTCTGCAGCAGGAACTCGGCCGGATTGTTCCTGGCCTGCAGTTCCAGGGATCGTCGGGCGTAATCGCGCTGGCCGACGGTGAGCCGCTCGGCCGCCGAGTACGAAGCCGACAGCATCACGTCCGTGCTTCCATGGTCGGGCGTGAAGCCCAGGCGGGCCTCGAGGCGCCCGCGGGCCGCGTCGCCGCGACTGGATATGCCCGAGACCACGGTCAGGTCGGCGCCGCGGTAGTCGCGTTTCAGGACGACGTTGACGACCCCGCCGATGGCGGTGGGGCCATGGATGCCGCCGGCCGTGGCGGTCAGGGTCTCGATACGCTCGATCGCGCCAAGAGGGATGGCGTTGATGTCGCTCTGTTCCAGCCCGGTCATCTGAGTCGGCAGGCTGGGCAGGCGCCGCCCGTCGACCAGCACCAGGGTTCTCTGCAAGCCGACGCCGCGAAGGTCGATCGCCGAGTTGGGCGCCCCGGCGCCGTTCACCATCTGGCCGGGCGAATATACCCGGCCGTTGGCGGGCAGTCGCTCGCGCAAGAACTGGTCGACATTGTCCTGCGCGGCCACTGCGAGGTTGTGAGGCCCCGCGACCGTATAGGGCTGAATGTCGTTCTCGGTGCGACGGATGTCGGCGTTCTGGGTGCGTCGGCCGATCACCAGCACTTCTGAGATCGCGCCGTCGCCCGGGTCGGGGATATCGCGCTTGGGCAGTTCGAAAAGCACGAAGACGCCGTCGGGCGTGATCCGGTAGCCGAGGCCGGACCCTTGCAGCAGAAGCGCGAGGGCCTGTTCTCGGGTGAGCCTGCCCTTGACGGCCGGGGTTCGCCGGCCCCGGACCAGGTCGGCCGAATAGAGAACCTCGGCGTTGTCCTCTCGCGCGAGTTCGGCCAGGGCGTCCTGCAGGGGGCCGGCGCGAACATCGACAAGGACCGGCGCGGCATGGGCGGCGCATGCCGTCATCGCGAGCAGCAAAGCGCCGGCGTCCGCCCAGTGTCGACGTCGATGTCGATGCGAACGCATACCTTCCCTCAAAGGCGCAGGAGCCGAGGAGCATTCCTTCAAAGGCTCTACGCGCTCAAGGACCCTAGGTCGCGCAATTTTCGGCGCCCGGCAATGGCGTGGCTTCTATCGGCTTTGCGACGCCGAAGAGCGACTAGACCCTGACCGAAGCGATTGGGCGTCAGCCCGCTATCGCCCGGCACGTGCTGCTTGAGTGCTCCGATCGTCCTGCCGGAGATTTTCATAGGCAGAGCTTGGCGCTGTCTTTCGGTGGCTAACAATTTGGAAGATCGATTGTCGTCGCCAGGCCGTTGACCGGTTGATTAGGTCGGCCCCGGCGTCTGCGATCGAGCGCTTAATGTCGCCTTCTTGGAGGTGCGTCAACGTCGGTTCCAAAGCTGCGTAGAACATCGTCGTCCCCCTTCGTCTCGGCTGAAACCGAGACCCTACTGGGAGCTCGACCCTTTAGGGGTCTGCCCGATTACGCATGCTACTGGCGCGACCTCGCCATAACACCGGACGCGCCAATGGATCGAGCAGGGTGGGAAGCGGCCACCCACGACGGTAGGCCGCCATAACCGCTTTACGAGTTCAAATTGTCTGAGTAATGTCGCGGACGCTAACGGCGACCGAGGGAACTGGATGAAACGAAATCTGTCTCTTGCGCTCGCTTGCTCCGTAGTGCTCGCTTCATTCGGCGCGCCGTCGGTCGGTCGGTCGGCCAGTCCCGAGCCGGTCATCGTCAATCGGGGCAACCCGCTGTTTCGCGACCGGTTCACCGCCGACCCCGCCCCGCTGGTCGTCGGCGACACGCTGTATCTCTACACCGGCCACGACCAGGCCCAGGGCGACGCGATGTTCGACATGCGCGACTGGCTGGTCTTTTCGACCAAGGACATGAAGACCTGGACGCCGCACGCCCCGATCATGAACGTCAAGGACTTCAAGTGGGCCAAGAAGGACGCCTGGGCGTCGCAGACCATCGAGAAGAACGGCAAGTTCTACTTCTACGCCGCCGTCGAACACGACGACAGCCGTCCGGGCAAGGCCATCGGCGTCGCCGTTTCGGACAGCCCGACCGGGCCTTTCACCGACGCGCGGGGATCGGCCCTGATCACCAACCAGATGACGCCCGACGGCAAGCACAGCTGGGAGGATATCGACCCCACCGTCTTTACCGACGATGACGGCGTGACCTGGATCGCCTGGGGCAATCGCGACTGCTACATCGCGAAACTCAAGGCCAACATGACGGAAATCGACGGCCCGATCCGCAAGATCACCCCGCCGCATTTCGAGGAAGGTCCCTGGCTGCACAAGCGCGGCGATCTCTATTACCTCACCTATGCGTCGCTCGACCGCGCGACTCAGACCGACGAACACGTGTCCTACGCCACCGCGACCTCGCTGGACGGGCCATGGACCTATCGCGGCGAGCTGACCAAATCGGCCAAGAACAGCTTCACAATCCATCCCGGCATCGCCGAGTTCAGGGGCCAGGGGTACATCTTCCTGCACAATGCGACGCTTACGGTCGGGGACCAGGGCGGCGCCGTCGGCCGCCGCGCCGTGACGGTAGAATACCTGCAATACAACCCGGACGGCACATTGAAGCCCGTCGTCCAGACCGAGGCCGGCGTGTCCGTGCCCCCTCCGCCGGCCAATTAATCAGACAAATAGCCGCGCTGGACAATGGCGCGATAATCTACCGGGGATCCAATCAATGCGCCTTCTGACCTCCGCGGCCGCGATCGCCGCCGCCGTGATCCTGCCTGTCGCGGCCCATGCCGCCGACGCCCCGGTTCAGGTAGCGCTTGATGCGTCCAAGCCCGGCGTCGTGATCGACCGCCATGTCTTCGGCCAGTTCGCCGAGCACCTGGGTAGCGGGATCTATGGCGGCATCTGGGTCGGCAAGGATTCGACCATCCCGAACACGCGCGGCATCCGAAACGATGTCGTAGGGGCCTTGAAGGCGCTCAAGGTCCCCAACGTCCGCTGGCCGGGGGGCTGCTTCGCCGACCAATACAACTGGCGCCGCGGTATCGGCCCTGAGCGCAAGCCGGCCATCGGTGAACCCAACACCTTCGGCACCGACGAATTCATGGACTTCGCCCAGCAGATCGGAACCGAAGCCTACATCTCGGTCAATCTCGGCTCCAGCACCGCGCAGGAAGCGTCCGAATGGCTGGAGTACATGACGTCTTCGACCGACAGCGCCCTGGGCGCCGAGCGCGCCAAGAACGGTCATCCGGAGCCGTACAAGGTCGCGGTCCTTGGTCTCGGCAACGAATCCTGGGACTGCGGCGGCGCGATGTCGGCGGACTTCTACGTCAACGAAATGAAGCGCTTCTCGCACTTCGTGCACAGCTACAATCCCGCCCAGCCGATGAAGCGCGTGGCCGTCGGACCGAGCGGCCCGGACCCCATCTATACCGAGGCTGTCATGAAGGCCTGGAAGGGCCGGTCCTGGGCCTGGGACATCGAAGGCCTGTCCCTGCATTCCTATTCGACGGGCGGCTGGCCGCCGCATATGTCGGACACCGGCTTTGACGAGAAGGACTACGCCGTCCTGCTGAAAGACTCGCTCGGCATGGACGACACGCTCAAGACGCAGTCGGCGATCATGGACAAATATGATCCCGAAAAGAAGGTCGCCCTGGTGGTCGACGAATGGGGCGCGTGGCTCGTGCCGGCGTCGGGATCGAACTCGGGCGGCGCGGTGCAACAGAACAGCCAGCGCGACGCCGTGCTGGCCGCGCTCAACTTCAACATCTTCGCGCGCCACGCCGACCGCGTCCGCATGGCCAATATCGCGCAGATGGTCAACGTCCTGCAGGCCATGATCCTGACCGACAAGGACAGGATGCTGCTGACGCCGACCTATCACGTCTTCCACATGTACGTGCCGTTCCAGGACGCGACCTTCGTACCGCTGACCTTCGACGCCGGCGCCTATACGACGGACGGCGTCACCCTGCCGCGCGTCGACGCCATCGCGGCCAGGGACAAGGCCGGCAAGGTCTGGATCGCCGTCACCAATATCGACCCGAAGTCGCCCGCGACGTTCAGCGTTTCACTGGCCGGCGTGAAAGCCACGAAGGCTTCGGGCCAGACCCTTTCGGCGCCGAAGGTCAACAGCATCAACACCTTCGACGCACCCAACACCGTCGCCCCCAGGGCGCTGTCGGCCAAGGTCGCGGGCGGCAAGCTGACCGTCACCGTCGCGCCGGCGTCGGTGACGGTGCTCGGCCTGGAATAGTCGGGGCAAAACCGGTGGGCCAGGCCCGCCGGCGGTTTTGCGGGTAGGGCGGCTAACGCTCTTCGACGCAAGGTAGCGAGAACGTCTCGCGGCTGCTTGCGTCGAATTCGTCAGATAAGAGTGCAAATTACGACTGATTAGAATGAATCTAGATTATGATTTCAAGATCCGAGGCTGTGGCTTTCATATGGTATGATGATTGCAGATATTTCACAGAAAAACAAGGCTTGAATATTGTTTTCACGCTTGAATGACTATCGAGATTTTATAGAAATGGGAGATTGTGCTTGCTGAAGACAGAAAAGCCGCATTTAAGATCGTCCACCTCAGTATGGCGTGGCGCCAGGACGACAGGATCAGGCTCAGGGATTTGAGATGAACACCAAACGCATAGCGCAGCTCGTATTGGGCGTCTTTCTGGGCGCCGCCGCCTGCGGCAATAGCTGGGCTCAAAAGGCTGAAAGCTTGGCCAGCACCCCGCAAATGGGCTGGAACAGCTGGAACAAATTTGCCTGCAGTATCGACGAACGCCTGATCCGCGAGACCGCCGACGCCATGGTCGAGACGGGCTTGAAGGAGGCCGGCTACCAATACGTGAACATTGACGATTGCTGGCAGGGCCAGCGCGACGCCGACGGCAACATCCAGCCCGACCCCACGCGCTTCCCATCCGGCATCAAGGCGCTGGCGGACTATGTGCATGGCAAGGGGCTCAAGCTGGGCATCTACTCGGACGCCGGCGCGAACACCTGCGGCGGCCGTCCCGGTAGCCGTGGCCACGAGTATCAGGATGCGCGGAGCTATGCGCGCTGGGGCATCGATTACGTCAAGTACGACTGGTGCGACACCCCGGGCATGAGCCCCGAACCGGCCTACACCACGATGCGCGACGCGATCGCCAAGGCGGGCCGTCCGATGCTGTTCAGCATATGCGAATGGGGCATCGGCAAGCCGTGGGAGTGGGGCGGCCAGGTTGGCCATTCGTGGCGCACCACGCCCGATATCTATAATTGCTTCGACTGCGAATTCAGCCCCGGTCTATCGACTGGTCTGGGCGTGCTGCGCATCCTCGACAGGCAGGCAGGCCTGCGCAAGTTCGCAGGGCCCGGCCACTGGAACGATATGGACATGCTCGAAGTGGGCAACGGCATGAGCGAGGATGAAGACCGCGCCCATCTGTCGATCTGGGCCATGATGGCCTCGCCCCTCATCCTGGGCAACGACCTGCGCACCATGTCTGAGTCGACCCGCCGCATCCTGACCAACCCCGGTGTGATCGCGGTGAGCCAGGACAAGCTGGGTGTGCAGGCGCTGCGCGTCATGGTCGACGGTCCGCTGGAGATCTATGCCAAGCCGCTCGATGGCGGCCAATGGGCGCTGATGTTCCTGAACCGCTCCAACCAGGCGGCCGACATTCACCATGACTGGAAGGCGCAAATCCTGACCGATGATCTGAGCAAGCTGTCGGTCGATTTCAAGCAGACGACCTACCGCTGGTCCGACCTGTGGAGCAAGAAGACCGGCGACACCAGCACCAAACTGCAAGCGCGGCTGGCGCCGCACAGCGTACTGATGCTGGTCCTGACCGCCCCTGCGAAAACATAGGGTGCCCGGCCGCGCGGCGCGCAGGAGTCCTTACCGATTTGGGCGGAGCATCTGTCAGAGACTCCAAACCTTGGGAATCCGAAAGCCCGAGGGCCCACGTCGGGCGTGGATTAGCTTGCGATCGGCTCTTTGGCCGCCGGCCGGCGGCGAAGCTCTCGGCCTCGATGAACACCCGGCTGACCTCGGGATGGGCGGTCTTGACAGGCCACTCGATGCGGGTGAAGCCGCACTCGGCGGACGGGCCGCGGACGGAAAATCGCGGCTAGCGCATGTCGGCGAGCAATTAGCGGTCGGTGGGAGGCATCTCCGCCCATTGCGCGCTGAAGGCCCGCACTTCGTCCATTGAATAGGACAGGCGGCGTCGCTGGATGCTCGCGGGCCGGCTAGGCAAGCCTAGACCGGGCCGTAGGTCCCGAGAAGGACGGATCGGCCGGGGGACGAATCCGCCACCGCAGTTAGGGCAGACGTCCAACAGCACCTCATCGACACAGTCGCTGCAGAAGGTGCACTCGTAGGTGCAAATCCGAGCTTCGGTTGAGGCGGGCGCGAGGTCCTTGTCGCAGCATTCGCAGTTCGGCCTAAGTTCAAGAGCCATGTAGGGTCCTCCGCCTGCCGTATCACCCGATACAGGCGCCGCGACAATGACAGGCTTCCCTCATTTCCTGCCGCAAACAGCCTCGCCCCTTTTCGTATGCGACGGGTTGGACGTCGCCACCGGCGTATTTTGCTGAAGGTCCGGAATCTGGAGCTGCTCCAACGGCAGCTTCTGGCGCTGCCCGGCCGGATTGACTCTAGAAGTTACACATGTAATTCGAATGGTGATTACATGCGTAATAAGGAGGGAGGCATGCCGTCCATGAAGTCATCGATCAGCGCCGTCATGTTCGTGCTGCTAGCTGGATTTCTCGCCTGTGCGGGGGCAGACGTGGCGGTGGCCCAGTCCGCCCCGTACGCCATCACCGCGCCTAACGGGGTCGACGAAGAGGATTTCGTCCAGATCGGCGGCATCAAGCAGTGGGTGACGATACGAGGCGACGACCGCGCCAATCCGGTGCTTCTGATCATCGGTGGGACACAGGTCGACGGGCCGGGCGCGATCCTCAGCCCCTATATCCGGACATTCCAGCCCTGGGAGAAGGATTTCACCGTCGTTCAGTGGGACCCACGCGGTGCGGGCAAGACGTTCGTAGCCAATGGCGCGACGCTTGGGTCGGACCTAACTATCGACCGGCTGGTCCAGGACGGGCTAGCGCTGAGCGAATATCTGCGCGGTCGCCTCGGTAAGCGAAAGATCGTCCTGCTAGGTGTCAACTTCGGCTCGACGCTGGCCGTGAAGATGATCCAGGCCAAGCCAGAGATGTTCAGCGCCTATGTGGCGGCCGGCCAGATCGTGAAGCCCCGCGCAGAGCGCGAACGCTACGGCTACGAGCGCCTGCTACGACTCGCGACGGCGGCGAACGACGAGGCGTCGCTGGCAGATCTCAGGACTAGCGGCCCCACCCCCTTCCGCGAACCGCGTGACCCTGTACGGGTCGCCGCCTTCCAGAAGGTCTACGTTAAGTACCGGGCGCCTGTGCCGGCCAACCCGATGCAGGAAGCGATGAGCGCGCCGCATTGGACACCCCAGGAACTGATGGCCGCCCAGGCCGCCGCCTTGCAGAACGAGAAGGCCCTGGGCCATTCGTGGGGCGAGAGCTTCGACTATGGTTCGCTGGGCGGGCGCTTAGCCGTGCCGGTCTTCGTGATCCAGGGCGCGGAGGATACCAACGCGCCGCCGCCCATGGCCAAGGCCTGGCTGGACGAGCTTAAGGCCCCGAAGAAGGTCTTCGTCACCATTCCGGGCGCGGGCAATCACGCGCTGGAGACCCATACGACGGCGTTTCTCGATTTCCTCGTGCAACACGTCCGACCGATCGCCAACTCTAAGCCGAAGCGCTGATTGCGGAGAGTACTTGAGGTCGAACTAGGGTCCGACATGGGGCGATCTCGCCACTGCGCCTCGCGCGCTGAATGTCGTGTTCCTGGAGGGGTGCCAACGTCAGCAACTGGCGCCGTCCTGACATGCTCACCAGCTGGAAAATTGGAGATAACAGTGCGACCCCGCAGCCCATGGCGGATGATGACATCCGCTAAGGGTAGCTACCTAGTTCCCGCCATTGCGGCCCGCCACAACTCTGCGTAGACTTCAGAAGCGAACTCTCAACACGGACAACGGTCTTCGACGCCCCGACAAGGCTTGCCGTCATGAACAAGCGGATCGACGTTCCGGCGTTCAGGAATTCCGACTTTCTGTCCGGCGGCGGCGAAATGGCGGAGCTGATCGCCGCCAGCGACTGGTCGAAAACCCCGCTGGGCCCGATCGAATCCTGGCCGCAGAGCCTGCGCACGACCGTGAGCCTGTGCCTGGCCTCGAACTTCCCGATCAACATCATCTGGGGGCCGCACTACAACCAGATCTACAACGACGGCTATCGGGTGATGTGCGGAGCGG
>NZ_FORN01000080.1 GCF_900114015.1 Caulobacter sp. UNC279MFTsu5.1 | reverse complement strand
ATTGGTTCGCGCCCGATGCGGATGTAGCTCAGTTGGTTAGAGCGCCGGCCTGTCACGCCGGAGGTCGCGGGTTCAAGTCCCGTCATTCGCGCCACTTCCCCTCCTCCCATCATTAAAGTCCGGGTTCGCCCTGGGTGCGGGATTCGCGCGCCTCAATAGAATCGCGGGATCGGCCCCGGATGCGGGGTCGGCGCGTCGAACTCGAAGAATTCCTCGTCGACATAGCACCAGCCCCAGCCCTCGGGCGGGTCGTAGCCCTCGATGATCGGGTGGCCGGTGAGCTTGAAATGCTGGGTGGCGTGCCTGTTTTTCGACTGGTCGCAGCAGCCCACATGCCCGCAGACCCGGCAGAGCCGCAGGTGCAGCCAGGAATCACCAGTCTTCAAACATTCCTCGCAGCCGGCGGTTCCGGGCGTCACGTCCTGGATCTGATCCAGATGGGTGCATTTCAACGCCATGGCGGTCTCCGTTCGTCGCCCCCAGGGATGCGTCTGGGGTGCGGTTGTCCACAGCGATTCCTGCGCCGACCGCCGCGCCGCGGCTAGTACGAACCGGTCGTCTTGAGGTTCGCCGCCGTCGTCCCGATCTAGCGTGCATGCCGCACGCCCATCCCCTGCCCTTCTCCGTCCTCGACCTGGCCCCCGTTCCGCAAGGAACCAGCGTCGGCCAGGCGCTTCACAACAGCCTGGACCTGGCCCGCCACGCCGAGCGTCTGGGCTATCACCGCTACTGGCTGGCCGAGCATCACAACATGCCGGGCATCGCCAGCGCCGCGACCGCCGTGGTCATCGGCCACGTGGCGGCCGGCACCTCGACGATCCGGGTCGGCTCGGGCGGGGTCATGCTGCCCAACCACGCGCCGCTGATGGTGGCCGAGGCGTTCGGCACCCTGGCCGCCCTCCATCCCGGCCGCATCGACCTGGGGCTGGGCCGCGCGCCGGGCACGGACCAGGCGACCATGCGGGCCCTGCGCCGCTACATGGGCGCGGTCGACAGCTTCGCCCAGGACGTCGTCGAGCTGCAGGGCTGGTTCCAGCCAGCCCAACCGGGCCAAGCGGTGCGCGCCGTACCAGGCGAAGGCCAGCAGGTCCCGCTCTGGCTGCTGGGCTCCAGCACCTACAGCGCCCAGCTGGCCGCCGCCCTGGGCCTGCCCTTCGCCTTCGCCGCTCACTTCGCGCCGGACCAACTGATGGAGGCGATCACCGTCTATCGCCGGACCTTCAAGCCGTCGCCGGCCCTGGCCCAGCCCTATGTGCTGGTCTGCATCGGGGTCTGCGCGGCCGACACCGACGACGAGGCCCGCCGCCTGTTCACCTCCAGCCAGCAACAGTTCGTGGCCCTGCGGCGCGGCAACCCCGGCCTGCTGCCGCCGCCGGTCGACGACATCCGCGAAGTGGCCTCCGAATCCGAGATCGCGGGCCTGGACCACACCTTCCGCTATTCGGCGATCGGCTCGCCCGACACGGTCCGCGCCAGGATCCAGGCGGTGCTGGACGCCACCGGCGCCGACGAGCTGATGGCCGCCTCGCAGATCCACGACCACGCCGCCCGGAAACGATCCTACGAGATCCTGGCCCAGGTGCGCGGCGAGCTGACGGAAGCGGCCGCCTAGTTCCAGCCGATCAGTTCGGGGACCGGCGCGGGCGCATCTTCGAACGCGGCGCAACCGGTAAGCCGGCCATAGATCGCCGACAGCTTGCGGAACACCGGGTCCCAGCCGTGCCGTTGCTCGGCGCGCTGGCGGGCGGCATGGCCCAGGGCCGCCACGTCGCGCGCGAACACCGACTCCACCGCCTCGGCGAAGGCGCGGGCCTCCGAGGCCGTGGCCAGGGCGCCGACCGTCTCGTCCACGGATTCGGCCACGCCGCCGGCCGCCACGCCGATCACCGGCAGGCCGCAGGCCATGGCTTCCAGCACGATCAGGCCGAACGGCTCGTTGTCGTTGGCGTGGACGAAGGCGTCGCAGCCGGCCAGCACCGCCGCCAAACTCTGCGGGTCGCGCTGGTAGTCCATGCAGATCACCCTGTCGCTGGACGGCGCCCCGGCGCCTGCCCCCACGAACAGCAGCACATAGGGATCGCCCAGGCGCTCGACCGCCTCGACCAGCACGTCCAGTTTCTTCTCCCGGGCCGGACGACCGGCGAACACCAGGATCCGATGGCGACTGGTCAGGCCCAGCCGGCGACGCAGGGCCTCGCGGTCGCCGCGGCTGGGATCGAAGATGTCGGTGTCGACGCCCAGCGGCAGGCCGATGGCGTTCTTGACGCCCGCCTCGATCAGCCGCCCAGCGATGAACTGGCTGGGGGCCACGGCCTGGTCGAACTGGCGGTAGATCGCCGCCCAGCGCTTCTGCACCGGCTTTTCCGCCCATTCGCCGATGTGCAGCGCCGCCAGGGCGCCCAGGTCGGTATGGCAGAAGCCCACCACCGGCACGCCCAGGGCGTCGCCGGCCTTCAGGGCCGCCAGGCCCGGCGTGTAGGGATCGCCGGCCTCGATGATGTCCGGACGCTGACGAATCAGCCGCTCCATCCAGGCGTTCTTGACCACGGGCCAGCGATAGCCGTCGCCGAACGGCAACGGCGCCGCATAGATGGAAACCCGTCCGTGTCCGTCATGCGCGTCGCGGGGACCGGGCACCACCAGGGTGTGCCGGACCAGCGGCCGATTCGCCGCGATCCACGTCCGCTTGGAGTTCAGATAGCGCCGTACGCCGCCGCTGCGAGGGGCGTAGAGCATGGTGGTGTCGACCAGCCTGACCGGCTTTCCGCCCGGCCGGACCGCCCTGAACAGGGGTTCTTCTGCCTCGTTGAACGCCGAGAGCGGATCAAACCTCAAATCCATCACGCCGGAACCTCGCTTGTCAGCCGCTCCCGTCGAGACGGTCGCAGAGCCTTAAGACACTCACGGGGACGGAGGTTCCTCCGAAGCTGAACCGGTGTCCAGCGCTCGCAACGCGCCGCGACGCGCGAGCGCTTCGCGCAAGAGCATTTCGACCTGGGCGTTGACGCTGCGCAGTTCGGCCGCCGCCAGGGTTTCGACGGCGGCCAGAACCTCGGGGCGCACGCGCATCAGAAACGCGCGGCGCCCGCCTTTCGACGCATCTGGCGGAGACGCGGCCAAGGGATCAACCGTACAGCGTGCCGGTGTTGACCACGGGCTGGGCCTCGCGGTCGGCGCACAGCACCACCAGCAGGTTGGACACCATCGCCGCCTTGCGCTCGTCGTCCAGGACGACGACTTCCCGGTCGCTGAGCTGCTGCAGCGCGTGCTCGACCATGCCCACCGCGCCGGCGACGATCGTGCGGCGCGCCGCCAGCACCGCCTCGGCCTGTTGACGCTTGAGCATCGTCCCCGCGATCTCCGGCGCATAGGCCAGATGCATCAGGTGCGTCTCGTCGATCGCCACCCCGGCCACCGCCGTACGGCCCCGAAGATCGGTCCGCAAGCGTTCGCCGACCTGGTCCGCGTCGGCCCGCAGCGTGGGCTCGCCACCGTCGTCGTGATCGTAGGCGTAGTGCGAGGCCGTTTCGCGCAAGGCGGTCTCGATCTGGATGTTCACGAAGGCGACGTAATCATCGACGTCGAACAGGGCCTGGGCGGTGTCCGACACGCGCCAGACGATGTTGGCGGCGATCTCGATCGGGTTGCCGCGCTTGTCGTTGACCTTCAGCCTCTCGCTGGTGACGTTGCGCACTCGCAGGCTGATCTTCTTGCGGCCGTACCAGAACAGCACCCAGCGCAGGCCGGTCCGGCGATCGGTGCCCACATAGGTCCCGAACAGCGTGACGACATAGGCCTCGTTGGGCTGCAGCGAATAGAACCCGAAGCTGACCAGCAGGAACAGGACGATCAGCACGGCGCCGATCACCGGTTGGCCGTTCGCGAAGGCCCAGACGGCGGCGGCGATCAGCACGGGAAGCGACAGCAGCGGCAGCCCGCCGCCCATTCCGCCAAAGGCGCGTTCGGTCGATCGGTTGATATTCGGCGCGTCGGACATGGAGCCCTCCAGATTTGATGTCAAAATGATATCACTTTGATCGCTTATGGCAAGGCTCCTCCAGACCGCGTAGGCAGGCGGCGCGGATGCGGTCGAGGGTCCTGATGGCGCGGTTTCTGTTCACCACCTGGGAAGGCGGCGGCCATGTGCAGCCGATGCTGCTGGTCGCCCGCGACCTGGCGGCGCGCGGCCATGCCGTGCTGGCGCTGAGCGACCCGTGCAACGCGCCTGACGCCGCGGCCCTGGGCATCCCGTTCCACGCCTGGACGACCGCCCCCTTCCAGACCGGCAAGACCCGCGACGACGATCGCCTGAAGGATCACGAGGCCGACAGTCCGCTGGCGGTGATCCAGCGCCTGCTCGACCAGGTGATGGCCGGCCCCGCCCTCGCCTACGCCGGCGACACCCTGGCCGCGATCGACGCCTTCGCTCCGGACGTGGTCGTTTCGCAGGAGCTGCTGCTGGGTCCGATGGCGGCGGCGGAGGCCCGGGGCCTCCCCCTGGCCCTGCTGGCCGCCAACGTCTGGTCGCTGCCGACCATGCCCGGCGCGCCGCCGCTCGGGGCCGGCATGCTTCCGGCGGCCAGCGACGAGGAACGCGGCATGCACGCCATGATCGGCCAGATGAGCCGGACCTTCTTCCAGGCCGGCCTGCCCGACCTGAACGCCGCTCGCGCCGCCTTGGGCCTGCTCCCCCTGACCGATCTGTTCGAACAGTTGGATGTCGCCAAGGCGATCCTGCTGGCGACCAGCAAGGCCTTCGACTTCGCTCCCGAACCCCTGCCCGCGCCGTTCGTCCATGTCGGTCCCTACCTGGCCGATCCGGCCTGGGTCGAGCCGTTCGCTCCGCCCTCGGGCGACGGGCCGCTGGTCGTGGCGTCATTCTCCAGCCTCCATCAAGCGCAGGAACCCGTCCTGCGGGCGATCATCGCCGCCCTGGGCCAGCTGCCGGTGCGCGGCGTGGTCACCACCGGCCCGACCATCGATCCCGGCGAGTTCGACGCCCCAGCCAATGTCGCCGTCGTCCGCAGCGCCCCGCACGGCGACCTGCTGCAGGACGCCGCCCTGTTCATCACCCATGCGGGCCACGGCTCGACCCTGCGGCCGCTGATGGCCGGCGTCCCGCTGCTGTGCCTGCCGATGGGCCGTGACCAGCACGACAACGCGGCCCGCGTCACCCATCGCGGCGCCGGCCTGACCCTGCCGGCCGACGCCAGCCCCGACGCGATCGCCGCCGCCGCGCGTCGACTGCTGGACGAGCCGGCCTTCAAGGCCGCGGCTCAGACCCTGGGCGCGGCGATCCGCGCCGACGAGGCGGCGCGCGACGCCGCGGCCGTACTCGAGGCGTTGGCGCCTTAAACGTCGGAGACCTCCATCCGGACCTCGCCGCCGGCGTGCTTGGCGGCGAAGGCCAGCAGGCGTTCGCCCTCGTCCGCCAGGGCCTTGGCGACCGGCTTGGCGGGCTTGTCGAACAGCTCCACGTGCAGGATCGAAGTCGTCCTGCCGTCCTCGATGCGCCAGCGCCCCGCCGTGAAGCCGTCGACCAGCACGGCGGCCCGCAGGATGCCGTTAGCCGTATAGAGCCGGCGCTTATGATCCGCCGACATGATCCGCGTCCGGTCCTCGTGGGCCAGCAGCACGTTGTCGAACTCGCCAAGAAACCGGACGGGCGCCTCGGCGTCGCCCGACGGCCGGTCCGCCTCCGGGAGATCGAACAGCTCCACGCCGTCTTCGCCCTGGAAGACCTCCAGGGACGGCCGCAGCGCCTCGAACGTGGACGTCAGGCGGCTGAGACCCAGCCAGGTCTGGGCGTCGGCGACGCTGGCGGGTCCGAACGCCGCAATGTAGCGCCGCACGAGATCGGCCAGGGCGAGGCCGGGTTTGGGCGCGGCGAGTCGATCCTCCATCGCCGCCAGGGTCGGCTGGCCGCTCCGTCCCCACAGGCCGCGCGGCGGCAGTTGCAGCATCGGCAGACGAATGCGCGCCGCCATGGCCAGGGCCTGCGGATCACGGTCGGGCCAGCGTTCGGCCAGGGCGTCGCGCAGTTCGGCGGCGCTCAGCGGCCCCTGTCGCAGCAGATCGCGCGCCGCCGCCGCGATCTCGGCAGGGTCCAGCCCGGCCAGGGCGCGGCCATGGACGCCGCCTTCGGTCAGGAACCGGTCGAGACCCCGCTGGATCAGCGGCCGGATCGCCGCGAAGTCCGTCGCGGCCGCCACGTGCAGCGTGCCGCGCATCAGCGCGCCGCGCGCCAGGCTGAAATCCTCCAACCGATCGGAAAGCGCTTGGGGCGCGAAGGTCTTCAGCCGGGTCCAGAGCGCGAAGTACGGCGCCTGGGCCGCCTGGGCCTGCAGGGCGATCAGCCGCTCGAGCGCCTCGGGCACGGACAGGTCGGCGCGCTGCGCCAGATGCTGCCGCGCCAGCAGCGCCCGGTTCAGCGCTCGACGATCCAAGACCTTCGTCATCGCGTTCCTGACCCGGAAGGACGCCCGCCCCTCGCCCCGAGGCCGCTGTCGGCGCCCCACGGCGGCGTCGCGATCGGAGCGGGCGAAGGCGAAGCTCCATCGCCTGTGGGACCAGGATGTTGGTGGGCGGTGAGGGGATCGAACCCCCGACCCTCTCGGTGTAAACGAGACGCTCTACCGCTGAGCTAACCGCCCCCAAGGCCCCTGCGAGCCGGTCCATTCGAGGCGGACGAGGCCAAGACGGACGAGGATGTGGGAGATACCCCGTCCGCCCGGAAAAGTCCCGCATGGAAAAGGCGGGGCGCTTTCGTGGCGCCCCGCCCTCGAAATCTGGTTACTGGATCAGCCGTTCAGCGTGGTCTTTAGACCTTCGCCGACCTGGAACCGGGCGGTCTTGGACGCCGGACGGTTCACGGTCTCGCCGGTGCGGGGGTTGCGCGCGGTGCCCGCGGCCCGGGACACGGCCTTGAAGGTGCCGAAGCCGACCAGACGCACGTCCTCGCCCGATTTCAGCGAACTGGTGACGGCGTCGATGAAAGCCTCGAGAGCGTCCTTAGCCTGGTTCTTGTTGATGCCCGCCTTTTCGGCGATCGCCGTGACGAGTTCGGCCTTTGTGGTCATGTTCTTCTCCCAGCATGAAAGCGGCGGCGCTGGCTACAGCTCACGCCGCTTCGCTCGACCGGGAGTATGCGGGGTTCAGACGGCCCGTCAAACGAAGGCGGCGCGGAAAATCTCCGCGCCGCCTAAGTTATCACCAATAAGTTACTGTTAGTGCGTCAGAACAGCGTCGCTGTCGCCGTCCTCGACCTTCGCAGTTGCAGCAATCGGCTCATCTTCCTCGCGCCATTCGACGGGCGTGAGCGGCCCGGTGAGGGCGTGTTTCAGCACTTCGTCGAAGGTGGACACCGGGATGATCTCCAGACCGTCCTTCACGCTTTGCGGGACGTCGGCCAGATCCTTCTCGTTTTCTTGAGGGATCAGGACCGTCTTCACGCCCGAACGCAGGGCCGCCAGGAGCTTCTCCTTGAGGCCGCCGATCGCCGTGACCCGGCCGCGCAGGGTGATCTCGCCGGTCATGGCGATGTCCTTGCGGATCGGGACGCCGGTCAGCACCGAAACGATGGCCAGGGCCATGGCGCTGCCGGCCGACGGGCCGTCCTTGGGCGTGGCCCCGTCCGGCACGTGCACGTGGACGTCGGTCTTTTCGAAGATCGGCGGCTTGATGCCGAACTGCACGGCCCGCGAACGGACATAGCTGTTGGCCGCCGAGATCGACTCCTTCATCACGTCCTTGAGGTTGCCGGTGACCGTCATGCGGCCCTTGCCCGGCATCTTCACGGCTTCGATGGTCAGGATGTCGCCGCCGAACTCCGTCCAGGCCAGGCCGGTGACGATGCCGACCTGGTCGATCTCGTCGGTCTCGCCGTAGCGGTACTTCTTGACGCCCGCGTACTTGGCCAGGCGTTCGTCGTCGATCGTGATCGTGGCCAGCTTCTCGCGCGCCAGGTCACGGACGGTCTTGCGCGCCAGGGCGCCCAGCTCCCGCTCCAGCGACCGCACGCCGGCCTCCCGGGTGTAGTAGCGGATCAGGTCGCGGATGGCCTTTTCGGGCACCACGAACTCGGACGGCTTGAGGCCGTGGTCCTTCATCTGCTTGGGCAGGACGTGACGCTTGGCGATCTCGACCTTCTCGTCCTCGGTGTAGCCGGGGATGCGGATGATCTCCATGCGGTCCAGCAGCGGCTGGGGCATGTTGAGGCTGTTGGCGGTGGTGACGAACATCACCTGGGACAGGTCGTAGTCGACTTCCAGATAGTGGTCGCCGAAGGTCGAGTTCTGGGCCGGGTCCAGCACCTCGAGCAGGGCCGAGGACGGGTCGCCGCGGTAGTCGCTGCCCATTTTGTCGATCTCGTCCAGCAGGACGAAGGCGTTGGTGGTCTTGGCCTTCTTCATCGTCTGGATGATCTTGCCGGGCATCGAGCCGATATAGGTGCGGCGGTGGCCGCGGATCTCGGCCTCGTCGCGCACGCCGCCCAGCGAGATGCGGGCGAACTCGCGTCCGGTCGCCTTGGCCAGCGAGCGGCCCAGCGAGGTCTTGCCGACGCCGGGAGGGCCGACCAGGCATAGGATCGGGCCCTTCAGCGAGTTGGTGCGCGCCTGGACGGCGAGGTATTCGAGGATGCGTTCCTTGACCTTCTCCAGGCCGTAGTGGTCCTCCTCGAGCACCGCCTCGGCCTCTACCAGGTCGATCTTCTTGGTCTTGGCCTTGCCCCACGGGATCGACAGCATCCAGTCCAGGTAGTTGCGGACCACGGTGCTCTCGGCCGACATCGGGCTCATGTTGCGCAGCTTCTTCAGTTCGCCCTCGGCCTTGGCCCGGGCTTCCTTGGAAAGCTTGGTCTTCTTGATGCGTTTTTCGAGCTCGATCAGCTCGTCGCGCTGATCGTCGGGGTCGCCCAGCTCGCGCTGGATCGCCTTCATCTGCTCGTTCAGGTAATATTCGCGCTGGGTCTTCTCCATCTGGCGCTTCACGCGCGAGCGGATCTTCTTCTCGACCTGCAGCACCGAAATCTCGCCCTCCATCAGGGCGAAGACCTTTTCCAGGCGCTTCACGACGTCGAAGATTTCCAGCAGGTGCTGCTTGTCGCCGATCTTGACCGACAGGTGGGCCGAGATGCTGTCGGCCAGCTTGCCGGGCTCGGCGATCTGCGGGATCGAGGCCAGGGCCTCGGGCGGCACCTTCTTGTTCAGTTTGACGTAGTTCTCGAACTGCTCGACGACCGCGCGCGACAGCGCCTCGGCCTCGGGGCCCACGCCCTGGTCCTCGTTCACCTCGCCGATCTGGGCCTCGTAATAGGCCTCCTGGTCGGTGAAGCGCACGACGGCCGCGCGGCCCTTGCCCTCGACCAGCACCTTCACGGTGCCGTCGGGCAGTTTCAGCAGTTGCAGGACGGTGGCCAGCACGCCGACATCGTAGATGTCGGCCGGGGCCGGATCATCGTCGGCCGAGTTCTTCTGGGTGACCAGAAGGATCTCCTTGCCGCCGCGCATCACCTCTTCGAGGGCGCGAACGGACTTGTCACGCCCGACGAACAACGGGACCACCATGTGCGGGAACACAACGATGTCCCGCAGGGGCAGCACAGGAAGCGTACGAATCTCAGACATGATGCTTTCTACTCCTGGCCGGCGCGTTGCACTCGCGCTCGGCCACGCGGGCCGCCGTCACCCAGACGATGCGCCTGAGTCGTACGGCCCGTCCGCTCGGGACTGAGCGGATGGTCGTTATTTATGTGGACCTTTTGCAACACGGTTCAAGCGTACTCGCCTGAGAGCGGCGACGGGTCGCGGCCGAGCGGCCAAGATGCAACAGGCATGCCCCTGCCCGGCTTCACTATGCACGATCCGTGCTGACGCAGCGCGCGGGACGCCCAAGTCCTGCCGCGGCCGGACTTTTGACCTCCACATCCGGCGCCGAGCGTCACAACGCAAAGGTGTCCGGTGTGACGAAAAAGGCGCGCCCGGCGGAGCCGGACGCGCCCGATTTCAGAGCCGTTCGGGCCGGATTCAGGCCGAAGCGACGCCGCCCTTCTTCTCGGCGTAGATCAGCAGCGGCTGGGCCCGGCCTTCGACGACCTCGGCGTTGACCACCACTTCCTCGACGCCCTCGTAGTTGGGCAGCTCGAACATGGTCTCCAGCAGGATGCCTTCCATGATCGAGCGCAGGCCGCGCGCGCCGGTCTTGCGGGCGATGGCCTTCTTGGCGACGCCGTGCAGGGCGTCGTCGGTGAAGGTCAGGCCGATGTTCTCCATCTCGAACAGGCGCTGGTACTGCTTGACGAAGGCGTTCTTCGGCTCGGTCAGGATCTTCACCAGGGCGGCCTCGTCGAGGTCCTCCAGGGTGGCGATCACCGGCAGGCGGCCGATGAATTCCGGGATCAGGCCGAAGCGCTGCAGGTCGTCGGGCTCGACGCCGCGCAGGATCTCGCCCGTGCGGCGCTCTTCCGGATCCGCCACCTTGGCGCCGAAGCCGATCGACTTGCCCTGGCCGCGCGCCGAGATGATCCGCTCCAACCCTGCGAACGCGCCGCCGCAGATGAACAGGATGTTGGTGGTGTCGACCTGCAGGAACTCCTGCTGCGGATGCTTGCGCCCGCCCTGCGGCGGCACGGAGGCGACGGTGCCTTCCATGATCTTCAGCAGGGCCTGCTGCACGCCCTCGCCCGAGACGTCGCGGGTGATCGACGGGTTGTCGGACTTGCGGCTGATCTTGTCGATCTCGTCGATATAGACGATGCCGCGCTGGGCCCGCTCGACGTTGTAGTCGGCGGCTTGCAGCAGCTTGAGCACGATGTTCTCGACGTCCTCGCCCACATAACCGGCTTCGGTCAGGGTGGTGGCGTCGGCCATCGTGAACGGCACGTCGATGATTCGGGCCAGGGTCTGGGCCAGCAGCGTCTTGCCGGTGCCGGTCGGGCCGACCAGCAGGATGTTCGACTTGGCCAGCTCGACGTCGTTGTTCTTCGAGGCGTGGTTCAGGCGCTTGTAGTGATTGTGCACCGCGACGGCGAGCACCTTCTTGGCGTGATTTTGCCCGATCACGTAATCGTCCAGGACCTCACAGATCTCGCGCGGCGTCGGCACGCCGTCCTTCGACTTCACGAAGGCGATCTTGTGCTCTTCACGGATGATATCCATGCAGAGTTCGACGCATTCATCGCAGATGAACACCGTCGGGCCGGCGATGAGCTTGCGCACCTCATGCTGGCTCTTTCCGCAGAAAGAACAGTAGAGAGTGCTCTTGGTGTCGCCGCTCGCGGCTTTCGTCATGGTCGCTTCTCACGCTAGGGCGGTCCAGGCCGAAGCCGAAACCACCGACTCCTTAGCGCCTATTCCGCCACCGAAGCAGCAGGATATCCGCCGGGAGTTGTCTAATCCTTGACATTCCCCGATCCGGGCGCACGGCACAAGCCTTGGAGCCGATTTACAGCCCCCAAGTTCGTGGATGATGCGTACGGTTTCATGGAATTCTTCTCTAAGATGGTCCTCCGGATCCTCAACGCAAGCCGGGCGCGGTTCGCTCCGTTGGAAGGGCGCCGGGGCCCGCGTCGGACATCCGCGAAGAGCTTAGCGGCGGAAGCGGAATCGTGATGCAAGACGGGCTCTGTTGCGGGGCGCGCGAGCGCGGAGACGAATGGCGAAACGTTCACTGATGGCCCGATCCCTGATGGCGAGGGGCCTGTCGGCCTCGACGCCGATGACCGGGGATCTGCACGAGGGTCCGCCCCTGGTCGCGTTCGACTTCGACGGCACCCTGACGGTTCGCGACAGCTTCACCGCCTTCCTGAAATGGCGGGTCAGCCCCGCCCGGCACCTGATGGGCATGGTGCGCCTTTTCCCTGCCGCCATTGGGTATCTGTTCGATCGCAACCGCGGCAAGATCAAGGCCGCCGCTGTCCGCGAGTTCCTGCGCGGCGTGCCCCTGGAGCAGCTGGAGCGCGAGGCCCGCGCCTTCGCCCAGTCCGAAGCCCCCAGGCTGTTCCGTCCGGACGCCCTGGCCGTCTGGCGGCGGTGGCGGGCCAAGGGCGCCCGGCTGGTGATCGTCACCGCCTCGCCCGACGTGGTGGTCGCGCCGTTCGCCCGCGGCCTGGGCGCCGACCTGCTGATCGGCTCGCGCCTGGCCCTGGACCCCAACGACAAGGTGCTGGGCCCCCTGCTCGGCCCCAATTGCCGGGGTCCGGAGAAGGTGATCCGCTTGAAGGAAATCTTCGGCGACGATTTGTCGCTGGCCGCCGCCTACGGCGACACCTCCGGCGACCGCGAGATGCTGGCGATCGCCCACGAGAAGGGCTACCGGATTTTTCGGGGCAAGCCGGGCTGAGGTCCGCATGACGAGCCTCCTTTCGGCCGGCGGACTGGACACGGCTTGGCCGCCTCACGCGGAAAGCCGCTGAAGCTCGGGGAGGGCTGCGGAGCGCCGGGCCAGGCCCGGAAGCTTTGTAAGAAATACCGTTTCGACCAGGACCGACGCTCCGCGCGACCGTTTTCCGGGAGCGTCCGGCGATCGGCCCTGTTCGGACCTCGCCGGTCTTGGCCCCCGACGGGAGGGCGAGGCCCGCGAAGCCCCGTCCCTTGCGGCGGGCGTCACCGCCCGCCTTGGCCCTCGCCGGCCCTTCGTCCAACGCCGTATCCGTGTTCCGGGCTCGGCCAGCACCAGATGGACGAAAGTCGCGGCCCCTCGCGGAACCGCCGCCGACGAGCGCTTCCCGCTCGACCGCACCCCAAGGCCGCGAAGGTCGCAGGCCTTAGCGCCCTCCCCATCGCCTCGAGGTGAGTTGATCATACGGCGGCGCGGGAGGGGGAGGATAAGTGATTTCG
>NZ_FORN01000038.1 GCF_900114015.1 Caulobacter sp. UNC279MFTsu5.1 | reverse complement strand
AGGGTCTCCACCAGGCCCAGGTAGGACAGGTTGCGGTCCAGGCCCGCGGTCGGCCGCTTGCCGGTCTCCTGGATCGGGTGGACCGGGAACTCCAGGGCGATGCCGCCGGCCGTGCGGATGCCTTCGCGGATCCGCTCGGCCAGCACCAGGTGGTGGCGGTTGCACGGCGACAGGTCGCTGCCGGTCTGGGCGATGCCGATGATCGGCTTGCCCGACTGCAGCTCCTCCAGCGACAGCCCAAAGTTCAGGTAGCGCTCCAGATACAGCGCCGTCATGTCCGCGTTGTCGGGATTGTCAAACCAGGCGCGCGAACGAAGCTTTGGTTGGAAGGCGGCGGAGGAAACCATCGAGAGTCCTATGAGGCGCGGTCGTCGGCGCCGGGAAAAAGGTGTCGTGTTCAGGTCAAGAATCGCGGTCGGAAGCTAACGGTGCAACGCTGCGTCTCCCCAGGTCACGGAAGCTGGATGCGGTGATCGGCAGATCAGTTCGAGCAACTTGACCCCCGAAACATCGACGCCGAGGTCCTGCGGCGGTTAGCCGACGCTCGGCGCTCGCGAACGCGCCAGGAGCTTGCCGTCGATGTTCACCAACCCCGTATCCCCCAGGGACGCGCGCCGCGCCCATGATCTTGGCTTCGCCGATGTCGCTGATGAAGGCGTTCCCGGCCGGCGACAGCGGATCGGCCACGGCCTGCGTCGCCGACAAAAGAAGCGTGGCGGCCAGAACGGCGGCGGTGCGGGAAAGGTTCATGGCGTGCCTTCGGAAGCCCCACGCGGGGGCGCCGCCTTACTACCGGGCCTGGAACGCCAGGTTCTTGCTGAAGAACGGCAGGACGTTCTCCTGGAAACGGCTCGGAACGTCGCTGGTGTGGTCGCCCGAATAGATCTCGAAGCTATTGACGACGCCGTATCGATCCAACACCTCGTGCAGCTTGGCGGCGTCGACCTTCAGGCCGTCCCGGTCGCCGACATCGATGGCGATGGCCTTGTATCGGCGCAGCGCGCCGACGTACTGGTCGACGAAGGCCAGCGGCGCGTTGGCCGCCCATTTGGCCAGCACATCAGGCTGGACCTGGCCGTTCTCCACCGGAAGATCCAAGTAGAGCGGCGGCTTGTTGGGATTGGGCGACCAAGCCGCCGCGGTGGCCAGTTGTGCGCGCAGGCCCCAGGACAGTTTCTGCGCGTCTTCCACCGTCTTGACCTGCGCCAAGGCCGACGCCGCTTCGGCGTTGAACTGGCCGGGATCGCGCGGCGACAGGCAGCAGGGGCTCATCATGTAGAGCGCACCGAAGACGTCGGCGTGACGCATGCCGATGCGGCTGGCGCCATAGCCGCCCATCGAATGCCCGACCAGGCCCCGGCTCTCCCGCCTGGGCAAGGTGCGATAGTGGCCGTCGATGTAGCGGACGAGGTCGTTGGCGACGAAGGTCTCGAAATCGCCCGTCGTCCGCGAGCTGGAGTACATTGAGCCGTTGTGAATGGTCTTGCTGTCGGGCAACACGACGATCATCTCGGCGGCGCCCTTGGCGAAGGCGCCTTCGATCGTCTGGGGCACGTGGATCTCGCCGACCCATTGTTCGGCGCCGATCGAATAGCCGTGCAAGGCATAGACGACCGGATAGCGCCGGTCGGGATGGCTCTTGTAGCCGGGGGGAAGCACGACGAGCACGTCGCGGTCGGCGCTCTCGCCCTCCAGGTTGCCCTCGATCGCTACGGAATGGACCTTGATCCTTTCGACCGTCGCGGGCCTGGCGCCCGGAACCGCTGGCGGCGCCTTGGTCGTGACCTGGGCGCCCGCGTCCATCGGCATGGCCAGCCCAAGCGCCATGATCACCGCGAGGCAACCCTGGAATCGACCACCGGCCCTCTGGCCGCGGCTGTCGCGAACGATCATTCGAACCTCCCCGCCGCGTATTCTTGATGTTGCATCGCACGGCTTGTTAGCGCTACCATTTGTCCGGCTAAATAAACTCGTGTCAAGCGTCGCCATTCGGGGTTGGAGCCTCTCGACGGAGCGGCCCTTGTCGAGAATGACCGGCCAAACTTGGTCGCGATACCGATCGGCGGAACTTCCGCGAGCCCAAGATAACGATAACGCGGCCTCCCATGAGGGGGCCGCGA
The DNA here is from genome assembly GCF_900114015.1 of Caulobacter sp. UNC279MFTsu5.1. GTDB lineage: Bacteria > Pseudomonadota > Alphaproteobacteria > Caulobacterales > Caulobacteraceae > Caulobacter. The sequence continues at coordinate 57,545 of NZ_FORN01000038.1, read as the reverse complement.
TCAAATGACAGAGCCATTAGGGAGAAATTGCATGCGATACGGATGGATGCTGGCCACCTGTCTTGGCTGGACGATGGCCGGCTCGGCGTTGGCGGCCTCGGAGCCGGTCAAGGTGACGATCGACGGCGCCCAACGCGCCGCACCGATCACCCGGTACGAGTACGGCATGTTCGTCGAGCCCATCGGCGGCCTCGTCGCGCGCACGCTCTGGGCGGAGATGCTGGACGACCGCAAGTTCTACTATCCGGTCGTCCCGCCCGCCCTTGATACGCCGCCGCCGCTGAACGCCGAGGGACGACCCGGCGTGTCCTACCGCAAATGGCGGCCGGTCGGCGGCGACGACGCCGTCGCCATGGACGCCAAGAACCCTTACGTCGGCGCCCGGAGCCCCCGCGTCGCGCTCGATCGAACGGTGCGCAGGGGTCTCGCGCAATCAGGTCTCGGGCTCGCCAGGGGCAAGCGCTACGACGGCTATGTGCTGCTGTCCGGGGACGCCGGCGCCCAGGTGGCAGTCACGCTGATCTGGGGCCCCGCCCCCGGTGATCGCCAGACCGTCGCCCTGCCCTCCCCCGACGGCGACTGGAAGCGCGCGCCGTTCAGCTTCGTCCCCACCGCCGACGCCGCCGATGCGCGCCTGGAGATCACCGGCCTCGGCTCGGGGGCGTTCCGCGTCGGCGCGGTGTCCCTAATGCCCTCCGACAATATCCGGGGGTGGCGCGCCGACACCACGACCATCGCGCGCTCGCTCAATTCCGGCATGTGGCGCCTGCCGGGCGGCAACTTCCTGTCGAACTGGGACTGGCATGGCGCGCTGGGGCCGCGCGACAAGCGCGAACCCATGTTCGACCACGCCTGGAGCGCGATGCAGCCGAACGACATCGGCATGGACGAATGGATGGACCTGACCCGGATTCTCGGCGTGGAGCCCTACGTGACCGTCGACGCCGGTCTCGGCGACGCCAATTCGGCCGCCGAAGAGGTCGAGTATCTCAACGGTCCGGCGACCAGCGTCTGGGGGGCACGACGCGCGGCCAACGGCCATCCCGAACCCTATGGCGTCAAGTTCTGGAACATCGGCAACGAGCCGTACGGCTGGTGGCAGATCGGCAAGACCTCGCTCGACTATTTCATGATCAAGCACAACGCCTTCGCCAAGGCGATGCGCACGGTCGATCCGACGATCACCCTGATCGGCTCGGGCGCCATGCCCGACCAGTTGCATCCGCGCGACGTCCAGGAGAACGCCTCGCTCGACAGCATCGCGCCCAAGTTCGGCACCGAGCAGGACTGGACGGGCGGCCTCCTGGCCAAGGCCTGGGGCAATTTCGACGGCATTTCCGAGCACTGGTACGACCGACCCGAGAAGCGCCCGGACGCTCCGGCCGACGCCGAACTGATGGAGTACGCCCGTGCGCCGTCCAATCAGGTGCGGATGAAGGCCGAAGAGTGGAAGATCTACGAACGACGCTTCCCGGCGATGAAGGACAAGAAGACCTTCCTGTCGATCGACGAGTACGCCTATTTCGGCGAGGTCAATCTGAAGTCCGCTCTGGCCTACGCCTTGGTCCTGCAGGAGATGCTGCGCCACACCGACTTTCTGACCATGTCGGCCTTCACCACCGGCGCCTCGACCATGGACATCACGCCGACCGACGCGACGCTCAACTCGACCGGCGCGGTCTTCAAGTTCTACGGCGAACACTTCGGCGCCGGCGTGACCCCGGTCGCCGTTCTCGGTGACTCCGCGCAGCCGGAACCGCGCTATCCGGTCGGCTTTGCTCACCCCAAGGTGCGCGCCGGCAGTCCCACCTATCCGCTTGACGTGATCGCGGGCCTCGGCCCCGACGGCAAGACCCTGCGGATCGGGGTGGTCAACGCCACCTTCGATCCGCAGCCGTTGGACCTGGATCTGAAGTCCCTCGCCGTACGCGGCGCAGGCCGCCGCTGGGTCCTCACCGGCGCATCACTGGAGGCGGCCAACAAGGTCGGGGCGCCAGCGGGCGTGACCGTCACGGCCGGTCCGGTTTCCCGTCCTGGTTCACGCCTGGTGGTTCCGCCCATCTCGGCGACGGTGTTCGAATTCCCGATCTCGGCCGGCTCGCGATAAAGACATGGGCGCCGACCTCCGACGGTCGGCGCCCTAGCCACCGCGCAGCATTCGCATGACGCTGGCGCGGATCTTCCCATAGTTCCCGTCCGCCAACGGCCCGAGGATTCCGTGGCGCGAGGGCGAAAGATGGCTCAGCGGATGGCCGTTCGGGCGAAAGACATAGTGGTCGAAGAACGCACGCCAGGCCTGGCGCTCGGCCGCAGGGCGTTCGGCGATGGCGATCATCGCCAGCATCATGGTGACGAACGGCGCGTCAGGTCCAGCTGAGAACCCGTCCCACCAATAGTTGACCAGAAGGTTCCGGGGCTCGAGCGCTTCGACCTGGTGCCACCAGAGCTTGGGCAGATAAAGCGCGTCTCCAGCCGCGAGCTCGACCACCACGGCGCGATGCCGGGCGTTTTCGAAACGCGGAAAGCGCGGGTCGTCCGGCTCGGCCCCGACCGCCAACCCCACCGGTTGGCCCGCCAGGGTATGATCGATCGGGCCCACATAGAGATCGCCGACCGCGTCCGGAGGATAGAGCGTGAAGCGGCGGCGGCCGGCGACGACGCAAGCCAGGTTGTCGTAGGTGTCGTAATGGCAGGCTACGCGGCCGGCGTTGCCAAGCCAGACGCGGGGTCGCGCTGTCGCTGGCAGGAAAGCGACCTGATGGTCCAGAGCGAAGCCCGGCAGATAGTCGTCGACCGGCAGCGAACCCATATAGATGCTGGTGCGGCCGGCGTCGGCGGCGGCTTGGTCGATGCGTTCCAGGGTCTGGCGCAGGGTGAGGGATTCGCGGTCGAAATTGAATCCGTCCGGCCCGTCACCGTAGTCATAACGCCCGGCGATGGCCGGCGCGCCGACAAAAGCCTGGCCGCGCAACCCGGCGTCGAATCCGATCAAATAGTCCGACAACTCCTGCCAGGAGCACGAGGCCGCCCGGGTCGACGGCCAATCGCGGCACAGACCGCGCAGCACGATCGGCCGGCAGGCCTGCGCCAGGTCGCGCGCGAACCCTGCCGCGTCCCATCCTTCCACAGCGTCAAGCTCGACAGGCGTCGGCTCCGGCCCGCCCGACGTCATGCCGCCAACCGCTCGTTTCTCAGATGCGCCAGGATCGAAACCTGCTTGAGCGATCCGGCCATAGCGTAGGCGAGCTGAAGGTAGCCTCGGCGAAAGAACTCGAGCACGGCCGCGTCTTCCAGCTCGGCCAGCGCATCCAGGCTGACGGTGTAGAGGCCGCCCAGGCTCACGGTCTTGCCGTCGTCGAAGGACAGGTCGATGTCGATCGGCTCGACCAGCCGTTGGGCGACGAGCGCTTGAATCAAGGCGTCGGTCTCCGGAACGCCGGTGGTCAACTGCGCGATCACGTGCTGGATGCGACGCAACGCCTGGCTTGGCTGCCCGTCCGCCTCGAAGAGCGCCGCCCCACGTCCAGCCCCAAATCGCGGATGGTCAGGGTCGATCGCGATGGCGCCGCCTGGCGCGAGGAAAAAACCCTGCCGCTCAAGATCGAGCGGCACGAACGCTCGCCGTCCAGACGAATCGCCCGCCAGCAGGTTTTCGCCCGGCTCGAAGCCGAACATCGCCCCGGCGTAGAACTGTCCCGTGTCCGGGTTCTTAGTCAGGAAGATCGGGCAGGTCGCCGCGGCGGCGACGAACTCGGCGGCGACGATTTGAACGAAATGCGGCCCTTTGGCGGGAAGGTCCGCCTGGCGCAAGCCGGCGTGATCCCGAGCGTTCAGCAGTTCCAGATCCATGGTCGTTTCCTCGTTGAACGCCGCCGCTTAAGGCCGCGTGCGTGTTTGCATGATCGATAGCCGCGATTGCGACACCGGCGCAACACGCCGACAACTACCCCGACAAATACCCTTGATACCGGTACCTGTTAGCGCTACCTTCTCAGTAATAAAAAGATATTCTGCATAGGGAGACGATGATGCGATCGGACCGTAAGGACGACGGCTGAGGCCCCTTTCTTTCAAAAAATGAGACGTAACGGCTGAAAACATGCGTTCGGCCGAGCGATAGCGCACGCGTTCATCTCGAGGAAACAGGAGGGGAAACATGAAAAAGACCCAACTCACTAGTCAGACTAGTCAGAATAATGCGCCCGCGATTCAGTGGGCGTCCAAGGCGGCGCTTGTCGGCGCATCCAGCTTTCTGACGCTCGCGCTGTGTGGCGCGGCCAACGCCGCCGAGCGCGCGGCCGAAGAGCCCATGGCGACCGCCTCGGCCGTCGCGGCGCCGGCGGGCGAACAGGCCGCCGAGCCGCAGTCCGGCGGAGCCACCGTCGTCGAAGAGGTGATCGTCACGGGCCTGCGGGGCTCGCTGCAACGCAACCTCGACATCAAACGCAGCTCGGCGGGCGTCGTCGACGCCATTTCGGCCGAGGACATCGGCAAGTTTCCCGATTCCAACGTCGCCGCGTCGCTGCAACGCCTGCCCGGCGTGTCCATCCAGCGCGCCGGCGCGCGCGGCGAGCCCACGGGGATCACCGTTCGCGGCTTCAGCGGCGACTTCAACGAAACTCTTTATGACGGCCGTCGGATCTCGACGGCCTCGGGCGGACGCTCGGTGGACTTCAGCACCGTCGGCGCTGACTTCGTCGGCGGCCTGTCCGTGCTCAAGACCCCCGACGTCTCGCTGTCGAGCAGCTCGATCGGTGCGACCGTCAATGTCGCCTTCCCCAAGCCGTTCGATCATCCCGGCCGCCGCATGGCGTTCACCGCCTCGGGTTCGATGCAGGACGACGCAGGCAAAGTCGTGCCGACCATCGGCGCGCTGTTCAGCGACACCTTCGCCGACAACAAGTTCGGGGTGCTGGTCGACGCGATGTACACGCGCCACGACACCCAGACCAACCGGGTCTTCGTCAGCGGCTGGCCGGGCGGCTACTACAGGCCTTGCCAGCTGACGCCCTCCTGTACGGACGCCCAGCTGGCCGACCCGGCCGGCAAGACCATCCTCGGCTGGTTCGAACAGCAAGCCGGCGCAAGCCAGATCTACACCAAGGATGAACGGATCGACGGGCGCATCGCCCTGCAATGGGCCCCGGTCGACGGCGTGACGGTGACCCTGGACGACAACTACTCGCGCCAGAACATCCGCGCCGACAACTTCGGTTACGGCATCTGGTTCAACCAGGACAACCTGAGAAACGTCAAGCTGGATCAGAACGGCACGACGGTCGACTTCACCCAGGGCGGCTCGCAGACCGATTTCGTGGCGGGAACCGATCGCTCGGTCCTGCAGACCAACCAGACCGGCCTGAACGTCCAGTGGGACGTGTCGGATAACCTGAAGTTCGAGGCCGACGGTAGCTACGCCAAGAGCTGGCTCAACCCCGGTGGCGAAATTAGCAGCGACAACGCCGACGTCGGCTACGGCTTCGACATCGGTCCAGCCCTGGGCATCAGCATCGGCGGCGACAGCAAGAACACCCTGCCGGTGCTCCACAGCTACGGCCCCAACGGCGACGCCACACGCTGGGCTGACACCGCGGTCATCGGTTCGCACGTCACCGTGCGCCAGGCCCAGGAGAACACCGACGTCGTCAAGCAATTGCGGTTCGCCGGCTCCTGGGAACAGGAAGGCTTCCGCATCAAGGCCGGCGGCAGCTATCTGGAAGATCACTACAAACTCCAGAACCGCAACACCTTCGCCAACAACTACTGGCAGGCCTATTCGGGCTATGGCCCGCCGTCCGGAAACCACGGCGGCGTCCTGGTTCCGGCCAGCTTGTTCACCGGCCGCGTCGGCACCAACAACTTCATCCCCGGCTTCGACGGCGCCCTACCGCCATACCTGCTGAAGTTCGACGCTCACGCCTACCAGCAGTACCTGACGAGCCTGGGCAATCCGCAGACCAAGAACATCCCCGGCTTCAACTACGGCGCTGGGACGGTCGGAACCCAATTCACCGGCGCGTTCGACCTGGCGCTGGACAACGGCAGCATCCGCGACATCACCGAAAAGACCTGGGCGCTGTTCGTGAAGGCCAATTTCGACGTCGATGTGGCCGGCATGCCGTTCCACTTCAACGCCGGCGTGCGCGAAGAAAACACCCGTGTCACGGCCAACGGCTTTGGTCAGCTGCCCACGGAGATCAAGCCCAACACGGGCGATCCGACCCTGCTGACGGTGGTCCTGAGCAATCCCCAGGCCGTCTCAACCAAGAGCAACTACTCCTACCTGTTGCCCAGCGTCGACATGAAGCTGGAACTGACCGACAGCATCCACCTGCGTCTGGACGCCTCGCGGACCTTGACCCGTCCGGGCCTGAACCTGCTGACGCCCGTACTCAGCGTCGGGACCGGCCAGCGGGTCGGCGCCTTGACGGCCAGCGGCGGCAGCCCGGCGCTGAAGCCGTACCTGGCCGACAACTTCGATGCAGCGGTGGAGTGGTACTACCGGCCCAACTCTTATGCGTCGGTCAACTTCTTCATCAAGGACGTCAGCAACTTCATCGTCGGGGGCACCCAGCGCCAGACGATCAACGGCGTGATCGATCCCTCCACCGGTCAGCCGGCGCTGTTCAGCGTCACCCAGCAGGTGAACGGGCCCGAGGCGACCGTGCGCGGCGTCGAACTGGCCTGGCAACACGTGTTCGGCGACAGCGGCTTCGGCTTCAACGGCAACGTTACCCTGGTCGACACCAACAAGCCCTATGACCGCACCGACATCTCCCAGAGCGGCTTTGCGATCACGGGCTTGGCCGACTCCGCCAACCTAGTGGCCTTCTACGACAAGAACGGCTTCGAAGCGCGGTTCGCGGTCAACTACCGCAAGGAATATCTGCGCCAGTTTGGCCAGAACCAGAACACCGGCGCCTTCGGTTCGGAGCCGACCTTCGAGAACCCAAGCCTGCAGATCGACTTCAGCACCAGCTACGCGCTGACCAAGCAGGTCAACCTGTTCTTCGAAGCCCTGAATCTCACCAACGAGACTCAGAGCACGCACGGACGGTTCGACAACCAGCTGCTCGACGTCTTCGCCTATGGCCGACGTTATACGGCCGGGGCGCGGTTCCGCTTCTAGGCACCTCCCCTCGACTGGGAAGATCAATCGTTCGATCTTCCCAGTCGTTTTTTCCGGGTTTCGAGGTCATGGTGCGTCCCATCAAGAACATCGTCATCGTCGGCGGCGGAACCGCCGGCTGGCTTACCGCCGGCATTATCGCCGCCAAACACCGCGCGCGCGCCGCGACCGGTTTTACCGTCACGCTGGTGGAGTCGCCAAACACGCCCATCATCGGCGTGGGCGAAGGCACTTGGCCGACCCTGCGCACGACGCTGGCCACGATCGGCGTGTCGGAGACCGACTTCTTTCGCGAATGCGACGCGGCGTTCAAACAGGGCGCCAAGTTCGCGCGCTGGACCACGGGCGCGGCCGACGACGCCTATTACCACCCGCTGATGCTGCCGCAGGGCTTCTCGCAGGTGAACCTCGCGGCCCACTGGCTGGCCGGCGACGGAACTCAGAGCTTCTGCGACGCGGTCACCCCGCAGGGACGGCTCTGCGACGACGGCCTGGCGCCCAAGACCATCACCGCCGGCCCTTACCAGGGCGTGGCCAACTACGCCTACCATCTCGACGCGGGCAAGTTCGCGCCGTTTCTGCAGCGTCATTGCTGCGACAAGCTCGGCGTGCGCCATGTCCTGGCGGACGTGCGCGGCGTCGCCTTGACCGAGGACGGCGATATACGCGGCGTCGTCACCGAACAGTGCGGCGAGATCCAAGGCGATCTTTTCGTGGACTGCACCGGCTTCCGGTCCCTGCTGCTGGGCGAGACCCTTGGCGTGCCGTTCCGGGATTGCGGCAACGTGCTGTTCTGTGACACGGCGCTGGCCATCCAGGTCCCTTACGAGAGCGAAACCAGCCCGATCGCCAGCCACACCATTTCCACGGCCCAGTCGGCCGGATGGATCTGGGACATCGGCCTGCCCACGCGCCGCGGCGTCGGACACGTCTATTCCAGCCGCTACATCTCCGATGAAGACGCCGAACGCGAACTGCGGGCCTATATCGGCCCGGCCGCCCGCGACCTCTCGGCCAGGAAGATTCCGATCCGCTCGGGTCACCGCGAGACGTTCTGGAAACGCAACTGCGTGGCCGTCGGCCTGGCCGCGGGCTTCCTGGAACCGCTGGAAGCCTCGGCCATCGTGCTGATCGAGCTCTCGGCCAAGATGATCGCCATGCAGATGCCGGCCTGCCGTGAGGTGATGGACGTCGTCGCCTCGCGTTTCAACGCCACAACGCACTATCGCTGGGGCCGGATCATCGATTTCCTCAAGCTGCACTATGTGCTCAGCCAACGGTCCGACACCGCCTTCTGGCGTGACAACCGCGATCCCGAGACCGTTCCCGAGCGCCTGGCCGATCTCCTGCGGCTCTGGCGCCATCAACCGCCCTGGCTGCACGACGAGTTCGACCGGGTCGAGGAGGTCTTCCCGACCGCCAGCTATCAATACGTGCTCTACGGCATGGGTTTTCGGACAGAGATCGAGCCGGAGGCCTTGGCGGACGAACGCTCGATGGCGGAACGAGCGCTGCGCGAGAACGCCGTCCAGACCGAACGCCTGCGCGCGAATCTGCCTCGCCACCGTGACCTGATCCGCAAGATCGTCGAACACGGCCTGCAGCCGGTATGAAGCCGGCCCAGGCGCCCAAGCCCTCCGCCCGGCCTGGCGCCGACGCGGCGAGCGTCCGATCGCGGATCCAGGGCGGATCCGCGATCGCGCACGCCCTGGGTTTGGCGCTGTTCGGCGGCGCGCCCGCCGTCGCCCAATCGCTTCCGACCTTCCCCATCCCAGCAATTCCATCGGCCAGCCGGCCCAACTCCGAGCAAGCCTTCGCCGCGGTGGAGATCCACGAACGCCCCGCGCCCGTCCCCGTGGTTTTCGAAGTCTCGCCGCGTGGATCTGACACCGGTAACGGCTCGTCGGCGCGTCCCTTCGCGAGCCTCGAGCGGGCCCAGGCGGCGGTTCGCGGCGTGAACGCGAGCCATTCGGTGACGGTGCGGCTGGCCGACGGCGTCTATCGCCTGGGCGCGCCTTTGCGCTTCTCCGAAGCGGATGGCGGCCAGAATGGCTACGTGGTGCGCTGGGAAGCGGTCGCAGGCGCCCGACCCGTGATCTCCGGTGGCGTCCCGGTCGCCGGCTGGCGAATCGCCGACGCGCGGCGAAACATCTGGGTCGCCGACATCCCGCGCGGCGCCGATCCGCGCCAACTCTGGGTCAATGACCGACCGGCCCGTCGCGCCGAGGTCGAGGCTCCGAGGCGGGCGTTCGCGTTTCACGACTGGGGCATCCAGATCGTCGATCCGGCTTGGCGCTTCCTGGCCGAGATTCCCGACCAGGACCGCATGGAGGTGGAGAACACCGGCTTCTTCACCGACCGCCGGGCCCGGGTGGAGAGCATTCACGGCGATCGCATCGTGCTGGCCCAGCCGGGCTGGCGCAACAATCTGATCGGCTATGACACCTTCGCCCGCCCGGTCTCAGGCGATCGGGCTCGGTTCTTTATCGCCAACGCCCTGGCCTTCGTGCGCGACGAGGGCGACTGGTGGGCCAATCCCGCGCGCGGCAAGCTCTACTACAAGCCAAGAGCCGGCGAACCGCTGGCCACGAGCCAGGTCATCATGCCCAGACTGTCGGCCCTGGTGTCGGTGGCCGGCGCGCCAGGCCGTCCGGTCCATGATCTGCAGTTTTCCGGGATCAGTTTCCAGCACACCAGCTGGCTTGGCCCCTCCGGGCCGGAGGGCTACGCCAGCCAGCAGAGCGGCGCCTTCCTGGCCGGCGAAACGCCGAACTATCCGGCGGACCCGATCCGGGATTGCAGCTGGGGGTGCTGGGCCTTCGAGGCCATGCGCAACCACTGGCGCCAGCAGCCGGCCGCGGTGCAGGTCGCGGCGGCGACAAGGATCCTCTTCGAGAACGCCGAATTCACCCGCCTGGGCCAGATCGGGCTGGGCGTCGGCAATGACGCCAGCGCCAATCTGAGCGGCGTGGGCCTGCAGACTCGCTCGGTCGAGGTGGTGCGCAGCCGGTTCGTCGACCTGGCCGGCGGCGCGATCATGGTCGGCGGGGTGACCCCGGACGCGCACCACCCCTCCAGTCCAGAACTCGCGGTGCGCGACATCGTCATTCGCGACAACACCATCACCAGGGTCTCGCAGGTCTATCGCGAACAGGCCGCGATCCTGGTCACCTATGCGACGGCGCCGATCATTCTACACAACGAGGTCTCCGAAACCCCCTATGACGGCATCGACGTGGGTTGGGGCTGGGGAGTCAACGACCCGGGCGGCAACACGGCCTACATGTCACTGAACCGAGGCTATTACGACCAGCCCGGCAACGTCGTCTACGACACCCCGACCATCCTGCGCGACGCGGTGATCGTGGGCAATCGGGTCCACGGCGTCAAACGCTGGTTCCCCGACGGCGGGGCCATCTACCATCTGTCGGCGGACCCTGGCGCCCTGATCGCCGAGAACCACGTATACGACGTCCCCGGCGGCATCGGCGTCTATCTCGACGAGGGCTCGCGCTACGTGACCGTGCGCGACAACGTGTTCGACGGCCTGGGCCTCTGGGTCAATCTGAACGCGCTGGACGGCGCCCACCCTCGGCGGACCGCGGCCGACAACGTCGCGCGCGGCAATTGGCACAACGCCGGCAAGGCCAACGGAAGCTGGTCCGGCTACGCCAACAATCGGCTCGTCGACAACATGGCCGTCGATGGTCAGGCCTGGCCCGAAGGCGCGCGCAAGGTGATCGAGCGCGCGGGCCCCGCGCCGGAAGAAAAGAAACCCCGGATCAACTCGCAAGGTGACGAATAATGTCCAGATCCAAATGGCGTCGACGCGGCCTGGCCGCGACCCTGTCCGGCGCGCTGTCGATCGGCGCGACGCTGGCCCGCGCCGCGCCCGCCGACCCGCCCTCCCCTTCGGTCTCGGCCGACCGCGTCAAGGCCGACCGCCTGGCCGCCCAACTGGTCGGCCAGATGACGTCGGACGAAAAGGTCGAGCAACTGCTCAACACCGCCCCGGCCATCCCGCGGCTGGGCATTCCGGCCTACAACTGGTGGACGGAGTCGCTGCACGGCGCGCTCGGCGCCTTGCCGACCACCAACTTCCCTGAACCGATCGGCCTGGCCGCGACCTTCGACCCCGCGCTGGTCCACGACGTCGCCGACGCGGTCGGGGCCGAAGTTCGCGGACTGCACACGCTGGCGCGGAACACCGGCCGCATGGGTCGCATCGGCACCGGCCTCGACACATGGTCTCCCAACATCAACATCTTCCGCGATCCGCGCTGGGGCCGAGGCCAGGAGACCTATGGCGAAGATCCCTTCCTGACCGCGCGCATGGGCGTCGCCTTCGTCCAGGGCGTCCAGGGCCCCAATCCGGACTTGCCGCAGGTGGTGGCCACGCCCAAGCACTTCGCCGTCCACAGCGGTCCGGAATCGACCCGCCACAGCGCCAACGTCTTCGTTTCGCGGCATGACCTTGAGGACACGTATCTGCCCGCCTTCCGCGCCGCGATCACGGAGGGGCGGGCCGGTTCGGTGATGTGCGCCTACAATCGGATCGACGGCCAGCCGGCCTGCGCCAGCGACCTGCTGCTCAAGGACTACCTGCGCGAGGCCTGGGACTTCAACGGCTACGTCGTTTCCGACTGCGACGCGGTTAAGGACATCAGCGACAATCACAAATACGCCCCGGACGCCGCCACGGCCGTCGCCGCGGCCATGCGAGCTGGCGTCGACAACGAGTGCAACGGCGCGACGCTCACTGACACCGACGGCCTGGCCGAGCGCTACCGCGAGGCCCTGCGGCGCGGCCTGATCAGCGCCGAAGACGTCGACAGGTCGCTGGTGCGGCTGTTCTCGGCCCGCCTTCGCGCGGGCGACCTTCCCGGCGTCCGCGCGCCCGACACCGCTTCGGAGGCTCCGGCGAGCGTGATGACGCCGGGACACGAGGCCCTGGCGCTGGTCGCGGGTGAAAAGAGCCTCGTCCTGCTGAAGAACGACGGCTTGCTGCCGCTGAAGGCGGACACACGGATCGCCGTGATCGGACCGCTGGGCGACGCCACTCGCGTGCTGCGCGGCAACTATTCCTCGGCCCAGTCGGCGCCGCCCATTTCCGTGCTGGCCGGCCTGCGCCAGGCCATGCCTTCGGCGCGGATCGTCCACGCGCCGTTCGGAGCCTCGTTCACCGACGGCGACCGCGTGCCGACCTCGGCGCTGCGGTCGCCCGACGGCAAGCCAGGCCTCCTGGCCCGCTACTACAATCCGACCGAGCCCGCGCCCAAGCGCTTCGCGCCTGGGACCTTCGGCGACATTGTCGCCAAGATGCGGTTTTCCGACAAGCCGGTGGTCACGCGCCTGGAGCCTGACGTGGCGGCCCGCAGCCTGGATCTGGCGACAGTCTCCGATCACCATCGCGTGGTCTGGACCGGCTTCCTGGTCCCCCCCGAGAGCGGGACCTATCGCCTGGGCCTGACCGGCTTCAACGGCGAGCTCAAGCTGGACGGCAAACCGTTCGCCGACCTGCGCAAGTCCGGCTGGGGCAGCCTGCCGACCTTGAAGACGATCAAGCTGGAAAAGGGGCGAAAATACCCCGTCGAGATCGCCTCGGAGTCTCACGCGCTGTCGGGCGTCGACCTGGTCTGGAAGCGCATCTCCGACGATCCCGCCGGCGATCTGAAGGCCGCGGCCGACCAGGCCGACGTCCTGGTCGCCGTCGTGGGCTTGACGTCCGATCTTGAGGCCGAAGAGGCGCCGGTCGACGTCCCCGGCTTCAAGGGCGGCGACAAGACCACGCTCGACATCCCGCCCGACCAGCAGGCCCTGCTGGAACAGGCCAAGGCGCTGGGCAAGCCGCTGATCGTGGTGACCATGAACGGCAGCCCGCTGAACCTCTCCTGGGCCAAGGACAACGCTTCGGCGATTCTCGAGGCCTGGTATCCGGGGCAGTCCGGCGGACTGGCCATCGCCAATGTCCTCTCGGGCAAGACCAACCCCGCCGGACGTCTGCCGCTGACCTTCTATCGCTCGGTCGACGACCTGCCGCCGTTCGGCGATTACGCCATGGCTGGCCGCACCTACCGCTACTTCGAGGGTGCGGCGGTGTACCCGTTTGGCTACGGCCTCAGCTACACGCGGTTCGCGTACGAGCCCCTGAAGATCGAGCCGGCCGCCGCTGGCGCGGGCAAGGGCCTGCGCGTGACCACAAGCGTGCGGAATGTCGGCGCGCGTTCCGGCGACGAAGTGGCCCAGCTCTACCTCGACTTCCCCGACACGCCCGGCGCTCCGCGGATCGCCTTGCGCGGCTTCCAACGGATCGCCCTCAAGCCGGGCGAGGCGCGAACGGTAACGTTCACGCTGTCGCCGCGGGATCTCAGCTCGGTGGACCTGGACGGCCAGCGCCGGGTCGCGGCGGGGCGTTACAAGGTGAGCGTGGGTTCGGGTCAACCCGACAGCGGCGCGCCCAGCCAGTCGGCCGCCTTCGCGGTTGATGCGGATGTCGCCCTGGCCAAGTAGCAACCCCAACAACCGACGCGCCGATCGCAGGCCCAAAACAACAAGCAAAGGGAGAAACTGTCATGAGAAACATCAGTTCGATGGAAAAGGTCCGACCGACCTGGACGCGTCTGGCCGCGATCGGCGTGGCGGTCGCCTGCGCCCTGGCGACGCCGGCCTACGCCCAGAACGACAAGATGCAAGTGGTGCCGATCCCCGCACAGCCGAACGCCATCACGCTGGATACCGGCGCCCTGCCGGGCGCGACGGCGCCGGAGTCCTGGCATAGCCAATATGGCAGCCTCTTCGCCCGCAACGTCACGGTCGCGACCCTGACCCCGTTCCTCCCGGATCCGGCCAAGGCGACGGGCGCCGCGGTGATCGTCGCGCCCGGCGGCGGATTCCGCACCCTGTCGATGGAGAACGAGGGCTGGGAGGTCGCCCGGGCGCTGGCCGACAAGGGCGTCGCCGCCTTCGTGCTCAAATACCGCCTGAACCAGACGCCAGCCGACATGCCCGGGTTCGAGCGCTCGATGAACCAGATGTTCTCGGGCGCCGCCGCCCGTCCCCCGCGGCCAAATCCGCAGATGGCCATGGCCGGCCTGGCCCCGCAGATCGCGGACTCCCGTGCGGCCTTCGCCCTGGTGCGCAAGCGCGCAACGGAATGGCATGTCGATCCCGATCGCGTCGGCATGATCGGCTTCTCGGCCGGCGCCATGCTGACCATGGCGACAACCCTGAACGGCGAAGACGCCAAGCCCGCCTTCATCGGCCTCATCTACGGTTCGCTCGCGCCCGTGACGGTCCCGACCGATGCGCCGCCGATGTTCGTCGCGCTGGCCGCCGACGACCCGTTCTTCGCCAACGGCGGCTTCGGATTGATCGACAGCTGGAAGTCGGCCAAGCGGCTGGTCGAGTTCCATCTGTACGAACAGGGCGGGCACGGCTTTGGCATGTATCAGAAGGAAACCACCAGCACCGGTTGGTTCGACGCCTATGTGCGCTGGATCGGCATGCATGGCCTGCTGAAACCCAAGCATTAAGCGCGACACGCTTGAGCAAAGCGCGACGGTCGGCCCAAGCCGACCGTCGCTGCGATAACAGCCAACAACCCTTTGAACCGCCGGTTCAGTTGCCGGGTCGGCGGCCTACCCATCCACGACCGCGAACGCAACCAGCGGCGGTCGGAGACGCCCGCGCCCTCGTACCAGGCGACCGGCTCGTCGACGCGGGGGCCGGGGGCGGCGCAGCATGGCGCCGCTGGCATTGTACTTGGCGGCGATGGCGGCGCCGTCATAGAGGAAGCGCGTCGCGGCGCTGGCCGAGATCTGCGACAGCCGGCCGGGGTCATAACCCAGGGTCGCGCCGGTCGAGGCGCTGGTCAGCTGGTTTTGGACGTCGTAGCCGAAGGTCCTCGCGCCGTCGGAGGAAGGATTGCCCCGTCCGTCATAGGCCAGGGTCAGCGAACCTGAGATGGTCAACGGGTTCAGGCCGTTCGAACCGTAGGATCGGCTAACCGCGCCGCCGCCCGTCCATTGGTAGGCGTCGTTGCTCGCCGTCCGGCTCTTGATCTGGCCGGCGGCATTATAGGTGTAACCATGGGTCTGGTCCTGGCCCGTGCCGGCCAGGTCCTGGCCAAGACTCGCCAGCCGCGAGGCCGCGTCGTAGCTGATCTGGAGGACCGATTGGATCGCCCCGCCGGCGTTCACGGCCACTGGATGAGCTCCAGGAAGCAGACCTCCGACACTACGCGTGCGTGGCCGGCGTCGACCTGTCGTCCCTCCACGACCCTTCGGCCTCACAGCCCCGCGCGCGTCCTGATGAACCCGTCCACGGCGTCGGTGTAGTCGCCGGGCAGGCCCAGGGTGCGGTTGATGTCGGCGTGGGTGAGAGCGCGGGGCAGCACCGGCATGGGGACCCCCGCGCGCCCGGCCATGGCCTGGAAGGCGCGGGCGTCGTCGCAGGGTTTGTCGGGACGCTTGGTCGAGCAGACCAGGAACATCGGCACGGCCGAGGGCGTCCACCGGTCCATCGGCGAAGCCTGGGCCCAACCGGCGGGATCGCTGCCGAACGCCTCGTCGTAGAATTTCGGATGGCGGCCGGCCATGGTCGCGGAGATCTTCATCGCCGCGGAGTCCAACACCACCGTCCCGGCCCACGGCTTGCCGACCATATCGGGTCTGGACGACAGCAGGGCGACCAGATGCGCCCCGGCCGAGTGGCCCATCAGGATGATCTTGCGGTCGCTCGCTCCCCAGTCGGCGGCGTGGCTCTGCGTCCAGCGCAGGGCGGCGGCGACGTCCTGGGCCTGGGCGTAGGCCATGGCCTGAGGCAGCATGCGATAGTTGACGCTGACGAACACATAGCCTCTGGGCAGCCAGCGCCGCAGCTTGTTCTCGACCGAGCCGGTATTGGCCTTGTCGCCGATCTTCCAGGCTCCGCCATGGACCATGATGATCACCGGCGCGTCGCGCGGGAGGTTCGGCGGCAGGTAGACGTCGAGGACCTGGGCCGGATCGGCGCCGTAGGCGGCGGTCAGCTTCCGGGCGCCGGGCAGGATGGTCTGGAGGTCGATCGGCCGCTCCTCCTCGGCCCTCTTCGCTTGCAGGCGCTGCGCCATGCGCTCGCGCATCTTGCCGCGCAGGCCGTTCTGGGCGTCGGCGACGCCAGTGACGCCGGTGACGACGAGGGCGGCGGCCAAAGTCGCGGTCAACAGGTGGGTCTTCTTCACGACGGTCTCTTCGAAACGGGAGGATGGGCCGGCGCGGGGGCGTGCGCCGGCCCGGGGAAGGTGCGATCAGGGACGGCTTACCGTGCCGCTGACCGAACGCGTGTCGCCATCGTAGCCGGTGCGGCTGTGGCTGTAGCTGTAGGAGCCGTCGCGGTTATTGACGACGCTGGTCGAACGGCTGGCGGAGGCGCCGTTGTTGAACGTGCGGCTGGCGCCGCTCGAATAGACGCCGTCGCCCCAGCTGGCGCCGCGCTGGCTGGCGACGCCGTAGCCGCCGTTGGTCTGGGTCCCGCGCGAGACCGAGACGGCGCCCGGCTGGCGATTGACGTGACGGTCGTGGACATAGCCGCGACCGAAAGCGCCCTGGACGCGCACGGTGCGGCCGTGCTGGCCGGCCTCCGCAGCGGGGGCTAGGGCGATGAACAGGGCCGTGGCGGACAGGCCGGCGGCAAGAACGGACTTACGCATGGTGTCTCCGTCGGTGGAGTGACGTCCCTCGTCGCCGGACAGAAACCACGTGATAGGGCTCTCCTTGATGTTTCGCCGTCGACGAAACGTATCGAAATGTAATTGTGGCTCCCTTGGCCTTTTCCGCGCCGCCCGGCTCGGGCAAGGCTTTGGACATGATCGACAACACCCTGATCGCGGTCGTCGAGGACGACGCCGAGATCCGCGACCTGACGTTGGGCCTCTTGCGCCGCGAGGGCTGGGAGGTCGTGGGCTGCCAGGACGTCGCGGCCTTCGATCGCTTGGCCGTCCGCCGCCGCGTCGACCTCGTGTTGCTGGACATCATGATGCCCGGCGAGGATGGCCTGTCGTTGTGCCGCCGCCTGCGAGCCACGGGCGACATGGCGATCCTGATGGTCACGGCCAAGGGCGACGACATCGACCGGGTCATCGGCCTGGAGATCGGCGCCGACGACTACCTGGCCAAGCCCTACAATCCGCGCGAGCTGCTGGCCCGCGTCCGCGCCATTCTGCGGCGCACGCGCCAGGTCCACCGCGTGGCCGCCGCGCCGCCGGGCGAGGTCTACGGCTTCGCCGGCTGGCGGCTGGACCCGGCCAGCCGCGATCTTATCGATGCGCGGGGTCAGCCGGTGGCCCTGACGGGCGGCGAGCACGACCTCCTGATGGCCTTCTTGCGCCATACCCAGCGGGTGCTGAGCCGCGACCAATTGCTCGACTGGACACGCGGTCGCAGCGCCAGCCCTTTCGACCGCTCGATCGACGTCCTGCTGGGGCGCTTGCGTCGCAAGCTGGCCTCCGGCGCGGGCGGCGAAGGACTGATCAAGACCGTGCGCGGCGGCGGTTACCTGTTCAGTGCGCCGGTCGAGCGACTCTGATGGCGCTGCTCGACAACCTCTCCTCGCGCGTCGCCGCCATCCTGCTGGCGGGACTGACGACCCTGCTGGTGCTGGGCGCGGTCCTGCTGATCTGGCCTTCGGGCAACGGCGGTGGCGTGCGTTTCTACCAGCTGCCGCAGCCGGTCGAAGCGATGGCCATGGTCGAGGCCCTGGACGCCTCGCCGCCGTCGGCTCGCCCGGCCGTGATGAAGGCGCTGGACACCGGGGTGATCCGCGCCAGCCTTGCCGCGGACTTCCCCGCCACCCTGCGCCGGGCCCGCCCGGCAGACGCCCGCGATCCGGGTTACGCCGCCTACGCCCGGGTCCTGGCGGGGCGCGACTGGCGGATCGAGGTGCTGCGCGGCGGGCGCCTGCGCGACGGCTACATGCCCGGCCGCGCAGCCCTGCGCCTGTCGGTGCGGCTGAAGGACGGCTCGGTCCTGACCCTGCGTCGGCGCGCGCCCGAGGCGGCGCGGCGCTATCTAGGCCGTATCACCCTGGCCTGCGCCTCCCTGCTGGCGGTGACCCTGCTGATGATCATGATGGCCGTGCACCAAACGACGCGACCGGTCGCGAGCCTGGCCCAGGCCGTGGCGCGGTTCGGCGACGATCTGGACGCCGCGCCCCTGCCGCAGGGCGGGCCGCGCGAGATCCGCGAGCTGTCGGGCGCCTTCAACACCATGCGCGGGCGCATCCGCGGCCTGGTCGACGAGCGCACGCGCATGCTGGCTGCTATCGCCCACGACCTGCGCACCTACCTGACCCGCCTGACCCTGCGGGCCGAGTTCATCGCCGATCCCGAGCAGCGGACCAAGGCGGCCAAGGACCTCTCCGAGATGTCCCAGCTCCTCGACGACACCCTATTGTTCGCCCGCCAGGAGGCCGGACGCGGCGAAGGCGCGCGGCCGGTGGAGGTGCGTCGCGAGCTGGAGGCCCTGGTGGCCCTGCGCGCCGAGATGGGCCAGAATCTGACGCTGTCGCCCGGCGCGCCGGTGACCGCCCTGGTCTCGCCCGTCGCCCTGCGGCGGATGCTGAACAACCTCGCGGACAACGCCGTCGCCTATGGCGGAGCGGTGACGCTGGAGGTCGAGGTCGCGGACGGAGAGGCGCGGATCGCCGTGCTGGACCGCGGCCCCGGCTTGCCCGATGCGACCCTGGCCCGCGTCGCCGCCCCGTTCGAGCGCGGCGAGGGCTCGCGCAACCGGGGCACAGGCGGAGCGGGCCTGGGCTTGTCGATCGTCCAGGCCTTGGCCAAGGCGCATAACGGCCGACTGGTCCTGGCCAACCGCGAAGGCGGCGGGCTGTCGGCGACGGTGGTGTTGCCGACGGCATAGATCACAAGGCGGGGCGGGCGACCGGCGCCAGCAGTGGTCCTCTGGCCGCCTACAGAAAGGCGACGTTCGGCCCCGACATCGGAGACCAGGACCGACCGGGGTGCGAGCGCCTACTGAGCTTCCGACAGGCGACGGACGAGAAACTCGGCTCGGTCCCTGCGCGCAGCCCCATCCGGCGCCTTGATGCGGATCAATGCCAAGGCCCCCTCCTTGCATAGGCTTACGTGAAAGATCCGTGGAGTACGGTCCGTGTCCTTGAGCTTCACAAGCCGCGCCCTTGCCTACGCTGCGCTGTCGGCCGGCGTTGTGCTGGCCTTCTTCGTTTTGCGCGAACACTGGGCTCATGCCCTAGGCTTGGCGCCCTACCTACTTCTGCTCGCCTGTCCCTTGATGCACTTTTTCCACCATGGGCATCGGCGCGCGGAGCTCGCCGAAGCACCGCCCCCAAGCCGCCTATCGACCCAAGTCGATCAGCCTTTCGAAGATTGATCCGTCGCAGTGAGGGAAGGCGTTTGGGGGTGCGTAATGCCCAGCGTGTCGTGGCGCGGAAGGCAGGCGGATGAATGGTTCGAACTCGCACCAAGGGCATCACCCCGATCTTGGCGCCTCGGGTAGCCATCATCGCGACCCGGTCTGCGGCATGAGCGTGGATCCAGCCACCGCCCCGGAGCACCGCCTGCATGCGGGGCGGCATTTCCAGTTCTGCTCGGCCGGCTGCGCTCGCAAGTTCGACGCCGAGCCCGAACGCTATCTGCAGGACGCCGCCTCGCCGAACGCCGCATCGTCCGAGGCCGCGCCAGGAGCGGTCTATACCTGCCCGATGCATCCCGAGATCCGGCGTTCCGGTCCGGGCAGTTGCCCGATCTGCGGCATGGCGCTGGAGCCGCTCACGGTGACGGCCGACAGCGGCCCCAATCCCGAACTGCGGGACATGACGATCCGGTTCTGGATCGGACTGGCCTTGGCCCTTCCAGTCTTCGCGCTGGAGATGGGCGGCCACGTCGGGCTGATGGCGCTGCACCTAGCGCCAGGAGTGTCCAATTGGGTCCAACTGGCCCTGGCCACCCCCGTGGTGCTGGGCTGCGGCTGGCCCTTCTTCGAGCGTGGCGCGCGCTCGCTGGCGACACGTCAGCTCAACATGTTCACGCTGATCGCCATGGGCATCGGCGTGGCCTGGGCCTACAGCGTGGTGGCCACCCTGACGCCCCAGCTCTTCCCGGCCGCCTTCCGCCGTCCCGACGGCTCGACGCCGATCTATTTCGAGGCCGCCGCGGTGATCACGGTCCTGGTGCTGCTAGGCCAGGTACTCGAGCTGCGCGCCCGCGAGAACACCTCCGGCGCGATCAAGGCGCTGCTGGACCTGTCGCCCAAGACCGCGCGCCGGACGTTGGACGGCGAGGATTTCGAGATTCCCGTCGAGGACATCCAGGTCGGTTTCCACCTGCGCGTGCGCCCCGGCGAGAAAATCCCTGTCGATGGGCGGGTGCTGACGGGCGAGGCCTCGGTCGACGAGTCTCTGGTGACCGGCGAGTCCATGCCGGTCCACAAGTCGCCGGGCGACAAGGTGATCGGCGGAGCCCTGAACAAGACGGGGTCGTTCTTGATGATCGCCGACAAGGTCGGCGCGGACACCCTGCTCTCCCAGATCGTGGCCATGGTGGCCGAGGCCCAGCGCAGCCGAGCGCCCATCCAGCGCATGGCCGACCGGGTTTCGGGCTGGTTCGTGCCGGCCGTCATGCTCGTCGCCCTGCTCGCCTTCGGCGCCTGGGCGGTGTTGGGACCGCCTCCCAGCATGGCCTTCGCCCTGGTCTCGGCGGTCTCGGTCCTGATCATCGCCTGCCCCTGCGCCCTGGGGCTGGCCACGCCGATCTCGATCATGGTCGGCGTCGGCCGGGGCGCCGCCGCGGGCGTGCTGATCAAGAACGCCGAGGCCCTGGAACGCTTCGAGAAGATCGACACCCTCGTCGTCGACAAGACGGGCACCCTGACGGAGGGCCGGCCGGCCGTCACAGCGATCCGCCCGGCGGCGAGCTTCACCGAGAACGAGATCCTGCGCCTGGCCGCCAGCCTGGAGCGGGCCAGCGAACATCCGCTGGCCGACGCGATCGTCCGGGCCGCGGCGGCGCGGGGGCTGGCGCTGTCGCATCCCGAAGACTTCGACTCGCCCGTGGGCAAGGGCGTGGTCGGTCGGGTCGAGGGGCGCGCCATGGCGATCGGTTCGGCCCGCTTCCTGGACGAGCAAGGCGTGCCGTCGGGACCGCTGGCCGACCAGGCCGAGGCCCTGCGCCAGGACGGCGCCACGGCGATCTATGTCGCCATCGACGGAGCGGTCGCCGCCGTGCTGGCCATCGCCGACCCCGTCAAGCCGACCACCCAGAAGGCCGTCGAGGCCCTGAGGGCCGACGGCGTGCGCGTGGTCATGCTGACCGGCGACAACCGCACGACCGCCCGGGCCGTAGCCAAGCGGCTGGGCATCGACGAGGTCGAGGCCGACGTCCTGCCCGACGAGAAGGCCGCCGTGGTCAAGCGCCTGCGCGCCGAGGGCCGCAAGGTCGCCATGGCGGGCGATGGCGTCAACGACGCGCCGGCCCTGGCGGCGGCCGAGGTTGGTGTCGCCATGGGCGCGGGTTCGGACGTCGCCATCGAGAGCGCGGGGGTCACGCTTTTGCACGGGGACCTGGAGGGCCTGGTCAAGGCCCGGCGCCTCTCGCGGGCGGTGATGGGCAATATCCGGCAGAACCTGTTCTTCGCGTTCGCCTACAATGTCGCGGGCGTGCCGATCGCGGCCGGGGTGCTCTATCCGGTGTTTGGCTGGCTGCTGTCGCCAGCGATCGCGGCGACCGCCATGGCCTTGTCCTCGGTTAGCGTGGTCGGTAACGCGCTGCGCCTAAGATCGGTGCGGCTCTAGGCGGCGACTGTGCAGGGGTGCTGAGGGATCGGGCCGCGGCCTGCGTAGGAACTCAAGACAATGTCGCCCTCATCAGGACCCGTCCCATGACCTATCGCGCCTTCCTCGCCACCGCCGTAGCGTCGGCCTCGATCCTGGCCGGCGGCCAGGCCAGCGCCCACGCCAAGCTCGTGGCTTCCGACCCCGCGGCCAACGCCACGGTCGCCGCGCCCAAGACCATCCGCCTGACCTTCAATGAAAAACTCGCCCCGGCCTTCTCGACCTTCGAACTGGCCATGGCCGACGGGATGAAGACGCCGGTGAAGACCACCGTCTCGGCAGACCGCAAGACCATCACGGGCGTGCCCAAGGGCCGGCTGATGGCGGGCGTCTACAAGCTCACCTGGCGCGCGGCCGCGGCCGATGACGGCCATCGCATGGACGGGACCCTGGCCTTCACGGTGAAGTAGCCGATGGAGTTCGCGGTCGTCCTGCTGCGCTGGGCGCAGTACGCGGCGAGCTTCGTCCTGGCGGGCGGGGCTCTCTTCGCGCTCTACGCCCTGCCGGCCGCGGGTCCGTCCAGCGCCGCGGCGCTGGGCTGGCCGCGCCGGCTGCTGGCGGGCTCGGCCGCCCTGCTGGTCCTGGCCAGCCTCTTGGGACTGCTGCTGCAAACCGCCGTGGTCGCCGGATCCCTTTCCGCGGCGCTCGATCCCTCGATCCTAGCCTCGGTGATCGGCGAGATGGCCATGGGCGCGGCCTCGCTTGCGCGGGCCCTGGCCGCGGTCCTGGCCCTGCACGTGCTGCTGTTCGTGCGACCTGGCCGCCCTGTCTGGATCGCTGTGGCGGCTTTGGGCGCCGCCGCGGCGGCGAGCATGGCCTGGATGGGTCACGGCGCGGCCACGGAGGGTTCAGGCGAGAGCCTGCACCTGGCGGCCGACCTCGCCCACCTGGCGGCGGCGGCCGTCTGGGTCGGCGCCTTGGTGTTCTTCGTCGGGCTGGCCGGGGTCAGCTGGCGCGACGCGCGACATGCGCCGACCTTCCACGCCGCATTGGCGGGATTTTCGGGAATCGGCTCGGGCGTCGTCGCCGTGCTGGTCGTCAGCGGCCTAGTCAACAGCTGGTTCCTCGTCGGGCCCACGGGCGTTCCGGCGCTGGTCCGCACGCCCTACGGCCTTCTCCTGCTTCTCAAGCTCGTCCTGTTTGGCGCCATGGTCGCGCTGGCCGCCGCCAACCGGTTTCGCCTGACCCCGGTCCTGCGCGAGGCCCTGGTCGAGTCGGCGAACTCCAACGCGGCGGTCAGGGCGTTGCGCCGCAGTCTCGCGCTGGAACTGGGCGCGGCGACGGCGCTTCTCGCGGTAGTCGCCTGGCTTGGGCGCCTCGCGCCGATCAGCGCGCAATAGCCGGAACGTTCAGATCACCGGGCACGGGTCGACGCTGGCGCCCCCGCCACGACGGCGGTGGAAAGTCTCTTCGTGTGGGGGCGCCTCGGAAAAAGATCGGCTAGAACCAGGCGCGCAGGCCGACAACGACGCTGGTGTCGGAAACGTCCTGTCCCAGGGCGCGGGCGTAGTCAGCGGTCCGTCCGAAGCGCTTGGCCCAGGTCACGCCGACATAGGGCGCGAAGTCGCGGCGGACT
The DNA here is from genome assembly GCF_900114015.1 of Caulobacter sp. UNC279MFTsu5.1. Taxonomy (GTDB): domain Bacteria; phylum Pseudomonadota; class Alphaproteobacteria; order Caulobacterales; family Caulobacteraceae; genus Caulobacter. The sequence goes on along the minus strand of NZ_FORN01000038.1, from coordinate 33,996 downwards.
TCGTAGCGCAGGCGCAATCCCAGCTCGCCGTCCGAGAGCCCGGAGCCGGTCGCCGTCTCCGGGATGTCCTGGACCGCGAAATTGAGTTCGGCGCGAGGCTGCAGGATCAGGCGCTGGGTCAGACGCCAATCGATCGCGCCTTCGGCCCGGCCGAGCACATCGCCCTTGTTGGACAAGAACAGGGCGCCGCCGGCCTCGATCCAGTAGGGCAGCAAGGTCTCGAAACCGATCGTGGCGTAGGTGCGTGACTTGGGCTCGACGTCCTGGCGCAGGCCGACCTGCACGTCGGTGTAGAGGCCCACGGCCCGGGAATAGAGCGCCTGGACCTCGCCGGCCTCGACGCCGTGGCGGCCGCCCTCCCCCTCGGACTTCAGGACCAAGCGGTTAAGATCGCCGCCGAACCAGGCCTCGCCGTCCCAGTGGTAGCCGTCGCCGTCCGGGCGCGCCCGATATTCGAGGAGGTTGGCCATGACCTGCGAGGCCTGGGCTCCGCCATGCTCCTTGCGAAGCACGGCGCGAGCCCGGTCCATGGCGGCCGGATCGAACACCGTGTCGGCGAGGTGGCCGGCGGGTGACGCCGGCGGGGCCGTTTCCTGATCGGGCAAGGGCGGCGGCCCCATCGCTTCGGCCTGGCTCCCGGATTGACCGGGGGCGTTCATGCCGGGCATGGCGCCCATGTCATGGCCTGCGTGCGGATCGGCGGCCGGCGCGGCCTGCATATTGGGCATGGCCATGCCCGGCATGGCGCCCATGTCATGTCCGGCGTGGGGATCGGCGGCCGGAAGCGAGCTCGCCGGCGCGGGCTCGGGGCTGGTGGCCGGCGCGCCGGCGTGGCCGGCGTGCTGCGCCAAGGCCGGCGCCGCCCACAGGGCCGGCAGGAGGGCGATCAACGAGGCTCTCATCGCGCGCCCTCCGCCTGGGCGTCGCGCACGCTGAAGACCTGAAACATCCCCGCGTGCATGTGGTAGAGCATGTGGCAGTGGAAGGCCCAGTCGCCGGTCTCGGGCGTGAAGTCGAAGCTCGCGCGGCCGCCCGGCAGGACGATGACCGTGTGCTTGCGCGGCATGTGGCCAGCCGGTCCGAAGGCCAGTTCGAAGAAGTGGCCGTGCAGGTGGATCGGGTGGGCCATCATGGTGTCGTTGACCAGGGTGACCCGGACCCGCTCGCCGCTGCGGAACGCGTAGGGCGGCGGCCGATCGCTGAACTTGCGCCCGTCGAACCCCCACATGAACCGTTCCATGTTTCCGGTCAGGTGGATTTCGAGGGATCGCTGCGGGGCGCGGGTGTCGGGGTTCGGTTCGAGCGCCGCCAGATCGCGATAGACCAGCACCCGGTGGCCGACGCTTTCGAGGCCCTGCCCAGGCTCGCCGGTGCGATCCATCGGCATCGGCGCGATCGTCTGCACGCCCGGGCCAAGCCTGACCTGCGGCGCGTTGTCGGGATTACGCATGGACATGTCCATGCCGCCCATGTCCATCTTGCCCATCACGTCGCTTCCGCGCTGGCGGGGCGGCGCCATGCCGGGCGCGGGGCTCGTGGCGTCGTGCCCCATGGACCCGTGGTCCATGCCGCTCATCTGCATGCCGCTCATGTCCATGCCCATGTCGCGCATCGTGGTCAGCGGCCGTTCGCGCAGCGACGGGACCTCGGCGGTCATGCCTGGCCGCGGCGCAAGGGTGGCGCGGCCAAGTCCGGAGCGGTCGACCGATTCCGAAACGATGGTGAAGGCCTTGTCCTCGGCGGGCCGGACGATGACGTCATAGGTCTCGGCGTTGCCGATCTGAAACTCGTCGACCTCGACAGGACGCACGTTCTGGCCGTCGGCGGCGACCACGGTCATGCGCAGCCCCGGAATGCGGACATTGAAGACCGACTGGGCCGCGGCGTTGATGAACCTCAGGCGCACGCGCTCGCCCGGCGTGAACAGCGCGGTCCAGTTGTCCTTGGGTCCGTGGCCGTTGACCAGGAAGGTGTAGGCCGCGCCGGTGACGTCGGAGATGTCGGTCGGGTCCATCAGCATCTTGGCCCAGTCCAGGCGCTCGGCCAGGGTCTGATCCCTGCCGGCCAGAAGCCCGGCGATGGTCTGGCGCTGATAGTTGAAGGCGCCGCTCTGCTGCTTGAGCTTCTTGAAGATCTGGTGCGGATGCAGGCGGCTGAAGTCCGACAGCACCACGACGTGCTCGCGATCGAAGGCCACCGGATCCGGACCGGCCGGGTCGATGATGATGGGACCGTAGTGGCCCATCTGCTCCTGCAGGCCCGAGTGGCTGTGGTACCAATAGGTCCCCGACTGCCGGACGTGGAATTCGTAGACGAAGGTCTCGCCTGGCTTGATCCCCGGGAAGGTGACGCCCGGCACGCCGTCCATCTGGAACGGCACGAGCAGGCCGTGCCAGTGGATCGAACTATCTTCATCCAAGTTGTTGGTCACCGACAGCCGGACGTGCTGGCCTTCCTTCAGCCGGATCAGCGGGCCTGGAACCGTGCCGTTGATCGTCACGGCGTGGGCGCTCTTGCCGTCCACCGTGATCGGCGCGTGGCCGATGGTCAGCTTGATGTCCTCGCCGGAAAGGGCGGCTGGCGCGCGGCCTGGATCGCCCGCCGCGCGCGCCCAGCCCGGCAAGAGGCTGCCCAAGGTCGCGCCGCCGCCAAGGACGGCGAGCGATTGCAGGAAACGGCGGCGCTCGAAAGCCGCGCTGGATCGACGCATGACAGCCCTTTTGACGATGGCGCGCTGGCGGGAGACCGTGGGACGGCCGCAACGCGATCTCAAGGGAGGCTACGCGCCGAACCTCCGCCTCCCTCATCGGCGGACGAAAAAATCAGGGATCGACCAGCCAGTCGGCCAGGCGCTTGCGGGCGCGGTAGGCGCGCGTCTCGATCGTCTTGACGCTGACGCCCAGGAACGCGGCGGCTTCCTGTTGCGAGCAGCCTTCGAGATAGGTGAGGATCAGCGGCTCCTTGAGCCGGTCGGGAAGGCGCGCGATCGCGGCCTCCAGGCGCGACAGCTGCTCAGTGCGCAGACTCGCCGCCTCCGGTCCCGCCGCGGGGTCGGCATAGTCAGGCGCTCCAGAGGCGTCGATCGACCGCTCGCCCAGGATCAGTCGGCGAACGCGCAACCGCCGCCCCCGGTCGCGACACTTGTTGAGGACGATGGCCCGCATCCAGGCGCCGAATGGCCGAGTCGGATCATAGCGATCGAGCGCCTTCCAGGCCGCGACGAAGCTTTCCTGCACCACTTCGTGGGCCGCGTCGGGATCGCCGACATGTCGGCGCGCAAAGGCGTGCAGCGGGCTCTTGTGGCGGCGCATCAGCGTGCTGAACGCGCGCTCGTCGCCCCGTGCGGCCCCTTGCGCAAGCGCACCGTCCTCATCCTCGCCAAGGCCGGCGGTCACGGCGTCTCGTTCGTGAGCGCCTCGCTGACGCGACGATCGAACTTGGCCGCCTGCTCGGGGGTCAGCACCTTGCGCATCGCCAGGACGTGCTGGACCGTCTCCAGCTGCAGCGCGCCCATGGCCGCATGGAAGCGCTCGACCGCGGCCTCGACCTCGGGCCCGTATTCATGGCGCGCCTGGATCGCGGCGGCCAGCTGGGCGTTGGCCGCGCGCAACTCGGCCTCCCGCGCGCGACGACGCACGGCGAAGTCCTGTTCGAGCGCCTCCAGTTGGCGGTCCTGGGCCGGGCTGAGCTTTAGCTCGTGATGGACCATCTCATGTAGCGACTGGGCATGGTGCTTCGGCAGAAGCCGGCCCGAGCCGAGCCAGCTTCCGGCCACGCCCGCCAGGAGCGCCAGGACGACGGTCAGGACCGCGCCGCGCGAGATCCGGCGCATTTCAGCGCCCGCCCAACAGACTGGACGGTGCCAGGTGCGCATCGACGGAAAACACGGAGATCTCAGGGGGCGTTCGCGCGGCGGCGTCGGCCGCGAGACTCCCTCCGACCAAGCCCAGGCCCAAAGCCGCGACCACTGCGGCCGCGCGCAGAGGCGCAAGCGCGTTCGAAGCGCGCCGGCTCTCGCGCCATGCGTCGATCCTGGCCCAGACCTGGCCTTCCAAGCCGGGCAGCTCGGCGTATGTTTGTCGCCGCAACGCTTCGAAAAGTTGGTCGAGCTTGTCGCTCATGGCCAATCACCCTGACTCTACACGTCTACTTACGTGACCCGCGGTCCAATCCCTCACGAGAGGAATAATGCGCCTCGATGCGTAGCGTGCGGCAAGCGCCTAAAAACCTGCGACGAACGAGGCGCCAATCAGCGCCGACGCCTCTTCCAGATAAAGGCCGCCGCCCATCAGCCATGCAGGCCTTGACTGCACAACGCCAACTAGGTGGTCACTCGCCGCTAGACCAACGCCGCCAAATCCTCGGGCGCGCATGAACTCCGCCACCGCCCGGCCTTTCACGACCGCCAGCTGGGCTAGCAGATGGTCCTCCGCGCAGAAGCATGGAGACCCAGACGTTCGACCCGCGCCCTGGGTGCAGGCCATGCGCCAAGCCTGATAGCCAATCAGGCCGCACAGAGCAGCGGCGCGGCCTGAAGGTTCTCCAACCGTCGGGAATTGGCACGCAGGAGCGGACGTCGACCGCCATCAGCTCGGCGCGGCCGCCTTCACGGCCCAGCCCTGGACCCCGCCGCTCAAGGCGTAGACCGCGCCGACCACTTCATGGCCCTGTACGACCGGGGGTCCCCGGGTTCGGCAGGTCCGTTCAACAGGTGCAGATCAGTCCGGCACACACCCCGCAGGCCCGAACCTGCGCCAATAGATCCTGGGGTCCCTGGGCGCGAGGCGACAGACCAAGGTCAGCCGCCTCTGGTCAAGACCGTCGCCCGCACGTCAGGCCACGTCGGCCGGCTTGGGCGACTGGATGGCGATGGTCCGGCCCCCGGCTTCGGCGATCTTCGGCGCGGTGATCGTCAAGACGCCATTGACCAGGGAGGCGGCGATCTTGTCGCTGTCGATAGCGCGCGGCAGGGTGATCGACCGGGAAAAGCCCCCTGAGCGTCGCTCCATCAGGCGATAGGTCTTGGTCTTGTCCTCGGTTTCGGAGGCCTTCTCGCCGGCGATGGTGAGGACGTCATCCTCGACGGTGACGGCGATCTCACTGTCCTTGAAGCCGGGCACGTCGAGCTTGAGCTCGACGCCCTGCGGCGTCTCGCTGAAATCGAGACTGGGCGTGACGAAAGTTTCGAAGCCGCGGCCGAACTCGCCAAACAGGCGATCGATTTCCCGCTGCAGCGGCGCGAACGCGTGAGAGGCTTGCTGGCCGAAGGCCGGGATCAAGGATTTGCTGTCTTGCAGGCTCATGTCTGACGCTCCCTTGCGGTGGCGCGCCCAATCGGCGCGCGGCCAGTGTCCAGCTCCCGGCCCATGCCGCGTTGATCGGCGTCAATCCTGATGATCCCATCCGTCCCAGGATTGAGAAGATCGACGAGAACAGCGTCGAAACGCGCTGCGCCTCGAGGCTCTCCAGCGCCGCGCCGGAATTTGATCCGCGGCAAAGCAGGGCGCCGCGCGATCGGTCAGGATGATTGCCGACAGCATCTCGTGACCCGGAACCCCCTTGTGGACAAGGCCCGTCCTCGTGCGGCGCAGGATGCGTGGCAGCCAGCCCTAGCCACGACGCGAATCGACTGGCGCATCAGCTGCACGAGCTCAAGTTTGGCGGGCATACGCGCTGCGGCGCTCGGTGGCTTCGTGGCCAGCCCGTTGCCACAAAGCCTCGTTGGACAGGGCCTGCGAGCGCTTTCGGAGAATGAGGGACCGCCGACGCTGCCAGATGTGACACTGTTTTGAAAGCCGCACCCGGCGAACCTTCGGCCGCTGTTTAGGCCCTCGTGAGCGTCATACGAATTACGGTGAATTACGGGTGAATTACGGTGACAGTGCACTTATTTCGAAGGATTCGAAGAATTAAGTGCACTGTCACCGTAACTCCAACAACGAGACTACATTCATTTACAAACGGTCTTTTCCTACACGCTGCGCTACTCTGATCTACTCCACGGTACTCCCCTTCACTCCCACTCGATCGTGCCGGGCGGCTTGGACGTCACGTCGTAGACGACCCGGTTTACGCCGCGGACCTCGTTGATGATCCGGGTGGCGGTCTTGCCCAGCACGTCCCAGGGGAACTCGAAGAAGTCGGCGGTCATGCCGTCGGTCGAGGTGACCGCGCGCAGGGCCAGGACGTTCTCGTAGGTGCGGGCGTCACCCATGACTCCCACCGTCTTTACGGGAAGGAGCACGGCGAAGGCCTGCCAGATCTTGTCATAGAGGCCGGCGTTGCGGATCTCCTCGAGATAGATGGCGTCGGCGTCCTGTAGGACCTTGACCTTCTCGGGCGTGATGTCGCCCGGAATGCGGATGGCCAGGCCCGGGCCGGGGAACGGGTGGCGGCCGACGAAGGCCGGCGCCAAGCCCAGTTCGACGCCCAGGGCTCGGACTTCGTCCTTGAACAGCTCGCGCAGCGGCTCGACCAGCTGCAGCTTCATGTAGTCCGGCAGGCCGCCGACATTGTGGTGGCTCTTGATCACCGCCGAGGGACCGCCGCGCGCCGAGACGCTCTCGACCACGTCCGGATAGAGCGTGCCCTGGGCCAGGAACGCCGCGCCCTCGATTTTGGCGGCTTCCTTGTCGAAGACGTCGATGAACAGCTTGCCGATCGTCTTGCGCTTGGTCTCGGGGTCGCTGACGCCCGCCAGCTCGCCCAGGAACAGGTCGCCGGCGTCCACGTGGATCAGCGGGATGTTGTAGTGGTCGCGGAACAGGGTCACGACCTGGTCGGCCTCGTTCTTGCGCAGCAGGCCGGTGTCGACGAACACGCAGGTCAGCTGGTCGCCGATCGCCTCGTGGATCAGCACCGCGGCCACCGAGCTGTCGACGCCGCCGGACAGGCCGCAGATCACCTTGCCCTCGCCGACCTGGTCGCGGATCTTCTGGACCATCTCCTGGCGGAAGGCCGCCATGGTCCAGTCGCCCTTCAGGCCGGCGATGTTGAACAGGAAGTTCCTGTAGATCCTGGCGCCGTTGACGGTGTGGACCACCTCGGGGTGGAACTGCACGCCGTAGATCTTGCGCGCGTCGTTGGCGATGGCGGCGAACGGCGCGCCGGTCGAGGTGGCGATCACCTCGAAACCTTCGGGGATGGCGGTGACGCGGTCGCCGTGGCTCATCCACACGGTTTCCAACTCGCCCACCCCGGCCAGCCCCTGGAACAATGGGCTATTCTTGCCGACGGTCAGCTCGGCGCGCCCGAACTCGCCGGCGTGGCCGCCCTCGACCTTGCCGCCCAGCACGTCGCACAGCAGTTGCTCGCCGTAGCAGACGCAGAGCATCGGCACGCCCAGGTCGAACAGCTTGGTCCCGATCCGGGGGCTGTCGGCCTCTAGCACGCTGGCCGGGCCGCCTGACAGGATGATGGCGCTGGGTGCATAGTCGTCGACGACGGCTTCCGCCTTGTCGAACGGATGGATCTCGCAATAGACACCGGCCTCGCGCACCCGGCGGGCGATCAGCTGGGTCACCTGGCTGCCGAAATCGACGATCAGAACACGCTGGTGGTGGGTTTCGGTCGTCATCGGTAGAGGCTCTCCAGCGTGTCGTTTCGGTTTCGATCCCCTCGCGGGGCGGATGTCTTAGGGCGCGTAGGACCCGCGCTCGATCACGGCGGCGAAGAAGCCGTCGGTTCCGGCGCGATGGGGGGTCAGGCGCAGATAGCCTTCCGGCGTGAGATACTGTTCGACGCCGGCCAGGGTGACGGGCTTCACCGAGAAGCCCGGATGGCGCTCGACGAAGGCCGCCACGCGGTCCTCGTTCTCCTCGGCCAGCAACGAGCAGGTGACGTAGATCAGGCGGCCGCCCGGTTTCACGAAGTCGGAAGCGTCGGCCAGGACCGCGTCCTGCTCGATCTGGCGCTTGGCCAACTGGTCGGGCGACAGGCGCCACTTGGCGTCGGGATGGCGGCGCCAGGTGCCCGAACCGGTGCAGGGGGCGTCAACGAACACCAGGTCCAGCTTGCCCTCCAGACCCTTCAGCGGCTCGCCCTCGATCGGCGAACGGATCTGCAGGTTGCGGACGCCGGCCCGCTGGCCGCGACGGATGGTGTCGGCCAGGCGGCGGGCGTCACTGTCGTGGGCGTAGATCTGGCCGCGATTGTCCATGGCGGCGGCCAGGGCCAGGGTCTTGCCTCCGCCCCCGGCGCAGAAGTCGAGCACCTGCTTGCCCTTGACGTCGCCGGCCACGGCCGCGGCGATCTGCGAGCCGAGATCCTGGACCTCGAACCAGCCCTTGGAAAAGGCCGGCACGGCCTCGACCGAGGGCGTGCGGTCGGCCGCGCCCGGCGCGGGGATGCGGAAGGCCGTGTCCAGCACGCCCGCCGGCTCTGCCCCGATCAGGGCTACGGCCTTGGCGCCGCGCTCGACGTCCGTCTTCAGCAGATTGATGCGCAGGTCGACCGGCGCCCGCTCGGCGAGCGCGGCCATCTCGGCGGCGCGGTCATCGCCCAGAGCCCGCGCCAGGGAAGGCTCCATCCAGTCGGCGTAGTCGCCGGCCACGGCGGCCGGAGCGTCCGCCATGGATCGTGGCGAACCGATGCGCTCGCGCTCGGCATCGGTCAGGGCGCCGGGCCCATGTTCCTCGCCGGCCGCCTCAGCGATGCGCTCGACCGGCCATTTCCAGTCGTGGGCCAGCACGCCCAGCACCACGCCGCGCGGGCTGTCGTCACCCATCATCCAGCCCAGCGAGCGCTTGCGGCGCAAGGCGTCCAGCGCCAGGCCCGAGACGAAGGCGCGATCCTTGGAGCCCGCGTAACGGGCGCTCTCGCCCCAGCGCTTCAGCGCCATCCGTACGGGGAAATGACGCGTCTCGATCTCGGTGAGGACCTCGATCGCCGCTGCTAGTCTGCCGCCGTCGCGCATTTTTGCTTTCAGATCACCAGGGCCGCCAGGATCAGGCCGATGCCGATCAGGGAGGCCAGCCATACCAGCGACCGGGCGACCGGTACGCCGAAGGCGTAGAGAAGGATGTAGATCGTCCGCGCCCCGACATAGAGCACCGCGCCATGGGCCGAGAGCATGCCGAGCCGGCCGCCCAGATAGGCGACCAGCACAGCGGCGGCGAAGAACGGGAAGGTCTCGCGGAAATTGGCGAAGGCGCGTTCGAGGCGCCCCGCCATGCCCGTCAGCACCACCGGCGTGTCGCGAGGGCCCACGTTCCACTTCAGGCCGCGCTGCGGCTGGGCGGCCGCGGCCGCCCAGAGCAGGTGGACCAGGCCGATCACGACGGCCAAGCCTAGCATCTGAAGTTCGAGGGCCATCCGCACCGGTCTAGACCGCGCTCGGATAGTTCGGCGCTTCCCGGGTGATCATCACGTCGTGGACGTGGCTCTCACGCAGGCCGGCGCCGGTGATCCGCACGAAGCGGGCTCGCTTCTGAAATTCCAGGATGTCCGGCGCACCGACATAGCCCATGGCCGCCCGCAGGCCGCCGACCAGTTGGTGCAGCACCGGAGCGATCGGCCCCTTGAAAGGCGTTTGCCCTTCAATGCCTTCCGGCACCAGCTTGAAGCTGTCGGTGATGTCTTTCTGGAAGTAGCGATCAGCCGAACCGCGGGCCATGGCGCCCACAGAACCCATGCCGCGATAGCTCTTGTATGAGCGCCCCTGGTATAGGAACACCTCGCCGGGCGCCTCCTCGGTGCCGGCGAACATCGAGCCCATCATGGCGGTCGAGGCCCCGGCCGCGATGGCCTTGGCCAGGTCGCCCGAGTATTTGATGCCGCCGTCGGCGATGACCGGCGTGCCGCTCTCGCGGGCCGCGCGGACGGCCTCGGCGATCGCGGTCAGCTGCGGCACGCCCACGCCGGCGACGATGCGCGTGGTGCAGATGCTGCCCGGACCGATCCCCACCTTCACCGCGTCGGCGCCTGCGTCGATCAAGGCGCGGGCGGCGTCGTAGGTGGCGATGTTGCCGGCCACGATCTGCACGCGGTTGGCTTCGCGCTTGAGGCGCGAGACCGCCTGGGCGACCTGGCTGGAGTGACCGTGGGCGGTGTCGATGACGACGACGTCGACGCCCGCGTCGACCAGGCCCATCGACCGCTCGAAACCAGCATCACCGACTGTCGAGGCCGCGCCGACCAGAAGCCGGCCCTTGTCGTCCTTGGCGGCCAGGGGGTGGGCCTGGGCCTTCTCGATGTCCTTGACTGTGATCAGGCCGACGGCGCGATAGGCGTCGTCGACGACGATCAGGCGTTCGATCTTGTGCTTGCGCAGCAGTTCGCGCGCCTCGCGGTGATCAATGCCTTCCGAGACCGTGATCAGGTTGTCACGGGTCATCAGCGCCGAGGCCGGGACCTTGTCGTCGCCCTCGAAGCGCATGTCGCGGTTGGTCAGGATGCCGACCAGCTTGCCGCTCTTGGCCTCCACCACCGGGAAGCCCGAGATCTTGCGGCGAGCCTTGATCTCACGGATCTCGGCCAGGGTGGTTTCGGGATTGATGGTCAGCGGATTGATGACCATGCCGCTTTCGTAACGCTTCACTTCGCGCACGTGGTCGGCCTGCTCCTCCACCGTCAGGTTGCGGTGCAGGATGCCCATGCCGCCGGCCTGAGCCATGGCGATGGCGAGGCGGCTTTCAGTGACCGTGTCCATGGCGGCGGACACGAGCGGGATGTTCAGACTGATTTCACGCGTGAACTTGGTCTCGGTCGTCACCTGGGTGGGCATGACGTCTGACGGACCGGGTTCGAGCAAAACGTCGTCGAAGGTGAGCCCTTCGCGAATCTCCATTGGAGTCTCCATTTTGCGAGCCGCGTATACCTATGGAGCTCGTCCGTGTCGACCCGCTTGGCGGCATAAATAGGGATGAATTGGCCAAGGGAAGTCGCGAGCGACGATCGATCGCCAAATCACCTGGACGCGACGCCTAGCTTGACCGCGACCATGTCCAGGCGCTGGTCAAGGGTCCAAAGCCTGGCTCCCGCCGTCAGCATGGCGCTGGCCAGCAGATGGGCGTCGATATAACCCACGCCCAAACCGTAGAGCCGACGCCCCTCGATGAGGAACAGGACCTCCTCGTCCCGCGCCAGGACAGCGGCCGGCATCTGAGCCAAAGCATCGAGCATGACGCGCCGCTCACGAAGATTGCCAAGCGCCAATTCGCCCACCACGAACGGATGGACCAGAATCTGGCCTTGCTGAAGCAGATCGACGAGGCGCTCGTCGCGGGCACGAAGGTGCGCCACCCAAACGGAGGTGTCGGCGAGGATCACGCCGGTTCGGGACGACGGCGCGACGCGACGGCGAGGTCAGGCTGACTTCCGCCGAGCAAGGCCAACCGACGCGCGCTTTCCCGCTCGATCAACGCCTTCAGGGCTTCGCGGACCAACGCCGATTTTTCCGTGATGCCGGTCAGGTCGCCGGCGCGTTCCAGAAGAGCGTCATCCAAGGCCAGGGTCGTGCGCATGGCTTACTCCGATCGCACGAAAGATAGCATCAAGTGATGCGCTTTTCCATGCCCACTACCGCCCCTTGAACCCCGTCGCCACTAGGAAGACCTCGGAGCTGTCGCTGCGGCTGGCCTTGGGCTTGAAGTGGACGACCTTGTCGAAATGCTTCTTCAGCTGGGCGATCACCGCCGCCGTCTCGCCGCCCTGGAAGGCCTTGGCCACGAAGGCGCCGCCCGGCTTGAGCACTTCGATGGCGAAGTCGGCGCCGATCTCGATTAGGCCGACGATCCGCAGGTGATCGGTCTCGCGGTGACCGACGGTGTTGGGGGCCATGTCCGACATCACCAGATCCGGCGCGCCGCCCAGCAGTTCCAGCATCTTCGGCGGACAGGCAGGGTCGGTGAAGTCCATCTCTAGGATGTGAGCCGGCGCGACGGGGTCGACCGGCAGCAAGTCGACCCCGACAATGTCGGTCACGCCGCGTTCGGTGGCGATCTGCAGCCAGCCGCCCGGCGCGCAGCCCAGGTCGATGACCCTCGCGCCCTTCCTAAAGAACCGGTGCTTGTCGTCGATCTCGCTGATCTTGAAGGCCGCGCGACTGCGGTAGCCCAGGGCGCGGGCCTTGGCCGAGAACGGGTCGTTGATCTGGCGTTCCAGCCAGGCCTGCTGTGAGGGCGTGCGGCCGAACGCGGTCTTCAGTCGAGCCGGCTTGGCGCGGCCGCTCTCATTGCCGCCGGCCGGCGGCTTGACCATGCGCTTGCGGGGAGGTTCGTCGTTCATGCGTTCACCGTTGCGGGGCGAGACGACCGACCAGAGCCGCCTCGCCGACGCCGGCGCGGCTTCTTCTGCTGATCGGACATCAAGGACATCAGGAGACCCTCTCTAAGCCCCCGATCGGCGACGCGCACGCGCGAACACGGCCAAAGCTCCTGGACGGCCTGCAGGATCGCCGCCCCGGCCAGCACCAGGTCGGCCCGATCGGCGCCGATGCAAGGCTCCAGGGCCCGCTCCCGGGCGGTCAGGGTCAACAGCCGGTCGGCGGCCGCCTCGCACTCGTGCCGCTGCATCCACAGGCCATCGACGATGTTGCGATCATAGCGCGACAGGCCCAGATGCAGGCCGGCCAGACTGGTAATCGCGCCCGACGTGCCGACCATGTGGGCCCGGCCGTTCTCGAACAATCGCCGCATCGGCTCGGCGTGCGGGAAGGCCTCGATCCGTGCCTTGACCGCGTCGACCATGGCCCGGAACCACCCCTCCTCCGCCCGCTCGCCCTCGGGAAAGCGTTCGGCCAGGGTGACCACGCCGATCGGGATCGACAGCCAGGCCTTGATCGGCAGCTTCCAGGCCGCGAACTGGCGCGGCTTGCTGTCCAGTCCGCCGCCCTTGAGATCCACCCACGACAGCTCGGTCGAGCCGCCGCCGACGTCGACCACCAGGGCGGCCTCCGCCGCGCGGTCGAACAGGCTCATGCAGCCGGCCACCGACAGCTGAGCCTCTTCCTTCGGGGTGATGATCTGCAGCCGCAGGCCGGTCTCCTCGGCCACGCGGCGCACGAAATCGGGACCATTGGCCGCACCCCGGCAGGCCTGGGTGGCCACGGCCTTCACCCGCACCACCTTGCGACGGCGGATCTTCTCGGCGCAGACCTTCAAGGCCGCCATGGAGCGGTCCATGGCTTCGTCCGAAAGCTGGCCCGTCTGGGAGAGACCCTCGCCCAGCCGCACGATCCGGGAATAGGCCTCGACGACGCGAAAGCCCCGCGGCGAAGGGGTCGCCACCAGCAAGCGACAGTTGTTCGTACCCAGGTCGAGCGCCGCATAGCACGACTGCTCGCCCGATGGCCGGCGCCGGCCAGAGCCCGCGGGCTGAGGCGCGCCGGGCGCTCGCGGCGCCTCCGACATGGTCGTTCCACCTTGTCTCGCAGGCGATTCATATCGAACCGCCTCACTTCGGAAGCGAGCATAGCGGCGAGATTCCCGCGCCGGAAGGCCTTGCCTTGTTATCCGATGACGGAAGTCTACGTTCAGGTTCTAGTCAGGAGACTCGTGTAGGCTGGTCGACATGAATTCGAGACTCGCCAAATTCGCGATCGGCCAGGTGGTCAAGCACCGGATCTTCCCCTTCCGGGGCGTGGTGTTCGACGTCGACCCCGTTTTCGCCAACACCGAGGAATGGTGGAACTCCATTCCCGAGGACATCCGGCCGACCAAGGACCAGCCGTTCTACCACCTGCTGGCCGAGAACGACGACAACACCTATGTCGCCTACGTCTCCGAGCAGAACCTGCTGGCCGACGAGAGCGGCGAGCCGGTGGGGCACCCGCAGACGGCGGTGATCTTCGAGAGCTTCGATCACGGTGCCTACAAGCTTCGCCCCCGGATCTCGCACTAGGCGCAAGCTCTCTGCGAACGACCCCGGTTCTCACGCAAAATCCGAACGGAATTTGCTGCGAACCGGGCGTAACGTCGTTTCATGAGCGCAGACGGTTTTAGCAGCGGCCCGCCGCCCGGCGCGGCCGCCGATTGGACGATCGACCAGGGCTGGGAAAGCTACGCCCAAGCCGAACACGACGTCTGGATGACCCTCTACGAGCGGCAGACCGCCCTGCTGCCAGGCCGGGCCTGCGACGCCTTCCTGCGCGGGCTCGACGCCCTGGATCTGCACCGCTCGGGCATTCCTGACTTCAAGCGGATCAACGAGGAACTCCAGCGCCTGACCGGCTGGAGCGTGGTGGCCGTGCCGGGCCTGGTGCCCGACGACGTGTTCTTCGACCACCTGGCCAACCGCCGTTTTCCGGCCGGCCAGTTCATCCGCAAGCCGCACGAGCTGGACTACCTGCAGGAACCGGACGTCTTCCACGACGTCTTCGGCCACGTGCCGATGCTGACCGACCCGACGTTCGCCGACTACATGCAGGCCTACGGCCGCGGCGGCCAGCGGGCCCTGGAGCTGGGGCGGCTGGCCAACCTGGCCCGGCTCTACTGGTACACGGTCGAGTTCGGCCTGATGGAGACCCCGGAAGGTCTGCGGATCTACGGGGCCGGCATCGTCTCCTCGCACGCCGAGTCGATCTTCGCGCTCGACGCCCCCTCCCCCAACCGCATCGGCTTCGACCTGGAGCGGGTGATGCGCACACCCTACCGGATCGACGACTTCCAGCAGGTCTATTTCGTCATCCCCTCGATCCAGACCCTGCAGGAGGTGACCCTGCGCGACTTTGGGCCGCTGTACGACCGCCTGGCCGGCGCCAGCGACCTCGGCATCGCCGAGATCACCGGCGCCGACCGGGTGATCACCATCGGCACTCAGGCCTATGCGAAGACCGGCGGGCGGCTGGCCTCGGCGGGCGGCTGATCGCCTTTCAAGCCGAACAGGATCCGCACCCCAGGGACGCGCCGCACCACCTCGTAGGTCGCGAAGCAGCCGGCGAAGGTCAGGACGATCAGGATCAGCGCCTCCAGCGGCTGGGGCAGGCCCAGCTTGGCGAGATGGTGGGCCATCACCACGATCAGGGTCTGGTGGACCAGATAGAACGGGAACACGCCCAGAGTCAGGTAGCGCAGGACCGGTCCGCCTCGGTTCAGATGCCTGGCCCCGAAGCCGAGGATGGCGGCGATCGAGCACCAGGCGTCGGTGGGGTGGACGAAGCGCATGACCAGGCGCATCCACTCCGGCGGGATCGGCGTATCGCCGCGATAGACGTAGGCATAGGTGGCCCAGCCCAGGTAGCCGGCGATCGCCAGACCCAGGGCCGGCCAGCGGGCTGAGATCAGGCGCTGGCGCAACACCTCCGACTTGGCCAGGCCGAACCCCAGCAGGAAGGCCGAGAACGACACGGCGTGCACGTAGTGGTCGCCGACCAGGGCGTGGGTCTCGCCGAAGCGCGGATAGAGGGTGGCGCGCAGCAGACCCAGGAACAGGATCGGCCACAGGATCAGGCCCGGTCCCCGCAGCACCGCCTCGGCGGCGGACTGCAGATGATCGCCCAGCCGCCGCCAGATCAGCAGCAGCCCCGCCAGCACCAGGGTGTAGACCAGCAGGTAGGCCACGAACCACATGTGGTTCCAGGTCGGCGTGATCAGACAGCCGTCCGGCGAGCACCAGTGGCCGGAGCCTGTGACGTATTTGAGCCAGAAGTCGCCATAGGACCAAGCGGTCACCGGCGTCCCGTGCGCTGCGGCGTATTCTACGATCTGGTAGTAGGACTGCGGCGGCACGATCACCAACATCGCGAACAGCAACGGCGGCAGCAGACGGGCGATCCGCGCCCCGGTCAGTTTCCCGACCGTGACCTTATCGGCCATGAACCGGGTCGCCGCGCCCGAAACCAGGAACAGCAGCGTCAGGCGCCAGGGATTGGTCAGAAACATCGCCAGTTCCAGCTCCTCGACCGGATGCGGCGACTTCACGTGCCACTCCCAGGGCACGTAGAACATGCCGACGTGATACAGAATCAGCAGGAAGAACGCGCCGACCCGAATCCAATCGAGGTCGTAGCGGCGGTCAGGGATTGAAGCGGTCAAAGGCATGACAGGGCGTCCGGCGTGAAAAACGATGCGAACGTCGTGACCCGGACCGCCGCGGGCGGCCAAGGGCCCGGGGACCAGCGGCCGCCGGCAGGGACGAGCGGAAAATACCCGGGGACCAGCGGCGCGCTTTTCGGGATCAGCGGCGAAGAGCGCCAGGGCCTCTGGCGCGCCTGGCTGCTGGGCGCGGGCCTGATCTCGTGCGTCGCCGTGGTCAACGTCCTGACCGTCCGCCACGACGCGCCGCGCCTCGGCACGCTGGCGCCGACGATCTGGGAAGCCAGCAGCGCCCTGGTGACGATGGTGATCTTCGCGATCCCCGCGGCGGTGGCGGTGTGGACCACGCGCGTCTCGCCGCGCTGGTGGCGGGCGGCGCCCGTCCACCTCGTGGCGGTCGTGCTCTATTCGGTGCTGCACGTCTCAGCCTTCGTCGCTCTGCGCAAGCTGGCCTATCTGGCCGTGATGGACGGTCCGTACCGGTTCGGCCCGCTGTCGACGGAGTTCCCCTACGAGTTCCGCAAGGACCTGTTGGCCTACGGATTGGCCTCGATCATCTACTACCTGTCGCTAAGGCGCAGCGCCCGCGAGGCCGCCGCCCACGCCCAGACGGCGACGACGGCCGTCGCCAGCTTCGACATCCGCGACGGCGCTCGGCTGCTCCGCGTCCCCGTGTCCGAGATCCTGGCCGTGCGCTCGGCCGGCAACTACGCCGAGTTCCTGCTGGCCGACGGCCGGCGGCCGCTGATGCGCTCGTCGCTCGGCGCTCTGGAGGCCGGCATGGCCGAGCACGGCTTCCTGCGCACCCATCGTTCCTGGCTGGTCAATCCGACCCGAGTGACCGGCCTGCGCCCCGAGGGCTCGGGCGACTATGCGGTCGAACTCGGCGCGGTCGAGGCGCCGCTGTCGCGACGCTTTCCCCAGGCCCTGGCGGCGCTGCGCGGTTAGTCGAGCAGCAGACCCATGACGATGTCGTCGTCGACCGTGCCGTCGGGCAGACGGCCCCGGCCGGTCATCCGCCCTTCGATCCGGAAACCCAGCCGCTCGTAGAGTCGCTGGGCGCCGAGATTGGCCGCGCCGGTCCACAGCTCGATCCGGCCTACCGGCGGCGTCATGGTCCTGGCCGTGTCGATCAGGGCATGGAACAGGGCGGAGCCGACGCCCCTGCCCTGCCAGTCCGGATCGACCGCCACGGTCAGGTCGGTCAGCACGTGGGCGAAGATCGCAATCTGCATTCGCTCGACATGCAGCTCACCGCAGAGCGTCCCGTCGGCGGCGACCGCGACCAGGTTCACGCCGCCGCTCGCCGAAGCCGCCAGGGCGTGGGCCACATAGTCGGCCGTCACCTCTTCCGGCTGGCGGGCCAAACCGCCGGGCTGGGCGGCGACCTTGCGGTGCAGCGCCAGGACGGCGGCGGCGTCGTCGGGCGTCGCGGGACGAACGATGAAGCTGCTCATGATCAGGCGGTTCGCTGGAACGGGTAGAAGCCGCCGCCAAGGTCGAGGATCGCGGTCAGCTCGTCCAGCGCCTCGCGACACTCGACGATCAGCGCCGGGTCGGCCAGGTCGGCGGGGGCCAGACGGTCGCGATAGCGGCGCCCGGCCCAGGCGTTCAAGCGATCATGCAAGGCGGCGCCGAAGCGCTGGCCGGGGTTCGTGGCCGCCAGCTCGGCCTCGGTCAGGACGACCCGCAGCCGCAGGCAGGCCGGACCGCCGCCGTTTCGCATGCTCTGGCGGACATCGACATATTCCACCCGGCCGATCGGGCCGTTCGAGCTGGCCAGCGCCTGGGCGGCCGCATGAGCGCGTGGGTTGTCCCGGGTCTCGCCCGGCGCCAGCAGCACGAGGCGGTCCTCGCCGGGCAGAACCAGGAGCTGGGAGTTGAACAGATAGCTCTTCACCAGGTCGTCCATCGGCAGGTCGGCCTCGCTGATCTCGACGAAAACCGGCTCGAACAGGCCCTCGGCGGCGCGGCGGACCTGCGCCTCCATGGCCGCGCGATCCTCGAAGGCGCGTTCGTGGAACAGGAGGCATTCGCGCGTGCCGACGCAGACCACGTCGTTGTGGAACGCTCCGCCGTCGATCGCCGCCCGGCCCTGGCGGGCGAAGACGCCGCGCGCCGCGCCGTGGCGGCGTTCGATCGCCTCGAAAGCCTCGCGGGTCTGGCGGGCCGGATAGCGGCCGTCCCAGCGCTCCCAGGCCTCGCGACCCCAGACGAACAGGTTGACCCCGGCCGCGCCGTGATCGGCGCACAGCCGCACGTGGTTGGCCGCCCCTTCGTCGGCAAAGTGCGGTTGGGACGGCAACGGATCGTGCACGGCGAACCGGGTCTCGTCCGGGAACAGCCGGCGGAGGCCGCGGGTGGTCTGCTCGCCTTCGAGGCTGCGGTGCAGGTTAGTCAGCAGATTGGCCGGGGTGAAGTGCACGCGGCCATCGGCCGTGTCGGCGCTGGGCGTGACCGTGGCGGCGTTGGCCGCCCACATCGGCGAGGCCGAGCAGGCGGCGGCCGCCAGGGCCGGCGCGGCCTTCCAGGCCGTTTCCAGCGCCTGGGCGTCGGAGCCCGAAAAGCCGATCGACCGCAGCAGCGCCAAATCCGGCCGCTCGTGCGGCGGCAGCACGAACTGCGGCACGCCCCAATCGGCCAGCTTGCGCATCTTGGTCAGGCCCTCCAACACCGCGGCGCGGGGATTGGAAACCTCGCCGGCGTTGGTCTGGCTGGCGATATTGCCCGGCGACAGGCCGACATAGGAGTGGGTCGGGCCGACCAGCCCGTCGCAATTGGCCTCGACCGCGCGCGAGGTCATTCGCGCAGGCCCTTGATATCGCCCAGGGTATCGGCCACGCCCTGCGCCTCGAAACTGGCCACGGGATAGGCGCAGTAGTCGGCCGCGTAATAGGCGCTGGGCCGGTGGTTGCCCGAGCTGCCCAGGCCGCCGAACGGCATGGTTCCGGCCGCGCCGGTGGTCGGCCGGTTCCAGTTGACGACCCCGGCCCGGATCCGCTTCAAGAAATGATCCCAACGCGCCGTTTCATTGGAGACAAGACCCGCGGACAGGCCGTAGCGCGTGGCGTTGGCGGCGGTGATCGCTTCCTCGAACGACCCGACCCGGCGCACTTGCAGCAGCGGCGCGAACAGCTCCTCGTCCGGCACGGTTTCGCCGGTCACCTCGACCAGGCCCGGCGAGACGAAGGCCCGGCTCAGGCCATCGACGGCGGTCATGGCGCGTACGGCCTTGCCGGGCATGGCCTTGGCGCCGGCCAGGGCCATGGCGGCTGCGCGGTCGGAGATCAGTGGACCCATGAACGGCTCCTCGCGGCCGTTCCACGGACCGATCACCAGCCGCTCGGACAGCGCCGCCACCGCGTCGATCACCGCTCGCCCCGCCGCGTCGTCCGAGACGATCAGCCGCCGGGCGCACGAGCAGCGCTGGCCGGTGGTGATGAAGGCCGACTGCACGACCAGGGCCGCCACGGCTTCGGCGTCACCGGCGTCCCAGACCACCAGCGGGTTGTTGCCGCCCAGCTCCAGGGCCAAGATCACGTCCGGCCGATCGGCGAAGTGACGGCGGAAGAAGGCGCCGGCCGCGGCCGAGCCGGTGAACAGCAGGCCGTCGATCTCCTGGTCGATCAGCGCCTGGCCAACCTCGCGGCCGCCCTGCACCAGGTTGACGACGCCGGGCGGAACGCCCGCCTCTTCAAGGGCTTCGACCAATAATTGACCCGCCAGGGGTGTCTCTTCCGACGGCTTGAACACCACGGTGTCGCCGGCCAGCAGGGCCGGCACGATGTGGCCGTTGGGCAGGTGGCCCGGGAAGTTGAACGGACCCAGCACCGCCATCACCCCATGCGGACGATGACGCAGCACCGCCCGACCGAAGGCCATGTCATTGGCGTGCTCGCCGGTGCGCTCGTCATAGGCCTTGATCGAGGCCTCGACCTTGCCGGCCATCGAGCCCAGCTCGGCCTTGGTCTCCCACAGCGCCTTGCCGGTCTCGCGGCTCAGGGCCTCGGCGAAGGTCGCCGTACGGGCCGCCAGCACGTCCTTGTAACGGCGCAGGACAGCGATCCGCTCTTCGCGCGACCGATCGGCCCACGCCAGGAAGGCCTTGCGGGCGGCCACGACCGCCGCCGCCACATCGGCCGGCCCAGCGGTCGCTTGGCGCCAGATCACCTCACCGGTGGTCGGATCGACCGAGGTCGCCTCGGAACTCGCGCCCGCCCGCCAGACGCCCTCGATGAACACGCCGCCGCTCATGCCTTCACCCGCACCATTTCGCCGTCCTTGACGCCCAGGGCCGCCGCGGCGTCCCGGCCGATGATCGCGCTCTCGCCGTCGATCAGCACCGGCGCGCGCACCGCCCGGAAGCGGGCCACCGCGCCCGAGCAGATCAGGGCTTCCTCGCCATAGGCGTCCTCGCCCAGCCGGACGCGCAGCCGCCGGCCCTCGCGCACCGTCTTGATGTCGTCACGCCGCGCGGCCACGGTCGGGCCGGCGTCGAAGATGTCGATCAGGCCCGAGAAGCGGAACCCCTCGGTCTCCAGCATGGCCCGCGCCGCCTCGCCCTCGCGGTGCACCCGGCCGATGGTGTCGGAGGCGGCCTGGGGCAGCAGCTCGACATAGATCGGATGGCGCGGCGCCAGGTCCAGGATGAACTGGCCGTCGGTTGAGGCGCTCATCATGTCGGCCTCGTCGAACTCCAGCCGGAAGAATTTGCTGGCCACGTGGTCCCAGAACGGACAGCCGCCGTCCTCGTCGAACCAGCCGCGCAGCTCGGCCAGCACCATCTCGGCGAAACGCTGGGGCTCCAGACCGATCAGCATGTAGCGCGACTGGGCCAGCAGCCGCCCCGCCCCGCCCTTACGGCGTTCGGGCTTGAGGAACAGCGACCCGACCTCCGACCAGCCGGCGCATTCGTTGACCAGCACCAGGGCGCGGTGGTCGAAACGCTTATCCAGGGTGGGAGAAGATTGCGCCAGGGTCACGACGCGGAACGAGAAATGCGGCCGCTTTAGACCCACCCCCGCCTTGACCCCGGCAACGCCGATCACGTCGCCGGCCTCCAGGTCTTCGAGCATCAGGGTGTACCAGGCCTCCGGCGCGGCCACTTCCGAATGGAAGCTGGCCTGCGACAGGTCCAGGCGGGCGCGTAGGGTGTGCTCGTCCTCCGGCAGGCTGGTGAAGCCGCGGCCCGACAGCACGGCCAACTCCATCAGGCTGTCGAAATCGACGGGCGTCGCGGGGCGGACGACAAGCATGCTCAAAAAGTCTCCGCGAGGTCGGTCATGGCGGCGCGCAAGGCGGGACCGTCGATCTCGCCGCTGGCCAGTTTCATCAGAATCAGGGCCGACAGCTGGGCGCGCTCGACGAAGCTGTCGGGCCAGGCGTGCTCGGCCTCGCTGTGGATGTCGCCGCCGCGCACCCCCAGGGTGTCGACATTGGGCAGGCCCGAGGCGAACAGGTTGTTGCCTTCGCAGACCCCGCCGGACGGCTTCCAGGCGATATCCTGGCCCAGCAGGGCGCCGGCTTCCTTGATCGCGCCGAACAATCGCTGCTGGGCGGTGTTGAACGGCTTGGCGCCGCGGGTGATGCGGCCGTGCAGGTGGGCGTGCAGCCCCTCCCCGGTCGAGGCGACGATCTTGTCGACCTCGCTCTCGAACCACGCCGCGTCGTCGGCGGCGGGGAAGCGGAGGTTGAAGCGGACCACGGCCACGTCGGGCACCATGTTCAGCGGCGAGCCGCCGTCGATCTTGGCGACGTTGCAGGTCACGCCCTCGCGCAGCCCGTTCAGGGTGTGCAGGGCCTGGGCGATCCGGGCGGCCTCCATCACCGCGTTGCGGCCGGCGGTGAAGTCGCGCCCGGCGTGAGCGGCCTTGCCGTGGACCACGATATGGAAATTGCCCGAGCCTTTGCGGGCGCTGGCCAGGGCTCCGTCGGCCAGGGCCGGCTCGTAGGTCAAGCCCACATGCCCCAGATGCGCGAACTGGGCCAGGATCGGAGCCGAAGCGACCGAGCCGATCTCCTCGTCCGGCGACAGCAGCACGCGATAGCCGACCCGGTGGGCCAGCGGATGGCGCTCGAAAGCCTCCAGCGCCGCCAGCATCACCGAAATCCCGCCCTTCATGTCGGCGATCCCCGGCCCATGCAGAGCGCCGTCCGGCCGCGTGGCGACGGCCTGAAAGCCGGAGGTCTCGGGATAGACGGTGTCGTAGTGGCCGGTCAGCACGACCTGGACCGGCGCCTCGGGTCGCACGACCACGGCGATGGCCGCCGGGTGCGCCTGCTCGCCGATCCGCCCGTCGGCCCCGACCTCGGGCGAGGCGCCCAGCGGAATGTCGGTCGGCGCGGCCGGCAGGTTCCCGAAAGCATCGAGCAAAACTTGCCGTTGGCGCTCGAGGCCGGCCAGGTGCCGGCTTCCCGAGTTGATGGCGCACCAGGCGACCGCCCGATCGATGATCAGGGGGCCTTGATCGGCCAGATGTCGCAGAACGGCGCGATCCTCGTCGTTGAGTCGCATGAATCCACTGTCTCCCTCAGTTCAAACTAAACCAAGGGCCGCGGACAATTCGTGCTTCCTCAAAGCCGGAAACCGGTCGCCCGCGCAACAGCCTTGCTCCGAACAAGGTCCGATCCCAGGTCAAGCCTGGGTTTGGAATTCGGATCGGTCACTGCATGCGCTCGCCGCGTTCCCCGCGCCTTCGGACCGGGGAACGCGGCGAGCGGTCTAGTTGTAGTCCTTTCTCCAGCGGACCGAAAGCTGGGCGTCGCCCTGGCTGCCGATCTTGGACACCAGCGACAAGGCCCTGCGGACCCGCCACTCGACCTGGGCCGAGGTCCCTTCCCGTCCGCCGCCGATGATCTCGACATAGACGTCGTCGGTCACGTACTTGCCGCCGGACACCGTCATACCCGTGGCGCTCTCAGCGAACGACAGGCGGTCCAGGCCGGCCAAGCTGCGCAGGTTGCCGATCACGTCGAAGCCGCCGCCGCCGGCCAGGGCCGCCAGGGCCGAGGCCAGTTGCGCGGCCTCGATTGGGGTCAGGTTGGCGGCCGACGAGCCAAACAGCACCTGCGACAGCACCTCGTCCTGTGGCAGTTCGGGCTTGGAGGTCAGAGTGATCTCCGGCTTGGCGGCGGTGCCCTGCACCCTGACCACGGCGGTCAGGGCCGGGTCTTCGCGGGTGGCGGTCAGGTCCAGCCGGATGCGGTCCAGTTGGGTGGCCAGGCGAACCGTGCCGTTCTGGTCGAACTCGAAACGCTTGCCGGCGAAGTCGTACTCGCCGCGCACCATTCGCGCCTCGCCGTCAAGCACGGGGCTGTTGGTCGAGCCGCCGACATGGGCGTTCAGCGACAGCTCGACATCCAGGCCCCGGCCGCGCACGAAGATCCGCCGGGGCGCGGTCAGGGTGACGTCCAGCAGCATGCCGCTGCCCGGGACGACCTTGCGGGCCTCGACGCCCTGATCCAACTCGTCCGGACGATTGCGTTCGATGACATCCATCGACACCACGCCGGCCGGGGTCTTGGTCTGGGCCGAGACGTCGGCGCGGTCGATGACCAGGGCGCCGACCATCTTGACCTTGCCGTCGGCGCCGCGGTTGATCGTGGTCTGGCCGCTGGCCGTGGCCGAGGCCAGCTCGTTGTCGATGACGCGGAAGCCCTTCAGGTCCAGCCTGAAGCTGCCCAGGCCGCCGCGCGCCAGGCTGATCCGACCCGAACCGGCCATCGTCCCGCCCTGGCCGTCGCCGGCCGAGACCTGGCTGACATCGATGGCGTTGTCGGCCAGGGCCACGCGCACGATGACGTCGCGCAGGCTGAGGCCCGTCTGGCCGTCGTCGACCCGGCCGCTCTCCAGGCTGGCTCGGCCGGTCAGGCGGGGGTCGGCCAGGGTGCCGGCCAGTTCGCCCTCGGCGTCGACCTTGCCCGACACGCTGCGTTCGGAGCTGCCCAGCAGGTCCCACAGCGGCTTGATCTCGCCCTGGGCCGTGAACTGGCCGCGAACGGCGCGCTGACGGTTGATCGCCAGATGGAACGGCTTGGCCGAGGCCTCGGTCGGCAGGATCACCTCGGCCCTGGCCTGCAGACCCTGGCTGGTGGTGCTGGTGGCGTTGATGGTCATGGTGTTGTCGCGCAGCACGCCGCGGATCTCGGCGTTCAGCGCACGGTCGGTGCGCGGGCCGCGCTCGCGGGCCCCGATCAGGTTAGCGTCGAACTCGCCGGTCAGGGTCGGGCCCGAACCGCTCAGCGTCACATGGGCGTCGACCTTGCCGGCCATGTCCGGATTGATCGCGGTGAGGCTGACCCCGGTCAGCTGGGCGCGAAGCGTGGCCAGGTCGCCGCCGACGTCGGCGTCTAGGTCGGCCGCGCCGTCGCCGACCGCGAGCCGCAGGCGGGCGTTGGTGCGCGGGCCGCCGAACCGGATCTGGGCGGCCTCGCGGGTCTTGATCTCGGTGCGCGCCATGGCCCCGGCGGCGTCGAGGGCCAGCAGGTATTCCGGGCCCGACTGGGTCAGCACGCCTGAGCCGTTCAGCTTCCAGCGGCCAGACGGGGCCTCGCCCCGCGCATCGACGGTCAGGGGCAGGCGCGCCATCGGGCCGGCGGCCTTGACCGCGGCGTGCCGGACCTTCCAGGCCCCGCCGACGATGTCGTCGGCGGCCAGGTCGAGCTGGGCCGAGGGACCGGTCGCGCCGTCGGTGATCCGGGCCGTGCCGGCGACCCGCCCCTGGGTCAGGAAGGCGCCGGGTCCGATCGCCACCACGAGATCGGCCGTGGCCGGACGGCCGCTGCGCAGCGACACCGCGCCCTTGGCCTTGGCGCCGCCGGCGTCGACGTCCAAGTCTGTCAGCTCCAGCCCGCCCGGCGCGAAATTGAAAGCCGTGCGCCCCTTGGCCGGGCCGTACTGGCTGCCGGCCTCGATCGACGCCACGCCGTCGCCGCCGTCGGCGCGCTTGGCGAACGACAGCACCACGTGGGCGTCCTTCAGCGGCAGGCGCGGCACGTCGACGGAGTCGAAGTCGGCGATCAGGTCGGCCTTGGGCGCCGCCAGGGTTCCGGTCACCGCGCCCGTGCCCCTGGCCTTGCCGGCGACCTCGATCGGCCCGGCGACGAACGGTCCCGAGGCGGTCCAGTCCAGCTTGAAACTCAGCGCCGTTCCGGGACCCAGCACGCCGGAGGCGCGCACCGAGGCGGCGGTCCCGTCCAACTTGGCGTCAGCCACCGACAGCCGATCGTTGGCCCAGGACGCGCGGGCGTTCAGCCGCGGGCTCTTGCCCAGCAGCCGGTCCAGCTCGGGCAGGCCGGTGGCGAAATTACCGCCGCGCGCGTCGACGGTCAGCAGCCAGGGCTTGTCCACGCCCTGATTGGCCGACCATCTGGCGGTCGCCTGGCCCTTCATGCCCGGACGGACCGGCGCCAGGGACCCGACCTTGGCCTCGCCCTTGAACGACAGACCGCCCAAGATGCCCCGCTCGCCCTGCGCCACTACGGTCAGGTTCGGGGCCTGGACCTTGGCCGAGCGGATCAGGAACCGGCCGTCCTTCAGTCGCGCCCCCTCGAACTGGGCCGAGGGCGACCGGCCCAGCACGGCCAGGAGCCCCTGTCCGCCACCGCCTTCGGTCGTGGCCGCGGCCTTGAGGCTCAGCTCGCCGCGCTTCCAGCCGACGCTGGCCGGTCCTCGGGCCCGCGCCAGGCGATAGCCGAGCAAAGAGAGGTCGCGCACGTCGACCCGGCCGTCGATCTGTAGACCGTCGCCGGTCAGATGCAGAACCCCGTCCGCGATGCCGGCGCCCATGGTCGGCAGCGGCGTCACGCGGGACAGGTTGCCGACCTTGGCGGTGAAGGTCAGACCGGCCGGGGCGGTGACCCGATTGCCCAGGTCGGCGGGGCCGTGAGCAACCAGGCTCAGGTTCTGGCTGTCGATCTTCAGGTCCAGGTCGCTGAACGCCCCGGCCTTGCGCCCGACGATCGAGAAGCGGGCGTCGGCCCCGAACATCTTCTCCTCGCGATCGGTCAGGGTCGAGGCGGCCAGGTCGATGTGGCCCGTCGCCGACCCGCCCTGGGGCGTCCAGGCCCCGCCGGCCTTCAGCGGCGTGGCGTCCCCGGACCGCGCAAGGACCGTGAAGGCGCCCTGGCTCATCGTGCCATGGGCCTTGGCGTTCAGGTCGAAGGGCCGGTCGGGCGACAGTCCCATCGCCCCGGCCAGAGCCCCGCCGTTGGCTTCCTGGGCCTCGGCGTCCAGCAGCAGCGTCTTGTCGCGCCCCAGGTCGAAGACCAGCTTCAGGTGATCGCCGACGTGCAGGCGACTGGACGCCCGCAGATTGCCCTTCTGGCCGCCCTGCCGCTCGGATTCGTAGTCGCCGCTCAGGTCGAAATCGCCCGCCTGACGGCTGAATTCGGGTCGGGTGATCAGGCGCAGGGCGACACGGTCGAGGTCCACCGACAGCGGCGCGGCGCTGGACTTGCCCTTGGGGGTCAGTGTCGGGCGCCGCAAGATAACGACCTGACGGGCGGTGATCTCGTCGGCGTGGAAGCGGCGGTAGAACAGCTCGGCCGGACGCCAGTCGACATAAAGGTCGGCGGCGTCGAGCCAGACGCCCTTTTCGTCGCTGATCGTCAGGTGCCGGACGCCGAACGCGCTCCAGATGTCGCCCGTCAGCCCCTCGATCTTCAGGCGGCCAATCCGGCCCAACTTCAGCCCGCTGGTGCGCGCCTCCAAGAAGGCGCGGCCTTGCGGGGTGATCGCCCCGAAGCGCACGCCGCCCAGCAGGACGGCGACCAGCACCACGAGGCTGACCGAAACGATGATGACCAGGCCCGGCCAGCCGATCTTGCGCGCGACCTTGGTCGCCGTCTCGGCGACGACTTCGGGAATGTCCTCGGGCGGCGGCGCGCCAGGTGGTTTTTGGGCGTCGGTCAAAAGGCCTGCCCGATGCTGATATAGACCTGGAACGCCGGATCGCCTTTCCGCCGGCTGACCGGCATGGCGATGTCGGCGCGGATCGGCCCGAAGCCCAGGTCGTAGCGGACGCCGACGCCCACGCCGACTCCGAAATCGTCGCCGTTGGGCCACTTGTCGACCCCGACCGCGCCAGCGTCGACGAAAGCCACCGCCCCCCAAGTGTCGGTGAACTTGTGGCGCAGCTCGAGCGAGCTTTCCAGCAGCGACAGGCCGCCCTGCGGCGTGGTGGTGTTGTCGATGCGCGGGCCGATGGCTTGGTAGGAAAAGCCACGCACCGAACCGCCGCCGCCGGCGTAGAAGCGCTTGGAGGCCGGCACCTCAGGCATGGTGCCGCCCAGAATCTGCCCCGCCTTGATCCGCCCGGCCAGCACGGTGCGCGCCCCCTGGCCGAACGGCAGATAGGCCGTGCTTTGGGCCTGGACCTTCAGGAAGGCCATGGTCAGGTCGCCGGTGATGGCCGTGGGTTCGGCCCGCGCGTCCAGCCGCCACCCCTTGGTCGGATCCAGCACGCTGTCGGAGCGGTCCCAGGCCTGGGCCCCCAGCAGGGTGAAGGTGGCGAAGTTCTGCCGGATGTCGGTGGTCACGCCGTTGGTCGTGGTCGGCGAATCGATCTGCGAGAGGTCCAGCGAGACGCCGTAGGTGCGGTAGACGGTCGGCCGCAGCCGCCGGGTCAGGTCCGCGCCGATATGGCCGCCGGTCTCGACATAGGCGTCGGTGTTGTCGCGGAAGACAGCGGTGTTCAGCTTCAGGGTCTGCTGGCTGCGTCGCCAGTGCGGCAGGGCCAGTTCGGCCTCCAGGCGACTGTCCAGCTTGGCCAGCCGCGCCGTCAGGGTGGTGGTGTCGGCCCGGTGAAGCCGATTGTAGCGGATCCACTTGGCGTCGACGCCCGGCCCGTCGGTGCTCGAATAGCTGGCGCCCAGCTCGATCGTCTTGGCCTTGCGATCGGCCAAGGTGACGATCACCGGGCGCAGCCCGTCGGGCAGCGCCTTCTCCTTGGGAGCCAGCGAGACCGAGACCGTGTCGTAGACCCCGGTGTCGCGCAGCCGGCGCTCCAGTTCGGCGATGTCGTCGGGCTCGTAAATGTCGCCCGACTTCCAGGGCGCCAGATGCTGCACCCAGGCGGGGTTCGACCGCCCCTGGGTCAGGACCTGGATCCCATCGACATGGGTCAGGTCGCCGGCCGCGATATGGAAGGTCGGACGCAGCGTGTGGTCGGCGTGGTCGACGACGACCTCGCGCGGTTCGGCCGTGGCGTCGGCATAGCCCAGTTGCTGCACCTGGGAGACCACGCGCCCCTCGGCCGCCAGCACGTCAGCGGCGCGGCCCGGCGCGCCCAGCGTCAGCCGGATGACGCTCTGCGCCCGCTGGGCGACGCCTTCGTCTGGCGGGGTTCCGCTCCAGGCCAACTGGGGATCGGCGATCACGAAGACCGGTCCAGGGGTGATCTTGAGAATCGCGCGGGGCGGATCGGCTTCGGAGACGTCCGGCTCGACGACATAGGCGTAGTAGCCTTCCGAGCGCAGCACGGCGACAGCCTCGTCGCCGGCGTCGCGAGCCCGGCGGCGGGCTTCGGAACGGCTGCGGGCCGGTTGCTTGGCCTCGGTCATGGCGCGCTGGATCGCCTCGCGCAGCGCACGGTCCTCGACGCCGGTGATGGTGGCGGCGGGCTCGGCCGCATTGGCATGCCCCGCGGCCATCAGGGCCGCCGCGGTCATGCCAAGGGCAAATCTCTTACGCACCAAGCCTTCCATTTCCCGCGCGGAGCACCCCCGAACCCCTGTAGTCGCCCCCCCGCCCCCTGTCACGCGGTGAAATTTCCGAACCGGTACAACTGATGGCTTCCCGGATCACCAGAACGGCGCCCAAATGTTGGGCAGTCCCAGGCATCGAATGCTCAAGAGGCGAAAAGCGCCGCTTGCGAACTTCGTGCGTTCTAGGCTGGATCGGGACGCGCCGCCTCAATGCGGCGCGCAAGGGCGGACAAAGTGGACACAGGCGTGGTGGCGAAAATCAAGGACATCGACGATACCCCCACCTTGCCGATGACCGGGGCGGCCTATCTGCCTGGCGCGGCCTATGACGAGATGATCGCCCAGGGCGGCGACGTGCGGGCCCACTACGCGGCGCTGCAAAGCCGGATCTCCACCCTGGGCGCGGGCGAACTGGCCGACCGGCAGCGGATGCTGGAGCGCTCGTTCCTGCTGCAGGGCATCACCTTCACCGTCTACGGGGCGGACAGCGCCACCGAGCGGATCATCCCGACCGATCTCTTTCCGCGCATCCTGCCGGCGGCGGAATGGGCCAAGATCGAGGCCGGTTTGACCCAGCGCCTGCAGGCGCTGAACATGTTCCTGGCCGACATCTACGGCGAGCAGCAGATCCTGATGGACGGGGTCGTGCCGCGCGAGCTGGTGCTGGGCGCGCCCTCGTACCGTCGGGAGATGCAGAACCTCTACGTGCCGCACAAGGCCTACGCCAACGTCTGCGGCAGCGACCTGATTCGCGGCCAGGACGGCGAATTCGCCGTGCTGGAGGACAATCTGCGCGTGCCGTCCGGCGTGTCCTACATGCTGGCCAACCGCGACGCCTCCAAGCGGACCTTCCCCGGGGCCTATCGCGAGGCCGGCGTGCGGCCGGTCGAACGCTATCCCGACCTGCTGCTGGCCACGCTGAAGAGCATGAGCGCCGACTGGCGGCCCAACCCGCAGGTCGTGGTGCTGACCCCCGGCGTCTACAACTCCGCCTATTACGAGCACGCCTATCTGGCGCGGCTGATGGGCGTGCCGCTGGTCGAGGGCCGCGACCTCGTGGTCCATGACAACATGGTCTACATGCGCACCACCACGGGCCTGCGCCGGGTGGACGTGATCTATCGCCGGGTCGACGACGACTTCATCGACCCTCTCACCTTCCGGCGCGATTCGTCGCTGGGCGCGGCGGGCCTGTTCAACGCCTACCGAGCCGGCAACGTGGTGATCTGCAACGCGCCGGGCACCGGCGTGGCCGACGACAAGGCCGTCTACGCCTTCGTGCCCGACATCATCCGCTACTATCTGGGCGAGGACGCCATCCTGCCCAACATCGAGACCTTCCTGTGCCGCGAGCCGGCCCAGCTGGGCCATGTGCTGGACAATCTCGACAAGCTGGTGGTCAAGGCGGTGGGCGCCTCGGGGGGTTACGGCATGCTGGTGGGACCTCACGCCTCGGCCCGGGAGCGCTCGGAGTTCGCCGACGCCCTGAAGGCCGACCCGGCCAACTACATCGCCCAGCCGACCATCCAGCTGTCGACCGCGCCCTGCCTGGTGGACGGCCGCATCGAACCGCGCCACGTCGACCTGCGGCCGTTCATCCTGTCGGGCGAGAAGACGGTGGTCACCCCCGGCGCCCTGACCCGGGTGGCGCTGAAGCGCGGCTCGCTAGTGGTCAATTCCAGTCAGGGCGGCGGGTCGAAGGACACCTGGGTGCTGGCCGAGGAGAACGGCCATAACGGCAACGGCCACAACGGAAATGGCCACGTCGAGAAAGGAGCCGGCCAATGATGCTCGCCCGGGTCGCCGACAGCCTCTACTGGCTGGGTCGCTATATCGAGCGGGCCGAGCACCTGTCGCGCCTGTCGACCGTGATGCTCAACGCCACGCTCGACCAGACCGACACCGGCGCCGAGGCCGTGCGCATCGCCCTGTCGGCGGTCGGCGAGACCGACCTGACCGCCGGCGCCTTCGAGGCGGCCAAGGGCCTGGTGCTGGACCGCTCGGACCCCAATTCGGTGGTCGCCTCGCTGTCGCGAGCCCGGGAGAACGCCCGCCAGGTCCGCGACCAGATCACGACCGAGACCTGGGAGCGGCTGAACCTGCTGTACCTGAAGGTCATCGACCGCAACGCCGGCCGCGAGTTCGCCGACAACTCGGTGACCTTCCTGCACGACATCATCGCCGACGTGCACCTGTTCAAAGGCGCGGCCGATACGACCATGAGCCACGGCGAGAGCTGGCGGTTCATGATGGTCGGCATGTACCTGGAGCGCGCCCAGCTGATCGCCGGCCTGCTGGAGGCCTGCTTCGCCGAGGACAGCCCCAAGGTCAACGATCACCTGGCCCTGGTCAGCCTGCTGCGGATGGGCTGCGCGCTTGAGCCGTACCTGCGGGTTTACACCGCCGAGATCGAGCCGCGGCACATCCTGGAGTTCATGGTCTTCGACGAGGACTTCCCGCGCTCGATCCGCTTCGCCACCAGCCAGATCGAAAAGCACCTCAGCGAGCTGGCTCGCCACGTCGAGGCCACCGGCCGCGCGGCCCCCGAACGGCTGGCCGGCCGGCTCAAGGCCCGGCTGGAGTTCGCCGACGTCGGCGAGCTTGAGGCCCAGGGCGCGGGCGACCTCCTGACCACCGTCGCCAACGAATGCGCCCGCATCCACCAGGCCATCTACGAGACCTTCGTCGCCTACCCGCTGGAAATGCGCCTGCCTGCTTAGAAGGCCTGTTTAGGAATACCGCCCGTGTTGCTCGAGATCCGCCACGTCACCCAGTACCATTACGAGCGGCCCGTCCGCGAAAGCCTGATGGAGCTGTGGATGCAGCCCCAGAAGGGCGCCCGCCAGCGGCTGGTCAGCTTCGAGCTGGACATCGAGCCGGCCGCCCAGGTGTTCTCCTACGCCGACAGCTTCGGCAACGCCGTCTACCATTTCGACGTGCCCCAGCCGCATGACGGCCTGACGATCATCGCCCGCTCGGCCGTCGAGACCGAGCCGGTCCACGAATGGCCCCTGCCGCTGGACATGGGCGAGTGGGAGCGGCTGAAGAGCGCCTTCGTGAAGGGCGAGTGCTTCGACTATCTGCGGCCGCACGGCTTCGTCCACGTGACGCCGGCCCTGGAGACCTTCATCGCCGAGCACGACCTGGACGACCTGCGCCGGCGCGACCCGTTCTCGGCGGTCCAGGCCCTGTGCGACACGATCTACAAGGCCTTCGAATACCAGCCGGGGGTCACCGACGCCGACAGCCCGATCGACCTGGCGCTGAGCGCCGGCCGCGGGGTCTGCCAGGACTTCGCCCACGTGATGCTGGCCGTCTGCCGGTCGTGGGGCATCCCGGCCCGCTACGTCTCCGGCTACCTGTTCACCGACCGCGAGGCCGGCGACCGCTCGGACCCCGATGCGACCCACGCCTGGGTCGAGGTGTTCCTGCCCAGCTATCGCTGGGTGGGCTTCGACCCGACCAACAATGTCATGACCGGCGAGCGCCACGTGGCCGTGGCCGTGGGCCGCGACTACAGCGACGTCACCCCTTCGCGGGGCGTCTACAAGGGCGATTCCGAAAGCCACCTGGCGGTCGGCGTCTCGGTGCGGCGGGCCCGGGCGGCGGTGGCCGAACCGGAGTTCCTGCGCCTGCCCCGCCCCTCGGCCCCGTTCGGCTCGGCCAATCGCCGCCGGGCCAGCGCCGACGCCATCCGCGAACAGCAGCAACGCCAGCAGCAGCAGCAACAGCAGTAGACCGACGGCGGCGACCCGGCCTAGGTTAGCGCTAACAAAGCGACGACCTGGGAGGGGCGCGAATGTCGGAAGACCCGAACGGGGCGTCGCCGCGCCTCGCGATCGTGGACGGCCTACGGGGCTACGCCCTGATGGGCCTGTTCCTGGTCCACATGCTGGAATATTTCGAGCTCTACTGGGCCCATCCGGCCCCGACGCCGGTGACGACGGCGGTCTTCACCCTGTTCATGGGCAAGACCTTCTCGCTGCTGGCCCTGTGCTTCGGCTTCAGCTTCTTCGTGATGATGGACGGCGCGGCGCGACGGGGCCAGCCTTTCGCCGGCCGCTTCGCCTGGCGGCTGACCCTGCTGGCGGCGATCGGCATGCTGCACGGCCTGGTCTATCGCGGCGACATCATCGTGGTGCTGGCCCTGGCCGGCTTCGTGCTGATCCCGTTCGACAAGGTCCGCTCCAACCGCGTCCTGCTGGCGGTCGCCGGCCTCTGTTTCCTGCAGCCCTATATCCTGCTGTGGATCGCGGCGGGCGCGGCCGGCGCGCCCTGGGCGCTGAAGCCGCCCCATCATTTCTCCGATCCGGCCATGGCGACCTATCTGACCGGCGACCTCGGCCAGGTGCTGCGCGCCAACCTTTGGGAGGGCCAGGTCAACAAGTGGTGGTTCTTCATCGAGACCGGGCGCTGCGTGCAGGTGCTGGGCCTGTTCCTGGTCGGGCTGGTCCTGGGCCGGATCGGCTTCTTCGCCGATCCCGGGCGATTCCGTCGGGGCCGGGCGATCGCCCTGGCCGCCGTCGCCCTGGTCGCCGCCGCCTGCTACGGGCTGAAGGCCAGGACCGGCGGTCACGGGAGCGGTCCGGTGTTCTGGACCAACATGCTGGCGGGCGGCTGGTTCGACCTGTCGTGCATGGCCGCGTCGGTGCTGGTCTTCGTCCAACTGTGGCGGGCCGGCGGCGAGCGCGTCCTGCGGGTCCTGGTCCCGACGGGGCGGATGACGCTCAGCCTCTATGTCGGCCAGTCGCTGGTGTTCGTCCCGCTGTTCTATCCGCTGGGCCTGGGCCTCTACGAACGGATGACCCCGCCGCTGGCCCTGGCGATCGGCCTCGCCGCCATCGCGGTCCAATTGGTGCTGGCCGCGGCTTGGTTCAAAGCCTTCCACTACGGCCCGCTGGAGTGGCTGTGGCGATGCGGGACGCGGCAGTCGTTCGGCGTTCCGTTCCGGCGCCGGCCGGAGCCGCAGTTGGCCTAGATGTCGTTTCCAAGAAGGTTGTTCACACGCTGCCAGGGTGTGAGGCCTTTGATGCCGGAGTGCGGTCGGGCGAGGTTGTAGCTGTCGGTCCAGGGCTTGATGGCCTTGGCGCGATCATCCGAGCAGGCGTAGGGGCGGCCATAGGCCCATTCGCGCAAGCTGGTCTGGATGAAGCGCTCGGCCTTGCCGTTGGTCCTGGGCGTGTAGGGGCGGGTTCGCACATGCCGGGCCCCGGCGGCCTGCAGGGCCCTGGCGAACAGCTTGGAGCGATAGGCCGAGCCGTTGTCGGTCATCACCCGCTGGACAGTGACGCCGTGGCGGGCGAGCCAGGCCAGGGCGCGT
>NZ_FORN01000028.1 GCF_900114015.1 Caulobacter sp. UNC279MFTsu5.1 | reverse complement strand
CCCTTTCCATACGCTCAGCGGGTTTCCGCGTGAGGACGAGAAGCCGTGCCACGAAGCCCCCTCAGTCGCTTCGCGACAGCTCCCCCAGAGGGGGAGCAGCTATTCGGTGCGGCGGCCGATCAGATCCTCCCCCTCTGGGGGAGGTGGCCCGGAGGGCCGGAGGGGGCCAGGGTCCGAGGGAAACAACTCCTCGCCACGCGCCTTTCCCTGCTGCACCATCCCGCCCGGAGGAGACGCCCATGAGCCCGCCCGCCGCCCCGCCGCCGGTCCCCCAGGACGTTCCCGAGGACGTCCCCAACGACGTCCAGGAGGCCGTCCGCACCCTGCTCCGCTGGACCGGCGAGGACCCGTCGCGCGAGGGGCTGGTCGACACCCCGTCGCGAGTGGCCCGGGCCTGGAAGGAATATTGCGTGGGCTATGGCGAGGACCCCAGCCAGCACCTGTCGCGCATGTTCCAGGAGGTGGGCGGCTATGACGACATCGTGCTGCTGAAGGACGTGCCGTTCCAGTCGCACTGCGAGCACCACATGGCCCCGATCATCGGCAAGGCGCACATCGCCTACCTGCCGCGCGACCGGGTGGTGGGCATCTCCAAGCTGGCGCGGGTGCTGCACGGCTTCGCCCGGCGGCTGCAGGTGCAGGAGCGCCTGACCGCCCAGATCGCCGACTGCCTGTGGGACAACCTCCAGCCCCTGGGCGTGGCCGTGGTCATCGAGGCCAGCCACGCCTGCATGAGCGGCCGCGGCGTGCGCACCCCGGGGGTGACGATGAAGACCAGCCGGATGATGGGGGTGTTCCGCGACGACCAGCGCTCGCGGCGCGAGGTGCTGTCGCTGATGGGCTTCTGAGGGGGCGGTCCGCTGTCGGCCGAAACTGCGCCGGACCCCGCCACGTTGATCCCGGAACCTCGTTCTTCCGGAGCCTCGAGCCATGCAACTCCACCGCGGCCGCCTGATCGACCACGTCCACCTGCGCACCCGGGACCTGCCGGCCATGAAACGGTTCTACAAGGCCGTGCTCGAGGCGGTGGGCGTGCCCCTGGTCGAGGGCGAGATCCCCGGGGCCGGGGAGCACGTCTACGCCGACGAGCTGTGGATCGACGTCGGCGAGCCGGCCAGCCACGTGCACCTGGCCTTCCAGGCCCCCGACCAGGAGGCGGTCAAGCGCTTCCACGCCGCCGCCCTGGCCAACGGCGGGCGCGACAACGGCGGTCCGGGCGAGCGGCCCTACCACCCCGGCTACTACGCCGCCTTCGCCTACGACCCGGACGGCAACAACATCGAGGCGGTCTATCACGGCCCCGCCGACCGCTCGGCCGACAGCGTGGTGATCACCTTCGAGGCGCCGAAGGGGTAGGCGTTCTTTAAATATCCGCTCATCCCGGCATTCGCCGGGATGAGCGGACTATTGGGAGGCCTCGAACGCCTCGAACGCGCGCTCCAGCCGCCACTGGGCCGCGGCCTTGCGGCTGCCGGCCAGGAAGGCGTCGCAGGCCGGGCCGGCCTTGGCGCAGGCGGCGACCGGCGTGCGCGGCGCGGCCCACAGGCTGGGGCCGGGCAGGAAGGCGTATTCCAGGCTGGCGCGAGCGGCGGCCTTCAGGTCGGCATAGCCCAGGCCCTGCTCGGTGACGGCGCGCAGATACTCGTTCGTCAGGTCGATGCGCGAGACGCCCTCGTCGTCGGTGGACAGCACGAACGGCACGCCGGCCTTGCGGTAGAGGGCCAGGGGGTGGTCGGCCCCCTTGACGCCCAGGATGACGTCGTTGCTGGTCAGGTTGATCTCGACGGCGATGCGGTCGCGGGCCATGCGGGCCAGCAGGTCCTGGGCGTCGGCCTCGTAGGCGATGTCGACGCCGTGGCCGATGCGGCGGGCCCCGGCGACCTCGACCGCCTGGCGGATGTGGAAGCGCAGGTCGCGCGGGGTGACCAGGCCCTGGGTCAGCTCGCCGGCGTGCAGCGACAGCTTCACGTCCGGATAGCGGGCGTGCAGGAATTGCAGCATGCGCATGTGCAGGGCGTAGTCGGCCAGGGCGGTCGGGTC
The DNA here is from genome assembly GCF_900114015.1 of Caulobacter sp. UNC279MFTsu5.1. GTDB lineage: Bacteria > Pseudomonadota > Alphaproteobacteria > Caulobacterales > Caulobacteraceae > Caulobacter. The sequence goes on along the minus strand of NZ_FORN01000028.1, from coordinate 68,318 downwards.
GTCCTCGGGCGCGACGATGTTGACGCCGACGAAGCGCGGGTCGGCCTGGGCCAGGGCGAAGGCCGCCGTCAGCTGGGCGAACACCACCGACGGCGACAGGATGCGCACGGCGAACGCCTGGTAGCCCAGCTCGACGGCGCAGGGACCGGTGCGCGGCTTCTGCGCCAGGCAGCCCTGGCGGCGGTCGGCCTCGGCTTCGGCCGCGTCGAACTCCTGGCGGGCCTTGGCGGTCATGGCCGGGATGCCCGGCTCCAGCGCGGCCAGGGCCTTGACCATGTCGCCGTCCCAGGGCGTGTCGCGCGCCAGCCTGACCAGGTCGTACATCGCCGACGGGTTCACCGAGGTCTCGACATAGCCCACGTGGTCGCCGGCCGCGTAGTCGCGCGCCACCGCCAGCAGGTTGGGCAGGTTGCCGTCGGTCGCCGTCCCGAACCGGCCGAAGGTCGAGAAGAACTGGTCGTGGCCGGACGGCAGGGCCCCGTCGGCGCCGGGATTATAGTTGCGCATCGACAGCGAATTGATCGCCCGGCCGTAGAGGGCCGGATTGGTCTGGCCCAGGCCCCGGGCCGGAACCTTGCCCGGCGCGTCGCACGGCGCGGGGACGATGGCCGGCAGGGGGCCGGTGGTCACGCACAGGCCGTCGGCGTCGGCCCAGGCCAGGAAGTCCTCGGCATAGGCCGCGCCCGACAGGTGGTTGTGCAGGTCGCCGCCCTTGGGCATGGCCCGCAGGAACAGCCGCAGCTGGGCGCGGTCCTTGGCGGCGGCGGCGAAGCGCGCGGCGGTTCGGGCCTCCGGCGTCTGGGCGGGGTGAGCGGACTGGGCCTGCGCCGCGCCGGCCAGCAGCAGGGCGGCCAAGGCCGCGCCCGCCAATCGTTTCATGCCGTTCATCGTCTCGCCCCGCCCCTGCCGCCAACTGGCCCAAGGTGCGTTGCGTCGCCCGGCAAATCCAGGGCTTTGCGGCTCGGGATCGTGGAATGGGGCCGATCAGGCCACGGACGAGACCGGTCCGGCCTCGGGCGCCACCGACCAGTCGTGCAGCGGCAGGTTCAGCCACGGCAGCTGGGACGCGCCGACCGGCTGCTCCAGCAGGTCGGTCACCGCCTCGCCGGTCATGAACGGCACGCCCAGCTCGATGCAATGGTTCAGCTCGCGGCGGGTGCGGATGTCGGCCACGCCTTGCCAGACCTGCTTGCGACGATAGGCCGGCGCCTCGCGCACGAAGCGGCTGATCGTCGCCAGCCGGATCGGCTCGTCGCCGGGGGGCAGGACCAGGGTGACGCTGCCCGCCAGGTCGGCCGGCAGTTCGTCGATCTGGAAGGCCGGATCGGTGACCCGCAGGTCCAGCCGGCCGAAGAACGGGTCCAGGAACCGCTTGATCTGCGACAGGGCCGAGAACGAGGGGGCGCGGGGCGTGTCATAGACCCCGACCGCCAGCCGCAGCCGCGACGCGCGCGGCAGCGCTTCCAGGTGCGGCAGCAGGTCCGCCCGCGCCCGGGGCTTGACCAGGGTCGAGAAGCTGATCGGGAAGAACATCACGCCGACCGAGACGGCGGCCAGGGCCTCGGCCGCGCCGCCCAGGGTGGCGACGTCGTCCTCGGGGCGGTTGACCTCGACCTGCGGCGGGGTCAGGCCGAAGGCGGACGCCACCTGGGCCTGGCGCCAGACCGCAACGCTGCCGATGAAGGTCTGGCGGGGGCCGTGATAGACGCCGCGATAGCCGACCCGGGCCGGGGGCCCGGCCGGCGCGGCGTCGTCCAGGGCCGCCAGCTCCTCCATGGTCGGCGCGCCGCAAACCGGCCCGCCCTTCGGCACGACCGAACTGACCTCGGTCGGGGTGATCCGGCAGACTCGTCCAGCGAACGGGCTCTCGCCCTCGCCTTCCAGCAGGGCCATCAGCTGGGCGCCGTTGATGCCTGCGAAGCGCATCACGTCGGTCTGGTCGCCCTCGAACATCAGAAGGGCGATGTCGCCGGCGCCCTTGTCGCCGAACAGCTTGAACTGCAGGTCGCGGGCCAGGGCCTGGAGTTCGCGGGCGTCCAGCGCGGTGGCGCGCGGGTCGGCCAGCACGAACGAGAACGGCGCGACCAGGCCGTAGCGGCGCGGCCACAACCAGGTGGTCTCCAGATAGGCGCCCGCCACCTTGCCGACCAGTCCGGCCATGGTGTCGTTGTCGGCGAACCGCAGTTCGTCGCCCACGAAGACCTTCAAGCACGCGATCGCTGTCATGCCGCCACCCTACGCGTGGAAGGTTAGCGAAATCGACTCAAACGCGAGAAATTCGTCCGCGACCCACTGTCGCGGCGCCGCCAAGGTTGAGCTTCAGGCGACCTTCAGCGGCAGGCCCTGGGCCGGAGCGGCGCCGATCGGGCTGGCCATCAGGTCGCTGATCGCCGGGCCGGAGACGAACCGCAGGCCGGCTGCGCGGCAGGCCTCCAGTTCCCTGGGGTCGCGCAGGCCGGTCACGCCCTGCCGAACCCCCTTGGCGCGATAGGCGCCCTGGGCCGAGGCGAACTGGCCGATCGCCTCGACGCGGGCCCGCAGGTCGTCCTCGGGCAGCGACAGGGTGATGCTGGTGGCCAGCTCGCCCGGCAGGGTGGCGACCGGGAAGTTCGGCTCGGTGATGTTCAGGTCGATGAAGGCGAAGTGCGGCTGCAGGAACGTGCGGATCTGGCCCAGCAGGCCCAGCGAGGGCTCGCGCGGGGTGTCGTAGATCGTCGCGCCCAGCCGGGCCTGCAGGGCCAGCGGATAGCGGGACAGCCGGCGCTTGTAAGCCTCCTGCGAGGCCGGGTTGGTCAGGTTCCAGAAGCTGAACGGCGCGAACAGCATGCCCGCGTCGCCGCCCTTCTGGAAGGCCGGATGGGCGAACGCGGCCTGGGCGTCGTTCAGGCAGGTCAGGTCGCGGGTCAGCAGGGCGGCGTCCTCGGTGGGACGCGGGGCCAGCAGGTCGGCCCGCAGGCCGATCACCGCGCCGACGAACGACTCCGACGGTGGATGGTACAGGCCCCACCAGCCGGTGGCGGGCGGGGGCGGCGGCTTGGGCTTCTCGGCGATCGGCGCGGGCTTGGCGGCCGCGGCCGAGGGGGCCGGACGAGCGGCCGGCGTGGCCTCTACGGCGACAGCGGCGGTCGGCTCCGCGGCGCGGGCGACGGGGATGCCCTGGGCCGGCGCCGTCTGGCTCAGCGCGGCCTGCAGCGTTTCATCGATCACGGCCTCGCTGGGCGCGCTGGGCACGGCGCGAATTTCCTCGGCGGTGATCACCTGGACGTGGCCGGGCGGCCCGGCATAGCCGCGGCCGGCGATCAGGCTGGCCAGGGACGCCTGGGACAGGCTGGCGAACTGCAGGACGGCGGTCTCGTCGCCCTCGAAGGTCAGCAGGCAGACCTGGCCCGCCCCCTTTTCAGACTCGGGGCGGCCGGGGAACAGGCCGGCCTCCAGCTCGATCGCCAGGGTCTGCATCTCGACCGGATCCAGGCGCTCGGCCTTGGTGTCGGCCAGCACGAAGGCCAGGGGCGCGACGGCGCCGTAGCGGCGCGGGGCCTTCCAGCGATGCTTGAGATACAGGTCCGCAGCGGCTTCCACCTGGGAGACCGGGATGCTCCGACCCGCCTCGGCGGTCCCGGCGACCAGAATTCTCAAGCACGCAATAGCCGTCATGAGGCAGTAAACTACCTGCGAAAGCTTGGCGAAATCTTTACATGGACATGGGTAACGCCATCTTTACCTCGAAGATCGGCGTTATTCGCGGAACGGCGACAATTGGCGAGGTTCAGCGGCGGTCTAGGGCGTAGTTTTCTTGTGATTCGGCGGCTTTCACCGCAACGGGGCGGTTGTCATCCCGGAAGCCTCGCAGAGGCTGTCCGGGATCCAGGGGACTGGGTGAAGGCGGCGCGGCGGCCTGGATCCCGGACAAGCGCTACGCGCTTTCCGGGATGACAACGGAAGGCGACGCGGCCAATTCACAGTCACCCTAGGCGAACGTCTCCTGCAGCCGGAAATCCAGGCGCTGCCTGACGCCCGGCCAGTCGGCGTCGGTGATCGAGAACACGGCGGTGTCGCGCACGTGGCCGGTCCAGGTGATCTTGTGGTTGCGCAGCACGCCGTCCTTGTCGGCGCCCAGCTTCTCGACGGCCGCCTGGCTGCGGGCGTTGCGCACGTCGACCATGAACTCCACCCGGATCGCCCCGGAGTCGAAGGCGTGCTTGAGCAGCAGCAGCTTGGACTCCGGATTGACCGGGCCCGAACGGGCGTCGGGGTGCAGGAAGGTCGAGCCGACCTCCAGGCCCCGGTGCAGCTTGCGGATGTTCAGGTAGCTGGAGGTGCCGACCACCTTGTTGTCCTTCAGCCGGCGGATGGCGAAGCCGATCCGCTCGCCGCGCTCGGTCTCGCCCTTCAGCGCGCCCCACCAGTCGGCGAAGCCCTCGCCGCAGCCGTTGGTCGACATGATCTCCCAGCTCTCGGGGTCGCAGTCGATCGCCCCCTTCAGCTCGGCGCGCAGCTCTGGAGTGATCGGTTCCAGCCGCACATAGCGGCCTTCGAGGGGGCGAATCTGGATGTTCATGGGCGGCAGAATGCCTCCGCCCGGCGGCACCGCGCAAGCTCGGGCGCGACAGGTCCGGCGCATCAGGAAAGGCGGCCAGGAGCGTGAAGGCCGGCCCACACTGCTGACATGTCCTGACACCTCGCCGTCGCAAGTTCCGGGCGGCGGTCGCGCGCACGACCGTCTAACGACGATCGTCGGCCGCCCAAGGCCGCGACGCTGACGGGGAGCAGATCGATGGTTTCGTACGCGCCACGGGCCCGCCAGGGCCTGACCTCGCTATGGGCCGGACTGGGCCTGGCCGCCCTCGCCTTCGCCCCGGCCTTCGCCAACGACGCCGTCCCGACGCGCCAGGCCCTGGACGACGCCTGGTGGACCGGACCGATCCTGGCCTCCGGCGCCTCGACCCTGCCCAAGGGCCGGGCCCTGATCGAGCCCTACCTCTACGACGCCAAGCCCTATGGCGTGATCGACGGCGAGGGCAAGCGCCACGCCGCGCCGGCCGCCGACAGCTTCGGCTCCCAGACCTACCTGCTGTACGGCGTCACCGACACCTTCACCGCCGGCCTGATCCCCCGCTTCGGCCACGCCCGGTCCGGCGGCCGGTCCAGCAACGGGGTCCAACTGGGCGACCTGACCGTGCAGGGCCAGTACCGCCTGGCCAAGTGGAAGGAAGGCGGCCGCATGCCGACCGTCTCGCTGATGCTGCAGGAGACCCTGCCCACCGGCCGCCACGACCGGCTGGACGCCCGCCCCAGGGACGGCTTCGGCAGCGGGGCCTACGCCACCACGGTCGGCCTCAATTCCCAGACCTATTTCTGGACGCCGAACGGCCGCATCCTGCGCACCCGCCTGAACCTGGCCTACACACGCTCGGGTCACGCCGACGTGGAGGGCGTGAGCGTCTACGGCACGCCCGCCGGCTTTACGGGCCGCGCCAGGCCGGGCGACTCGTTCAATGTCGACCTGGCCTTCGAGTACAGCCTCACCCGCCGCTGGGTGGCGGCCATCGACCTGGCCTACCAGCGCGACGCCGCGACCACGGTGTCCGGCCGCGACGGGGCCGGCGGGGCCTACGAACGCCGCTCGCCGGTCAGCCAGGCCCTGATCCTGGCTCCAGCGGTCGAGTACAATTTCAGCCCGGTCCTGGGCGTGATCGCCGGCGCCCGCATCGTCCCGGCCGGCCGCAACACCACCGCCTCGGTGACGCCGGTGATCGCGGTGAACTACGTGCTGTAGGGAAACTCCCCCACTCCCCTTCAACCGTCATCCCGGGCCTTGTGCCCGGGATGACGGACCGGAGGAGGAACCCCCGCTTGCCGTCGGCCTCCGTTCGGTGCTAGAACGGTTTCAAACAAGCGTTTGACATCACAGGACGGGACCGGGAACGCCATGGATTTCGAAATCTCCGCCACCCAGCGCAGCTTCCTCGACCGGGTCACCGCGTTCATGGAAGAGCACGTCGTTCCCGCCGTCCCGATCTACGAGGCCGAGATGAACGTGCTCGGGGCCGAACGCTGGAAGGTCGTGCAGGTCGTCGAAGAGCTGAAGGCCAAGGCCAAGGCCGCCGGGCTGTGGAACTTCTTCATGCCGCCGCACAGCGGCCAGACCCATGTCGACGACAGCTTCCAGTTCGAGGGCGTCCAGCTGACCAACCTCGAATACAGCCTGATCGCCGAGCAGCTGGGCAAGATCGGCTTTGCGTCCGAGGTCTTCAACTGCTCGGCGCCCGACACCGGCAACATGGAAGTGCTGATGCGCTACGGCACGCTGGCGCAGAAGGAGCGCTGGCTGCGCCCGCTGATGAACGGCGAGATCCGCAGCGCCTTCCTGATGACCGAGCCGGCGGTGGCCAGCTCGGACGCCACCAATATCGAGACCCGCATCGAGCGCGACGGCGACCACTATGTGATCAACGGCCGCAAGTGGTGGAGCTCGGGCGTGGGCGACCCGCGCTGCAAGGTCGCCATCGTCATGGGCAAGACCGATCCCGACAACGCCAGCCGCCACCAGCAACAGAGCCAGGTGCTGGTGCCGATGGACAGCCCCGGCATCGAGATCGTCCGCATGCTGCCGGTGTTCGGCTATGACGACGCCCCGCACGGCCACGCCGAGGTGATCCTCAAGGACGTGCGCGTGCCCGTCGAGGACGCCCTCCTGCTCGGCGAGGGCCGCGGCTTCGAGATCGCCCAGGGGCGCCTGGGCCCCGGCCGCATCCACCACTGCATGCGCACCATCGGCACGGCCGAGGTGGCGCTGGAGAAGATGGTCAAGCGGCTGATGAGCCGGAAGGCGTTCGGCAAGTACATCTCCGACCACTCGGTCTGGGAGGAGCGCGTCGCCGAGGCCCGCATCAACATCGAGATGTGCCGCCTGCTGTGCCTGAAGGCCGCCGACATGATGGACAAGGCCGGCAACAAGTCGGCGCGGCTGGAGATCGCCATGATCAAGGTGGCGGCCCCGCGCCTGGCCCTGAAAATCATCGACGACGCCATCCAGGCCCATGGCGGCGGCGGCGTCACCACCGACTTCGGCCTGGCCAAGGCCTATGCCGGCATCCGCACCCTGCGCCTGGCCGACGGCCCGGACGAGGTGCACGAGCGCACCATCGCCCGGATGGAGTATGGCAAGTACGGCGACCTGGCCTACCAGCAGAAGGCCGAGCGCGAGCGGGCGCGGGAAGTGGCGGGGATCCGGTAGGGTCTTCGCCCCCGGTGACGACGAAGGCCTCCCGGTGCGAACCGGGAGGCCTTTTCTCTTGCTCCTTCCGTCCGTCATCCTCGGACTTGTTCCGAGCCCCCTGCCTCAGCCGAACTGATGGGTAATCTGCGGAGCGGTGAGATCGCGGACGATTCCCCATCGACAAGCGGGCGGATAGAGAGGTCCTCGGAACAAGTCCGAGGATGACGGCCGTGGTTGGGCGGATCAGCCCGCCGTCCTACCCCGCCGGCGACCTCACGCTGGGCCGTTCGGCCACCTTCGCCCGCCACGCCGCCAGCGCCGCGCACTCTTCCGGGATCGCGATCCGGGCGAAATCGGCGAAGGCCAGGCCGCCCCACACGGTGATGTCGGCCATCGAGAAGGTCTCGCCGGCCACGTAGGGCTGGTCGCGCAGCACCTTGTCGAAATAGCGCATGCCGGCCACGGCCTTGTCGCGCGAGCGCTCGCCCCAGGCCTGGCGGCCGTCCCAGTCGGGGCTTTTGTGAGGCAGCATCTTCGGACCCAGCCCCGGGGTGGCGTGGTGGAAATAGATCCCCACCGCGTCGATCAGCTCGGACTCGGCCCGCTTCTGCATCATGTGGATCACCGCCTTCTCGCGCGGCGTCCGGCCGGTCAGCACCGGGTTTCCGTCGAGGTTGTCCAGGTATTCGGTGATCGCCGTGCATTCGGAGATGAACAGACCGTCGTCCAACTCCAGCACCGGCACGGTGCCGGTCGGGTTCTTCTCCAGGAAGGCCGGCTGCTTGTGCTCCGCCCCCGGCAGGTCGACCGGCACGAAGGTGACGTCGGATCCCAGGCCCTTCTCGGCCAGGGCGATGCGGACGCGGGCCGGATTGGGCCCGATGGCGAAGTCGTGGATTTTCATGGCGGCTGCCTTTTCGATGATTCTACCTATCAGTAGATAGGCAAATCGGTAAAGGCCTTTCGCGGCGCGTCGTCAACAATTATCTATCGGTAGGTAGGCGAGGAATCAGCAGTGCCCCCCGAGACGAAGCCGGATACGAGACAGGCGATCCTGGACGCCGGCCAGGCCGTGGTGCAGGCCCGCGGCTACAACGCCCTGAGCTTCCGCGACCTGGCCAAGACGGTCGGGATCAAGAGCGCCAGCATCCACTACCACTTCCCGACCAAGGGCGACCTGGGCGCGGCCCTGGCCAAGCGCTACACCGAGACCGCCGCCAAGGCCTTCGAGCATATCCTGGCCGTCGCGCCCGACGCCGCCGGGCGCATGCGGCTCTACACCGACGTCTTCCGCGGCGCCCTGATCAACGACAACCGCATGTGCCTGGTCGGGATCATGGCCGCTGAAAAGGCCGACATGCCGGCCGAGGTGATGGCCGAGGTCGAAAGGTTCATCGCCCTGAACGTCGCCTGGCTGACCCAGGTTCTGGGCCTGACCGGCCCCGAGGCCGACCCGAAGGCCCTGGCGGTGCTGTCGGCCATCAACGGCGCCCAGTTGCTGGCGCGGGGCGGCGGCGACGTGGCGATCTACGACCGCACGATCGCCGCCTATCGAACGGCGGGGCTGTTTCCGTGAGCCCCACCCCTGGCCTCACCCTCGACCGCAGAGCACCTCGGCGATCTGCACCGCGTTGAGCGCCGCGCCCTTGCGCAGGTTGTCGCCGGTCACGAACAGCGCCAGGCCGTGCGCGACGGTCGGGTCCGCCCGCACCCGGCCGACGAACACCGGATCCTGGCCCGTGGCCGCCAGCGGATTGGGCGCCTCGGCCAGCACCACGCCCGGCGCCCGGCCCAGCAGGTCCAGCGCCTGGGCCACGCTCAGCGGCCGCTCGAACTCGGCGTTGATCGACAGCGAGTGGCCCGTGAACACCGGCACCCGCACGCAGGTGCCCGACACCGGCAGGCCGGGGATCTCCAGGATCTTGCGGCTCTCGTCGCGTAGCTTGGCCTCCTCCTCGGTATAGCCGTCCTCGCCGAGCTTGTAGTTCAGCGGCACGACGTTGAAGGCGATGGGCGCGACCCACTTCTTCGGCGCGGGGAAGGCGACCGCCCCGCCGTCGCGGGCCAGGGCGGCGGCGCCGTCCGCTGCCGCCAGCACCTGCTCGCGCAATTCCTCGATCCCGGCCACGCCGCCGCCCGACACCGCCTGGTAGGTGCTGACCGTCAGCCGCTTCAGGCCGGCCGCCGCGTGCAGCGGCTTCAGGACCGGCATGGCCGCCATGGTCGTGCAGTTGGGGTTGGCGACGATCCCCTTGGGGATCGCGGCCAGGGCGTGGGGGTTCACCTCGGCCACCACCAGCGGCACGTCCGGATCGTCGCGCCAGGCCGAGGAGTTGTCGATGACGATCGCCCCGGCCGCCGCCACCTTCGGCGCCAGGGCGCGCGAGGTGTCGCCGCCAGCCGAGAAGAACACGATGTCCAGGCCGGCGTAGTCGGCGGTCGCGGCGTCCTCGACCACGATCTCCCGTTCGCCCCAGGCCAGGGTCGTTCCGGCCGACCGGGCCGAGGCGAACAGGCGCAGCGACTTCAGCGGGAAGTTCCGCTCGGCCAGCAGGGTCCGCATCATCTCGCCGACCAGGCCGGTGGCGCCGACGATGCCGACATGGGGAGGATTGGAACGGGAAAAGGCCGGGGTCATGTCATGCGTCTCCTAAGGATGCGGAGGCGCGGGGAGTCTTGCCGGTCTGGACAGGACGGCCCCGCGCGTCGGCGGGGCTTCTGTCCGGATGGTCGCGCTCTAGACCTCGCGCACACCCGCAGACGCCCCGCCGAAGCGGGTCGTTTTGCGAATAATGGCTTTGGTCATCACGACGGACATGGCCCAGCTCTCTAGGGACGAACGCGGCGGATGTAAACCATCCGCCGCCGAACGCCGATCAGTTGCCCTCCGGAACCGGCGACATCGCCGCCACCGCCTGGCCGGCCACCGGGATCATGAACCCGGGGACCGCACGCGGGGCCGGGGCCGGCGCCGCCGTCGGGACCGTCGCCCCGCCGGCCGCGTCGTTGACGCACTGGGCGGTGTCGATCAGGGCGTGCTGGCCCAGGCAGAAGACGTCCTCGTAGTGCGGACCGGCCACCGCCAGGCACTGGTAGAGGTTCAATTTGGCCATCTTCATGCAGAAGCCGCTCTTCGGTTCGCGCATGACGACGTCCAGCCTGGCGACGTCCTCGTCGCCGGCCGCGCCCAGCACCGCCAGGGCGGCCAGGGCGGCGGCGCGCACGGTCACCGGGGTGAAGGCCGCCCCGCCCTCGCCGCCTGAACCCGCGCCGTCGCGCGGCGCGGTCGCCGCCTGGATCAGCCGGCCGGCGTCCGCGTCGCCGGGCTGGAAGAAGGCGGCCGACATCGCCTTGACCCTGGCCAGGCGGCCGGCGTTGTCGGCGACTGGCCCTTTGGACCAGTCCTGGTGCTGGATGTCGTAGGCCGCCTGCTTGACCGCCTTGCCGGTGGCGCCCAGCGGCGCGCCGCGCCGGAGCAGGGCGGCCTGGGCCCGGCTGGCGGCGGCGGCGACGCCGTCGATCTCGACGACGCTTTCGGGGTTGGCTTCCAGCCGCTGGATCAGCGCCTCGGGCGGCGTTTCGCGCGCCGCCTGGCGGACGCCGTCGATGAAGGCCTCCTCCTGCAAGGCCGCGATGGCGCCGTAGGCGATCATGCCGGCGTCCAGCTGCTCGGGCTGGTAGGCCGCGCCCTTGGCCAGGGCCTCGGCGACGCCGCCGCCGCTGTCGAACGCCGCCGAGATGGTCCCGGCGCCGCGGGTGTAGGTTTCGAAGGCGCTGGCCGCGGCGACTAGGTCGCGGGCCAGGCTGACGCCGGGCGCGCCGCGCTCCTGGCGGGCGACGGCGAAACCGGAGATGGCGACGGCGGCGATCAGCGCGCTCGTCGCCCAAAGGACAGGTTGCTTCATGGTGATGGCCCCAGACCGAACATGGGACCTATTGGGCGACCGCCTCGGTTGACCACCCTCTAATGTTCATGCCGAATAGGACGTTAACACCTATGTATTGGACCGTTTTCGCCGGGCCTTTTGTCGCACCACAGCTTTGCCACGACCGGCATGTTCAGATTGGTGTCTTTCTATCCGAAAAGTACGAACAATGGACATTCACACATCGATGAATATTATTCACCCGAAGATTGCAAACCTCTGCAACCCCACACCACGACCACCACGGATGACGAGGTCCGAAAACCGCGAGACGGCGCTTCGTCCGGGGCTATGATCGGGCGCATGGACCTTGATCCCGACGCCTGTTACCGCGCCATCCAGACCCGCGACGCCCGCTTCGACGGCCGGCTGTTCGTGGCCGTGAAGACGACGGGCATCTACTGCCGGCCGGTGTGTCCGGCCCGCACGCCCAAGCGCGAGAACGTCACCTTCCACGCCACCGCCGCCTCGGCCCAGGAGGCCGGCTATCGCGCCTGCCTGCGCTGCAGGCCCGAGACTTCGCCGCAGTTGGGGGCGTGGAACGGGGCGTCCAACACCGTCAGCCGCGCCCTGGCCCTGATCGAGGCCGGCGCGCTCGATGAAGGAGACGTGGAAACTCTGGCCGAGCGGGTCGGGGTCGGCGGGCGTCAGCTGCGGCGGCTGTTCCTGCAGCACCTGGGCGCGACGCCGGTGGGCGTGGCCCAGACCCGGCGGGTGCTGCTGGCCAAGCAGCTGATCCACGAGACCGACCTGCCGATGGGCGAGGTGGCCCTGGCCGCCGGCTTCGGCAGCGTGCGGCGCTTCAACGAGACCTTCCAGCAACTCTACGACCGGCCGCCCGCCGCCCTGCGCCGCAGGAAAGCCCTCCCCGCTCCCGCCGGAGAAGCCATTTCCCTGACCCTGCGCTATCGCCCGCCCTACGACTGGGACGGCATGCTGGCCTTCCTGGCCATGCGGGCGATCCCCGGCGTCGAGGTCGTCGAGAACGATGTCTACCGTCGGGTCATCGCCCTGGACGGCGCGGCTGGGACCCTGGCCGTGGCGCCGATCGGCGGCGACCGGCTGAGCGTGGCGGTGCGGTTCCCCAAGCCCTCGGCCCTGCCCCGCATCCTGGCCCGGGTACGCGGGGTGTTCGACCTGTCGGCCGACCCGGTCGGCATCGGCGAGGTGCTGTCGCGCGATCCGGACCTGGCGCGCCGGGTGGCCCTGCGGCCCGGCCTGCGGGTGCCCGGGGCCTGGGATGGGTTCGAGCTGGCGGTGCGGGCGATCCTGGGCCAGCAGATCACCGTGGTCCAGGCCCGCAAGCTGGCCGGCGACCTGACCGCCGCATACGGCGAGCCGCTGTCGCAGACGTCTCCCGGTTTGGGGGCCGAACCGGGCCTGACCCACGCCTTCCCGTCGGCCCGGCGCCTGGCCGACGCCGACCTGTCCGGCCTGAAGATGCCCGGCGCCCGCATCCGCTGCCTGTCGGCCATGGCCGAGGCGGTCGCCGCCGACCCGAACCTGCTGTCGCCGACCGCCAGCCTGACGCAGATGGTCGCCCGCCTGCGCGCCTTGCCCGGCATCGGCGAATGGACGGCCCAGTACATCGCCATGCGCCAGCTGCGCGAGCCCGACGCCTTCCCGGCCGCCGACGTCGCCCTGATGCGCGCCCTGGCCGACGCCGACGGCGTCCGCCCGACGGCGGATCAGCTGCTGGCGCGGGCCGAGGCCTGGCGGCCCTGGCGGGCCTACGCCGCCCTGCACCTGTGGGCCTCGCTGGCCGATGAGGGCGCCCCGCCGGTCCGGAAGGTGAAGCGTGCGGCCTGAGATCCTGACGCTGGACGTGCTGGCCACCCCGATCGGCGAGGTCGACGTGGTCGCCGACGCCGAGGGCCGGCTGCGGGTGCTGGAGTTCCACGACCGGCCCCAACGCCTGGCCGGCGCCCTGCGCCTGCACCACCGCGGCCAGACGGTGGCGGCCGGCGCGGCGCCGGCGGCGGTGCGCGACGGGCTTGAGGCCTATTTCGCCGGCGAGCTTGCGGCGCTGAAGACCATCCCCTGGACGATCGGCGGCACGGCCTTCCAGCAGCAGGTCTGGAACGCCCTGGTCGAGATCCCGCTGGGTGAAACGACCAGCTACGCCCGCCTGGCCGAGCGGATCGGACGCCCCGCCGCCGTGCGCGCGGTCGGCGCGGCCAACGGCGCCAACCCGATCGCGGTCGTCGTGCCCTGCCACCGGGTGATCGGGACCGGCGGCGCCCTGACCGGCTATGGCGGCGGCGTCGAGCGCAAGCGCTGGCTGCTGGCGTACGAGCGCGGCGACCAGTCCTGAAGGCGCGCGCCCTCGCCCTTCGTCGACGCTCAGGCGCCGTTCGTCGATTTCCCCGCGGCTCGCTGTCGCATTCCCGGTCAAAGCCGCGTCCTTGGGCAAGAGCCTTCTGGAGCGCCCCATGACCGTCCCTGTCCTCGAAGCCCCCGTCCTCCTCGAAACCAAGACCCTGCTGGACGGCTTGGTGATGGGCGAGTCGCCGCGCTGGTGGAACGACCGGCTGTGGGTCTGCGACTGGGGCGCGCGCGAGCTGATCACGGTCGACATGGCCGGACGGCGCGAGACGATCGTTCCGGTCGACGCCCTGCCGTTCTGCATCGACCCCCTGCCCGACGGCCGGCTGCTGGTCAGCGCGGCCGGCCAGGTGTCGTACATGGCGCCGCACCGCCAGCTGAAGCCCTATGCCGACCTGTCGGCGCTGTCGGCCAAGCCCTGGAACGAGATCGTCGTTGTCGCCGAGGGGGATGGCCGGGGCAACGCCTATGTCAACAACATCGGCTTCGACTTCCCGCACGGCGAGCCGACGACCGGGATCATCGCTTTGGTCACGCCGGATGGCGCGGCGCGCCAGGTCGCCGACGGCGTGGCCTTTCCGAACGGCATGGCGGTCACCCCCGACGGCGCGACCCTGATCGTCGCGGAGTCCTACGGCCAACGCCTGACCGCCTTCGACATCGCCCCCGACGGCGGCCTTGCGAACCGGCGAATCTGGGCCGAGGTCGACGGCCATCCCGACGGGATCTGCCTCGATGCCGACGGAGCGCTCTGGTACGCCGACGTGCCGGGCCGCTGCTGCGTGCGGGTGGCCGAGGGCGGGCGGGTCCTGGCCCGAGTCGAGGCTGACCGCGGCTGCTTCTCCTGCGCCCTGGGCGGTCCGGACGGAACCACCCTGTTCATCGTCGCCGCCGACTGGCGCGGGCCGGAGGGCATGGCCCGGCCGGCGCGAACCGGCGTGGTGCTGACGGCCCAGGCGCCGGCGCCCGCCGCCACGCGGACCTAAGCCCGCACGCCACGCGTTGCCTCGCCCCGCTCAGCCCGTAAGATGGCGCGGTCCCGCGAAACCGTCAGGCCTCATGCAGCTGTCCCTCCCGACCTCCACCTCCGTGCGCTGGCTCAGCTGGCTGCGGCGGCGGATCCGGTCCAGCGAGCTGTGGCTAATCGCCGTGGCCACCCTGATCGGGGCCGGGGCCGGGGCGCTGGCCGTGCTGCAGGCCAAGCTGGCCCACGGCCTGCAGGTGCTGCTGTTCGCCATCAATATCGACGAGCGGCTCAGCGCCCAGAGCGTGATCGCCCCCTGGCGGACCCTGGCCATCCCCCTGGGCGGGCTGGTGCTGGGCGTCGCCACCTGGGCCTGGCTGAAATACCGCCCCAAGCCGGCCGTCGACCCGGTGGAGGCCAACGCCCTGCACGGCGGCCATCTGTCGGTCCGCGACAGCGCCTTCATCTGCGGCCAGACCCTGCTGTCGAACGGAGTCGGGGCCTCGGTCGGGCTGGAGGCCGCCTACGCCCAGGCCGGGGCGGCCATCGCCTCGTTCGTCGGCCAGCGGCTGAACCTGCGGCGGGCCGACATGCGCACCCTGGTCGGGGCGGGGGCCGGGGCGGCCATCGCCGCCGCCTTCGGCGCGCCCCTGACCGGCGCCTTCTACGCGTTCGAGATCGTGATCGGGGCCTACACCGTCGCCAACCTGGCCCCGGTGGCCGCCGCCGCCCTGGCCGCGGTGCTGGTGGCCGGGCGGATGGGCGGCCTGCCCTATCTGCTGAAGACCTCGACCCCGGCCGTGCAGTCGTGGTTCGACTACGGCCTCTACGCCCTGCTGGGCGTGGTCTGCGCGTTCGCGGGCGTGGCCCTGATGCGGCTGGTGGCCTCGGCCGAGGGGCTGGTCGGCAAGTCGAAGCTGCCCAAGACCTTCAGGCCGATGGTCGGCGGCCTGGCCCTGGCGGCCATGGCGATGATCACTCCCCAGACCCTGTCGGCGGGCCACGGCGCGGTGCACGTCAACCTGACGGCCGACCTGGGCCTGAGGATGCTGCTGATCCTGCTGGCCATGAAGGCCCTGGCCAGCGTGGTGTCGCTGAGCTTCGGCTTCCGGGGCGGCCTGTTCTTCGCCTCGCTGTTCCTGGGCGTGCTGGTGGGCCAGATCTTCGCGGCCCTGACCGTGTTCGTGCCCTGGCTGCCGTCGCTGGACCCGACGGTGGCGGCCCTGGTCGGACTGGGCGCGTTTGGGGTGGCGGTGGTCGGCGGGCCCTTCACCATGTCGTTCCTGGTGTTGGAGGCGACCGGCGACTTCACCGTGGCGGCCGCCGCCCTGGTGGCCTCGCTGATCGCCAGCGCCCTGGTGCGAGAGACCTTCGGCTACTCGTTCTCGACCTGGCGGCTGCACCTGCGCGGCGAGACCATCCGCAGCGCCCACGACGTCAGCTGGATGCGGCCCCTGACCGCCGGGCGGATGATGCGCAAGGACGCCAAGACCATCCCCGCCGAGGCCACCCTGGCGGAGTTTCGCCGCCGCTATCCGCTGGGCTCTACCAAGCGGGTGGTGATCCTGGACGCCGCCGGCCGCTACGCCGGCATCGTCCGCACCGCCCTGGCCTACGCCCATCCCGACGACAGCGAGGCGGCCGTCGCCTCCCTGGCCCTCTACGCCGACACCGCCCTGATGGCCGACCAGTCGATCAAGGAGGTCATGCGCGCCTTCGACCACACCCAGGCCGACGAACTGGCGGTGATCGACGCCAACCGCGAGGTGATCGGGATCCTGTCGGAAGCCTATGCGACGCGGCGCTATGCGGAGGAGCTGGACAAGGCGCGCAGGGAGCTGACGGGGGAAGCGGGGTAGGTTTCGAACCGCGGAGCTTCCCAACGGTTGTCATCCCGGAAGCCTCGCAGAGGCTGTCCGGGATCCAGGGGACTGGGCTGATGCGGTGCAGCGGCCCTCGATCCCGGACAAGCGCTACGCGCTTTCCGGGAAGACAACGAGAAAGAGGGCTAGCGCCCTACGCGCAGGTAAATCGGATTCCCGATCAACAGCAGACGGCCACCAGCGTCGCGCAGATTCAGCCGCACCCAGCTCGCCTTGTCGCCCATCTTCACCGTGAAGGCTCCGGACGGCCCCACGGCCACGGGCAGTCTCGTCCCATCACGGATCACCTCCAGCCCCGCCCTCTCGCCGCCGGTCAGCGACGCCGTGAACGCCACCGTCTCGTCCGGCTTCGCGATCAGGACGCCGCCCATCATCGCCTGGCCGGATTTCGAGCGAGCGCTCAGGTCCAGCATCCGGTCCCTGGTCCCGTCCAGGTCGATGAACACCCGGCCCGCGCGGATCCCCGCCAGGATGCCCGCCGTCGACAGCTCGGCGGCATGGACCACGGTGGTCGGGCGGCCGACGGCGCCGGGGGTGTCGGGGGCCAGGCCGGCGTCGTGGTTATCGCTGCCGCCGACGGCGGTGATCCGATGGCCGGCTTTCAGCCGGGCCTCCCAGAACGGAACGCCGAACAGCGGCCCTTCGACGCCGCCCTGCGCCCGCTGCGAGCCGCCGTTGGCGACCTCGATGGACTGCACCTGGTCATAGTCCGTGCCCGGAACGGTCCAGCCGCAGCCCATGCACTGCTCGCCCGACGGCGAGCTGGGGTGGTTGATCGAGAACAGCCCGCCGGCCGCCGCCACCGCGCCCTGCAGGGCCCGGATGTCCGGCACGCTGGGGTCGCCCAGCCGGAAGTCGATGAAAGCCGTGGGGCCGAAGACGTTGGCGTGGCCCTGGAAGGTGGTGATCTCGCGGCCGGGGATCAGCAGCAGTTGGTCGAAAGCCGGCTGCAGCTCGGCCATGGCCTCGTAGTGGCTGGTGGTGTTGTGGTCGGTGATGGCGATGAAATCCAGGCCCCGGGCCTTGGCCGCCTCGACCGTGCGATAGACCGGGCACGGGGCGCGGACGCCGGACTGGGCCAGGCAGGAACCGTCGCTGTGGGCGGTGTGCATGTGCAGGTCGCCGCGATACCAGCCCGGCGCCGCCTTCAGCGGTCCGGGCGCGAAGCCGACAGCGCCAGGCCGACGCTCGAAGGTGATCTTGGCCTCATAGGCCGCCGCCGAGCCCGGCCGGGCGTTGGGCACGCCCAGCAGCAGGGTCCAGCGGCCGGCCGGCAGCGGGCCGGGCAGATAGCTGGGCGTGGCGTCCTCGGCCGAGACGGTGAAGCGCTTCTTGTTGCCGCCGCTCCAGCCGCGGAACCGCACCGGATCCAGCAGGCCCAGGTCGACGACGGTCTTCTGGTCGCGGGCGTAGTCGACCTCGACGGTCAGGCGGATGACCCCGTCGGGCACGTCGAAGGTCACCGGCTTGTAGGTCTGATGGTCGGCGCCCCGCACTTGGCCGGTCAGGACCAGGTCGGGCTTGGCTTCAGCCCAGGCCGGAGCCGCCATGAGGAGGAAGAGAAGCGCCAGCCAACGGACCATGTTCGGCTCCTGAAAAAACGGGCGACCGGTGGAAACCGGCCGCCCAGTGGGGGGGATTCAGGGGAGGAAGACTAGAACCGGTACATCAGCGCCGCGCGGAACGAGCGACTGAACTCTGGACGGCCGACGCCGTACAGGGCCCCGGCCTCGCTGCTGATGATCTGGCCGGCGCGGGGGTTGCCCTCGGTCAGGCCCAGTTCGTTGGTCAGGTTGTTTCCGTAGGCGTAGACCGTCAGGGCGTCGGTGATGTCGTAGCGGACCGTGGCGCCCACCAGGGTGTAGGCCGGCAGCCTGGAGGTGTTGGCCGCGTCCGAATAGCGGTCGCCGTAGCGCTCGACGGTGGCCTCCAGCCGCAGCTTGCTGTCCAGCAGGTTCAGGCCGGGCGTCAGGCGGAACGAGGTCTTGGGCACGCGCACCAGGCGGTTGCCGGTGAAGTCGCGGGTGCGGCTGGCCGTGGCGGCCGGCGGCTTGACCTGGCAAGTTGGGTCGGCGGCCGAGACCGTGCAGGCCTCCTCGAACTTGTAGTCGCCGAACTCGGGGTTCTGGAGCGTGGCGTTGAAGCGCAGGTCGAACCACGCGGCCGGGCGCACCACGCCTTCCAGCTCCAGGCCCAGGGTCTTGGTGTCGGTGATGCTGGTCTGGTTGACGTAGGCCCCGGTGGTCGGGTTGAACACCAGGCTGCCGAAGCCGAGATTGTCATAGGTGGTCTGGAAGGCCGTGGCGTAGAGCTCGATCCTCGGGGTCACCCATTTGAAGCCCAGCTCGCTGAGGTCCATGGTCTGGACCGCGCCCGAGGCGTTGGTGGCGTTGGTGATGTAGTCGCCCAGCGACGGCAGGCGGAAGGCCGCCGTGTAGCGGCCGAACATGCCCATCTGGCCGGTGAACTTGTAGTCGACGCCCAGCGTCCAGCCGGCATGGTCGAACCTGCGGTCCAGGCGGTCGTAGACGCCCGTGCCGGACAGCACCGTGTCGTCGGCCGGGGTCGGCGACTGGCCGAGGTTCCGGGTCGCCGAGCGCTCGCTGCGGCCCTCGAACGCGATCTTCTCCCAGCGCACGCCGGCGTCGACGCGCAGCTTGGGGGTGAGGCTCCACTCGTCGGTCAGGTAGAGGGCGACGGTGTTGGACTTGCCGTCGCCGTTGGCGAACTCGGCGCCGTAGCGGCTGATGCCGTTCTCGGTCAGGCTGGACAGCACCTTGCCGGCGGCGTCGACGGCGACCAGGTCCAGGCGCCGGGCGTTGCTGCGCACGTCCAGCAGGGCGTTGGCCGAATAGCGGTTGAAGGCCTCTTCCACGTGGGCGGTGTAGACGCCGAACGCCACGTCGTGGGTCTGGTCGCCGAACTGGAACTTGTGCAGGACGCGGGCGTCGTTGATCAGCTCGTCCAGCGGCACGGAAACGTAGCGCAGCGAACCGTCGAGCACGAGGCCGTTGCCGTTCTGGCCGGCCCCGGCGATGTTGAAGACCTCGCCGCTCGTCGTGTAGCGCAGCTGCACGTCGGCGGCGCCCGGCGTGGCGGCCAGCAGGGCGGCGCGGTACTGCTTGATCCGATCGGAGCCCAGCACCGGGGTGTTGGGGAACAGACCGATGCGCTTGGACTCCGAGGTCCGGTAGCGCAGCGTGTCCTGGAAACGCCAGCCGTCGAACGGTTCGTACTTGAACACCGCCGTGGCCTGGGTCAGCTCGACCTCGGTGCCGCGCGTCAGGTCCCAGTTGAACGGACCCGTCGGGCCGCGCAGGGTCAGGTGAGCGGTTTCCGGCCCGGCCAGCGTGCCGGTCAGCGGGTCGAAGCCGGGGGCGGCGCTGGGTTCGCCGGCGGCGTTGAACTTCAGCGGCACCCCGGCGAACAGGATGATGTTGTCGTCCAGGTGTTTCAGGTTGAACTCGAAGCTGCCGCGCTCGAAGTCGCGGCCGGCCTCGATCCGCCACTGATAGCCCTTGTTGGCCGTGTAGCCCGGGTCGCGGACGCCGTCTTCCTCGCGCCAGAAGCCGCCGACCGAGGCGTGCCAGCCGGCCGCCAGCGGGCCGCCGTAGAACAGGTCGACGCGCTTGGTCCCGTAGTCGCTGACCTGGACCTTGGCCAGGCCCTCGGGCGTGTCGCCGCCCTTTCGGGTGATGAAGTTGACCGTGCCGCCGGGCGCGTAGGAAGCGAAGATCGACGAGGGGCCGCCGCGCACCACCTCGATGCGGTCGATGGTCTCGTCCAGGCGGAACGACTGGTCGGCGTTCAGGTAGCCCAGGCCGCCGTCGTGCTGGATCGGCGCGCCGTCCTCCTGCAGGGCGATGGCCGAGAAGCCCTCCTGCGGGATGCCGCGGGCCCGGATGTTGGCGCTGGCCTCGCCGCCCGAGGCCTCGACCCAGAAGCCGGGCACGGCCTTCAGCGCGTCGGCCACGCCCATCGGCGCGCGCAGGCGCAGCGACTCCGCGCTCATGGTGGTGACGGCGTAGCTGGTCTCCAGCCGGGTGCGGACGTCCGAGCCGGCCCGCGAGGTGACGATGATCTCGCCGACCACGTCAGCCGGCGCGTCGGCCAAAGGGGCCGGGGCCTTCTGGCGCAGGGTGATGACCTGGGCGTTGGCCGAGGCGATCTCCAGCTCGCCGCCGTCGATCAGCCGGCGCAGGGCCTCCTCGCGGCCGTAGGCGCCCTTCAGCCCGGCGGTGCGGTGACGGGCGGCCACGTCGTAGGGGAACATCAGCTGCACGCCGGCCTGGCGCGAGAAGGCGTTCAGGGCGGCGGCGGTGTCGCCGGCCGGGATGTCGAAGGTCACGCGCGCGGCGGCCTGGGCCTGGGCCGCGGCCGGGACGATGGACGCCAGGGCCGTGGCGGCCAGCAAGGCGCAGGCGCCGATGCGCAGGCCCAAGGTCTTGATCATGGAAACACCCCCTTGTCGTTGGTCGCCGCGATCGGCGTCTCGAACGGCAAGACGGGGGAGCGGGGCGAAACCCCTATCGAGATTTAAGAAGAATTCGCGACGGTCCGTCCTCGACGATCCGTACACCGAAGGTCGTGCGCAGAGCGTCCAGGAAGCTGTCGGGGTCGCCGGTCAGGAAACGGCCGCCCAGGCGCAGGGCCCCTGCCCGCTCGTCGCCGATCACCAGCTTGCGGGTCAGGTAGCGGTTGTATTCCTCGACGGCGGCCGACAGGGCCTGGCCCTCGAAGACGATCTCGCCGCGCCGCCAGGCCTGGACGCTCTGGGCCTGGTCTTCCGGCGTGGCCACCACCGCCACGCCGCGGGCGCTGACCTCCAGCGCCTGGCGGGCGTCGGCGGGTCCGACCACCTGGGCCTGGGCCGCGCCCGAGGCGGTCTCGACCGCCGCCCGGCCGGCCAGCACGATCAGGTCCAGCCCCGCCGGCCGCAGGCGGGCGTTGAACTGGCCAGCGGCCAGGCGGGCCAGCCCTTGAGACGTGAACAGCTCGAACGGCCGCAGGCGGTCGTGGGCGACCATCAGGGCCGCCTCGCCGCGCGACAGCCACAGCCGTCGGCGCTTGCGGTCGAACCGCCAGAAGACCTCGGTGTCGGTGTTCAGCTCGACCGAGCTGCCGTCGGGCAGGGCCAGGGTCCGGCGCTCGCCCACCCCGGTGATCGCGCGGTCGCGCAGCAGGAGGTCGCGGCCCAGCCAGGCCCCGCCCACGAGACTGGCCGCCAGGGCCGCGCCGCCGCCGGCCAGCCAAGCCCGACGGCTGGGCCCGGGAACGGCCTGGCCGTCGGCGCCGCGCAGGGCGTCGAGCCGGGTCCAGGCGCCGGCCACCTCGGCGAAGGCGGCGGCGCGGCGCGGGTCGGCCTCGCGCCAGGCGTCCAGGTCCTGTTGGCAAGCCCGGCCGGTGTCGAGGCGCGCCAGCCACAGCGAAGCCTCGGCGATCAGCGCGTCTCTGTCTTGATCGCCCGGTTGCGCCATGAACTCGACCGTTTCCCGATACTGCGGCCATCGCCCGTGGCCAGGGCCTTGGTCAAGAGCTTGAGGCCCTTGGCCAGGTGCTTCTCGACTGTAGAGACGGACAGGTTCAACCTAACCGCTATCTGTCCGGGCGACAGGCCGTGCATTTTTCGCAGGGTCAGCACTTTTCGGCACTTGGCGGGCAGGCGATCCAGGGCCGCCAGCACCAGGTCCAGCTCCTGGCGAGCGCTGGTCACCGCATAGGCGTCCGGCGCCGGGTCGGGCAGAGCGTCCATCTCCAGCACCCCGATCTGACGGATGCCCACCACCTTGGCGCGGCGGAAACGTTCGAAGGCCAGGTTGCGGATGATGGTCAGCACGAACCGCTCTGGCGCCTCCAGCCGCCGCCACTCGGCCACGCCCAGCACCTTGGCGTAGGCCTCCTGCACCAGGTCCTCGGCGTCGCCCTCGTCGCCGACCAGCTTGCGGGCATAGGCTCGGTAGTTTCCCGCATAGGGCAGGACGCGGGCGGCGAACCAGCGGTCGATGTCGCGAAGCCAGGCCATGGAAGACGTCCCGCCCCCTCATCGCTGCGCCAGGATCCCGGACGCCGAACTAGCCGCATCGTGTGTCGGTTTGCTGACAGGCGCTGGGAGTTCGGCGCGCCGTGGAGCGCTTGAAGACCGAGGATTGTATAATCTCATAAAATGGATTGACGTTACAAAATATGGAATTAGCGTCCGAGGCGAGGCTGGCGGAGACCGCCCAGAGGACGCGCGCCCATGACGACGCCCACCCGACGTGATGTGATGGTGCAGGCGGCCCTGGCCGGCGCCCTGGCGGGACCGGCCGCGTCGCTGGCCGGCGCTCCGGTCCAGGCCGCGACGGGCAAGCCCTTGCCGCAAACGCTGGCGACGTGGATCGACGGCCGACCGCCGGCCCTGAACGCCGGCCAGACCTGGGGCGTCCCCTGGCCGCAGGGCGCGCTGCCCCGCAAGCAGGCGTTCCGCGCCCGGTCGGCCGACGGCGGCGCCGTGCCCCTGCAGACCTGGCCCCTGGCCTACTGGCCCGACGGCTCGCTGAAATGGACGGCCCACGCCGTGGGGGCCGGCGACCTGGGCGCACGCTTAACGATCGAGCCCGGCAAGCCGGATCCCGTCACGCCCGGTGTCCGCGTGACCGAAGGCCCGACCGCCATCGAGGTCTCGACCGGCCCGGCCACCTGGCGCTTCCCCCGCGACGGCTCGGCCCTGATCGCCTCGGCGACCCGGGGCGGGCGCGAGGTGCTGCGCAATGTCCGCCTCGTCCTGCAGACCCAGGACGCGCCCGAGATCGGCCCGGCGCCGGTGAGCCGCAAGACCTTCGAAAGCGCGCTCGACAAGGTCGTGATCGAGCAGAACGGACCGGTCCGGGCCGTGATCCGTGTCGAGGGCCGCCACAAGAACGCAGACCGCGCCTGGGCCCCGTTCATCGTCCGCTTCTACGCCTATGCCGGGGCGGACTCGCTGCGGATGATGCACACCTTCGTCTTCGACGGCGACGCAGGCGCGGACTTCGTCTGCGGCCTGGGCGTCACCGCAGACGTACCGATGGCCGATGAACTCTACGACCGCCACGTCCGCTTCACCGGCCAGGATGAAGGCCAAGATACGGGACTGTGGGCCGAGGCGGTCAAGCCGCTGACCGGCCTGCGCCGCGACCCCGGCGCGGCGTTCCGCGAGGCCCAGGTCGCCGGCCGCAAGGTTCCGCCCGTCGAGCAGATGGCGGCGCCCGTCCGCTCGGCCCTGCACCTGATCCCGGCCTGGGGCGACTTCCTGCTGTCGCAGCCCACGGCCGACGGCTTCACGATCCGCAAGCGCACCGCGCCGGGCCATGCCTGGATCCGTGCCGACGGCGGAGCGCGAGCCAGCGGCGTGGCCTATGTCGGCGGCGCCGGCGGCGGGGCGGCGATCGGCCTCGGCAACTTCTGGCGCGCCCCGCCGACCGCCCTGGAGATCCGCGGCGCGGCCGGCGACGTCGCCCAGCTGACCGCCTGGCTGTGGTCGCCCGACGCCCCGGTGATGGACACCCGCTTCTATCACGACGGCCTGGGCATGGAGACCCACGCCCAGGAGACCGAAGGCCTCAACATCACCTACGAGGACTACGAGAAGGGCTGGGGGACGCCCACGGGGATCGCCCGCACCACCGAGCTGCGGCTGTGGGCCTTGGACGCCACCCCGGCCCGCGACCGCTTCCCGCTGATGGCCCAGCTGAACGATCGGCCGCCACGGCTGATGGCGACGCCCGAGCGGATCCACGCCGCCGGCGTGCTGGGCGCCTGGAGCCTGCCCGACCGGAGCACGCCGCTGAAGGCCCGGATCGAGGACCGCCAGGACCAGTTGCTGAACTTCTACCTCGCTCAGATCGAGCAGCGCCGCTGGTACGGCTTCTGGGACTATGGCGACGTCATGCACAGCTACGACGTCGACCGCCACGTCTGGCGCTATGACATCGGCGGCTTCGCCTGGGACAATTCCGAGCTGTCGACCGATCTGTGGCTGTGGCTGAGCTTCCTGCGCGGCGGCCGGGCCGACGTGTTCCGGATGGCCGAGGCCATGACCCGCCACACCGGCGAGGTCGACGTCTATCACGTCGGCCCCTACCGGGGCCTGGGCACGCGGCACGGCGTGCAGCACTGGGGCGACAGCTCCAAGCAGCCGCGGGTCAGCAACGCCCTCTATCGCCGCATCTACTACTACCTGACCGCCGACGAGCGGGTCGGCGACCTGATGCGCGAGCTGGTCGACGGCGACCAGGCGCTGACCCGGGTCAATATCGGCCGCAAGCTGGAGGACGGCGCTTGGCCCAAGGGCGAGATCCGCGCCTCGTTCGGCACCGACTGGAGCTCGCTGTGCGGGGCCTGGTTCACCGAGTGGGAGCGGACCGGCGATCCGCGCTGGCGCGACCGGATCGTCGCCGGCATGAAGTCGATCACCGCCCTGCAGAAGCAGTGGTTCGCCGGCAGCGCGACCTACGACGCCAAGACCGGCGCGTTCTCCGGCGCGGGCGACCGCCTGGCGGTCTCGCACCTGAACGCGGCGTTCGGCGCCCCAGAGATCCATGTCGAGATGCTGGCCCTGATCCGCGAGCCCGCCTACGACAGGGCCTGGCTGGACTATTGCCGCTGGTACAACGCCTCGCGCGAGGAGCAGACGGCCCAGTTCGGCCGGCCGCTGGGCCCCAACGGCCTGCGCCAGGGCCATTCGCGCCTGACCGCCTACGCCGCCTCGCGCCTGGGCGACAAGGCGCTGGCCGAGCGGGCCTGGAGCGAGTTCTTCGGCCGCGGCGTGGTCGAGGACCTGAACCTGACGACCATGACCCGGCGCTTCGCCGGCCCCGACGTGCTCAACCCCGTCGACGAGGCGGCCGGGGTCACCACCAACGGCGCGGCCCAATGGGGCCTGGCGGCGATCATGAACCTGGCCCTGGTTCCGGAGGCGTTGGGGGCGGTGGAGGTGAAGTAGCGACCGCCTTACGGCTCATAACCGCTGTCATCTCGGAAGCCCCGCAGAGGCCGTCGGGGACCCAAGGGACTGGGCTGATGCGGTGCGGCTGCCCTGGATTCCGGACAAGTGCTGCGCGCTTTCCGGGATGACAACGGGAGGGGCTTGCCGAAGGACGCGGTTTTCGCTCCCCGGAAGGCGCTCTAGTCCAGGTCCAGCGCCCAGGTTTGCCCCAGAAGGTCGTGGCCGAACGAGTGGTGCGCCGTCTCGTCGACCAGCACGAAGCCCGCCCGCTGGTAGATCCGCCGGGCGGCGACCAGGATGCTGTTGGTCCACAGCTCCAGGCGGCGATAGCCGACCGCCCGCGCCCGCTCGATGCAGGCCTGGACGAGCATGGCCCCCACGCCCCGGCCTCGCATGTCGGGCTCGACATAGAGCAGCCGCAGCCTGCCGACGTCCGGCGCGTCGCCGCGCACCAAGAAGATCGACCCCACCACCCGGCCGTCCTGCTCGGCGATCCAAGCGGCCTCGCGCGTCGGATCGAACGCCTGGACGAAGTCGGCCAGGATCCGCGCCACCAGGGCTTCGTAGTCCTGGGTCCAGCCGTACTCCTGGGTGTAGAGCACCGCCTGCCGGTGGACGATCCAGCCCAGGTCGCCAGGGCGCAGGTCGCGGAGCGTCACCGCGCCGGCGGGCGCTTCCTCGAACACCTCGCCGATGGACCGGGCGGCCGCCAGCAGGATCTCGCGCTTGCCCGTCGGCAGGGCCGTCAGCAGGCCGGCGATCGCGTCGCGGGTGTTGCGCTCGAGGGCGGCGAAGGCTTCGCGACCGGCGGGCGTCAGGCGGATCGGCCGGCTGCGCCCCCCGCCGGGATGCGGGACCGTCTCGACCAGGCCGCGCGCCTCGAAGCGCTTGAGGGTCCGGCTCAGTTGGGCCGGGTCGAGGTCGAGGACGCGGGTGATCTCCGCCGCCGTCGGATCGCTCCGGTGGGCCAGTTCATACAGAACCCGCGCCTCGGTCAGCGAGAATGGACTGCTGTCCAGGCGAGGATTCAGGAGGCCGAGCTTGCGCGTGTACAGCCGGTTGAAGGCGCGCAGGGCGGCGATCTGGGTCTCCGGAATCATGGCGGGCTCCGCGCTGCATGTTGACGGAGTCAAATAGTTGATATCTTGACTGAGTCAATATACTGAGCAGGGCGCGTTCAGACCGCCGCCGGCGCCGCATGGGCGGGACGGTATCGGGCCGCGTCGGTGACGTATTCGGCGTGGCCGTAGCGGGCCAGCAGCCTGTGCACGCGGCGCTCCAGCACGGCGTCGGCCAGACCGCGCAGGCCCGGAACCTTGCCGGCCATCTGAAAAGCCGCCATCCGCGCGGTCACGTCCAGGGCCACGGCCGCGAACACCAGCCGGTCGACCGGCGCGACCTCGACCCCCATCCGCGCCGCCGCCGCCCGGTCGCCGTTCAGGAAGTGGCGCACGAAGAACACCTTGGCGAAGCGGCGCTCGACGTGGTCGTGCAGACGGTTGGCCGGCGAGCGGTCGGGCGGCAGGTAGGCGGCCAGGGTGGCTCGGATCAGGGCGCCGCAGGTCTCGTCGTCGAAGCCCCGGCGCAGGGTGGAGTCGCGGGCGGTCATGGCGCGGACGATCCCCTCGGGCGTGTCGGCCAGCAGGTCGCGCGGCAGGCCCAGCAGGAAGCAGCGATAGCGGGCCAGCTCGACCTTGGCCCGCTCCTCGGCGGTGAACCGCCGTCGGCCCTGGCGCAGGATCTTGAACGACAGCAGGTAGATCGGGATCAGGCCGGCCGGCATCTGGTCGACCTGAGGGATCGGCACGCCGTAGACCGACGCGTCCCAACGGCCCGAGCGAAGGGCGTTGAACCGCACCATCGAATGCATCAGCCGCACCATGGCGGCGGCCTTGAACCCGGCGCCATGGCGCTCCAGAGCGCCGGGCAGCACCGTGGTGGCGAAGAAGGCCGCCGTCTCGTTGACCCGCCGGGCGGCGCCGTCGTGGGTCAGAGTCCCGGTCAGGGCCATGGGCAGGGCCGAGTATTTGTTCAGGAAGGTGGCCACGAACGCCCCCCGGATCGCGAACGGCGCCAGGTGAGCCATGGCGTTGAGGTCCAGCCGCGCCCCCTCGCGCACCAGGTCCATGTCGATCCAGTCGGGCGCGGCCTCCATGTCGGCGATGAAGGCGGCCAGTTGCGGCGGCGCGTCGGCCACGGCCTCCACGCCGTGCTCGCAGGCCGTGGTCAGCATGTCGATCAGCCGGCGAAAGCCGTACTTGGGGATCAGGGCGGCGTAGGCGTCGGCGACCATGTCGCCCAGCAGGGTGTAGGCCTGGACCCGGTCCAGGTCGTCCTGGGTGACGGTCACGCCCAGCGGCGCGCGGTCGCGCACCACGGCCTTGGACGCGTCCGGCGTGAAGCGCTTGGGCACGGCGTCGAAATCGAGGTTTCCGTAAAGCGCCGGCAGTCGCGTCTTCTGCGACGCCACCTTGGCGCGGACCTGGTCGATAGAGAGACTCATCGGCGCTCCTGGAGGTGCGAACTTGGGGGCGAAACCCTGGTGTCGCCGCCGAGCTTATGTAACCGTCGTTCAGGGTCTACTCGCCTTCCCGCCGAGACGGCGGAGCGGCAGGGGAAGGATGGCAAGTGGCTGAAAGACAACGCAGAACCCCGCGCCAGGCCCGCTCGGAATCGACGATCGACGCGATCCTGGACGCGACCTTTCAACTTCTCGAGGCCGACGGCGTCGACCGGCTGACCACCAACCGCATCGCCGAGCGGGCCGGGGTCAGCATCGGCACCCTCTACCAGTACTTCGCCGGCAAGCAGGACATCCTGGCCGCCCTGGCCCAGCGCCGGGCCGCCAGCGTGCGCGACGCCATCGCCGAGACGGTGATCGAGCGCCCGGAGATCGGCAGCGTGCGAGATATCGTCCGCACCCTGATGAAAAGCGTCGAAGGTTCGCCCGCCACCGGCCAGGTGCTGTTCGACGCCCTGTTCCAGAAGGGCAAGGACGGCATGCTGGCGCACCACCACCAGGCCTTCCTGGCCTCGATCGCCGGCAAGGCGCGGCTGGAGATCGCCCTGACCAACGAGTCGGCCTTCGTCCTGACCCACGCCGCGATCGGCCTGCTGCGCGCCGCGGCGGCCGAGAAGGACCTGAGCCTGGACCCGGCGGCGCTGGAGGACGAGCTGGTGCGGCTGATGGAGGCCTATGTGGCGGCGCTGGCGACGGCCCAGCGAACCCAATAGGCGTTGTCATCCTCGAGGTGTTCGGGGGCGTCCCGCGCCTTAACCGGACAAGCGGAGAAGCGGTAATATTGCAGCCCGATACAGCGATGTTTCGGCCCGATACAAAGCCGCATCAAAAAAGACGCCGGAAGACCTGACAAAGGGTCCAACCGCGCCGCTTCGCCCATGATGCAAGTCCAGGCGAGGCCATAATCTGGCTGTATGTCCGCTGTCATGATCCTGAACGCCCTCGCCGAAACCGCCACCGTCCTGCTGGTCGAGGACGACGACGTGCTGCGCCAGGAGATGGCCGACTATCTGGCGGGCCAGGGCTACGCCGTGCGCCAGGCCGCCGACGCGCACGCCGCCCGCGCGGTGCTGGAGACGCGGCCGGTCGACGTGCTGGTGCTGGACGTCAACCTGCCCGGCGAGACCGGCCTGTCGCTGTGCCGCCGGGTGTCGGGGACCGACGGGCCGGCCATCCTGCTGCTCAGCGCCCTGGGCGATCCGATCGACCGCATCGTCGGCCTGGAGCTGGGCGCCGACGACTATGTGGTCAAGCCGATCCCGCCGCGCGAGCTGCTGGCCCGGGTCAAGGCCCTGCTGCGCCGCCGGGCCGGCGGCAAGGGGCCGCGCCGCGACGTGCGCCTGTTCGCCGGCTTCCGGCTGGACGCCGCCGCCCGCCAGCTGACCGCGCCCAACGGCGTGCTGCTGCTGCTGACCCCGGGCGAGTTCGCCATCCTGTCGACCCTGGCCGACCACGCCCGCTCGGTGGTGTCGCGCGACGAGCTGCTGACCATCATCGCCGGCGAGACGGTCGAGAACCTGGGCCGCCGGGTCGACCTGCACATCAGCCGCCTGCGCCGCAAGATCGAGGCCCAGTCCGAGCAGCCCCTGATCCGCACCTATCGCGGCATGGGCTACATGCTGGACGCCAAGGTCACGCTGGAATGACGGGCCGGGGGGCCCTTCCCGGCGGTCGCCTGTTCAAGGGGTGGCCCAGCCCGCCGATCGCCTTGCAGATCCTGGCCCTGCTGATCGCCGGCCTGGTCGTGGCCCAGACCGTGACCCTGGTCCTGACCGTGCTGCTGCCGCCGGCCCCGGCCATGCACCACAGCCTGGCCGACATCGCCGCCGGCCTGCGCGGGGCCGTGCCCGACAGCGACGACGACCGCCCCCTGGTCCGTACGGTCGAGACCCAGCCGCCCAGCCTGCTGAGTCCCGGCTGGGTGGCCTCCGAGCCGGCCCGCGCCGACCTGGCCCGCCTGCTGAACGCGCCACGCGAGGACGTCCGCCTGCTGTTCTACGCCCCGCCGCCGTTCGCCGGCACGGAGAGCCGCCCCGCCCGGTCGCCGCTGGCCCTGCTGTTCACCACCTACGCCGAGGCCCAGACCCTGCCGCCGGGGCCTGGCCCCAGCAACGTAGGCGGCGTGGGCGGGATGGGCGGCGGCATGGGGCCGATGGGCGACTCGATGGGCCCGGGGAGCGTGCAGATCCACCAGGACTTTCCGTCCGGCGCGGCGATGCGCGCCGGGCCCGGCCAGCGCGTCTTCCGCTACGTGTCGCCCGAGGCCGGCCGCTCGACCGACCCGCTGTTCGCCGCCCCGTTCCGTTCACGGACGACCCTGCCGGATTCGCTGCGCGGCGTGGCTCCGCCGGCGCCGCCTCTGGATCCGGTCGCCGACGCCGCCGCGCGCGAGCCGACCTTGAAGCGCCCGCCGCCGCCCCAGCCCCTGGCCCGGACCACCCCGGTCACCGAGCCTGTCCAGTCCGCGCCCCACGTCGCCCTCCCCGCGCCCCGGCCGGTCCCGCCCAGGCCCGAGCCGGCCGCCGAGGCGACGGCCGGCCGCCCCCTGGCCGCGCCGGTGACCCGCAGCCTTTTCGGCCTGGCCCCGCCGCCGTTCATCGAGGGCGACTTCGTGGCCGCCCTGCGCGTCGGTCCAAACCAGTGGGCGACCCTGCGGCCCCGGCCCGAGGCCTTCCCCAACAGCTGGCAACGCCGGGTGCTGATGTGGTTCGCCCTGTCCCTGGCCGTGGTCGCGCCGCTGGGCTGGATCTTCGCCCGCCGGCTGGCCGCGCCCCTGGCCGGCTTCGCCGCCGCCGCCGAGCAGCTGGGCCGCGACCCCGCCTCGCCGGTCATCGTCTCCGACGGACCGGCCGAGATCGGCCGCGCCGCCCGGGCCTTCAACGCCATGCAGGGCCGGCTGAGCCGCTACATCACCGACCGCACAGCGATGATCGGCGCCATCTCGCACGACCTGCGCACGCCCCTGGCCCGGCTGCGCTTCCGCCTGGAGCGCGCCTCGCCCGCGCTGCGCCGCGAGATCACCCAGGACCTGGACCAGATGGAGGCGATGATCACCTCGGTGCTGGCCTTCATGCGCGAGGACGCCGAGGCCGGCGCCCGCCAGCGGGTCGACCTGCGCTCGCTGCTGGAATGCGTGATCGACGAGGCCGAGGTCACCGGCGCCGACGCGGCCTTGGCCCCGGGCGAACCGGCCGAGGTCGAGGTCTCGGTGCTCGGCCTGCAGCGGGTGTTCGCCAACCTGGTGGACAACGCCGTCAAGTACGGCGACAGCGCCCGGGTGTCCCTGCATGTCGAGGGCGACGAGACGGTGGTCGAGATCCGCGACCGGGGCCCCGGCCTGGCCCCGGACGAACTTGAGCGGGTGTTCACCCCGTTCTATCGCGGCGTCGAGGCCCGCACCTCCAGCAAGCAAGGCGTCGGCCTGGGCCTCAGCTCGGCCCGCTCGATCATCCGCGCCCACGGCGGCGACATCCGCCTGGCGCTGCCGGGCGAGGGCCTGCTGGTGCAGGTGCGCCTGCCGCTGGTCGGCGGCGGCGTGGCGGCGGCGCCGGCGCGGCTGCAGGCGGCGGAGTAGGCGGCCTCTCCCGTTGTCATCCCGAAAAGCACACAGCGCTTGCCGGTCCGCGATCAGGTCGCCGCGACGCCGCAGTATCGGTCGATAAAGGCCTGGTGGTTCGGCAGGCCGCCGACGGCGCGGGCGATGTTGCCGCTCAGGTCGGCCAGGGCCCGGCGCAGCTGCTCCGGGGGCATCAGGCGGCCCATCTGGTGATGGGCCGCCGGCTGCAGCCGCTGGCCCAGCATCACCTGCAGCCAGGAATCGACCTGGAACAGCTCGCCCGGCGCCTGGAAGGCCTGGGCGCTCTCGCGGAACAGGGCGATGCGTTGGGCCAGGCTGTCGGGAATGTCCATCGTCCGGCAGCGGTCCCAGAACGGGCTGTCGGTCCGCTCGGTCAGCTTGTAGTGCAGGATGATGAAGTCGCGGATCTTCTCCAGCTCGTCGACGGCCTGCTGGTTGTAGCGGGCGACCACGGCCTCGCTGACGCCGCCGAACGGGAACAGCTGCATCAGCCGCGTCACCCCGATCATGATCAGGTGGATCGAGGTCGATTCCAGCGGCTCGACGAAACCGCTGGCCAGGCCCAGGGCGACGCAGTTCTTGGACCAGGTCTTGCGCCGGCGGCCGGTGCGGTAGCGGATCACCCGCGGCTCGATCAGCCGCTCGCCGTCCAGCGCCCCAAGCAGCGTCTCGCGCGCCTGGTCATCCGACATGTATTCGTTGCAGTACACCAGGCCGTTGCCGACCCGGTGCTGCAGCGGGATCTTCCAGCGCCAGCCGGCCGCGTGGGCGATGGCGCGGGTATAGGGCACGGCCGGGCCGGTCGAGCGGGTCTGCACGGCCAGGGCGCTGTTGGTCGGCAGCCAATGGCTCCAGTCCTCGTAGCCCGCCTCCAGCGTCTGCTCGATCAGCAGGCCCCGGAAGCCGGTGCAGTCGACGAACAGGTCGCCCTCGACCCGGTCGCCGTTCTCCATGACCAGGGCCTGGATGAAGCCGGTCTCCGGGTGCTGCTGGACCTGGCTGATCTTGCCCTCGACCCGCCGGACGCCCAGGTCCTCGCTCATCCGCCGCAGGAAGCCGCCGTACAGCGTGGCGTCCAGGTGATAGGCGTAGTTCAGCTCGGGGCCCTCGCCGGCCGAGAACCGGTCGGCCTCCGCGGCCTTCAGCTCGAAGCAGTAGTCGCCCAGCTCGCCGCCGAAGCCGGCCGCCTTGGCCGCCAGCCAGAAGTGATGGAAGCTTCCCATCCAGTTCGACTTTCCCACCTGGCCGAACGAGTGGATGTAGCGGTCGCCGATCTGGCCCCAGTGCTCGAACGAGATGCCCAGCTTGAACGTCGCCTGGGTGGCGCGCATGAAGGCCGGCTCGTCGATGCCCAGCAGGGCGTTGAAGGTGCGGGCGGTGGGGATGGTCGACTCCCCCACCCCGACCGTGCCGATCTCGTCGGACTCGATCAGGGTGATGTCGAGCAGCGGGCCCAGCTGCTTAGCCAGCGCCGCCGCCGCCATCCAACCCGCCGTGCCGCCCCCGGCGATGACGACCTTCTTCACGACCTGGTCTTGCATGGGGCTCTCCTGGCCGTCAGCGATTCAAGCGGTTGAGCAGATAGGCCCGCAGCCGCCGGGCCTTGCGTTCGTCCAGGGGCGCGAGGTCGCCGCGCGCCGCCTCGGGCAGGTGCGCGCCCGCCCGATCGGCCGGGCCGAAGACGTAGTAGTCGAACAGGCGCTTCCAGGCCTGCTTCTCGAAATCGGGCCGGTCGCGCAGGCTGAGCAGGCCGTGCAGCAGGGTGTTCATGGGGGTGTCCATGAAGGCCGGCACGGCGTTCCACCAATAGTTTATCAGCACGTTGAACGGGTCCAGCGCCTCGACCTGGTGCCACCACAGGGCCGGATAGACCAGCACGTCGCCGGGCTCCAGCTCGGCGACCTGGGCCGCCGCCAGGGCGTCCTTGAACCGCGGGAAACGGTCGAAGTCCGGCGCGGCGAAGTCCACCATGCTGACCGCCTGGCCGCCGGGCGTCAGGTCCAGCGGGCCAGGATAGAGGTTGTCCACCTGGTCGGGCGGAAACAGCGTGAACCGCCGCCGTCCGACCATGCAGCAGGCGATGTTGTTGGACATGTCGTAATGGGCGGCCGCCACCGTGCGGTTGCCGATCCAGATGCTGGCCAGGGGCGTCTCGTCGCCCAGGGCGGCCCAGTCCAGGCCCAGGTCGTTCTCGGCCCGCAGGCCCGGCAGATAGGCGTCCAGGTCGCTGGAGCCGATGTAGAACGACGGCCCGTCGGCGACGTCGAGATGCTGCTCGACCCGCTCGAGGAAGGCCGCCAGCGGCACGCGTTCGGTCTGGAAGTTCAGCCGCGCGACGTCTTCGTTGTAGCCGAAGCGGCCCCGGATCTCCGGCGGCCCCGCATAGCCGATGAAGCGCTCGCCACGATCGTGGGCCAGCAGGTAGTCCATGGCCGCGCGGGGCGAGGCCAGGCCCGCTCGCACCAGCGGCCAGTCGCGAGCCATGCCGCGGAAGATCGTCGGCCGCTGCTCGGTCAGGATCGCGTCGAACGGGATCTGGTTCGGCGCCAGCCCCTCGACCACCGGCGTCTTGCGAGCGATGTCGATCATCGGCCCCTCCCGCTCAAGCCGCGCGGGCCCGCTTGCGGTTCTTCAGCTCGACCAGCGTCCCGACATTGCCCAGGGACGACAGCGTCCACTGGGCGGCCGCCAGGAAGCCTGCCCGATGCAACGCCTCCAGCGCCGCGCCGTCCAGGCCGGCGAACCGTTCCTGGGAGATCGTGTAGAGGTCGGGCAGGTCGTACTGGACGTGCTCGTCCAGCTTGATCTCGACGTCGACCGGCTCGATCAGGTCGTGGGCCGCGAAGGCGTCGAACATCGCCTTGCCGATCTCCAGCCCGTCATAGATCACACCCAGCAGGCGGGCGACGTGCTGCAGATAGGGCGAGTTGCCGCCGGCCGGCAGGAACACCGGCTCGCCCTGGCCGCTCCGGATCCGTGGGTGGTCCAGGTCGACATGGATCATCGGCTCGCCGTCCCGCTCGCGCAGGGCGATCGAGAACGGCCCGCGCTGCTGGACGGCCGGCACGTAGCGGGCGTTCCAGCCGTGCCCGTCAAGGAACAGGTTCTCGTCGCGGTCCAGGCCCAGCAGGGCCACCGCCTGGAAGGCCCCGTCGGCGTCCTTGCGGAAGAAGATCGGATATTCGCGCTGAACCGCCTCGAACTCGGTGGAGAAGATCAGCACCTGGTTGATGTCGTCGCCGAACGCGGCGCCATGCCCCGTGACGACCCGCAGGTCGCCATGGTCGACATTGTTGAGCAGCACTCTGTTGGTCATGTCCGCCTTCCGCCCCATCGCGGTTCGATGCGCGGCTACTGTAGAGAAGAAAGGGCCGCTGCGAACAGCGACCCTTTCCAAATCCGGGCCGGGTCCGAGGATCCGGCCATCACCCGCCCCTAGAAGCGGTAGCGCGCGCCGAGCAGGAAGCGGCGGTCCAGCTCCTGGGCGTACCACAGCTCGTTTTCGTCGCGAGCATAGGTGCGCAGGTGCTCCTTGGTCAGGTTGATGCCTTCCAGCGAGATCGCCAATTTGGGCGTCACGTCGTAGCTGATGTTGAAGTCCAGCTGGGCGAACGGCGCGACGAACACCGGGTTGCGCGAGCCGCCGCGATTGGTGGCCTGCAGGAACTTGTCGCGCCAGTTGTAGGCCAGCCGCGCCGAGATCCCGTTCTTGTCGTAGATCAGGGTGGCGTTGGCCGTGTCGCTCAGGCCCAGCAGAGCGAACTGGTCCTCGGCCGGATTGGCGCCGTTGTTGAACCCGACATCGCCGCTGACCAGCGTATAGGCCCCCGAGACGCCGAAGCCGGTGTCGCCGAAGAAGTGCTGGGCCGCGACTTCGAAGCCGTGGATCTTGCCGGTCCGGTTGTTGATCGGCTGCGAGATCTGGAAGTTGAACAGCGGATCGCTGCTGTTGGCCGTGATGTCGTACGCCGCCAGGATCTGGTCGACGAAGGCTTGGTTCAGGTCGCCGCCGGCGATGCGGTTGGCCTGGAACTGGGCCGTCGCCGCCGCCACCGAGCCGGTCTGCTGGATCAGGGCGGTCATCGTGAACAGGTTCACGTCGGTCTGGTTGGCGCCGATGCCTGTGAGGGCCGTCTTCGCGTCGCCCGACCGGCTGCCCGCCGCCCCGGAGCTGGGGTCACGCAGGCCGAACAGGTTGCCCGTCTTGGTGCCGGTGCCGACGAAGTTGTTCACCCGCTTCTCGAAGAAGCCGACCGACACGTAGCTGCTGGGCTTGTAGTACCACTCGACCGACACGTCGAAGTTGTCGGAAATCAGCGGATCCAGGTCCGGGTTGCCGCTGGTGCCCAGCGGAATGGCCCCGTTGGCGATCGGACGGTTCGGCGCCCCGGCCGTCTGGGCGGCGAACAGGTTGCCGTACTCCGGCCGCGCGATGGTGCGGCTGAACGAGAAGCGGCCCGTCAAGTCGTCCCGCAGGTCGATGCGGAAATCCATCGACGGCAACAGGTTGTTGTACTTACCCTTGCCCGAGATCGGCTGATAGGTGCTCGACGTCTGGACCGTGAAGTCGTTGTCGGCCGTCCAGACGATGGCGCTGGGCGTGCGGACCAGCGACGTCGAGGCGACCTTGGTGGTCTCGTAGCGGATGCCGGTGACCAGTTCGGTCGGCCGGCCCGCCAGTTCCGACTTCCAGGTGATCTGGCCGTAGATGGCCGAGATGTCTTCCTTGACGCGGTTGTTGTCCTGGCCGGTCACGCCGATGGCGTTGCCCTTGGCCACGTATGGAGCCGACAACGCGTTGTAGAGGTCGATGGCGTTGGCGCGGAACGACACCAGGCCAGCGCCCGTCTGGTTCGGGTGGAACGAGTTGAACTGGCAGGCCAGGCAGAATTGCTTGACCAGGCTGCCGGCGTACTGCTGCACGTCACGCGGGTTCGAAATGCCCCAGCTGCCCAGGTCCTGCTGGGTGTTCAGGCTGGTCTGGATCATGGTCGACGTGCGGTAGTCGGCCCCGAAGTCGAAGCGGCTGCCGTTGTCGTCCAGGTCCCAGTGGCCGTCGAGGCGGACTTCCTTGACCTTCTGCTGCTGGCGCTGGGCCGAGGTGCGGGCCACCTGGCTGCCCAGGTCGCCGGCGTCCAGGACGCCGTTGCCGTTGCCGCGCGGGGCGGCGTCGTTGATGGTGATCGTCTGCACCGGCACGTCGCCGCGATAGTCCACGCTGTGGGCCGAGACGACCGGCGCGCCGATCGAGACCGAGGTCATGCTGGTGCCGTTCGGGGCGTCCGGACCGCTGTCGGCCTTCGAGACATGAGCGTCCAGGCTCAAGCCGAAGCGATCGGTGACCTTCCAGTCGCCGTTGAAGCCGACCGACTTCAGCGTGTCCTTGGTGGCGCGGTACTGCTGCTCGAAGCCCATGTCCTTGGTGCCGCTCAGGGCTTCGGACAGCAGGACGGCGGTGGCGACGACGGGATTGTTGTCGAACGTCACCTTGTCGAACGGACGGTTGAACCAGTTGGTGCTGTCGTTGCGGCGTTCGAACTGCTTGTTCTGGGCGTAGACGCCGTCAACCGTCAGCGTCAGGTTCTCGACAGGACGGTACTGGACCGACATCTGGCCGTTGATCCGCTCACGCTCGCCTTGCGAGAAGTGATAGCGGCTGTCGTTGGGGATCGCGACCAGGGTGTTCGGGTTCGACGGCGCATTGGTGATCTGCGTCGCGCCGCCATTGCGGACGAAGCCGTTGGCCGGATTGATGAAGTCCGCGTAGGTGCGGATGTTCCAGTCGTTCGACGTGGCCGCGCGGCTGGTGAAGTCGCGCTTCTGATAGCTGCCGAACAGCGAGACGCCGAACTTCTCGCTGTCGTCGGCCCAGTTCACCAGACCCGACACTTCCGGCGTGAACTTGTGGCCGAAGTCGTCGACCTTCTTGTCCATGCTGGTGTCGTAGACGCCCTTGGCGCCGATGCTGCCCGTCAGGCCCGGCTTGCCGTCCAGCGGGCGGCGGGTCTTGACGTTGATCGTGGCGCCGATGCCGCCCGACGGGATCGCCGCCCGGCCGGTCTTGTAGACCTCCAGGGTCGAGACGCCTTCCGAGGCCAGGTTGGAGAAGTCGAACGAGCGGCTGGTGCCGGACGCGAAGTCGGCCGACTGGTCGCCGCCGACCGTGGCGACCTTGGCGGTGGGCATCGAGCGACCGTTCAGGGTCACCAGGTTGAAGCTGGGACCAAAGCCGCGGACCGTGACCTGCGAGCCTTCGCCATTGGTGCGGTCGATCGACACGCCGGTGATGCGCTGCAGCGATTCCGCCAGGTTGGTGTCGGGGAACTTGCCCATGTCTTCGGCCGAGATGGCGTCGACCACACCGCTGTTGGTGCGCTTGATCTCGATCGATCGCTCCAGCGAGGCGCGGATGCCGGTGACGACGATCTCCTCGACCGTGCTGTTGTCGGCGCCGCTCTGAGCCTGGGCCTGCGCCTGGCCGGCGGCGAAGATCGCCGCGGACAGCGCCAACAAGGAGGCAGAAGTATTCAAACGACGGTGTCGTTTCATGGTCGTTTCCCCGCGCAACGCCCCGAGCTGAGGGGCTTGGTTCTTTTTTTTCGGCATCGACAAACTTCGCCCGGCCGTTTTTGCGATCTTCGCTAAAAACAACCAGGCGTCGACGACTGCGTTAGCGGTAACATCAGTATCGGAAACCGGTCAAGCGACCCGAAACCAATTTTGACAGCGCTGTTTTCGTCGATAATTCATACAAATGAGGGTAAATCCCGGCCCCACAAGCGAATTGCCGCCTTTTTGACGCAAACGCCTTTTTCACGAGATGCGCCGCATGTTGCAGAAGAGACACGGAATGGTTTCGCAACGCCTGGATCAGTAGGCCCGCAAGCTCCACCATCGACGCCCAGGCGCCGGCCTATCCCGAACCGCGTCGCGGCGGCGCGCGAGACAAAGCCGTTGACGCAACCGGGGAGGCTGTTACCGCTATCTTCGGCTTTGAGAGCCGGCGCTCTTGAATCGCCTGCTCGAGCCGCCCGTGGACCACTTCAGGGGCCGCCATCCCGGATGTCGGCCCCGTTTTTCGGGCGTCGCTCCGAGCTCGCCGCAGCGACGGCGCCCCTACCCCGCCGGGTCCGCCTTCGCCCAGGCCCGTCGCTCGCCCCCGAACCGGTCCGGAACCACCGTGCAGGCCACGTCCAGCACCATCGTCGACCGCGTCTTCAGGTCGTAGGCGGGCCAGGCCGGCTGGCCCGGCGCGCTGGGCCGTCCGGTCCGGGCGAAATTGGCCCACATGGCGCTGACATTGCGCGCCGCCGCGAAGCGGTCAGCCCGGCTGCCGGCCAGGGTGTCGGGCGAGGCGACGGTGTTGAACACCAGAGGGATGTCGCTGGCGTGCATGGCCCCCAGCTCGATGTCGGTCCCGTCCATCTTGCGGTTCGAGCGGTAGGCGATGTTGTAGACATAGGCTGGGGCCCGGCCCTGGGCGGCCTTGCGCTCGGCGGCCAGCACCGAGCCCGCGCCCATGGCGTAGTAGCTGGACCCCGCCAGGTAGATGTCGCTGGGCGTCGCGCCGGGGCGGTCGGCGCGATAGGCGTCGATCAGCGCCTGGGTCTGGTCGCCGAACCGCCCCCCCAGCCGCGCCTTCAGTCCCGCCTCGTCCAGCCGGAACGCCTCGACGTCCTTGCCCGTCCAGGCGAAGAACGCCGCCTCGTTGTCCAGCCAGCCGATCATCAGCGGCTTGTCGGCGGCGCTGGCCGGGGCGGCCGGATCAAACGGGTGATGCGGCAGCAGGCCGCCATCGACGATCGGCCCGTACGAGCCCGGATTGAGCGACTGGATGCCCCGCCAACCGCCGCTGTCGCCCCTGACCTTGGCGTTCAGCGCCTTCTGGGCGGCCAGGACCTGGGGGGCCGGAACGTCCAGCACCTTGCGCCAGTCGGCCGGAGCGATGCCCAGCTCGGCCAAGAACATTCGCGTCGTCTGGGCCGCCACGTCCGGGGTCGAGATCCGCACCACCGGCCCGCTCTGGATGATCGCCTTGGAAAACAGCGGCGCGACCGACGGCATGGCGTAGAGGCACGAGGTCTTGGCCCCGCCGCCGGACTCGCCGAAGATCGTCACGTTGGCCGGATCGCCGCCGAAGGCTTCGATGTTCCGCCGCACCCATTTCAGGGCCAGCACGATGTCGGACAGGCCCTGGTTGCCCGAGCCGGCGTAGTCGGCCCCGCCCAGCTCGCCCAGGTACAGATAGCCCAGCACGCCCAGCCGGTGGTTGGTGGCCACCACCACCACGTCGTGCTCGCGGGCCAGCATCGCGCCGTCCTGGGACGTGCTGCCGCCCGAGCCGGTCGTGTAGCCGCCGCCGTGGCTGTAAAACATCACCGGCCTGCCCTTTCCGCCGCCGGCCGGGGTCCAGACGTTCAGCACCAGGCAGTCCTCGCCGGGCGCGGGCTCGTTGAGGCCGTAGACGGTGGTCGGGTCCTGCAGCGATGGCGTCCCCAGGCGGCTGGCGTCCAGCACGCCGGTCCAGGGCGCGACCGGCCTGGCCGGCTTGAAGCGACCGGCGTCCGAGACGCTGGCCCCATAAGGCACGCCCTTGTAGGCGTCGACCCCGCCGGTCCGCACGCCGCGCAGCCGCCCCTCGGCGATCTGGATCTCCACCGCTTCGGACGGCGCCTCGGCGGCGCAGGCCGCTGTCGGAACGGCCAGCAGGCCGGCGACCGCCGCCCCTCCGACCAGCAGGCGGCGGCGATCGACGCCGGTTTCTCGAGCAAACGACGTCATGGGCGGCTCTCCTCGAAGGTTTATCGGCACATCTTGTCGAGATCGGCGAAAGGCAGGTCCAGCCTGGGGACCGGCAGCCCCTTGGCCTTCATGGCCTCCTCCAGGGAGGTCGGGACGCTGGTCGCCTCGGTCTTGAAATCGGCCGCGTAGAACTTGTCGCGCTCGGCCTCCTCCAGGCTGACGAAGCGGACGCCGTTGTCGCGGTACAGTTGCAGCAGGCGGGGCGCCATCCGGGCGTCGAAGGCCCCGGCGTGCATCAGCAGCACATAGGGGATGTCGCGGCCGTACAGCGTGGCCGACAGGCTTCGCGAATAGTCCAGGCTGTCCTTGGCGGCCTTCAGGTAGCTGACCTCCAGCGTCGCCACCGCCGCCGCGTCGCCCTTGGCCATGCAGCGGGCGTAGGGTTCGTTCCAGGCGTAGTCGCCAAAGCTCATGGTCACGCTGGCGATGCGGTAGCCGCGGGCCTTGAGCATCTTGCGGGCGGCGACGTGCTTCTCCGGGGTCCCGCCCTCGCTGAGAAACGGATAGCGCAGCCAGCGCCAGTCCTGGCCGGCCATGTGCCTTTGCAGCAGCGGCTCGTTGCGGACTAGGTCGGCCTCCCAGTCGGCCAGGCTGTGGGTATTGAGGTCCATGTGCGACCAGGCGTGGTTGGCCAGCGGATGGCCGGCGGCGCGCCACAGCGACAGCACGCCCACCGAATCCGGCTCGCGCTCCTCGCCCACGCCGTTGACGAAGCCGTAGACCGGCCCCGTCCCCGCGTCGTGGAAGGCGGCCAGCAGCCGGCCCGCCACGTCGATGCGGCTGACGCCGGGCGGCAGGGCGCTGTGGGTGGGCAGGTCGTCGAAGGTCAGGGCCATCTTCACCGACTTGGCGGCCTGGGCGGCCTGGGCGGCCTGGGCGGCGCCCGCCATCGTCGCGGCGACGGCCAGCGGCGCGATCCAGCGCGCCCGAAGCCTCGCCCGCGCGTTCCTGCGGCCCTCGATGCCCATGCGTCCTCCCGTTTCATTCCTTGGCGAATGATAACGGTACCATCTATGCCGTCCTTCGCCGTCGCCGCAAGGCCGATCGCACGCGTCCCGACGCCGCGCGAAAACTTCAAGCGCCGCGCTGCGGGTTTTTCCGCGACGCGCGTCATACATCCTGGGAAAATCGCCAGACCTTCTTGGACAGGCCAGACCCTCTTGGACAGGACCGTGCGGCCAGCGACCGAGCCAGACCTGAGCAGACTCGACCGGCGCTATCGGCCCGCGCTGATGGCGTTCTTCATGCGCCGCGCCGCCAGCCACGGCGACGCCGAGGACATGACCCAGGAGCTGTTCGCCAAGCTGGCCACGGCGGAAGCCAGCTCGATCGACAACGCCGACGCCTACATCTTCCAGATGGCCGCCAACCTGCTGCGCGACCGGGGTCGGCGCGAGAAGGTGCGGGCCAACTACCGCGCCAGCCTCGACACCGGCGCCCTGGACCTTGAGCCGCTGGACCCCGCCCGCGTGCTGCTGGGCCGCGAGAGCCTGGGCGAGGTGTCCGACGCCCTGCGCGAGCTGCCCGAGCGCACCCGGGCCATCTTTCTTCTGTTCCGTCTGGAAGGCATGAAGCAATCCGAACTCGCCGCCCTGTACGGCGTCTCCGTCAGCGCGGTGCAAAAGCACATCCTCAAGGCCATGACCCATCTGACCCGACGCGTGAGGGCCGGCGAATGACCGCGATCTCTCCCGACGATCGGCTGGAGGCCGCCCGCGAGCAGGCCGCCCTGTGGTGCGTGCGCCTGGCCGACGGCGCCCTGGACCCGGCGCAGCAAGCCGATCTCCAGGCCTGGTTCGAGGCCGACGCGGCCCATCGCGGCCTGCTGGACGACGCCGTCGCCGCCTGGCGCGCCGTCGAGGAACAGGCCGCCAGCCCCGGCCTGATCACGCTGCGCCGCGAGGCGCTCGAGGACCTGCGCCGCGCCCAGCACGGGCGCTGGGCCCGGCCCGGCCGTCGCCGGGCGCTGTGGGCCGGCCTGGCCGCGGGCCTGGTCGTGGCCGTCGGGGCCGGAGCCGCCTGGCGGGCCAGCCTGCCCAACGTCTACCGCACCACCGAGGGCGAGCGGCGGATCGTCGAGCTGGCCGACGGCTCGCGCGCCTCGCTCGACAGCGCCACGGTGCTAAAGGTGAAATATTCGGACGGCCGCCGCCGGCT
Source organism: Caulobacter sp. UNC279MFTsu5.1 (assembly GCF_900114015.1). Classification (GTDB taxonomy): domain Bacteria; phylum Pseudomonadota; class Alphaproteobacteria; order Caulobacterales; family Caulobacteraceae; genus Caulobacter. Next base: position 25,979 of record NZ_FORN01000028.1, on the reverse strand, counting down.
GTGGCTGGACAGCGGCCGGGCCAAGTTCTCGGTCGCCAAGGATCCGCTGCGGCCGTTCTCGGTGGCGGCCGGCGACAAGCTGGTGGTGGCCACCGGCACGGTGTTCAGCGTCGAGCGCCTGACCGGCCAGATGCGCGTGGTGCTGTACGAGGGCCACGTGGCGGTGCTGGACGACAAGACCGGCCGCGCCGACAAGGCCGCGCCCGTCCAGATCGACGGCGCGCCCGCCGACCGCCTGCTGACCCCCGACCACGAACTGGTGACCTCGACCCGGACCAACGCCACGGTCGTCAGCCAACTGGACCCGGTCCGCGCCAAGGCCTGGGAGAACGGCCAGCTGGTGTTCCAGGACGAACCCATGGACCTGGCCGTCGAGCGGGTGAACCGCTACGCCCGCGACAAGCTGCGGATCGGCGACCCGGGCGTGGCCAAGCTGCGGATCAGCGGGGTGTTCACCTCGGGCGACACCGGCGCCTTCATCGACGGGGTGACGGCCGTCCTGCCGGTCCACGCGGTTGCGGCCAACGGCGTGACCGTGCTGAAAATCGACCACGGCCAAAAAAATTCCACGCCGGCCGGTGTGTCTTCGACGAGCTGAGGCGTCTCACCTTCCAAAGCGCCGCAATCAACGTCGGCGCATCAGGGAGGGAAGAAATATGCGCAGACCGTTCGACCGCCGCCTGGCCTGGAGCTCCACCGCCGCCGCGGCCCTGATGCTGCTGGCCGCTCCCGCGGCGGTCCAGGCCCAGCAGCTCTCCCAACAGACTCGGGGAGCCGCCTACAGCTTCGACATTCCCGCCCAGGACCTGAGCGGCGCCCTGCGCGCCTTCGGCCAGGCGTCCGGCCAGCAGGTGGCCTTCGACGAGGCCAGCGTGCGCGGCAAGCGCGCCCCGGCCCTGCAGGGCTCCTACACCGCCGAGGCCGCGCTCAAGCGCCTGCTCAGCGGCGCCGGCCTCAGCGCCCAGCCCACCGCCAGCGGCGTCTACGCCATCCGCGCCAAGACCCTGCTGGTGGCCACCAGCGCCCAGACCCAGGCCCAGCCCGCCACGGCGGTCGAGCCCGAACCCGAAACCCCCGCCCAGGTCGACGAGCTGATCGTGGTCGGCACCCCCGGCGGCAAGGGCATCGACAAGCTGGCCGCCAGCTTCGCGGTCACCACCGTCAACGCCGACGACATCACCAAGGCCTCGCCCAAGAGCACCGCCGAGCTGCTGACCCTGGTGCCCGGCGTCTGGGTCGAGACCTCGGGCGGGGTGGCCGGCGCCAACGTCTTCGTGCGCGGCTTCCCCGCCACCGGCGACGCCGAGTTCCTGACCATCCAGCTGCAGGGCTCGCCGATCTATCCGCCCTCGACGCTGTCGTTCCTCGAGAACAGCTCGATCTTCCGGGTCGACGAGACCATTTCGCGGATGGAGGCCCTGCGCGGCGGTCCCAACCCGATCTTCTCCAACGGCCAGCCGGGCCTGACCACCAACTTCCAGCTCAAGGAAGGCGGCGAGGAAACCCATGGCCTGGTCAAGCTGTCGACCTCCGACTACGACCTGCGCCGCGTCGACGGCCTGCTCAGCGGCAAGCTGGGCGACGACCTCTACTTCATGGTCGGCGGCTACGCGACGACCTCGCCGGGCGTGCGCGACACCCAGTTCGACAGCGAGGTCGGCCAGCAGTTCACGGTCAACATCACCAAGCGGATGGAGCGCGGCAAGATCAACCTCTACGCCCGCTACACCGACGACCACGGCGCCTGGTACCTGCCGTTCGCGATCAACGTGCCCGGCGTCGACAAGGGCGAGTACACCCAGCTGGGCAACGCCAGCCGCTTCCACACCCTGCAGGTCAACGGCGCCGGCGCGACCCGCAATTTCGATCTGGCCGACGGCCGGGGCTTCAAGGGCTATGTGGCCGGCGGCAGCTTCGACCACGAGTTCGGCGACGGCTGGACGGTGCGCGACCGCTTCAGCCTGACCGACGGCGACGCCGACACCTACGGCCTGGTGCCGGACGGGGCGGCGATCACGGTGGCCGCCCTGAACACCGTGGTCCCCGGCGCCATCAAGACGCGTGGCGGAACGACCCTGGGCGCCAACGACTACGTCCAGAACTGGGGCGCCTGGATCGTCGAGAAGAAGATCAAGGCCGTGACCAACGACCTGTCGATCGCCAAGACCCTCGGGACCCACCAGTTGTCGGCCGGCTACTACGCTTCCAGCTTCAAGTCCGACGACTTCTGGACGCTGGGCAATGTCGAGCCGATGCAGGTCAAGGCCAATGGCGACTACCTGGCCGCTCCGGTCACCTGCGCCAACCTGGCCGCGGCCGGCAGCACGTCCAGCTGCTTCAAGTTCGGCCTGACCTCGGCCGGCGACGGGCGGGTGGACGCCCTGTACCTGGCCGACTCCTGGCAGGTGATCGAGCCGCTGCGCATCGACCTGGGCGTGCGCCGCGAGCGGTTCCAGACCGACTACGTGGTCGACGACGGCCCCGGCTTCCCCGACGGCCTGGCCCTGCGCACCACCGACTACAGCAACAGCAAGACCAGCTACACGGTCGGGGTCAACTACGACCTCAACGCCGTTTCGGGCGTGTTCGGCCGCTATTCGCGCGGCTACAAGTTCCCCAGCTTCGACAACTTCCGCGAAGGCCTGACCGACACCCTGTCGGTCGACCAGTACGAACTGGGCTACAAGCTGCGCAGCGGACCGTTCGAGCTCTACGCCACCGGCTTCGCCAACAAGTTCGAGGGCGCCAAGTTCGCCGACGTCGGCGGGATCCAGGAAAGCAACAGCAACAAGGCCCACGGCGTCGAGCTGGACGGCCGCTGGCGCTCGGACTTCGGCCTGTCGCTGGCCCTGAACGGCACCTGGCAGAAGACCGAGATCGTCAAGTCGTCGATCCCGGGCAACAAGGGCAACAGCGCCCAGCGCCAGCCCGACTGGATGATCCGCTTCACCCCCAGCTACGACGTGACCCTGGGTTCTGTGGAGTCCACCTTCTACGGCACGGTCAGCGCGGTGGACGACCGCTTCGCCGACAACGCCAACACCCAGGTGCTGAAGGGCTACACCAAGGTCGACCTGGGCGCGATCTTCGACGTCAACGACTTCACGGTGCAGGTCTCGGCCGACAATCTCACCGACAGCCACGGCCTGACCGAGGGCGACCCGCGATCGACCAGCGGCGCCAACGCCCGCCCAATCCTGGGCCGGTCGTTCAAGGTCAGCGTCGGCTACAACTTCTGACCGGCCCCCAGTCCGGTCCGAATCCGCCGGGGCCGCTTCGGCCCGGCGGACGGGTTGTCCCCAGCAACCCTCCCTGCAAGCGGATCGGGTCCCCTACGGACCCGATCCGCGCTTTTGCCGTTTGAAACTCGGGTGATTTTAGAACCGCTCATCCCGGCGAACGCCGGGACCCAGATCCCAAAGCTGGGTAGCTGATTGGAAGAGCTCGGCGATCCTGGAAACAGCCTTTGAGCCATTCCATCTGGATCCCGGCTTTCGCCGGGATGAGCGGATATGTGGAGGAACCGTCGTGAAACGTCGCAACACCCTGCTCGCCTCCGCAATCTGGCTAGGCCTTGCCTCCCCGGCCCTGGCCCAGACGCCCCAGGCCAGCCAGGTCCCCTCCCCCGCCGACACCTATGGCGCGCTGTTCCACCAGGTGCAGATGCGCAGGCTGTTCCCGGACGGCAAGACCTTCGTCGACGCCACGCCCAAGCGTCCGCCGGCCCAAATCCTGGCCGCCTACCGCGCCCACGCCGCCTTCACCGACGCCGAGCTGAAGCGCTTCGTGCGCGCCAACTTCGTCGTGCCGGACAGCGCGCCCCCGCCCCCGCCGTCCCAAGACCGCACCACGCTGAAGGCCCACGTCGCCGCCCTGTGGCCGGTGCTCACCCGCCCGCCCGTCAAGGCCGTGGACGGCGACAGCGCCCTGCCGCTGGACAAGCCGTTCGTGGTGCCCGGCGGGCGTTTCCGCGAGATGTACTACTGGGACAGCTATTTCACGATGCTGGGCCTGGCCGCCGACGGCCGCCGGGACGCGGTCGAAAACATGGTCGACGACTTCGGCGGGCTGATCGACCGTTACGGCCACATCCCCAACGGCACGCGCACCTACTATCTCAGCCGCTCGCAGCCGCCGTTCTACTTCGCCATGGTCGGCCTCGCCCAGAAAGAGGGGGCCGACAAGACCGACAAGGCGCGGTTCAAGGCTCGGGTCGACCTGATGCGCCGCGAACACGCCTTCTGGATGGACGGCGAGAAGACCGTGGCGCCCGGCCAGGCGCACCGCCGCGTGGTCGCCCTGCCCGACGGCGCGATCCTCAACCGCTACGCCGACGACCGCGCCACCCCGCGCGACGAGTCCTACCGCGAAGACGTGCTGACCGCCCGCGAGGTCACTAACCGCCCTGCCGGCGAGGTCTTCCGCGACCTGCGCTCGGGCGCCGAAAGTGGTTGGGACTTCAGCTCGCGCTGGATGGCCGACGGCAAGAGCCTGAAGACCATCCAGACCACGTCGATCGTCCCGGTCGACCTGAACGCCCTGATGTACGGCCTGGAGACGGCGATCGCCCAGGGCTGCGCCGACCTGGCCGACGCCCCCTGCGTCGCCGAGTTCAGCGGCCGCGCCAAGGCCCGCCAGGCGGCGATGGACGCCTGGCTGTGGGACGCTCCGCGCGGCCTCTATCTGGACTACCAATGGCGTGCGCGGACGCGGCTGGACCATCCCAGCGCCGCGACCCTCTATCCGCTGTTCGTCGGGGCGGCGAGCCCGGACCAGGCCAAGGCCGTGGCGGCCAGCACCCGCGCCCTGCTTCTGGCGCCCGGCGGCCTGCGCACCACCACCGTCTCGACCGGCCAGCAGTGGGACACCCCCAACGGCTGGGCCCCGCTGCAATGGGTGGCGGTGTCGGGCCTGCGCCGCTATGGCGATGAAGCCCTGGCCCGGGACATCGGCCAGCGCTGGCTGGCCACCGTGGCCCGCGAATACCAGGCCAGCGGCAAGATGCTGGAGAAGTACGACGTCGAGGAGGCCAAAGCGGGCGGCGGCGGCGAGTATCCCCTGCAGGACGGCTTCGGCTGGACCAACGGCGTGACCCGCGCCCTGTTCGACCTCTATCCGGCGCCGCGCTGAACGTCCGGGCGATCTCGCCGCCGGCGCGAACCCGGACACATTTCTGGGTTGAATTTATACAAATAATCACTCAAAGGCAGTACCCTGTACTGTGAAGCTGCGAGCGCGACGAGCCTTGTCGCGTGACCCAGGCTGTCGCGGCGCGTCGGGAAAGCCGTCGCGACCAGGCCAGGTCCTGGGGTCCTCGCGAGACACGAAGTGACAGTCAGCGTCCGCGTCCACCCACCGCGAGCGGCCCCAGGCCCGGCCGCCGCCCCGCAACGGAGGCAAGACCCGATGATCTCTTCCACACGCCGCGCCCTGACCGCCTCGGTCTTCATTCTGACTGTCGCCATGGGAGCGCCGGCCCTCGCCGCTGATCCGCCGGGCGCCGGGATCACCGAACCGGAAGTCCGCGCCGCCGAGAAGGCCTGGGGCGACGCCCTGGTGGCCATCTCGCGCGACTACGAGACCGGCGGCATCAAAAAGGCCAGGGCGACCGCCAACGCGGTGCTCGACGCGGCCTACGGCTACAATCTGGGACCGGTGCTGTTCAAGCCGACCCTGACCCGCGAACCCCAGACCTTCCGCCTCACCAAGGCGGGCGCCCTGGCCTATTTCGTCGGCCACGACCCGCAATATCCCAACGACACGGGCTTCGCGCTCAAGCACTGGCGCGCGGTGGAGGTCAAGGACGTGGGCGTCCAGATCAACGGCGACGTCGCCAACACCATGGGCAGGGTCATGATGCGCGACCGGGCCGGCAAGATCACCACGGTCGACAAGACCTGGGTGTTCAAGAAGGACGAGGCCGGCGTGGTGCGCATCATCGTGCACCACTCCTCGTTGCCCTACACCGGCAAGTAGGCGGGTTCCTGGAACGCGGTCACCGGCTTGCCGCGAGACTCGTCATGCGCCGTTCCGGGGACGGTCCCGTCTCGTGATCGGTCTGGCGCGGGGTCCGGCCGGCGCGCGTCACCGTCGCGACCAGCGCGGCCATGTCCACCGGCTTAACCACGAAGTCGTCCATGCCGGCTTCGCGGCAGGCCTGGATCTGGTCGTCCATCACGTCGGCGGTCAGGGCGATGATCGGCAGTCCGGCCCAGTCCGGGCGGGCGCGGATGCGGCGCGTCGCCTCCAGGCCGTCCATCACCGGCATGTTGACGTCCATCAGCACCACGTCGAAAGGCTCGGCCTCCAGCCGGTCCAGCGCGGCCTGGCCGTGCTCGGCCTCGACGACCACGCAGCCGAACGGGGCCAGCATCACGCCGACCACCTTGCGGTTCACCGGATGGTCGTCGACCAACAGGACCCTGCGCTCCCGGAGATCGAACGGCGCGGCGGCCGCCTCGGCCTCGGTCCGCGGCGTGGCCTCGGCCAGCGCCCCGCAACGGAACGACAGGGTGAAGGTCGAACCGACGCCTTCCTGGCTCTCGACCGTCACGTCGCCGCCCATCATCACCGCCAGGCGACGGGTGATGTTGAGCCCCAGGCCCGTGCCGCCGAACCGGCGCGCGGTCGACGCGTCGGCCTGCACATAGGCTCCGAACAGCTTGGCCAAGGTTTCGGGCGACATGCCCACCCCGGTGTCGGAGACGCGGATGGTCGCCAGGACCTCGCCATCCGCCAGCGGCTCGCAGCGCAGGGTCATCGCGACCTCGCCATGGGCGGTGAACTTGACGGCGTTGGACAACAGGTTGGAGACGCACTGGCGCACCCGCACCGGGTCGAACGACAGGCTGGCGGGCGTGTCGTCGGCCGCGGCGAAGGTGATCGCCAGGCCCTTGTCCGCGGCCAGGGCGCCCTGCACCCGGACCAGCCGCGCGCAGGTCTGGACCAGGTCGCCGGGGATCGGCGCGATGTCCAGCTTGCCGGCCTCGATCTTGGACAGGTCCAGCACGTCGTTGAGCAGGGTCAGGAGGTTGCGGCCCGAATCCTCCAGCAGCTCCACCTGCTCGCGCTCGCCTGGCTCCAGCGGTTCCAGCTTCAGCGTTTGGGCCAGGCCCAGCATGCCGTTCAGGGGCGTGCGCAGCTCGTGGCTCATGGTGGCCAGGAAGGTCGACTTGGCCTCGCTGGCCGCCTCGGCGCGGGCCCGCGCGTCGCGCAGCTCCCGCGAGACCCGCCGCTGGTGGACCATCCAGGCCGCGCCGCCTGCGGCCAGCAGCGTCATCAGGCCGGCGACCATGGTCCAGGCCGTGTTCAGCCCGCGCTGGAGCGCCGCTTCCTTCTCCACATGCTGGAGCTGCTCGCGTTTGGAGCCCAGCTCGGCCTGCAGGGCCGAGGAGATGGCGGCGATCTTGTGCTGGTGGTCCTCTTTCATCGCCCGCATCGCCTTGCGGCGCCAGCGATCATAGACGTCGAAGGCCTCCAGCCCCTTCTTCTCGGCCCGCAGGGTGTAGGCGTCGCTGAACAGGTCGGACAGCGGATCCTCTGCGCCCAGCCCATCGGGCGCGGCGCGCAGGCGCGCGAAATCCTGGCGGGCGCCCTTGGCGTCGCCGAGGCGCGCCTTGACCTCCAGCCGCATGCGCAGGGCGCCCACGGCCCACCCGTCCTGGGGTTTGTCGAGGAGCGGCGCAACGGTGTCCAGGCAGCGCAGCGTCCGCGCCCATTGCGCCTGGTCGTAGGCGATCGAGGCGCAGAGATAGCGGTTGAAGAACGTCGCCCGGGGCCCGCCGGACGTCTTGATGACCTCGCCATGCAGGGCCGCCAGCCGTTCGGCGGCCGCGTATTCGCCGGCCGCGCTGGCCATGTCGGCCAGGTCGTAGACACGCTCGGCGTCCTGGGTCGCCGAGCCGATCCGGCGGTCCAGGTCGGCCGCCGCGGTCAGGTGGTCCAGGGCGCTGAGATGGTCGCCCAGATCGCCCAATGTCGTCGCCAGCAGGGTGTGGGCCTCGGCCGCCAGCGGCCAGGTCAGGCGGTTTTGGCCGTCGACGTCGCGGATCAACGCCGCGCCCACCGCCGAGGCCCTGGCCCACTGGTTCAGGCCCACCGCCACGCGCAGCCGCTCCAGCTGCGCTACGCGGCGGACATCGGGACCCGCGGCGTCGAACCGGCTCCAGACCGCGTCGTCCAGGCTGTCCGCGCGCCCCGACAGCACGGGCCCGGACAGCCTCATCGCCTCGGCCATGCCGGCCAATCGCGGGTCGCCATCGCGGGTCGCGACCTTGCGGAGCTGGCCGGCCCAGCGGTCGAAATCGGCGTCCTGGCCGTTGTTCCTGTAGTAGTTCAGCACCCGCCAAGCGCCGTAGAAGCGCGCGTCGCCCTTGGCCTCCAGCGCCGAGCGGCCCATCGACTCGATCAGCGTTGGCGTCAGCTTGCCGTGATGGGCGCGAATCTGCGCGCCCAGGGCGTCGAGGCGTTCGGCCCGGGTTTCGGCGTGCGCCGCGCCGACCGTCAGCGCACCCAAGACCAGCGCGGCCGCCAAGGCCAAACCCACGCTCTTGCAGGCCGGTCGTCCGCGTCCGGCGGTCTTGTCCGCGATCCTGACTATCGCCATCGGCGATCACCCCCATTTGGTCTCTCGAGGGACAAGATCACGACTTGATGCAGCCAGGCTTAACAACACGCCCAAAACCGCGGTCGAGCCTGCGACGGATCGCCCTATCCACTGCCCTCTCTCTGGGCCCTTCGAAAAGGGATCAGGGACGGGCACCGCGCCTGGAGGGGCGATAGGCGTCGATCTCGATGCCGTGGCGACGCAGCTTGTCGTAGAAGGTTTTGCGCGGCGTGCGCAGCAGGGTCATGGCCGTGCGCGCGTCGCCGTCGCAGGCGGCCAGCGTCTCGCGAATCGCCATCGCCTCGTAGCGTTCCACCCGTTCGGCCAAGCCTTCGGCCTGGCCGTCGGCCGCGGGCTCGGAGGTGATGGCGGACGGCAGGCCCAGGGCCACGCGCTCGGCGTAGTGGGCCAGCTCCCGCACATTGCCGGGCCAGTCGTGGCCCAGCAGATGGTCACGGACCGCGGCGGTGAGGCGCGGAACGGGCCGGCGGAACCGCGCCGCGGCCTCGGCCAGGAAATGGCCGAACAGCATCGGCACGTCCTCGCGCCGCTCGCGCAGCGGGGGCACCACCAGGGTGACGACGTTCAGCCGGTAATAAAGATCCGCACGGAAGGCGCCGTCGCGGACCGGTCCGGCCAGGTCGATCTTGCCGGCGGCGATGATCCGCAAGTCCAGGTGCCGGGGCTCGGCCGCGCCGATCGGCCAGATCTCACGTTCCTCGACCACCCTCAGCAGCTTGGCCTGCATGGCCGGGGTCAGGCCCTCGATCTCGTCGAGGAACAGCACGCCGCGATCGGCGTGCTCCAGGCGGCCGATGCGAGGCCGCCCGCCCGCCGCGCCGCCCGCCACCCCGAACAGTTCGGCCTCGAACACCGCCTCGGGCAGGGCGGCGCAGTTGACCGTCGCCATCGGGCGGGCGCGACGCGGACCGCCGCGATGCAGGGCCTGGGCGACGAGGTCCTTGCCGACCCCCGTCTCGCCCTGGATCAGCACGTCGACCTCGGCCTCGGCCAGCTGGGCGATCGTCGCCCGAAGCCGCTGCATGACCGGGGCCTCGCCCAGCAGGGGCGAGCCCGCCGTCGCCTGGGCGGCCGACGCCTCCAGCCGCCGGTTGTCGAGCACCAGGTTGCGCTTCTCCAGGGCGCGCGCCAGGGCCACCGCCAGCCGCTCGTTCGGGAACGGCTTGGAGACGAAATCGTAGACCCCGTCCTTCAGAGCGGCCACGGCCATGGCCACGTCGCCGTGGCCGGTGATCAACAGCACCGGAATGTCCGGGTCGATCGCCTGGATGCGCGCGAACAGCGCCAGGCCGTCCATGCCGGGCATGCGAACGTCGGAGACCACCGCCCCCGCGAAGTCCCGCGACAGCGCCTTGAGGGCCGCGGGACCGTTGTCGAAGGCCGCGACGTCGAAGCCGGCCAGCTCCAGCCCCTGGACGGCGGCGACCCGCAGAGCGTCGTCGTCGTCGACGAACACGACCTTGCCGGCCGGCGCGGTCATCGGTCGGCCTTGCGCAGGGTCAGGGTGAAGGTCGCGCCCTGGCCGGGGGTCGAGACGACGGTCAGCTGGCCGCCGAAGCCGGCCGCGATGTCGCGGGCGATGACCAGACCCAGGCCCAGCCCCTGGGGCTTGGTGGTCAGGAACGGCGTGAACAGGCCGCGCTCGACCTCGGGAGCCAGGCCCGGCCCATTGTCGCCGACGGCGATCTCCACCGTGTCGCCCGCGTCGCGCACGCCCAGCGTCACCAGGCCCTCGGCGCGAGGCTCCACCGCCTCGAAGGCGTTCTGCAGCAGGTTGACCAGCACCTGTTCCAGTCGGATCCGTTCGCCCAGCACCCTCAATCCCGACGCCTCGCCCTCGCGGACCAGCCGCGCGTCGTGGCGGCGCGACCGGCTGGCGGTCAGCAGGACCGAGCCCTCGATGACTTCGGACACCAGGGTCGGCTCGACCCGGCCATCGGCCTTGCGCGAAAAGGCCCGCAGTTCGTCGGTGATGCGGCCGATCCGCTCGGTCATGGCGGCGATGGCCACCAGGTTCTCCCGCGCCGTCTCCGGACGGCCGCGGTCGAGCAGCACCAGCCCGTTGTCGGCGTTGGCCCGGATGGCGGCGACCGGCTGGTTGATCTCGTGCGCCACGCCGGCGGCGATCTGGCCCAGGGCGGCCAGCTTGTTGGCCTGGACCAGGTCGGCCTGCAGCGCCCGCAGCCGGGTTTCGGTCCGCTGCCGCTCGTCGACCTCGCGCGACAGGGCGCGGTTGACCTCGGTCAGCTCCTGGGTGCGGACCTCGACCCGTCGTTCCAGCTCGACGCGGGCCTCGCGTTCGCGCAGGGCGGCCAGGCGGATGCGGCGGCGGCGGATCCCCAGCCAGAACAGCGCCGTGCACAGCAGGGCCCAGACCAGGGCGGTGATCCAGCGCGCCGCCGCCGCCGCTTGGTCGGCGGGGGTGGCGGCGGTCAGCAGGTGCAGCGTCCAGCCGGGCGCGACGTCGGCCAGCCGCGTCTCGATCTGGCGTTCGGCCCGGGGAACGTCGGTGCGCTGCACACCGTCGCCGCCCCGCGACCGCAGCGGCAAGGGCGCGAACGCCGCGTCGCCGAACTGGCCCTGGGCCCGCAGCGCCGCGCGCGCCTTGTCGGATAGGGGGCGGCGCGCCTGGAAGCGCCATTCCGGCTGGCTGGTGATCAGCACCAGGCCGCGCGGGTCGACGACGAAGGCCGGCTCGCCGATGGCCCGCCAGGCCGCCTCGACGCCGTCGAACTCCAGCTTGACCACCACCACGCCCAGCGGCCCGGCGGCGCCGTCCACCCGCCGCGCCAGATAGAGGCCCGGCTTGCGGCTGACCGTGCCCAGCGCGAACTGCTCGGCGTAGCCCTGGCGCAGGGCCTGGGTGAAGTAGGGCCGAAAGCCGTAGTTCGAACCGACGAAGCTGGTCGGCCGACTCCAGTTGCTGGCCGCGACGGTCGTGCCGTCGGTCGCGATGACATAGACCGCGGCGGCGCGGGCCTGGACGCCCAGGATCTCCAGCTTGCGCGACAGGGCGGCCAGCCGGGCGGGGGCGCGCGTCGACAGGGCCGCCTCGAGATCGGCGTCGTCGGCCAGGACCAGCGGCAGGGCCCGCTGCTTGTCCAGCTCGCTGCGCAACACCGCCGCGTGCAGCGCCGCCGAAGCCGCGGCCCGCGACCGCAGGCTGGCCATGGCGCGGTCCTGCACCAGCGCCCCGACCGCCCACGCCAGGCCCAGGCCGACGGCGGCCGCCGCCAGGGCCAGGCCCAGCAGCCGCCGGCGCGAAATCGGCGCGTCCGATGTCGAAGAGGATCCCAAGGCCACCTCCGGAGATCGTGTCATATACCACACAAACGCGGATTCTCATGGGCGGAATGCGATACAATTTAGGCTGCCAAGGCAAGACCGCGCTCAAATTATATGCTGTTAAATCATGCACTTATTCCGCACGAAAGAAATCTCCGAACACGACGGTGAAATTCCCGCACTCTAGGCCCAAGCGCCAAGCCTTCAGAGACGCGCGAGGAAACGAGCCCAGGAGCCCGCCGATGATTCCGCAGACCCCCGCCGCCGCGCCGTCGCGCCCCGGCCGCTGGTACGCCCACCTCTATGTCCAGGTGCTGATCGCGATCACCGCCGGCGCCCTGATCGGCCACTTCTATCCGCACTTCGGCGAGTCCCTCAAACCGCTGGGCGACGCCTTCATCAAGCTGGTGAAGATGGTCATCGCCCCGGTGATCTTCCTGACCGTGGTCACCGGCATCGCCGGCATGCGCGACCTGGGCAAGTTCGGCCGCGTGGTGCTGAAGGCCTTCGTCTACTTCTTCACCTTCTCGACCCTGGCCCTGATCCTGGGCATGGTGGTGGCCAATGTCGTCCACCCCGGGGCCGGCATGAACATCGACCCGGCCAGTCTGCACAGCGACAAGGTCGCCGACTACGCGGCCAAGGCCCACGAGACGACGGTCGTCGGCTTCCTCAGCAACATCATCCCCGCCACGGTCACCGGCGCGTTCGCCGACGGCGACATCCTGCAGGTGCTGTTCTTCTCGATCCTGTTCGGCGTCGCCCTGGCCCTGGTCGGCGACAAGGGCCAGCCGGTCGTCGACCTGCTGGAGTCGATCGCCCACGCCTTCTTCCGCCTGGTCGGCATTCTGATGAAGGCCGCCCCGATCGGCGCCTTCGGGGCCTTCGCCTTCACGATCGGCAAGTACGGCATCGGCTCGGTGATCAACCTGGCCGCCCTGATCGGCACCTTCTACGCCACCTCGCTGGTGTTCGTGCTGGTGATCCTGGGCGCGGTGGCGCGGTTCAACGGCTTCTCGATCCTGCGCCTGATCCGCTACCTGAAGAGCGAGCTGCTGCTGGTGCTGGGCACTAGCTCGTCGGAATCGGCCCTGCCCAGCCTGATCGACAAGCTGGAGCGCGCGGGCTGCGCCAAGCCGGTCGTCGGCCTGGTCGTGCCGACCGGCTATTCGTTCAATCTGGACGGCACCAACATCTACATGACCCTGGCGGCGCTGTTCATCGCCCAGGCCACCGGCGTGCACCTGTCGCTGGGCGACCAGCTGCTGCTGCTGGGCGTGGCCATGCTCAGCTCCAAGGGCGCGGCCGGCGTCACCGGGGCCGGGTTCATCACCCTGGCGGCGACCCTGTCGGTGGTGCCGTCGGTGCCGGTGGCCGGCATGGCCCTGATCCTGGGCGTCGACCGGTTCATGTCCGAGTGCCGGGCCCTGACCAACTTCATCGGCAACGCCGTGGCCACCATCGTCGTCAGCCGCTGGGAGAACGCCCTGGACAAGGACCAGCTGGAGGCGGCCCTGGCCGGCCATCCGCTCCCGTCCGACGTCGAGCCCTCGCCGGACCCGGCGGCGATCGCGGCCGAATAGGCGCTCCCCACCTCGGAGGCCGCCGCGGCGGCCTCCTTTTTCCATCCCGATCCTGACCACCGTCTTCCGGCGCACGGCGCCGAAGAAGGGGAGACTCCGCCATGCGCATGCTTTTCGCCACCACCGCCCTCGTCGCCGCCAGCCTGACCGGCGCGGCCCACGCTGAAGATCCCGACCTGGCCGCGCTGAAGGCGCAGATCCAGGCGCTGCAGGCGCGGCTCGACGTGCTGGAGCGCCAGGCCGCGCCCCCGGCCGCCGCCCCGGCTCCGACGCCCGCCGCCGCCGCGCCGATCCAGACCCTGCCGTCCAAGCCGGCCGCCGAGCCGATCCGCTGGGAGAACTCGCCGCGCTTCACCGACCCGTCCGGCGCGACCTTCAAGCTGCGCGGACGGATGTCGCTGGACGCGGTGGACTCCACCACCGAGCGCGACGGCCTGGCCGACTATCACGCCCGGCAGTTCCGGGCCCGCCAGCTGTTCCTCGGCGTCGAGGGCCAGACCGGCCGCTGGGCCTATCGCCTGGAGGGCGGCGCGGTCAGCGGCGGCGCCTGGGGCTGGGACGACGCCATCATCGAATACAAGCTCGACAGCCAGACCTCGCTGCTGGCCGGCAACCAGAAGGCCGCCTCGCTGGAGGGCCTGACCTCGTTCAAGTCGATCACCTTCATGGAGCGTGGCGCCTATGGCGACCTGATCGACGCCAGCTACACCCTGGCGCTGGAGGCGGTGCGGACCGGACCCAACTGGTCGCTATGGGCGGCCCTGCAGGGCGACAGCATCAACAAGGCCGACGTGACCGGCGGCTTCGACCCCAACCAGGCGGTCGAGCGGACGGGCGCGACGGTGCGGGCCACCTGGTCGCCGAAGCTGTCGGAGAACGATCGCCTGCACCTGGGGGCGTGGGCGCGGCGGCGAGACCGCGGCGGCGAGACCGGCTTCACCTATTCGGCGGCCGCCAACACCGCCTTCCGGCCGCAGACCGCCTCGGGCGCGACCTTGCTGACCACCGGCGCGGTCGGCGACGGCGACACGACCCTGGCCCTGGAAGGCGCCTGGGTGCACCGGGCCCTGTCGGTGCAGGCCGAGGCCGCGCGGATCAAGGTCGACCGCATCGCCACCACCCTGAGCCCGACCCTGGGCGGTCCGAACTTCGACATCGTCACCGCCTACGGCTCCGTCAGCTGGTTCCCGACCGGCGAGACCCGGCCCTACAATCCCAACGGCTCGTTCGGCCGGGTCAAGGTGCTGCACCCGCTCGACAAGGGCGGCCTGGGCGCGGTGGAGCTGGCGGCCCGCTACGACTACGCCGACCTCAGCGACATGGCGGCCAACACCCTGGTCGCCCCCTCGCTGCAGACCGGCCTGGCCACGGCCGGGATCTATCGCGGCGTCACGCTGGGGGCCAATTGGTATCCCTACAGCTATGTCCGGCTGACTGGGAACCTAACCCGGGCCAAGATCGACAACCGCAACATCGCCGGCGCGGAGCTCGACGCCGACGTCACCGTGGCCCAGGCGCGGCTGCAGGTGGAGTTCTAGGGGGATCCAGGTTCAGCTCTCTCGGGCGGCTGGGCCGACACCCAGGCCCGCCTCCTTTGATCCGTCATTCCCGCCCTTGTGGCGGGAATCCCTGGTTCAGCTGACCGTGAAGCGCCTTGGCGCGCTAGCGCGCCACACTCCCGCACCTGCGGCGGACAGAAGGATTCTCGCCACAAGGGCGAGAATGACGGACTCGTTGGGGAGCGGCTCCGGAATTCAGCGCCCGGTCCCTTCGATGACCGCCACGCCCCAGGGCGGCAGGTCGAGAGGCTGGCCGGCCTCGACCTTGCGGCCCGACAGAAGCTCCGTCCCCTGCCCCGCGCCCCCCGCCAACCGCTGCGGCGCGGCGGAGTAGTTGAGCACGTAGCGCACCGCATGGCCGTTCGAGAGCCGGCCGCCGCGGACGATGACTGGGAACCGGGCTTGCGGGAGCTCGACGCCGGCGCGCCGGGCCTCGCCCGCCAAGATCTTCTCGATCATCGCGTCGGTCGGCATGAACCCGACATAGGCGACCTCGCCCTTGCCGTAGGCGTTGCGGGTCATCGCCGCATAGGCGGGCCAGGACGGATGCCTGTAGCGCGCCACGACGCTGGCGGTGGTCGGCGTCAGGAACTCCATCCACCAGCGGGCGGCGTTGTCCTTGTCGCCGACGGCGAAGGGATCGCCGTCTAGCGATACGCCCTCTGGCCGGGTGAACTGCTCGTAGCGAACGCCGGCCGCCTCGGCGATCCCGCCGGGCTGGGGCGTGGAGCGCACCTTGGTGTTCTCGTCCGAGAAGCCGCTCTTGAAGGTGTAGACCAGATGGCCGCCGGCCTTGGCGTAGGCGTTCAGCCGGTCGATCTCGGCGTCGCTGGCGGCGTAGAGCGCCGGGACGACGATCAGCTGGTAGTCGGACAGCGGGACCTTGGACGTGGGCGACAGGATGTCGACCTCGACGTTCATCCGGTAAAGCGCGTCGTAATAGGGACGCAGCACCTCGTTGTAGCCGACGTCCGAACTGATCTTGAATGAGTCGAAGGCGGTCAGCGCGGCGTTGCTGACATAGAGCGCCACGCGGTTGCGCTTCTTCAGATTGACCAGCTTCGGCCCCAGCCGCTTGAGGTCGGCGCCGATGGTCGCGACCTCCTCGTAGACGGCGTTGGGCCGGTAGTCCTGCGAGAGCACCCCGCGCCAGTAGGTCTCGACGGCGTTGGCCGTGCTGGCCCAGTGCCAGTACTCGACCATGTTGGCGCCGGACGCCAGGTGGCTGAAGGCCTGCAGCCGCAGCTGCCCAGGATAGGGCGTCCACTCGGGGAAACCTTGGGCCTGGGTCTCCAGCACCAGATAGTTCTGGCCGTCGCGCAGCGAGCGGGTCAGGTCGCCGCCGAACGCGATCTCGGCGCCGGTCAGCCTGTCCTGGCTGGGGTGGTAGATGTCGATGCCGGCGACGTCGAGCGCCCGGGCCGCTTCCCAGTGGTTGACCTCGGGCTGCACGCCGAACGAATGGCCGCGCCAGCCTAGGTCGAAGTTCTGGGTGATGAACTGTCCGGGCCGGGCGTGGGCCCGCACCAGGTCCGCCTGCCAGGCCAGGAAGTCGGTGACCAGGCCGCGCTGGAACCGCGCGAAGGCGTTGGACAGGCTGGCGTTGATCGAGCCGTTGACCGACGGGAAGTCCTCCCAGCGGTTGATGCGGTTGCTCCAGTAGTCGAGACCGTAGGCCTTGTTCAGGGCGTCCAGGTCGGGCCAGCGGCGCTTCATGTCGGCGACGAAGGCGGCCTGCACGTTGGGGCCGCTGGTGTCGTAGGCCTTGGTCTCGTTGTCGACCTGGTAGCCGATGACCGCCGGATGGTCCTTCACGTGGTCGACCAGGGCGACGATCACCCGCTCGGCGGCGCGGCGATAGTCGGGATCGGTGATGTCCATGTTCTGGCGGCGGCCGTACTCGGCCCGGCCGCGCGGCGTCACCACCAGGACGTTGGGATGCTCGCGCGCCAGCCAGGTGGGGACGGCGTAGGTGGGCGTGCCGACGATCACCTTGATCCCGTGCCGCTGCATGGCCGCCAGGGTGCGGTCGACATGGCTGAAGTCGAAGACGCCAGGCTGGGGCTCCAGCGTGCCCCAGGTGGATTCGGCGATCCGCACGACGGTGATCCCCGCCGCCTGCATCATCCGCGCGTCCTCCTCGACGCGGTCTGTGGGGGTGTATTCGTCGTAATAGGCGACGCCGTAGAGGATGGTGTTCGGCAGGTCCGCCGCCGCCGCGACCTGGCCGCCGGCCAGCGTGAGCAGGAGCGCCAGCGCCGCGGCCCGCAGGCGTCGATCGAGGTTCAACATCCCTGCCTCCCGAGCCGTTCGTCAGTGGTCGGTAACCGGCCAGCGGCGTCGCCGCTGGCCGGTCCCGCATCATTCGCCGAAGCGGAAACGCAGGCCCAGGCCGTAGTAGCGGCCTTCGTAGCGGACATCGACCGGATAGGTCCGATCGGGCTGGTAGTTGTTGATGTTCTCGAACGGCTTGGCCAGCAGGTTCGAGACGTCGGCGCTGACGGTCAGGTGCTTGGAGACGTCGTAACTCAGCGACGCGTCCAGACGGGAGACCGCCTTGACTCCGACCCCTGTATACTGGGAGCCGTCAGGCGCATCGCGATAATAGCTGACCCAAGGCGACCGGCGATTGTACGAGAGCCGCCCCGTCAGGCCGTTGCGTTCATAGAAGACGGCCGCGTTGTAGGTCCACTTGGACAGGCCCGTGATACGGACGTAAGCCGGATCCGCGACCAGCGCCTTGGGAAACTGGTTCTTGCCGTCGACATAGGTGACGTTCCCCTGGACGCCGAAGCCCTTGAACGCGTCTGGCAGGAAGTCCAGGAAGGTCTGGGCGTTGACCTCAAAGCCCTTGATTTTACCCGCCCCGGCATTCTCCGGACGGCTAATCCGGATAAGACCATAGACGGGGTCTTGGACGGTGCGAGTGTAGTTGGACGTGAAGCCGAAGAGGTCGCGATAGAAGCCTGCAAAAGTAATGCTGCCGGTGCTTGAGAAATAATATTCGACGCTGGCGTCGTAGTTGTTGGAGGTGAGCGGGAGGAGGTCAGGGTTTCCGCCCGAACCCGTGGCGTTTATCAGCGCGTTGGGGTCGGTAGGATTGATGGGGACCGAGGGGTCCCGGATGATCTGGTCGACGTTCAGGGCTGGGTTCAGCGCGCCAAAATCGACGCGCGTGCGGGTCTGAGTGTAGCCCAAGCGCAGCTGCAGCTTGTCGATCGGCCGGATCCGCATGCTGATGTTCGGCAGCACGTCGGTGTAGTTCTGTTTGATCGTGCGCGGGACCAGGGTCGTGACGTTGTTGTTCCTGACGCGCGAGGTGCCGGAGAACTCGCCGAGCGTCTGGACAACCCGGATCCCGACCACGCCGTCGACTGCGACCGAGCCGACATCGAAGGCGTACTTCGCCTGGGCGTACTCGGCATAGCTTTGCTCGGTGGCGCGGAAAGCGCCCGCCACATCCAACGGCACGTCCGGGGCGGAAAACGCCGTCAGCGCGTCCTTGTAGCCCTGGTCGTTGGGGTTGAGCGCGACTTGCTGCTGCAGCGCCGCGACCGAGCGCTGGCGCAGCGCCGCGGCGTTCCCCGCAATGCCGTCACGCGTCGGCATCAGGTACTGGGTGAAGCCCTGCGCATCACCGCGGAACGGATCTTCGATGAGTTGCAGTTGGCCCACGGGCAGGCTGGCGAGCGGGATCTTCAGCGGAAGCGTCCACGCGTAGCGCGACCCTTGAATGAGCGAGGCGTCTCGATCGGTATAGCGCAGCCCGAACTTGATCTCCGGCAGCCACGACGCGCCCGTGTCGAACTTGGCGTCGCCCCGCCACTGCACCCCGCTGCCCTTGGCGATGTAGTGTCGCTCGTAATAGCCGCGCCACAGATAGTTGGCCGGATCGGAAGCGTTGAAGCCGGGAAGGTCGAACGCCGCGCCGTTCTTCTCGTTGAATTTCACCACGACGGTCGGCGCCGAGGCGAAGGCGCTGTCGAAGCTCCAGTTGCGGGCCTCGTACTCGCTGTCCTCGTAGGCCAGGTCGGTGGACAGGGTCAGGCGGTCACCGCGCCAGATCGCCCCGACCGCGCCCTGGTAGGTGTCGGTATGGTCCGCGCCGGTCGAGCGATAGGCCTGCGGCGCAGTGCCCCCGGTCTTGGTGAAGCCCGCCGCCTGGTCGGTCGTCCCCTCGACGAACGTGACATTGGTCAGCGTCGGATCCTGCCGGACCGTCGAATCCCAGTCCCGCAGATTGACGTCCAGATTGTCCGTCGCCTGCCGGCCGCGATAGCCCTGGTAGATGCCGTCGAAGTAGACCTCGAGCTTGTCGTTCGGCCGCCATTGGAGGGCGATATTGCCAGACGGCCGGAAGCGCTTGCCCCCGTCGTTGTAGAGGCCGACCGAGTGGGGATAGCGGAAGCTGTGGCCTGCCGACGCCGGCGAGACGCTTGAAAGCGAGCTGACCGTCGAGATGTCCTGATTGTTGTAGCGCACCGCGTTGCGGTACTGCGACTGGGCGTAGGTGGCGTTGGCCAGGACGCCGATCTCGCCGATCGGCGTGTCCCAGCGGTCCGAAACCAGGATGTTGCCGTTCGGGTCGTACTTCTTGGTCTGGTCGTTGTAGGTGCCGCGGACGCCGCCGCCGACGAACCAGTCCTTGAAGTCGAACGGCCGCCGGGAGCGGACATTGATCAGGCCGGCCAGGCCGGGCTCGACGATGTCGGCGGTGCCCGACTTGTAGACCTCGATCCCCGCCAGCGCCTGGGCCGGGAAGTCCTGCAGCTGCACGCGGCGCAGCTCGGCCGTGAAGATCTCGCGGCCGTTATAGGTGGTGGCCACGTCCGGCAGGCCGCGGATGAGCACGCGGTTGGCCTCGTCGCTGAAGCGCTCGACCTGCACGCCGGTGATTCGCGCCAGGGTCTCGGCGGCGGTGTTGTCGGGAAGCTTGCCGATGTCCTCGGCGACGACCGCGTCGAGGATGGCGTCGGAATTGCGCTTGATCTGCTGCGCCGACCGCAGGCTTTCCCGCAGGCCGGTCACGACGATTTCGTCGACGGCGGCGGTCTCGGTCTTCGGGCTGGCGTCGGCGGTGGGCTCGGCGGCGGCGAACTGCCTGGTCTGGGCCGGCTTGTCAGACAATTTCTGGATCGCCGGCGCCGTCTGGGCCGCGGCGGGCATGGCCAAGAGCGCGATCGGCGCGACAGACAGCATAAACGCAAGGCGTTTCATCGTTCCCCCTAGTGAGCAAGCCCGAGGTATTTTCCTCGTGGCGACCTTTTGTCCGACTATATCTGCCCGCGTCGTGAACGACCGTCAACAGGTTTGTAACATCAATATCATCTTTGCCGAACCTTGGAAATTATCGTACACTCCTGGAAACCGGCCTGTGGCCTGGGATTGTCGATGCGCGAGCGCGCTCGCTGTCACCGGAATATCGTCCTACGCCACAGCAGATTGCGGTTGTGGATTTCAAGCACCGCAGACCCCGCCGCACGCCGATGCGCTGGCGCGGATATATACCCTGACAAAAAGGGAAGTTCGTCCGGAAAGCCGATGCGGCGCCTGGCCCGCCTCGCCGACCGAAAGCGACGCCGCACGAGACCCCTCATCCCGAACACTCGGCTTCCCGGGGAGCGCCGCCTGGCGTCAGAGGGGCGAGTCGCCGTCCACACCAGGCCGTGAACCGGGTGGACGGGGCGATTGACGACCTTGGCCGAACCCGTGAGCCTGGCGCCGCGCCGCCACGACAGGCTGGCGTTCAGACCAGGGCCTTGAGAATTTCGAGCATGACCTCGATGTCAGGCATCGGCGCGACGGCGGCGATCTGGGCCGGCATGCGGCCGGCGATCATCGGATCGGTCTCGGCCCCGATCGCGCCGAGCGGCCCGCGGAAGCCGTGGTCGCGCCAGCCGATCTCCTGCAGTTGCCGCGACATCAGGGCGTCGATCAGCGACAGGGCCTGCGGATCCAGGGCGATCAGCGGGTGGGCGGAATAGACCGTCGGCCGGGGATAGAGGGCCACCGGCTTGGCCGGCCCGGCGGCGCCGGCGATGCGCTTCCAGCGCTCCTTGTCGGCCAGTATCCATTCGACCAGCTGGTTCTCGTAGCCGACCACCATCGGCTGGGCGCCCGGACCGCCGGCCACGTAGTCGTCGAACACCTTGCCCGACGAGCTGGACTTGAAGCCCATGCCCCGGAACAGGTCGACCAGCTTGGGCAGCACCGCCGGCAGGGTGTCGGCGGTGGCGACGTCGCCCGCCAGCAGGTTGGCGGCCAGGCCCGCGAACATGAACCCGGAGTTGGACTTGTTGGGATCCGACGCGATCAGCCGCACCCGGCCGTAGAGGTCGGGCTGGCCCAGCTCGCTCCAGGCCCGGCGCGCCAGCACCGCGTCGATCAGCCCCTTGGCGTCTATAGAGTAGTGGGCGCCTTCCTGGGTCGCCAGGCCGGCCCGGACCAGGCCGTCGGCGATCGGGACCCAGGAATAGATGACGATGGGCGAGTTGAAGATCACCTCGTCCTTCAGGATCTTGACCTGGCGGCGCGCCAGATCGACCAGCGGGCTGGAGCTGGGCCACAGGAACTGGGGCTTGGTCGCCAGCAGGGTCGGGTCGCGGACCTGCTCCACCGAACCGGCGCGCTCGGCCGCCAGGGCCAGCCCGTGCTGCTTGAGGGCGGCGACGGTGCGAGGGTTCTGGATGAAGCCGATCTTTTCGCCGCCGGCATAGCCCTTGACCAGGTTGACGTCGCCCAGAGCCCCGCGGACCTCCGGCCGGTCGCGAAACAGCACGACCCCGCCGGTGACCGCCGCGCTGCCCCCCAGGACGCCCAGCCCCGCCATCGCCCGCCTGCTCATGGCCATGCCTCAGGTCTCCTTCACGAGGTGTTGCTCAGATCGGCCTTGAGGGCGTCCTTCAACACCTTCAGGTCCAGGTCCAGCGTCTGCAGTTCAGGTTCGGCGACGTCGTCGGCGTATTTGGCGAAGGCCTGGGACAGCCCGCCCATCACTTCGCGGGTCTGGGTCATGCGCTCGGCGGAAGGGACGGCGCGGGCCTCCAGCGTGCGCCAGCCGTCGGCGACGCTGGCGGCGTTGGGCAGGTAGAAGGCCAGCAGGCGGCGCACGGCCATGGCGCGGTTCGGATCCTCGCGCACCTCGCGCACCACCTTGTCGCCGACCTCCAGAAGGTGGGCGATCTCGGCGCGCATGGGGGCGTCCGTGATCTCGCGACGGGCCTTGCGCAGGCGGTCGATGGCGTTGGCGGCTTCCTGCAGCAGGCCCTGGGCCGTAGCGCTGCGCGCATCCAGGACGGCCTCGTCGACGAGCCCGCCCCCCAGACCGCCGCCCGGCTTCAGCACCAGCCAGACCCCGCCGAACACCGCCACGGCGATCCCCAGGGCCAGCCACCACGGCAGGTTCAGGCCCAGCGCCAGCAGCGGCAGGGTCAGGGCCGCGGCCACGGCCGCCAGCAGGGTCGCCGTCCCCCGCCCCATCAACCCGACTCCGGGAGAGGATGAGGCCGCTTGGCCAACCGCCCATTCACCCGCAAGACCGCCGCGCCCTTCATCGAACCGGCTCAGTTATAGCCCCTGGCGGACCGGAAGGCCTCCGTCAGGTTCTTGCCGCCGTCGAACACCCGCGCCCGGGTCAGTTTCGCCACCGCGTCCAGCTGGTCCTTGTCGGCCTCGCCGAAGGTCACCCCGAACACCGGCAACTCGCGGCCGCCCCGCCGCCAGGCGGCGTCGAAGCCTTCCGCGTTGTCCGACTGGCCGTCGGTCATCAGCACCACCGCCGGCAAATAGCCCTTGTCGAGATAGGGCTGCATGGCGGCGAAGGCGGCGTTGGCGCAGGCGTACATGTCGGTGCCGCCGCCCGAGCTTTCGGCCTCGATCGCGGCGAGCAGCCGGGCCTGGGAGGCGGGACCGCCGTCGCCGGTGATGGTCGCGCGCGGGCTGGAGTCGAAGGGAATGACGATGATGCGATCGGCCGGCGACCACTGGATCAGCGACTTGGAGGCTTCGGCGGGGGTGAGCAGGGTCCGCATGGCGGTCTTCAGCTGCTCTTCCCCCTGCCCCTGCATCGATCCGGAGAAATCCAGGCACAGGGCGGTGAGGGACGGGCGACGCAGCACCTCCTGATAGA
Source organism: Caulobacter sp. UNC279MFTsu5.1 (assembly GCF_900114015.1). Classification (GTDB taxonomy): domain Bacteria; phylum Pseudomonadota; class Alphaproteobacteria; order Caulobacterales; family Caulobacteraceae; genus Caulobacter. The sequence continues at coordinate 2,798 of NZ_FORN01000028.1, read as the reverse complement.
GGGTCAGGGCCCGGGAGATCACCGCCGGCTCGGGCAGGGCGACGGACGGCACGACGCGCGACGGGTCGAAGTTCCAGTCCGGTTCGGCGCGGGCCGGGACGGCCATGCCCGGGGCGGTGCGGCGGCCGTCGGCGGCGATGCGGGCCTGGGCCTCGGCGCTCAGCAGATAGGCCTGCAGGGCGTCGAAGAAGGCCCGGGTCTTCTTGCCTTGGCCGCGCTCGACATAGCCCAGCGGCGCGTCGGCATAGGCGGCGCCCTCGGCCGGGTAGACGGCGTACAGCATCTCGCCGCCGGTCAGGCGCAGGGCGTCGCTGGTTTCCTTCAGCACCGCCTCGTAGTTCCACATCGCGTCGTAGGGCCTGCCGGCCTGGGCGGTCTCCAGATAGAGGTCCTTCAGCCAGCCGGAGGAGCCCGACGAGCGCGCCACGCCCTTCAGCAGGGCCTTGACCTTGGCGCGCGCCGCCTGGTCGTCGAGCGCCGCCGGATCCAGCCGCGAGCCGTCGCCGAACGCCGCCGCCAGCATGGCCAGATAGGCCGCCGCGCCGGAGTTGGACTGGGTGGCCGAGGTCATCAGGAACGACAGCTTGCCGGCCTGCACCGCCTGGAGGATGTCGTCCATCCGCACCGGCTTGCCCACCCAGCCGAGCTCGCGCGCCTTGCTCGCCCTTACCCCGAGGATCACCGGCGTGGTGTCGATCGACTTCAGGTCCTTGACCCGGCGGCGGGTGTCGTAGAGCTCGATCCACAGGCTGGAGGCCGGCCAGACCGCGTCCACCTCGGGCGGCGCGTCGGCGGCCAGCATCAGGCCGATGTCGAGCGAGCCCTTGTAGTCGATCTGGCATCTGACGTGCTGGCGCTTGCAGAACGCCTGGACCAGGGGCTCCAGCGACTTCTGCTCCGAACCGGCGACGATGCGGAAATCAGGAGCCCGCGATCCGCAACCGGCCAGCAGCCCGGCCAGGACAGCGACCGCCAGGACGGCCAGCCGCCTCACCGGGCGGGGCCCTGCGACAGCGCCGTCTTCAGGGCCTCGGTCTGGCGGTCCATCTCGATCTCGACCAGCTCGCGCTTCTTGCGGCCCTCGGCCTGGACTTGCAGCACGCCGGAAATGGTGTCGATCAGGTCCTGGTTGGTCTTCTGCAGGGTCTCGATGTCGACGATTCCGCGCTGCGACTGGGTTTCGATGTCGACGGCCTGGGTCTTCATCATCTCCGAAGCCTGGCGCAGCATCTGGTTGGTGGTGTCGGTGACCGTCTTCTGCAGGGCCAGGGCCTCGCGCTGGCGGGTCAGGCCCAGCAGCAGCACCATCTTCTGCTTCCAGGCCGGGACGGTGAGGTTGATCGAGGCGGCCAGGCTCTCGATCAGGGTGGCGTCGCCGTTCTGGACGATGCGGATCTGCGGCAGCTGCTGGATGGCGATCTGCCGGGCCTGCTGCAGGTAGAGCACCCGCTTTTCCAGGCGGTCCAGCGACTGGACGGCGTCCTGATAGGTCTGGGCGGCCATCAGCTCCTGGCTGCCGCCGTCGGCGCCCGACGCCTTGGCTTTCAGCTCGACCAGCGGCCCCTTCTGGAACGCTTCGGCGAACGCCTTGCCGGCGGCGATGTAAGCGTCGAGCTCGCCGATCGAGTCGCGGGTCTGGTCGTGCAGGCCGTCGAGCATGGCGACGTCGCGGCGCAGGCGGTCGATCCGCTTCTCCAGCTCGACGGTGATACGGTCGATCTGGGCCGCCACCGTCTCGAACTTGGCGGTGAAGCGATGCAGGCGCCGGCGCAGGCCGCCGAACAGCCTGGCGACCAGGCCGGCGTTCTGCAGGTCGGCCGGGTCCAGGCCCTTGGCCTTGGCGATGATGTCGCTGAGCAGCTCGCCGGTGTCGCCCAGCTCGCGGTTGCGGGTCTGCTCCAGGATCCGGTCGGCGAAGCCCGCCACCTGCTGCTGGGCCCGCTCGCCGAAGGCGGTGATCTGGGCGGTGTCGGCGATGTCGATGGTCGCCTGGATCGTCGCCACCCTGCCGCCGTCGGCCGGCGCGACGACCGGCGCCGTCGCCTGCGCCGTCTTGTCGATCTCGCTCATGTCCGCCTCCCAAGCCCGGCAGGAAGTATGCGGAGCGTTGCACGCAAGACGAGTGACAGTTTTATTACAAGTCCAGCGCCCGGCCCCACACCTCGACGTCGACCTTGGCGGCGCTCTCGGACAGCAGGTCGCGGCGCAATGGGTCGCCCGCGTCGCTGAAGACGATTTGCGCCCAGCCGTCGCCGCGCTGGGTGACGGGGTGGGCGCCCCCTCGAAGACCGCGCGAGCCAGACGCGCCCCGTCTCGACGTTGGGCGCGGAGAGTCAAATTAGTGCACTGTCACCGTAATTCCCAGGGTAAGCAGATGGCGGCGGTCGGTCAGCGACGCGCCCTCGTACCAGACGATCGGGTCGTCGACCGCGGCGCCGTGGACGTAGCGGCGCAGCAGGGCGCCGGCGCCGTCATATTCGGCCACCAGTTCGTCGCCGTCGTACAGGAACCGGGTGGTCCCGGCCCCGCTCGGGCCGGCGGTCTGATACAGCCGCCCCAGCGGGTCGTAGCTGAGCGTCGCCGTCGTCGCCCCGCTGGCGCTGGTCAGCCGGTTCTCGACGTCATAGAGGAAGCTGGTCGAGCCGTCCGAGGTCAGGTTGCCGTTGGCGTCGTAGCCGAGGCTGGCCTGGCCGACGACGCTATATTGGTTCAGTCCGTTCGTCGTATAGCCGCGATCGACCGTGCTCGCCCCGTACCAGGCATAGGCGTCGTTGTTGCGGCTGTTGCTGATCAGCTGC
>NZ_FORN01000062.1 GCF_900114015.1 Caulobacter sp. UNC279MFTsu5.1 | reverse complement strand
GTCGATCCCATGGCCCAGCCCGCGCCGCCCAAGCCGAAGGAACCCATCGGCTTCAAGATCGGCGACAAGGCCAACGCCCCCGCCGTCGACCCCATGGCCCCGCCGGCTCCGAAGCCACGTCGTCGGATCGGCTTCGGCGCCGGCGAGATCATCCCTGAACCAGGCCCCTCGCCCAGCCCGACCGCCGCAGCCGCGCCCAGCCCGCCGCGGATACAGACGGGCGGCGGCCCCAAGGCCATGGTGATCGAGCCGTCCGCGCCCAGGATGAGCGGGTCCGGTCCCGAGCCAGTTCGCGCCGGCGGCCGTTCGTCGATCGAGCCACGAGCGTCGGCCTCGTCGTCCGAGGGCGCCGGCCGTCCCGCGGCGGGCGGCGTGGAAGTCGTCGAGCCCCAGGTCTCCAAACCCCAGGTCACCGAACCTGCCGGCGCCAAGCCAAGCGAGCCCGCCGCCGCGCCGGAGGCCACCGCAGCCCAACCAGAAGCGGTCAAGTCGCAGACACCGGACGCCACGCCGGATCCAGCGACCCCAGGGTCGAAGCGACGCATCATCGGCGCCGGCGAAGCCCTGGCCGAGCCCGCTCCCGCCAAGCCCGCCGCCGCCAAGGCCAAACCCTCGCCCTCCGAGCCGACGAACAAGCCCCGACGGCCGCAGACCGGGGACGAATTCGAGGCGGCCGAACTGCTCTCGGACACCTCCCGACCGCCCAAGAGCAACAGCTATTTCGACTATCAGGGCGGCAAGAACGGCAGCTTCTACCAGTTCGCCAAGCAATTCAAAGCCCACCTCGACGCCTTCGGCATGAAGGGCTCGGTGCCGATGAACGAAGCCCCACTGAAGATGACGACCGGCGAGTTCATCAATAGCCGTCCGAACCTGAAACCCCGATGGATGGCGCTGATGGAGGAGGTCAGCGCGGACCTTCAGGCCTACCGAAAGAACAATCCGAATTATTCAAAGAGCGACTACTACAGGGAACTTGAGGCGCAGCTCCAGGAACTGAGCAGTTTTGGCAAGGGAAAGGTCGGAACCAAGCGTCCAGACTTGGTCGAAATCTTCCCCGGCAGCGGGCAGGTTGAGGTCACCGACATCACCCTGAAATTCGGCGACCGGTTCCACGCCTTCAAGACGCAGTTCTACACCGATCTGATGGACGCCATGTTCCCGGCGCTCAAGGCTTCGGGCAACGAGTACGGCGGCCCCCTCAAGCAACGCCTCATGGGGCCGACCTGACATGCAGGCCCATCCCGCCATCTCACCCCGCGAGGTCCGGCCATGACCACCTTCCCCGGCTCGCCGCGCGTGCTGAAGGGCGCGCTGGTCTCGATCGATCCGATGTCGCCGATCCCCAACGTGATCGTCTTCCAATACAACCCCGACACCCTGACCCGGACGCTGAAGCCCAGGGTGGCCAGCGGCGACGCCGCGCGCGCCGAAGCCCAAAGGCTGACCGGACCACCGGAGGAGACCATCAAGGTCGACGTCGAGATCGACGCCGCCGACCAGCTCGAGACCTCCGACCCGATCGCCACCACGCTCGGCATCCACCCCCAGCTCGCCGCGCTGGAGATGATCAACTATCCGAAGAGCAGCGTGGTCATCGCCAACACCGCCCTGCTGGCCGGCGGAGTGATCGAGGTGATCCCGCCGGACGCGCCGCTCACCCTGTTCATCTGGGGCGCCCAGCGCATCCTGCCGGTGCGGGTGACCGATTGCGCGATCACCGAGGACGCCCATGACCCGCTCCTCAACCCGATCCGCGCCAAGGTCGGACTTGGCCTCAAGGTATTGAGTTACAACGACTTCTCAATCACCAACCCCGGCTACTACATCTTCCTCGCCCATCAGGTCCTCAAAGAGACGATGAGCGTCATCAACCTCGCCTCCGACCTCACCACCGTGATGGGCAGCAATGTGCGCCTTGGATAGGAGCTCCACGGATGTTCGATCATACGAGCCGCTACGCCGCGCTCGACACGGCGAGCCACATCCTCCCGGATGGCCGCGCCGTCACCTATGCGCGGCGCCGCTTCCTGCCGCCGGGGGCCAGCCTCCCGACACTGACCTTGGTCAATGTGGTTCCGGGCGACCGGATCGACCTGCTGGCCAACCGCGTCTACGGCGACCCGCTGATGTTCTGGCGGCTGTGCGACGCCAACGACGCCATGGATCCACTGCAGATGCTGGCCGACGCCGCGGGCGATCCCTCCGCGGCCCTGCGCGCCGCCATGCCCCAGACCTAGGCCGCCGCGCCGGAACCCAGGAGATCATCGTGCTCGGCGTCCACCTATCCCTGCTGATCGGCCCAACCTTGCCCCTGCCGGCGACGCCCGACATCGCCGAGGCCGTGCAGAGCGTCTCGGTGACCCAGGCCGACGAGGGCCGCTCAGGCTTCCAGATCGTGCTGCAGGTCGGCCGCGCCGGCCCGACGGACATGCTCGACTACCGGCTGATGCTCAACCCGCTGCTGGCGCCGTTCAACCGGGTGATCCTGACGATGATGTTCGAAGCCATTCCGGAGGTGCTGATCGACGGGATCATCACCAACCGTCAGTTCTCGCCCGGCAGCCAACCGGGGACCGGCACCCTAACCCTGACCGGCGAGGACGTCAGCGTGATGATGGACCTCGAGAAGAAGCGCAGCAGCTACACCGCGATGAGCGAGCCGCTGATCGCCCTGTCGATCATCGCCGGCTACGCCCAGTACGGTCTGATCCCGACGATCATCCCGCCGGCGGCCGTCGACCAGCCGCTGCCGATCGACCGCACCCCCGTCCAGCAAGGCACGGACCTGGAGCAGTTGAAGGCGATCGGCGAGCGGTTCGGCTACGTCTTCTTCATCGAGCCTGGCCCCGTCCCGGGGACCAACATCGCCTACTGGGGCCCGCCCAAGCGCGCCGGCGCCCCCCAGCGGGCGCTATCGGTGAACATGGGCCCCGAGACCAACGTCGAGTCGATCAACTTCACCTACAACGGCCTGGCGCCGACGATCGTCAACGACAGCGTCCAGGACAAGGACCTGAACGTCGAGATCCCGGTCATGACCTTCGTCGCGACCCGGATGCCGCCGCTGGCGGCGATGCCGGCCTTGCCATTCCAGTTGCCGAACGTGCGCAAGACCCTGCTGGAGAAGGGCGCCGGCCTGACCGTCGCCCAGGCCTACGCCCGCGCCCAGGGGATCACCGACAAGTCGGTCGACAACGTGGTCACCGCCCAGGGCGAGCTCGACGGCCAGCGCTACGGCGGTGTCCTGAAGCCGCGCAACATCGTCGGCGTCCGCGGCGTGGGCTTCACCCACGACGGCCTCTACTACGTCAAGAGCGTCAGCCACGCGATCAGCCACGGCAAGTACAAGCAGCGCTTCAGCCTGTCGCGCGAAGGGACGGGGGCGATCACCCCAGCGGTGGTTCCATGACCCTGCTGTTTGGCAAGTATCGCGGCAAGGTGAAGGGCAACCAGGACCCGATGCTGATGGGCCGGTTGCAGGTCACCGCCCCTCAGGCGCTGGGCGATGCTCAGGTCTGGGCCCTGCCCTGCGCGCCCTTCGCCGGCTCCGGCGTCGGCTTCTTCGCCCTGCCGCCCGAGGGGGCCAATGTCTGGGTCGAGTTCGAGGGCGGCAATCCCGAAGCGCCGATCTGGAGCGGCTGCTTCTGGGGGATCGGCGAATGGCCGCCGGCCATGGCCCTGCCCCAGACCAAGGTGATCAAGACCGACACCCTCACCGTCACCTTGTCCGACCTGCCCGGCGCGGGCGGGATCACGCTGGAGACCGCCGACGGCAAGAAGATCGTCCTCAACGCCCAGGGGATCGAGATCAACGACGGCATGGGCGGGACGATCAAACTGGTCGGCCCGAAGGTCTCGGTCAATGACGGCGCCTTGGAGGTGATCTGATGGGCTTCCTGCTGGACACCTCCTCCACCGTCATCTGCGCCCATGCCGGCCAGAGCCAACCCACCGCGCCCAATCCCCGGGTCAAGGTCGGCGGCAACCCCACCGTCCTGCAGACGACGATCTATGCGGTCGCCGGTTGCGCCCTGACCGGCACGCCCAACCCGCCCTGCGCCACCGCCCAGTGGATGACCGGCTCGATGCGGGTGAAGAGTGGCGGCCAGCCGCTGCTGATGATGGACAGCCAGTCGATCTGCACGCCCACCGGCACGCCGCTGACCGTGGTCGTCGCCCAGCCGCGGGTGAAGGCGCAATGAACCATATCGCCTTTCCCTACTGGATCGACGCGGCCGGGCGCACGGCGCAGACCGACACAGCCAGCCACATCCGCGACCTCGTCGAGCAGACCCTCCTGACCGCCCAGGGCGAGCGGGTGAACCGGCCGACCTTCGGCACCGGCCTGCGGCAGATGACGTTCGCGCCCAACAGCGCCGAGGTGGCCATGGCTATCCAGTTCCTGATCCAGGGCGCGCTGCAGCAGTGGCTGGGCGACCTGGTGCAGATCGAACAGGTCGAGGTCCAGTCCGAGGACGCCATCCTCACCGTGCAGGTCAAGTACGTGGTCCGCGCCACCCAGCAGCGCGAGACCACGCAGGTGATCACGGGGACCTCGTCATGATCAGCCCCTATGCCAGCTGCGACCGGCGCCGGCGCGACGCGGTCCTCGCCTCGACGCTGAACGGCGTCGACTATGTCGAAGTGCTGGACGCCGACGCCCCGACCCGAGCCGAGCGGCAGAAGGTCCTCAGGATGCATTTCCTGAAGACCCCGCCGCCGCCCGGCCTGACGCCGGCCAATGTGGTGATCGACGGCGGCGACCGGATCCGCACGATCCGCGTGCTGACCGTGACCTATGATGGCGACGTCGTGGTCCTGCGCCTTGCGGCGTATGGCGATCATTCGACCTACCGGCTGGCGCTGCGGTCGGCGATCGGCTCGGCGTTCGACGCCGCGACTCTGGATCCGATGCTCGCCGAAGTCCCGTTCAGCTTCAAGTCCGATTGCCCGACCGACTTCGACTGCGAGGCGCCCACGGCGCCCAACGGCCCGCCGCCGGCCGCGCCGCAGCTCGACTATCTGTCACGCGACTTCACCAGCCTCAGGCAGCTGATGCTGGACCGCATGTCCGTGCTGGCCCCGCAATGGACCGAGCGCAGTCCCGCCGACATCGGCGTCACCCTGGTCGAGCTGTTCGCCCATGTCGGCGACGTGCTCAGCTATCGCCAGGACGCGGTGGCGACCGAGGCCTATCTGGGCACGGCGCGGCGGCGGATCTCGGTGCGCCGCCACGCCCGGCTGGTCGACTACGTGATCGGCGACGGCGTCAACGCCCGCACCTTCCTGCACCTCCGCGCCGAAGCCGACACCGTCGTGCCCAAGGGAACCCAGGCCTTGACCAGCGTGCCGAACCTCGGCGCCCGGGCGACGCCGGGCATGCCGGAGGTCGCCCAGGCCATGGGGTTCCGGCCGGAGGTGTTCGAGACCCTGCACGACGTCGCGATCTTCGCCGCCCACAACCAGATCCCCTTCCACACCTGGGGAGACCGCGCCTGCTGGCTGCCCGCGGGATCGACCCGGGCCACCCTGCGCGGCGGTCTCGACAAGCTGCGACCTGGCGACGTGCTGCTGTTCGAGGAGGTGCTGGGCCGCACGTCCGGGCTGACCGCCGACGCCGACCCCGCTCGCCGCCACGCGGTGCGCCTGACCAGGGTGGCGGTCGGCTCCGACCCCCTGGGCGACTTCTCGGGCGCCAAACCCAAGCCGCTGGCGATCACCCAGATCGAATGGAGCCGCGAGGACGCCATCCCGTTCAGCCTGCAGATCTCCAACGAAATCCGCACCGAGGACGGCGGCACGCGCGAGGTCCAGAACATCACCGTCGTACGCGGCAACATCGTGCTGGCCGACCATGGCGCGACCGTGGTGACCGAAGACCTGGGGACAGCGCCCGCGCCCAGCCTGTTTCGTCCGGCGGTCACCACCGACCCCTGCGCGCCTGGCGATCCGACCCCGATCCCGGCGCGCTTCCGCCCTCGACTGGCGCGTCGTCCGCTGGTCTTCGCCGTTCCCTACGACCCCGCAGACCCGCCCACCTCGGCCAAGGCGGCGCTGACCGTCGCCCAGGGCCGCGCCCTGCCCGCCATCCGGTTGGCCGGCGCGCCGGAAGGCGCCGCGCCCATCCCCTGGACGGCCCGGCGCGACCTGCTGCAGAGCGAGCCCGACGCCTGTGACTTCGTCGTCGAGACCGAGAACGACGGCGCGGCCTGGCTGCGCTTCGGCGACGACGCGCACGGCCAGCGCCCGGCGCCTGGCACGGCGTTCGCCGCCACCTATCGGGTGGGCCAGGCCGTACGCGGCAACGTCGCCGCCGACACCATCCGCCACCTGCTGAGCGACGACGCCAAGGTCGGCGGGGTGCGCAATCCCCTGCCCGCTCGTGGCGGGGCCGCTCCGGAGAGCCTGGAGCACGTGCGCCAGACTGCGCCCTTCGCCTTCCGCAGCCAACAGCGGGCGGTGACGCCAGAGGACTACCAGGCCGCCGCCGAGCGCCATCCGGAGGTGCAGCGCGCCGCCGCCGCTTTCCGCTGGACCGGCAGTTGGCCCACCGTCTTCGTCACCGTCGACCGGCTGGGCGGGCTGCCGATCGACGCCGATTTCGACCAGACGATGCGCGACTTCCTGGAGCCCTACCGCCTGGCCGGCCACGACCTGGAGATCGACGCGCCAACCTATGTCTCGCTGGAGATCGCCCTGACCGTCGCCGCCAAGCCGGATCACTTCCGCGCCGACGTGAAGCGGGCCGTGCTCGATGTCTTCAGCTCGGGCCTGACCCTCGACGGCCGCCTGGGCGTCTTCCACCCCGACAACTTCACCTTTGGCCAGCCCGTCTATCTCAGCGCCATCTATGCCGCCGCCCAGGCGGTCGACGGGGTCGCCTGGATGGAGGTCACGCGCTTCCAGCGGCAAGATCGGCCCGACGCCCCGCGCCTGCCGATGATGGCCCTCGGCAGGCTGCAACTCGCCCGCGCTCAGCGGACCCGGAGTCGCGGGTTGAGCCAGGGCCGGCTCGATTTCGCACGGCTGGAGATTCCCAGGCTCGACAACGATCCAGACCACCCTGAGCGCGGGGTCTTCACGGTGACCATGGAGGGCGGAAAATGAACCAGAACGCCCACCCCGTCGTGGTCGACGCGCCGCTGCGCACCCCGTTGCGGGTCACGAACCGGCCGGGTCTGTCGGCGATCAGCTACCGGATCGGCGTGCACGCGGCCTACCGCGACACCGTGCTGGATCAGTTGGCGCGGCGGCGTGGCCTGAACGTCCAGGACTCATCCGACATCACCACGGCGTTGGTCGACGCCTTCGCCTCCATGGCCGAGGTGATCAGCTTCTATCAGGAGCGGATCGCCAATGAATCCTACCTGCGCACCGCCACCGAGCGCCGTTCTCTGATCGAGCTGGGTCGGCTGATCGACTACGAGCCTCGGCCCGGGGTCGCCGCCAGCGTCTATCTGGCCTTCACCCTGGAAACCGCGCCCGGCGCCCCGGCCCAGGCCGCCCAGCCGCAGACCCTGCCCGCGGGCCTGAAGGTCCAGAGTCTGCCCGGTCCCGGCGAGACGCCCCAGCCCTTCGAGACCGCCCAGGCCATCGAGGCCCGACCGCAGTGGAACGCCATTCCGCCCGCGACCACCCAGGCCCAGATACTGAGCGCCGACGCCGAGCGGCTGGTGCTGCAGGGCACCGCCGTCGGCCTGCAGCCTGGCGCGCCCCTGCTGATCATCGCCGACAGCGTGGCGGTGCTGCGGGTGCTGAAGGCGACCGGCGATCCCGCGGCCGGCGTCACCCGGGTCGAGCTGACCGAGGATCCGCCCGACCCGCCGCCCTTCCGCCTGCCGATCCTGCCGATCGGGCTCTTCGTGGTGGAACGGCTTTCGCTGACCAACCGCCTGGTCGCCAGTACGATGCTGAACCGCAGTTGGCGTCAGCACGACCTGCACGCCATGGCCCGTGTCCAGCGTTGGTCGCTTCCGGCCCTGACCATCAACCTGCGCCGCCAGGCCGCTCACCGCGCCCTGCCGCCGTCGCAAGGCCTGTTCGCCTTCCACCAGAAGGCCGGGATTTTCGGCCACAATGCGCCCAAGTACCTGTCCCTCCCCGCCGAGCAGCGCGCCAGCGGCGGCGCCTATCCGACCGACTGGGACAGCACCCCCCGCACCCTCGCCGACGAGTCCCAGGCGCGGGAAATCGACCTCGATCGCGTCTATGAGGGGATCGCCATCGGCGGCTATGTGATCCTGGAGGACCAGGACAGTCAGCGGGTCTACCGCATCGAGGACGTGGCCGAGATCTCGCGCTCGGACTTCTCGCTAAGCGCCAAGGTGACGCGTCTGAGGCTCGATTCCAGCGACGGTTTCGCCGACTTCACCCTGCGCGGCGCCACCGTCCACCTGCACAGCGAGCCGCTGTCCTTGGCCGATCTGCCGATCCCCGAGCCGATCGAAGGCGACAGCATCACCCTGGACGGTCCCTACTTCGACCTGTCGATCGGCCAGACGGTGATCCTGACGGGCGTCCGCGACGATCTCGAGGGGGTAACGGCCAGCGAGGTTCTGACCATCGCCGAGATCTACTTCATCGGCGGATCCACCACCCTGCAGTTTCAGCAGGCGCTGGCCAACAGCTATGTCCGCGCGACCGTGACCCTCAACGCCAATGTGGCGCTGGCCACCCACGGCGAGACGGTGAGCGAGGTTCTGGGAAGCGGCGACGCCAGCCGGACCTTCCAGACCTTCGCCCTACGCCAGCCGCCACTGACCTATGTCAGCAGCGACGCGCCTAGCGGCGCCCAGTCCACTCTGCGGGTCCGCGTGAACGGCGCGCTCTGGCAGGAAGTAGCCAACTTCCACGGCTGCGGACCGGATGCGCATGTCTACACGACCCGCACCACCGACGGCGGCCAAACGCTGGTGATGTTCGGCGATGGGCTGGCCGGGGCCCGGCCCGCGACCGGCCAGGAGAACATCACGGCCGTCTACCGCAAGGGCATGGGAATGGCGGGCGACGTCGACGCCGCGCGCCTCACTCTCCTGCCGGTCAGGCCGCCCGGCGTGCGCGCCGTGACCAATCCGTTGGCGGCGAGCGGCGCGGCTGGGGCCGAGACCCTGGAGGAGATCCGCGGCAATGCGGCGCTGACCATCCTGACCCTCGATCGCATCGTTTCGCTGCAAGACTACGAGGACTTCGCCAGGGCCTTCGCCGGCGTCGCCAAGGCCCTGGCGACCTGGAGTTGGATCGGCTCCACGCGCGGCGTTTTCGTTACCGTCGGCGGGGTCGACGGCGCGGCCTTGCCGCCCGAGAGCCGCACGCATGTCAATCTGCTGGCGGCGATGCGCAAGGCGGGCGACCCCAATGTGGCGCTGCGCGTCCAGACCTATCGCGACGCCTTCTTCCGGCTCTCGGCCACAATTGTCGTCGCCCCTGACCTGGAGATATCTCCCGTGCTGGCGGCGGTGGAGGCGAGGCTTCGGGCGCGCTTCTCCTTCCAGGCCCGGGCCTTCGGCCAGCCGGTGACGTTGAGCGAAGCCCTAGCCGCCGCCCAGACGACGCCGGGGGTAGTGGCCGTGCAGATCGACCAGTTCTTCCGCACCGACGAAGCGGCCGGCGTCGCCGATGTGCTGCTGGCGGCGGCCCCCCGGTCCGGCTCGGTCGGCGCGCCATCCGCGGCCGAGCTGCTCACGCTCGATCCGCGCCCGCTCAGCCTGGTGGGAATACGCCCATGAGCTTCGACACCCGTTCCCTCTACGAGCTGCTGCCGGCCTTCAGCCGCACCCGGGACCAGGAGACCGGCGCGCTCGAGGCCCTGATTCAGGCGATCGCCGAACAGATCGCGGTCCTGGAGGAGGACCTCGACCAGCTCTATGACGACCAGTTCATCGAGACGTGCGCCGACTGGGTCGCGCCCTATATCGGCGATCTGATCGGGTACAAGCCGCTGCACGGGGTCACGGCCCAGATCAGCAGCCCGCGCGCCGAGATCGCCGACACCATTCGCCTGCGCCGCGGCAAGGGCACGGCCGCGACCCTGGAGACCCTGGCCCGCGACGTCACCGGCTGGGGCGCTTGCGTGGTCGAGCACTATCGGACGCTGGCGACCACCCAGTACATGAACCACTTGAGGGTCGCGCCACCGGCCTTCGCCGACGTGCGGCAGGCCGAGCCGCTCGAGCGGCTCGGCGGGGCCTTCGATCCCTTCGCCCACACCGCCGAGCTGCGAAGCCCGGGGCCCCGTCGCAACGTTTCCACGGTTGGCGTTCATCTCTGGCGTCTGCAATCCCAGCCGATCACGGCGGCGACCGCCGCCAAGGTTGACGCCAAGCGCTTCCTGTTCAGTCCGCAGGGCGCGCCGCTCGCCCTCTTCACCCAAGCGGTTCCGACCGCGGCCGGCGCGCGCACCACGGCGCTGAACGTCTCCCAGCCGCTGACACGACGGGCTTTCGCCGCCGCCAAGGCCGAGCACTATGGCGCGGACAAGAGCCTGTTCATCGAAGGGGTGGCGATCGACGCACTGACCGTCTGCGACCTCTCCAACGCGAAAGGCAACGCCTGGGCCCACACGCCAGCGGCCGGCAAGGTGGCGATCGACCCGCAGCTGGGCCGCATCGCCTTTGGGACCGCGCCCGGCGCCCCGCCGAAGGTCAGCTACCACTACGGCCTGGCCGGTGCGCTGGGCGGCGGAGGCTACGACCGCGAGGCCAGCTTCGTCAGTGACCAGACGCCGACCCTGGTGCCCGCCGACCATCCGAACGTTCAGGCGGCGCTGGACGCCATCGCCGGCGGCGGGCGGGTGGAGATCGTCGACAGCGGCCGCTACGCCGAGACTCTCACCCTGAAGGCGACCACCTCGGGCGCCCATGTGGAGCTGCGCGCCGCCGATCAGCGCGTGCCCTTCCTGGCCTTGGGCGAAGAGCTCGTCGTCACCGGCGCGGACCTCACCTCGATCAGCCTGAACGGTCTGTGGATCGCCGGCGCGGCGATCCGCGTCCCGGCCGCCGCCGAAAACAGGCTACAGCATCTGAACCTGCGCCACTGCACCCTGACCCCGGGCGTCAGCCGCACCGCGGCCGGCCAGCCGGCCCAACCCGGCAAGCCGATGCTGATCGTCGAGGCCGGCGTCTCGGTGGAGATCGACCACTGCATCCTGGGCGGGATCCTGGCCGCCCCCGGGGCCCGGATCTCGATCAGCAACAGCATCATCGACGCCGGCGCGCCCGACGCGACCGCCTACGCCGCCCTCGACGGCGCGGCGGGCGGGGCGTCGCTGACGATGTCCAACTGCACGGTGATCGGCAAGGTCCACGCCCGACGGGTGGACGAGGTGGAAAACAGCCTCTTTGTCGCGCGCCTTGCCGCTGGCGACAGCTGGCTCGCCCCGGTCTGGGTCGACCGGCGCGATGTCGGCTGCACGCGCTTCTGCTACCTGCCGCCCGGCTCGCGCACGCCTAGGCCCTACCGCTGCCTGCCTGGAGCCGGGGACGACGCGATCTTCGCCCAGCCGGTGTTCACCTCGGCTCGCTTCGGCGATCCGGGCTACGGCCAGCTCAGCCGCCGGACGCCGGCCTCGATCCGCGAAGGCGCGGAGGACGGCGCGGAGCTGGGCGCCTTCCGCGAACTCTACCAGCCGCAACGCGAAACCAACCTTCGCGTGCGGCTCGACGAATATCTGCGTTTTGGTCTCGAAGCGGTCCTGGTTTTCGCGACCTGAACCGACACAAGAGGGGTTAAACCATGACCGCCGACATCAGTCGCGACACCTTCGACGCTCGCAAGCGCTACGCCGGCGTCGTGATGCAGCAGGGCCGGGTGCAGCTCGACGCCGACTGGAACGAGCAGCAGTCGATCTTGCGCCACCACGCCCAGACGCAAGCGATCGACGTGATCGGCGCTGCGGGCGCACCGGTGCACAACGCCGGCTTCAGGCTCACGACCGATGGGACGAAGGTCATGATCAGCGCCGGCCGCTACTATGTCGGCGGCCTGCTCTGCGAGAACCTCGCCGACGTCGACTATCTGAAACAACCCGACTATCCGGGCGCGCCGGACCTCATCTCCGTGCTCACCAACGCCGGCGCCACCGACGCCATCTTCTATCTCGAGGCCTGGCGGCGACCGGTGACCGGCATCGAGGATCCGGACATCCGGGAGGTCGCGCTGGCGGGCGCCGACACCACTATCCGGCTCAAGACGGTCTGGCAGGTCAAGATCCTGCCGGTGAAGACGCCCGACTCGAGCGGGATCACCTGCAGCGCCGCGCTCAGCGAATGGGATCGGCTTGTCGCACCGACCAGCGGGCTGATGAGCGCTCGCGGCGCTCCCTCGGCCTCGGGCGACGACCCTTGTCTCACGCCGCCCGCCGCCGGCTATCAGCGGCTGGAGAACCAGCTCTATCGGATCGAGATCCACCAAGGCGGCGATCGCGGCGCCGCCACGCTGAAGTGGTCACGCGACAACGGCTCGGTCGTCACCGCGGTCGAGACGTTCAACGGCCAGCAACTCACCGTCCATGACCTCGGCCGTGACACGACCCTGGGCTTCGCCAACGGTCAGACCGTCGAACTGGTCAGCGACACTGTCGAGCTGACCGGCCAGCCCGGCCCGCTGCTGCGGATCGAGCATGTCGAGGAGGCCAGTCGGTTGGTAGCCCTGACCGCCGCGCCCGCCGCCGTCGACGCCGCCCTCCATCCCAAGCTGCGCCGCTGGGATGGCGGCGAGATCGCGCTTTCGAGCGCAACCACCGCCGACGGCTGGATCGAGCTGGAGGACGGCGTGCAGGTGAAGTTCGAGGCCGGGACCTACAAGACCGGCGACTATTGGCTGGTGCCGGCGCGCGCCCTGACCGGCCAGCTCGACTGGCCGTTCACCACACCCCAGCCGCCGCGAAACCAGCCGCACGCCCTGTGCCGGCTGGGCGTGGGCACGTTGAACAAACGCGTCCTGTCGCTGCAGGACTGTCGGATGATGTTCACCCCGATCGCCGAGCATCCGCCGGCGATGCATGTGACGGGCGTCAACTGGGTGCACGACGACGTCATCACCCAGGATCCGCTGAAGTCGGCAGGCCTGCAGATCTTCTTCGATGGGCCGATGACCGCGCCAGTGGGCGATTCCGGCCAGGCGATCATCAGCGTGCTGCTGGACATGCCCGTGCCGCTGAAGTCCCTCAACCCCACGGCCGACGCCACAGCCATGGTCCAGCTATCGACCCCGCTCAATGGCGAGGTCTCCCTGCCCTCGCCAAAGGTTCTGTCCTGGAAGCCGGCGCAGGCCGGGGCGGAGCTCGCCAACCTCGCCGCCTTCCTGATTGGCCAGAACATCCAGCGGGTGCGGCTGCGCGTGAAGCTGCACGGCGCGATGATCTGGTCGGAACAGGGCGGCCAGCGGCTCTATCTGGACGGTCGCGTCTATGGCAAGTCAGGCTTCCGCGCCGACGGCACGCAGCGCATCGAGCTGGACTTGCCTTCCGGCGACGGAGTGAAGTCCAGCGACTTCGAGAGCTGGCTCTATCTGCAGCTGCAGATTCCCCCGCCCAAGCTGATCCAGTTCAGCCTCACCAAAGGCCTGGCCAATCCGGGCGACCAGATCACCGGCACAGTGACCATCGACCGACCGGCCCAGACTGCGTTCGGCGTGACCCTATCGTCCTCGGGCGATGCGGCCCGTCCGCCAGCCACCGTCAGCATCCCTCCCGGCAGCACCCAGGCCACCTTCACCTTCATCACCACGGCGCCGGCCAGCACCCTGCAGATGATGATCTCCGCCACCGCGCTCGGCGTCACCAAGCAGGCGAGCCTGACCGTGCAGGTGATCAACCTAGCGATCACGCCAGCGGAGGTGACCATCTTCGTCGGCGGCAATCAGCAGTTCTCGGCTCAGGAATCCGGCGGCGCGTCCCCCACCGGCGTCACCTGGAGCGTCCAGGGTCCAGCCGGGGGCAGCATCAGCCAGAACGGCCTCTTCACCTCTTCCGCGGTGGGCGACTTCCAGATCATCGCCACCTCGAACGGCGACCACGCGCGCACCAAGGTGGCTGTCGCCCATGTCCGTCCGAAGACCAAGGACACCAAGGAGACCAAGGAGAAGGACAAGGACACCAAGGAGGTCAAGGAAAAGGACACCAAGGAAATCAAAGAGAAGGACACCAAGGAGAAGGAAAAAGAAAAGGAGAAGGAGAAGGAGAAGGATCGGGAGAAGACCTCCGACAAGCTGGCGGTGGAGAAGCTGGCGGAGAAGACCAGCGACCGGCAGATGACGCCGGATCTGACCTTCGCGCCGTTGGCTGGCGAAACAGCCGACCAGGAAGACATCGTCCCGCCCGACGTCGAGGCGATCGTCGCCACGGGCCGCGCCTTCATCCGGCCCGCCGAGCGGCCCGACCTCTCCAGGCCGTCGGCTTGACGGTCGAGGAGGCGAAACCGGCCCGGCTCTTGGTTCTGGCCGGCGCCTGGGACGCGCCGGCCCGCCGCTTCGCGCTCCAGGCCGGCCCCGGCGAGGTTGCGCTGGCGACGCCCAGGGACCTGTCGCGCGCCGGCTGGCGATACGAGCCGGACGACCCCGGCGCGACTCTTGCCCTGGCGGGCGGCGAAATCCTGCCGGTGGCGGAGATCGGCTGCGTGCTGACCCGGCTGTCCGGGGTCGGCCAGGCTGACCTGCCGCACATCGCCGAGGAGGACCGCGCCTATGTCGCGGCCGAGATGACGGCCTTCCTGCTGGCCCTGCTCTTCGGCTTGGGGCGTCCGACGGTCAACCGCCCCACGCCGCAGTGCCTGTGCGGACCGCTGCGATCCGAAGCCGCCTGGCGGCGCCTGGCGCTGGGGTTGGGGCTTGCCGCCGCGCCGCTTCGGCGGAGCCTTGCCCTCGGCCGACCACAACAGATCGAGCCCCCGCCGAACCTGGTGACGGTGGTGGGCAAGACGGCCTTCGGCGCGCACGACCGACGCCAGGCCGATGCCGCCGTCCTCCTGGCGCAAGCCGCGGACGCCGACCTGCTGACCGTCGCCTTCGACGCGGACGAGCGACTGGCCATCCTGCGCGCCCATCCCCATGTCGACCTGACGGACGCTCAGATCGCGCGCGAGGTTCGGGTGTTCTGCGCACGCGCCGCCGAGGCGACCGCGTGATCCTGCTCTGGGGCGTCTCCAGCGACGGGCCGCTGGCCGCGGCGCAGGCCGCGCTCGCGCGCCGCGGCGCGCCGGTCTTCCATGTCGACCAGCGCCGCACGGCCGAGACGGCGCTCGACCTCAGGCTCGACGCGTCAGGTCTTTCCGGCGAACTCCGGGTCGGCCCCGACCGCTGCGCGCTCGCCGAGATCGTCGGCGTCTATGTTCGCAGCTACGGGACCTCCACCCTGCTCGATCCCGACGCCGACGCGGCGCTGGTCGCCCACGCCACGGGACTGGAGGCCGCGATCCAGGAATTCCTCGACGTCACGCCGGCCAAGCTCGTCAATCCGGCCGCGGCCATGGCCACCAACGGCTCCAAGCCGTACCAGGCCGCCTTGATCGCCCGCCGCGGCTTTCGAACGCCGCAAACCCTGGTCACCACCGATCCGGCTGCGGCCGCGGCCTTCCGCGCACGCCACGGCGCGGTGATCTACAAGTCGGTCAGCGGGGTGCGCAGCATCGTCTCGCGCCTGACCGACGACGATCTCGATCGCCTGGACGACATCGCCTGGTGCCCGACCCAGTTCCAGGCCCACGTGCCAGGTCGCGACTTCCGCGTCCATGTGGTCGGCGAGCGGCTGTTCACCTGCGAGATCGCCACCGAGGCCGACGACTATCGTTACGCCCACCGCCAGGACCTGCCCGTGTCGATCACCGAAGGCCGGCTGCCGGAGGCGGTCGCCGAGCGCTGCCTGAGGCTCGCCGCCGACCTCGGCCTGGCGTTCGCCGGCATCGACCTGCGGCGAACGCCAGACGGCGACTGGTGCTGCTTCGAGGTCAATCCCTCGCCGGCCTTCACCTATTACGAGAGCCTGACGGGCCTGCCGATCGCCGAGGCCGTCGCCGACCTGCTGATCGCCGGCTCGCCGGCTCGGGGCCCTGGACGAAGTCGCCGCAAGCTGACCGCCCAATAGGGTCGTTCATCGTCTTGAGCCCCGGCCAGCGGGCGAATGTTTGGCTAGGCTGGCTTCATGCCGCCGCGCCAGCTTCGCCTTTCGATCGATACGGTCGCCGGATCACCTTTGGTCAAGTCGGCATCACAGTCTGAGACGAGAAGCCGACGAAGGTCTTGATCTTCAACGGCATGGGTCTCGGACATCGGTATGGACGAGGTTGCGTGACGCCGATCCAGGTCTGTGGCGATCCGCTCGGCTCGGCCCACGGCGTTGCGACTTTCGAGGGACGGACGAACGACGTGGCGCGCCTCGGCGATGCCCGATCTAATTGTCTGACCTATTTTCGATTGCAAACCATGGCCAGCATACCGAGAGCGTATTTACAGCGACTCCCCCGAGCCTTGCCATGCCGCCGCACCAAGATTAGTCAGACATAAAAGGGAGAATGGCATGGCGAAGTTCAACCGGAGCTGGCGCACGGCTCTGCTGGCGTTGGCGATGGCTTGCAGCGGTTGGCAAGGCGTCCAGGCCGCCTTGCCCGACGCCATTTCGGCCGGGGCGCAGCCCGGCGCGCCGGCCCACAGCTTCGCCGTCAGCGACGGCAAATTCCTGAAGGACGGCAAGCCCTACCAGGTCATTTCGGCCGAGATGCACTATGTCCGCATCCCGCGCGCCTATTGGCATGATCGCCTGCGCAAGGCCAAGGCGATGGGCCTGAACACGATCACCACCTACGCCTTCTGGAACGCGCACGAACCACGTCCCGGGGTCTACGACTTCACCGGCCAGAACGATCTGGCGGCGTTCATCCGCGCCGCGCAGGCGGAAGGGTTGGACGTGATCCTGCGCCCGGGCCCCTATGTGTGCGCCGAATGGGAACTGGGCGGCTATCCGGCGTGGTTGCTGAAGGACCGGAACCTCGTCCTGCGCTCGACCGACCCGAAGTACACCGCCGCCGTGGAGCGGTGGATGGTGCGGTTGGGCCAGGAGGTGAAGCCGCTGCTGCTGCGCAATGGCGGTCCTATCATCGCGGTGCAGTTGGAGAACGAATACGGCGCGTTCGGCGACGACAAGGCCTATCTCGAAGGGCTGGAGGCGACCTACCGCCGCGCCGGGCTGGCCGACGGCGTGCTGTTCACCTCCAACCAAGCCTCCGACCTCGCCAAGGGCTCGCTGCCGAATCTGCCCTCCGTGGTGAACTTCGGCTCGGGCGGCGCCGAGAAATCGGTCGCCAAGCTGGAGGCGTTCCGCCCCGACGGCGTGCGGATGGTCGGCGAATACTGGGCGGGGTGGTTCGACAAATGGGGCGAGGATCACCACGAGACCGATGGCCGCAAGGAAGCCGAAGAGCTGCGCTTCATGCTGCAGCGCGGCTATTCGGTGTCGCTGTACATGTTCCACGGCGGCACCACGTTCGGCTGGATGAACGGCGCGGATTCGCACACCGGCGCGGACTATCACCCGGATACGACGAGCTACGACTATGACGCGCCGCTCGATGAAGCGGGCAATCCGCGTTACAAGTACGGGTTGCTGGCCTCGGTCATCGCCGAGGTCACGGGCACGCCGGCCGCGCCGACGCCGGCGCCCAGCATCGCCGCCACCTTCCCGATCTCCCCGATCCGCCGTAGCGCCTCGCTGTGGCGCAATCTTCCCGAGCCCGTTCGCGCCGAGCGGCCGCTGACGTTCGAGGAGCTTGGCCAGAACTACGGCTACGTCCTCTATCGGGTCCCTCTCGCCAAGGGGAAGGGCGGCGCGCTGGTCCTCAAGGGCATGCACAGCTACGCGCAGGTCTATGTCGACCAGAAGCTGGTCGGCACGCTCGATCGTCGTCTGGCCCAGGAAACAGTGGAGGTGCCCCGGCAGGGCGCCGCCGCCACGCTCGATATCCTGGTCGAGAACACCGGGCGCGTGAACTATTCGCACGCGATCCGGGGCGAGCAGACGGGGCTGACCGGTCCCGTCACCCTGGACGGCAAGCCGCTGGACGATTGGAGCATGTTCCGCTTGCCGATGGACGATCCGTCCAAGCTGCGCCTATCGCCGGAACCCTGCGCCGGACCATGCTTCTACGAGGCCGAGATGACGGTGGATCAGCCGGCCGACACCTATCTGGACATGCGCGGCCTTCACAAAGGGCAGCTTTGGCTCGGCGCGCGTAATCTTGGTCGTTTCTGGTCGATTGGACCCGTACACACGCTGTACGCGCCCGCGCCGTGGATGCGTCGCGGCGCCAATCGGATCGTCTTCTTCGATCTGACGGGTGACGCCACAGACCGGCTGACGAGCGTGCCGGCGCCGGTCTTCGGGAAAGTCACCACGACGCGTGAGGCGCAGTAGCCGTCGGGAACTAGCGACCGCCGCTCTGCGCCATCAGCCGACATTCAAACCGTTCGGAAACCTGACCTTCAAAACGCGTTCGCGTGGGAGCAGTTGGCCAACGCGGCCTTGACGTTGATCGGGCCAGGATTGGTGGCCGCTGCGGCCCTCATCGCCAAGACGCCGATGGGCGGAAGGGCGGCCATCCGGGGGAAGGAACGCGTTTGGGGCGATCGGGTTGATTCCCCATGCAAGGAGACGCGTCATGAAAGCGCTCAACCTCGTCACCCTGATCCTCACCATCGTCGCCGGTCTCGACGCCGGACTGGTCGGCTTGGTCCAGACCGACTTCGTCGCCTATCTGTTCGGAGAAGGCTCGGCCGTGGCGCGCGGTGTCTACATCATCTTCGGCCTGTCGGCCCTCTACCAGATCTACCCGTTGGTGAAGGCCTGGTCGGTCGGCGAAATCCACGCCGAAGCCGCGCACACCTAGGAGGTGCATCCCCGGCCCAGATCGCCCGGCTGGTCTATACGGCCGCGACCTATCTGGCCGGGATCGCTCCGGCCGTGCTTTGGGTCGTCCTGTTTCGCAAGCCCTGGTCCGGTCACCTTCCGCCAGGGACAACCGATCGCCTGACCGTGCCCGGCGCTCCCTCAATGGCGGGTTTGCGAATGCTCCCCGCCCGGCCGCGCGATGTAGCCCAGGGCTTGGCCGGCCGTTGTGCTGGCGCCGTGCATCGCCAGATCGCTGAGCGAGACGATGCCGACCAGTCGCTTGTCCCGGTTCAGCACCGGCAATCTGCGCACCTGCAACTCGCCCATGTTGCGCAGCACCTCCTCGACATCGTCGTCCTCGTAACAATATCGGACCTCGGTGCTCATCACGTCCCGCACCTTGGCGTCCGGCCCTTTGCCTTCGGCCACGGCGCGAATGGCGATGTCACGGTCGGTGATCACCCCGACAAGCCGATCGTTCTCGCCGACCAGCAACGCGCCGGCGTCGCAATCGGCCATCATCCTGGCCGCGTCGCAGATCGTCTCCTGGGGACTGGCGATCTCGACGCCGCGCGTCATGCAGTCGCTCACTCGCATTTGAACCTCCCTTTGGAAGAAGCGCGGCGCTGGAACGCCGTTCACCGCACCAAAAAACGGCCGGTGTCGGCGGCTGTTCCCTCTTGCTCGCGCGATTGAAGGCTCATGCAGCCCGGAACAGGCCAGCCGGTCGACGGGTTTCATCGCGAGCAGATCAAGGAAGAGGCCATGACCAAGTCCGCCAAGGGCCGCAAGTGGTCGACCAAGGTCACGGAAACCAGCGACGCGCTCGACCTGAAGGCCCATCTCTTCGAACAGGAGGACCCGGCCAAGATCGCCGCCTCGCTGAAGCGCTCGGCCGAGCACAGCCATCGCCGCAAGGGCTCGCCGTTCCAGTCGGCGATGTCGATGCTGACCTTCTATATCAACCGCGCCGGCAAGAACCTGAACGCCGCGCAAGCGCAAGCTGGAGGCCGCCAAGAACGAACTGCGCGAGCAGTTCCACCGCAAGCCTGGCTGACGCCTTGATCGCCCTTGAAGACGCTCGCGAACGCATGGTCCATGAACTGGACGAGGTCGCGACTCTCTATCTCTCCAGAGCGCCCTTGCCCGCGATGATCTTGTCGCGGAACTTCTCGATCCGCGTCAGGCGGGTCGCCGGTTGCTTGGCTTGGTGCAGAGCGAACAGGTAGCTTTTCTGGCGTCCCGGCGTCAGCGCGTGGAAGGCCTCGGCCAGCTCCGGGTCCGCGTCCAGCACCTCGATCAGTTCGTCCGGCATATCGATCTCGCGGTCGATCTTCGCAGGCTTGGTCCCCGCTTCGGCGTGGTCCATCAGTTGCTGCAAATAGGCCCGGATCACCGCCTGCTTCTCGCCCACCTGCCCGGTAGCGGTGAAGCGGATCATGCTCGGCGTTCGGCTATTGGGCCCCTGCGGCTCCAATAGGCCTTCGCTGTCGACCAACAGGGCCGGGTTCATGAAGCTGAACCTGAAGTCGCCCCGGAACGCCGCGAGGATTGCGATATTGCGCCCAGCGTGCATGTAGCAGGGGTGGGCCCACTTCACCGTTTCTTCCAATCCGAGGTCCAGGCAGATCCGGCGCAGGTCGTTCAACCCGTCGATCCACCGCCGGGTCGAGCAGTCGGCGGTCGCGAACCTGGCGCACCGACCGCAGCCCTTGGTGAAGAAATCATCGGGATCGGTGATCATCGCCATGGGTCGCATTCGCCGGTGAGCTCGATCGATCCCTGCATCGATCACTACGGAGGCGGGCAGTCTTACCGTTAGACGCTGAATACGCAAAGTCGGCCGCGGACCTGGCCGGCCGCCGCGCCGACAACGTCCATCCTCCCCGGCCCGTGGCGGATGCTCCCATAACCCGAGACCCCGCCGCTCCGATCAGTTCGCGTCCGGAAACGAGCGTTTCGGGAAGGCCGGGAATCTGGTGAAGGGCGAAATGCCAAACCCGCGGGTTGGCGAGCAAGTCCTCCCACGGGCCGAGTCCAGGCACGACCGTATTCATGATCACGGCTCCGGCGAGCCGATCTCCGAAATCGCGGGCGGCGGCGAAGGCGTGGTTGGCCGGAAATGTCAGCGACGCTCTCGAGCTCCCGTCCACAAACCATCTCGGGCGCCTGAGCAAGGTGGAGGTTGCGGCGTTGACACGTTATTGCAAATGATTATTAGGCGCATCTTCTTTCTGTTGGGGATCGCCTATGTCGCCTGCCGCCCGTCACCTGCTGTTCGCCTGCGCGCTCGCGCCGTTCCTCGCCGCCGCGCCCGCATGGGCGGAGGAAACGGCCAACGACGTGTCGGGGATCACGGTGACCGGCCGCAAGGGCGATTACAATCCAGGCAAGGCGACGACGGCGACCAAGATCGACGCCCCTCTGCGCGACATCCCCCAGACCATCGACGTGGTCGGGCTGAAGGTCATGCAGGACCAGCGCGCGCTGTCGCTGCAGGACGTGCTGAAGAACGTGCCGGGCGTCGGCTTCTCCAGTGGCGACGGCCAGCGCGACCAGGTGTCGATCCGGGGCTTCACGGCGATCGCCGACCAGTTCATCGACGGCGTGCGCGACGACGCGCTGTACTTCCGCGACCTGTCGAACATCGAGCGGGTGGAGGTGGTCAAGGGTCCCGCCTCGGTGCTCTACGGCCGCGGCTCCTCCGGCGGGCTGATCAACCGCGTCACCCGCAAGCCGGGCCTGGACATCGCCGCGGTCACGGCCAGTTTCGGGGCCTGGGACGACGGGCGGATCGAGTTCGACCTCGGCAAGGCGCTTCCCGGCGCGGCGCTGCGCATGACCGGCGCCGTCGAACGGGCCGACAGCTACCGCGACCACCAGTTCCTCAAGCGCGAAGCCGTGGCCCCGGCCGCCACCGTGGCGCTGGGCGACGACACCTCGCTGCTGATCCAGGCCGACTATCTGCGCGACAAGCGGGTCACCGACTTCGGCGTGCCGGCCTATCGCGGCCGGCCGGTGGACGTGGACGCCGGGGCCTATTACGGCGCGGCCAACGCCCGCGACGTCGACACCAGCCAGAGCAAGGTGGCCTCGGGCACGGCGACCCTGTCCCACCAGTTCGGCGAAGGCCTGAAGTTCCGCAACGCCCTGCGTTACTACGACTACAGCCTGTCGCGCTTCAACACCCTCCCGGGTTCGGTCAACGAGACGGCCAAGACCGTGACCCTCAACCGGTCGAACGTCGAGCGCGACGAGCATGGCTGGTTCAACCAGACCGAACTCACCCAGGACCTGGCCCTGGGCGGCGCCCGCCACCAATTGCTCTACGGCGTCGAGGTCGGCCGCCAGGTCAAGGACGCCCTGACCTATTCCCGCAATGGCGTGGCGACGGTGTCGCTGTTCAACCCGGTGCTGCCGATCCTGGCTCGCACGGTTCCCGGCGTCCCGACCGCCGACAACCAGACGACCTTCAAGACCGTCGGCGTCTACGTCCAGGATCTAGTGTCGCTGGGCGAACACTGGAAGGCCCTGCTGGGCGTCCGCCACGACCGCTTCGAGCAGGCCACCGATCAGCGGCTGCCTGGCCTGGCCGATCTTTCGCGGATCGACAAGACCTGGAGCCCACGCCTGGGCCTGGTCTGGCAGCCGACCAGGACGCAGGCCTACTATGCCTCTTGGAGCCGCTCGTTCCAGCCGTCGGGCGAGACCTTCGCCCTGGCCGCCAGCAACGCCGACATCGCGCCGGAAGAAACCACCAATCGCGAGGTCGGGGGCAAGTTCGACTTCCTGGACGGTCACGCCAGCGCCACGGTTTCGGTCTTTCGGCTTGAGCGAACCGGCATCAAGGTCACCGATCCCGTGACCCTGAAGATCATTCCGGTCGGCGTGCAGCGCACCGATGGCGTGGAGGTGAGCGCCAACCTCGACCTCGCCGACGGCTGGCGGGCGATCGCCGGCTACGCCTATCTCGACGCCAGGGTCACGGAGTCCATCGCCTTCGATGCGGGCCAGCCGATCAAGGGCAAACGCGCCACCATCACGCCGGAGCGCAGCGCCAATATCTGGCTGACCAAGGATTTCCAGGGACGGTACGGTTTCGGCCTCGGCGCCAACTATGTCGGCGACCGCTTCGCCAACCCCGGCAACACCGTCACCCTGCCGGCCTACGCCACGGTCGACGCCCTGGCCTGGAAACGGTTCGGACCGCTGGTCGCGCAGTTCAACGTCAGCAACCTCTTCAACGAAGACTATTTCGTCTCCGGCCATGGCACGAGCCCCAACCTCAACCTGCCCGGCGCGCCCCGCTCGGCGATGGTGACGCTGCGCTACGCGCTGCAATAGGCGCGGAGCGCATGCCTCCGTCCCGCGATCGCGCGACCCGCTCGAACGATCGGCCAAGGGCAATGGCGTTCAATTTGGCCGACGCGCGCCGGTGGAGGACCCCGCCCGCTATGACCAACCCGAAGGAGTCGGCTGTCTGGACAGAGGGCGTCTTACGAAGACTCAACGAGGCAGGCATCGGCGGTCGCAACCTCGGATGGGTGCAGATGATCACCTCCGCCGAGCCGTGGAAGCGTCGGGCGTTCAACGGCTACGCTCAGGTGCGGGTCCAGTCGACCGGCCCTGCTGGTGTTGTGACCTTGACGGCTTCGGGCCGAGGTTTGCGCGAGGCCAAGCTGGATCTTCGCGTAGCCAACCTGCCCTGGGTGCACCAACGGCCGCACCGTGTCGCAAATGCCACATCCTCGCGTATAAAAATATTGCGACTAGGAAGTCATGGCGACAAGCCGACTTGCTATTGTACGACAAATCATAAGGCCCACGGTCGCTGACCGCCCTCGGAGGGGAAGAGCGGCTAGGCGATATGGTCAGGCCAGCGAGGGCCTACTCAACGGACGGCTAAGGGGAGGAAACATCGGCGCAACGGTGCGACAGCCGGCGTGACCTGGAAGACGGTGGGCGCCGTCCTTCGCTAGCCGATCGAATATCCGCCGTATCACCGCGTTGGCGAACGCCACGGCCGCTGATCCTGGCGGGCGCCTAGTGCTCCACCAACGGCGGGTTAGACAGCGACGGTCTGTGGCTGCCGCTGTTCCTCAATTTCGCGCGCGAGCAAAAGTTGTTCGGTTAGAGGATCGGCCGATCCCGACAAGATCGGCCATTGTCGCAGCCTGCCGCGAAAGGCTCGGAAACGTGGGCTCAACAAAATTCATGCTGAGCAAAGATATGCTGGGAGGCGTAATGACGCGATTTACCAAGGTGCTCTTCGGCAGCCTCGCATTTTCGTTGTGTTGCGGCAGTGGAGCATTTTCCGCGACCGATCCGCTGGCGCCGACGGGTCAGTGGACCGCGGTGACGACGGGACGCGCCGCAAAGCCGCCCATGGGCTGGAACTCGTGGAACGCCTTCCACACCGACGTCACCGAAGCCAAGGTCCTGGAT
>NZ_FORN01000039.1 GCF_900114015.1 Caulobacter sp. UNC279MFTsu5.1 | reverse complement strand
CGCGTCGCGGCGGCGCGACGCGCCGTCCTTGACACGGCCAGACGCCAGAGCTCCGATCCACCAAGGCTTTAAGGCGCGGCCCCATCCGGGGCGGATGGTGGCTTCCAACCAGCGGACATCCCGAAGATCCGCCAAGGGTGGGTTTCAGGCTTTCGTGGTCGCGGCGCCGCGACCTGCGTTAGACTGCGAAGGTTGGAGATCGGGCATGCGTTGGTTTTACGGACTCATGGCGGTCGCGGGATTGATGCTTTTTGGCGCCGTAATGCTCGATGTTGCGGGCTGGGCGCGGGCACTCCTGCTTGCTGGCGGCATGGCTGCCGGCGCCCTGGCTCTCCAGGTCAAGTGTCCGCGCTGCAAACTACACATAAGCGGCCATCGATACGGCAATTACTGGCCGGGCGACCCACCGAGCGAACGTCCCTGCCCCCAGTGTGGGCGCTCTAGGCAAGGTGTCTGGCCGCTCCAATATGTTCGATCACCTGAGCCATGGGACGGGCATCGGCCTGGCAGGTAGCGTCCGACTCGGATCGAAAGCCGCCTGCCGGACAATTCCGACGCCTAGTCCTCGTCGTCGAACCCCGCGTCGTCGTCCTCGACCGGCGCCGCCTTGACCGCCGCCCCGCCCTTGCGCCGCACGAACCGCAGCGCGGTGTGGGTCTTCGAGAACGCGCAGACCTTGGTGTCGACCAACCCCCGTTCGCGGGCGGCGGCCAGGATCTCGACGTCCTTCAGCGGCGCGCCCTTGCCCTTCTTGGCGACGATCCAGATCGCGCCCTTGGCCGCCAGCCCGCCGACCAGGTCCTCCATCTGGTCGAAATCGGCCAGGTCCTCGACGCCGAGGAACAGCAGGTCGATGTCCTCGTAGGCCTCGACCGGCGGGGCGCGGGTCGACAGCTCGTCCAGGAACTCGGCGTCGTCGATCCCCTCGACCACCACCGTCTGGCCGGCCTTGACGCCCAGCTTGTCCAGCCGCCCGGGCGGGTTCTGGATGGCGTGCAGCCACTTGCCGGCCTGGCCCGGCTCCAGGGTGAAACGCGTGCCGTCGGTCAGCACCAGGTCGTCGCCCTCGACCCGCAGATCGCGCAGGGCGTGGCCCTGGTAGATGCCGCGCACGGCGCCGCGGAAGATCAGCTTGGGCGGCTCCCACAGCAGCTTGCCGTCGCTCTCGCCGTCCGACAGCTGGCCCCAGACGCCCCTGGCCTCCTTGCCCATGGTCACGAGCCCCGGAAGTTGGGTTGGCGTTTTTCGAGGATGGCGTCGACGCCCTCCATATGGTCGTCGGTGTGATGGGCGATGGCCTGGGCGGCGGCGCTCATCTCCATCAGGGTGTCGTAGCTGGCGGTCTGGCCGTGCTTGAGCAGGCTCTTGGCCATGCGCAGGGCGTGGGGCGGCTGCTGGGCGATCCGCGTGGCCAGGGCCATGGCCTCGTCCATCAGGGTCTCGGCCGGCACGGCCTTGCTGATCAGGCCCCAGTCCTCCGCCTTGGCCGCATCGATCACGTCGCCGGTGAACAGCAGCTCGGCGGCGCGGCTCATGCCGATGGTGCGCGGCATCAGCCAGGCCCCGCCGTCGCCGGGGATCAGGCCCAGCTTCAGGAAGGTGACCCCGAACTTCGCGGTGTCGGCGGCGATGCGGATGTCGGTCATGCAGGCCACGTCGCAGCCCAGGCCGATGGCCGCGCCGTTGACCGCCGCGATCGACGGGACCTCCAGGCCGTAGATGGCCCGCACGATGCGGTGGATGTTCTTGCGGTAGCCGTCGCGGACCTTGACGCCGTTGCCGCCGAACGCCCCTTCGCGCGCCTTCATCGCCTTGACGTCGCCGCCGGCCGAGAACGCCCGGCCCGCACCGGTCAGGATCACGCAGCGGATCTCCTGGTCGTCGTTGATCGCCTCGCAGGCGGCCGCGACCTGGTCGCCGTCGCCGGGCGCGCCCAGGGCGTTGAGGGCGTCGGGCCGGTTGAGGGTGAGAATCGCGACGTGGCCGCGCTTCTCGCTCAGGATCAGGGGGTCTTGCGGCATGCGGGCGCGCTCCTGCTTTTCTGGTCTGATGTTTTGCTCTGCATAGCGCAAATCCCGCAGGGAGAGGCAAGAGACCGACGCTCGCCGGACCGCGTTCTACAAAATAGGGTTAATCCCTGACTTCGTACAAAATAGACAAGACCCTGCGCGTCTTATTGTGATCACACACAACACCTGGAAGAACTTGCATGATGAGAACAAGACGCAACAGCACGCCTGCGACATTTTAGACAAGCTGAGCCGTAAAAACCGTTAGCGCAGAAGAGAATCATAGGTTTCTACTAAGGCCAGGGACGATTTTGAAAAGCGGTGGCGTGCAGTGCTCATGTCCCACAGACATGCTTTGATCATAGAGGATGAAATCCTCATCGCGATGGAAGTCGAGGCCCTGCTTGGCGAGCAGGGGTTCGACAGCTTCGATATCGCGGAAAGCCCTCAGGAAGCGCTGGACTGCGCCCTGCGCCGGCCGCCGGACCTGATCACGGCCGACTATCGCATCGTCGGCGGCACGGGCGTGGAGGCGGTCACCGCGATCCTGGCCCGGCTGGGGCCGATCCCCGTGGTCTACGTGACCGGTAACGCCGACCAGCTGGGCGCGCGCACCCGCGCCGTGGTCGACAAGCCGATCTCGCCCCACCGCCTGGCCGAGGCCTGCGCCATGGCCGCCGGCGCCTAGGCGCCGCCGCCCCCCGACGGCTATGCTGGCGGCCCGCAGGGGAGCCGCCCATGATCGTCGACACGCTCGAAGCCCTCGAGGCGCTCTACACGCCGGCCCCCGCCCCGGCCTCGACCGTCAAGGTCGCCGACCGCATCACCCCGCACTATCGCGCCCTGATCGAGGCCTCGCCGTTCCTGGCCCTGGCCACCGTCGGCCCCGAGGGGCTGGACTGCAGCCCGCGCGGCGACCAGCCCGGCTTTGTCCGCATCCAGGACGAGCGGACGCTGATCCTGCCCGACCGGCGCGGCAACAACCGCATCGACAGCCTGCGCAACGTGGTCCGCGATCCGCGCGTGGCGCTGATGTTCCTGATCCCCGGCTCGGGCACGACCTTCCGGGTCAACGGCCAGGCCGTGATCAGCGCCGATCCCGAGCTGCTGGCCAGCTTCGCGGTCGACGGCAAGGCGCCGCGCACCTGCCTGGTGGTCACCGTGGCCGAGGCCTATTTCCAATGCGCCCGCGCCATCGTCCGCTCGGGGCTGTGGAACGCCGACGCGCACCTGGATCCCCGGTCCCTGCCCACGCCCGGCGCGATGCTGGCGGCGATGAGCGCGGATGCGGTCGGCGGGGCGGACTACGACAGGGCCTGGCCGGAACGCGCGGCGGCGACGCTGTGGTAATCTAGATCCGCTCATCCCGGCATTCGCCGGGATGAGCGGTTCAAACGAAAACGGCCCCGCCCTGTTGAGGGCGAGGCCGTTCCAAAACACATTCAGTCGAGATCCCTTGAAGGGTCTCAGTCGTCGCGGTGAACCCGTTCCCGGCGTTCATGGCGTTCCTGGGCCTCCAGGCTGAGCGTCGCGGTGGGCCGCGCGTCCAGTCTGGCCAAACCGATCGGCTCGCCGGTCTCTTCGCAATAGCCGTAGGAACCGTCCTCGACCCGGCGCAACGCCTGGTCGATCTTGGAGATGAGTTTTCTCTGACGATCCCGGGTGCGAAGCTCCAGCGCCCGGTCAGTTTCCGACGACGCGCGATCGGCGAGGTCGGCATGGTTTTCAGTTTCAGTCTGCAAGTGGGAAACCGTCTCGCGAGATTCGCGGAGGATCTCTTCTTTCCAGGCTAGGAGCTTCTGCTTGAAATACTCAAGCTGACGCTCGTTCATGAAAGGCTCGTCGTCCGAAGGACGATACGAGTCTGGTACCTTAAGAACAGTGGCCGTTTGCATTAACGCCTCACGCCCCGATGAACTCCGCCCTGGTCAGGCCGGGTGCTTATACCAAAACGATAGCCCGGTTCAATGAACGTCGCGTGAGCGCGACATTCAGCCCCGTGCATGGATGACACGATTCTGGGGATATTCGATGAACCGTGTTCTTCAAGATACGGTTTCATCGGCGTTCTCAGCCCAGCCGCGCCTGCTCGAGCTTGGCCGCCTCGACGGCCGCGCGGGTCTCGATCTCGTTGAGGATGGCCTCGAGCTTGGGGTCGTCGGTGGCCTCGCGATGCTCGCGAACCGCGCTCTTGAGCCGCGACAGCGTGCCGGTCGAGACCTCGCCGTCCAGGGTGGCCAGCTTCAGGGCGTCCAGCAGGTCCAGCAGGCCGCCGGCCCGCTTGACCGCCCGGCGCTTGCGCTCCGTCGGATCCAGGTCGGCCTGCAAAGCCAGCAGGGCGTCCAGCGACCCGATCCCGGCCACGCCGCCCGCCTGGGCCACGCCGCTGGCCGCGCTCGTCCCGCCGACCGAAGGCAGGGAAAAGCCCGATCCGCCGACCGTCGGTTTGGCCCGCGATGCGCCAATCGCGCCCGCGCCTCCCGTGCTGGAAACCTTCATGACGAAACGCTGCTCCGACGACGAAACAAGGGAGTCACCCCTTCCCGTTAACCACATCTTGCTGGGCGGCGCTTGCGGTATGGTTAATGCCGGGCAGAATCTGCCGAAGCAGAATGTCGCAGGCAGGAAATCGCCACCTTCTGACTGATTTCATTGAATTTTTTCCAAGTTTAAATCTGGCCCGGTTCTGGCATGGGACGGCGCGGGGACCCCACCCCGCCGCAGGATCGCCATGTCTCGTTCATTGTTCGCCTCCGTTCTGAGCCTCGCCCTCGCCGCCGTCACCTTGGTCGCCTCTCCCGCCGACGCCAAGTCGCGGATCAAGGACATCGTCGCCTTCGAGGGCGTGCGCGACAACCAGTTGGTCGGCT
This sequence comes from Caulobacter sp. UNC279MFTsu5.1, assembly GCF_900114015.1. GTDB lineage: Bacteria > Pseudomonadota > Alphaproteobacteria > Caulobacterales > Caulobacteraceae > Caulobacter. The sequence goes on along the minus strand of NZ_FORN01000039.1, from coordinate 52,044 downwards.
ACGGCATCGTCGTGGGCCTGAACGGTTCGGGCGACAGCCTGCGCAACGCGCCGATGACCAAGCAGAGCCTGGAGGCCATGCTCGAGCGCCAGGGCGTCAACGTCCGCGACGGCAACCTCAACACCAAGAACACCGCCGCCGTCATGGTCACGGCCAACCTGCCGCCGTTCTCGGCGGCCGGGGCGCGCATGGACGTCACGGTCTCGACCCTGGGGGACGCCAAGAGCCTGCTGGGCGGCACCCTGCTGGTCACCTCGCTGCAGGGCGCCGACGGCCAGACCTATGCGGTGGCGCAGGGCTCGGTGCAGACCGGCTCGGTCTCGGCCGGCGGGGCCTCGGGCAGCTCGGTGACCAAGGGCGTGCCGACCGCGGGCCGGATCGCCGCCGGCGGCATCATCGAAAAGGAGACCGGCTTCCAGATGGTGAACATGGACGTGCTGCGCATGACCCTGCGCAACCCCGACTTCACCACCTCGCGCCGCATCGCCGACGCCATCAACCAGCGCTTCGCCAACTGCGCCCAGGCTCAGAACCCGACCATCGTCGCGGTCCGTCCGCCGGCCGGCATGGACATGATCAGCTTCGTCACCGCCATCGAGAACCTGGAGGTCGAGCCCGACGCCCCGGCCAAGGTGATCATCGACGAGGTGGCCGGCGTCATCGTCATGGGCGACGACGTCCGCATCAGCCAGGTGGCGATCGCCCAGGGCAACCTGACCATCTCGGTCCAGGAGACCCCGGCCGTCAGCCAGCCGGCCCCGTTCAGCCAGGGCCGGACCGCCATCGTCCCGCAATCGACCGTCAGCGTCGACGAGGAAAAGGGCCGCAAGCTGCTGACCCTGGGCGGCGGCGCCTCGCTCAAGAGCCTGGTCGGCGGCCTCAACGCCCTGGGCGTCACCCCGCGCGACATGATCTCGATCCTGCAAGCCATCAAGGCCGCGGGCGCCCTGCAAGCCGACATCGAGGTGATGTGATGAGCCTGTCGACGATCGCCGCGCCCGCCCTCGACACGGTCGGTCCGACCGCCGCCTCGACCGCCGAGCTGCTCAAGCGCGGCAAGATCCGCGAGACGGCGCAGAAGTTCGAGGCCTCGTTCCTGTCGGTGATGATGCAGTCGATGACCGCCGGCATGAAGACGCCGGAGATCGGCGGCGGCGGGACCGGCGAGGAGATGTTCAAGTCCCTTCTGGCCGAGGAGATGGCCAAGCAGGTCTCCAAGGCCGGCGGCGTCGGCGTGGCCGCCGCCGTGCAGAAGGAAATGCTGAAGATGCAAGGTCTGAAGGAGTAGCCCGCATGGCCCTCACCGCCCTCGACTGCGACGACCGCGTCGAACAGCTGATCATCCTGACCGAGCGCCTGACCGACCTGATCGCCCGGCAGTCGGCCGCCTTCGAGGCCCGCCGCCCGCACGAAGCCGCGCAATATGTCGACGAGGTGGCCAAGCTGGCCAATCTCTATCGCCACGAGTCGACCCGGGTGCGGGGCAATGTCGCCCTGGTGTCGGGCGCCAGCCTCCAGCGCCGCCAGCGCTTGGTGCGCGCCACCGAGGCCTTCGACGCCGTCCTGGCCCGCCAGGGCCGCGCGGTGACCGCCGCCAAGACCGTCACCGAGGGCCTGGTCCGCGCCATCGCCCAGGAGGTCGCCGAACAACGGCCGACGGCGTCAGGGTACGGCCCCAGCGCCCAGGGCGCGGCCTATCGGCAGAACGGCACGGCGATCACGCTGAACCAGCGGGCGTGACGTCGCCGGCTCGGGCGACGCCACGCCCCGGCCGGCCCTACGGCCCCGCGGTCAAGGCGGCCTGCACCAAGTCGCCCCATAGGTCGCCGCCGGCATCGACGGTCGCGCCCTTGTAGGGCGAGTTGACGATCACCCCCGCGCTGACGCCGTTGCTGAAGTGGACGATGATGGTGTTGATCTCACCCTTGTTCCACTCCGCCGGATGGTAGCCGCCGTGCGACCAGGACGAGACGCCCTTGCCCAGGTCCCCCGAAGCATAGACGCCCAGTTGCTCGCCCTGCATCTGGGTCAGGGCGGCGGCCGGCATCACGAGGCCGGGGGTGTTGATCGCCCGCATCGCGGCGGCCATCTGGCGCGCCGACATGAACCAGCCTTGCGACCCGCAGTAGTCGCTCATGTCGCCCCAGCTTTCTCCGGGCAGCACGCTGCTGAAGTCCCATTTGTGGGTCGTGGCTGACTTGTAGCTGAGTGCGGGCGCGCGACCTTGGACCTTGCACTCCAGGGTCGGCAATCCAGCCTTGGAGAAGACCACCGTGTTGACGATGCTGCGGTAGCGCGCGCCGTAATAGGCCGCGATCGGCCCAGGATCGCCCGCCGCCTCCTTGGCCAGCATATCGGTCATGTTCACGCGAACGGGCGAGCCGTACATGATCGGAATGATCATCCGCATGTCGGCGAAGTTCTCGTTATGATAGGTCTTGGCCCCGTCGAGCTTGGTCGTGGCGAAGCAGGTCTTCAGCTGGGCGTAGGAAATCCCGCCGCACTCCAGTCCGCTCTGGTGTCGAAGGAGTTGGCGGAAGGTCAGGGTCTTGGCCGGTTCCGAAAGCGTCCAGCTCTTGGGAAGATAGGGCGCGATCTTGTCGTCCACGCTGATCGCCGTCGGCTTACCGTTCACGATGACCTTCTTGTCGCTGATGATTTTCAACAGGGTGGCGGCGGTGAAGGTCTTGCTGACGCTGGCCATGGTGATGACGTCGCCCGCGGTCATCGCGCGCGGCGCGAAGTCGGGCGCCCGACGCGCGGCGCCGTCAGCGGCCTCCGAGGTGACGCCGCTGGAGCCGATCGCCGCCACCGCGCAGCCCACGGCGTGATCGGCGCACCGGGCCATGAACGCCGCGGTGAACTTGCCGACCCAGATCCGCTCCACCGCCGCGGGGCTGAGGGTGATCTTCGGAATCTTGAGCACCTGTCCCACGGGCCGGGGCTGCAGCCGCAGCGGCGGGTCGGCGCGGGGGACGGGCCCCTGAGCCTGCGCCGCGCTGAAGGTCGCTAAGCTTGCACCGAAAGCCAAAACACCTGCGGTGATCACCGAAGTCTTGCGCATGGTCGCCTCCCGTCGAGCCCGGCGGGCGGACCCCGTCGCGGCGCGCCCGGCGATCCTAGTTCGCGCGAACTCGGGAGTACACTCATAGAGTGTTTTTCCGGAAACTCCCCCTTCGGGTCAGCTGGCGGAAGGGGGCGCCTTGCGTCGCCGCTTCAGGCTGCCGGTCGGATTGCCCCAGAACGTCGCCACCGCCACCGTGCCCAGCAGGGTCAGGACCAGGCCCGACACCGTCATCACCAGCCGATACGGCAGGCCGCCCACCTTGGCCGCGTGCAGCGGGTAGTCGAGATTGGCGATGCGCGAGCCCAGCGGCAGGCCCTGGGCGTCACGGTCGGCGACCATCCTGCCGGTCGCCGGGTCGAACCAGGCCATGGTGCGGCCGTTGGGCAGCCATTCGGCCTGCTGGCGCAGGCGCACCGAGATCAGACCGCCCGGCTTGGCCGGCAGGCCGATGGTGCGGATCTCGGCCCCCGGATAACGGGCCTGGGCCCGGGCGATCACCGCCGTCCAGTCCAGGTCCGCGGCCAGCTTGCCGCCCTTGATCTTCGGCGGGGCCGAGGCGGCCTTCATCGCGGCGGCCGACGAGAACGGCGCCCGAAGCGCCTCGGAGAACCATTTCAGGTCCATCGCCGCGCCCGTGGTCAGCGACAGGATCAGCAGCGGCGCCGCCAGCGCGCCCAGGTCGCGATGGTGATGGACGATGGCCGCCCGCTTCATCATCCGCGGCCAGGGCCGGACATGGAACATCCGCCGGGTCGGCCACCACAGCCATAGGCCCGTGCCTACGAAGCCCAGCCCCGCCAGCCCGGCGATCCCGCCGACGACCTCGCCCGCATCGCCGTTGAACAGATGGTGGTGGAAGTCGAACAACCAGACCTCCGGCCGGGCCCAGTTGGAGGTCCAGCTCTGGACGATCGCGCCGTCCTGGTCGGCATAGGCCCCGTGTTCGCCCTTGTAGGCCAGCTTGTGCAGGCCCAGGCGCTGGCTGGCCAGCACGATCGAGCGTGGGCGGTCCTTGGCCGCGAAGATCCGCGTGGCGGCGGCGCCCAGCGTGGCGGCGTCCTGGCGCTGGGCGTCGGCGGCGTGCGGCACGGTGGCGCGCAGGAAGGCGTCCTCGTGCACCAGCAGCGCGCCGCTCAGCCCCATCAGGGCCAACAGCAGGCCGATCAGCCCGCCGGTCCAGCGGTGGATGAGCCGGACGACCTTCATCAGAAGCGCGCTTCCCAGCCCAGGGTCGCCGTCCGCCCGCGCCCGGCGAAATAGCGGTCGACCGCCGGCGCCGTGGTGTCGGAGTTGTAGGAGATGTACTGGCTATTGAAGAGGTTCTGGACGCCCAGCGACAGCGCGCCCACCGGCAATTGGTAGCGCACGAAGGCGTCGGCCAGGGTGTAGCCGGCGAAGTTGTCCTTCACCAGGGCGTCCTGCATGTCGCGCCGGATGTAGGACTGGATCTGCAGGCGCAGGCCCCACTTGCCGCCCTGATAGTCGGCGGCCAGGTTCAGGCGGTCGGGCGAGATGTTGGCGCCGTCCAGGTCGGTGTCGACCCTGTTGTCCTTGTTGGTGTCGGTTCGGCCCTTCAGGTGGGCGTAGCCGGCGGAGACCACCAGCCCAGGCACGGGCGTGCGGGCCTTCACATTGGCTTCCAGGCCCTCGATCTCGACCCGCTGGCGCTGGACGTCGAAGACGCCGCCGCTGTTCTTGACCAGCAGCTGGCCCAGCTTCGAGGCCGACCAGAAGTAGCTGACGCTGGCGTCGAACGGCCCGCGCTTCAGCTCGGCGCCGATCTCGCGGTTGTTGGACACGATCGGCTCGATGTTCAGGTAGGAGTCGACGTCGACGCCGTCGATATTGATGGCGCGCAGGATCCGGCCGACGTCGGGCACGGTGTAGCCCTCGGCGTAGCTGGCGTAGAGGCGCAGGCCCCGAACCGGCTCGACCACGATCCCGCCGTTGGCCAGGGTCGCCTTGAAATCCGGATTGCCGCCGGCCACCTTGCGCGCGCCGTAGAAGGCCAGGGTGGTGAAGTCGTCGACCTTCAGTTCGACGTTCTCGAACCGCACCCCGCCGGCCAGGTGCACCTTGTCGTCCAGCAGCGAAAGGTTGCCCTGCACGAACGGCGCGACGCTTTGGAACCGGGTCGGGGGCACCCAGGCGCGGCCGGTCTCGATCAGCAGTTGCTCGGTGCGGTCGTTGATGGCGTCCAGGCCGACCGTGCCGGTCAGGCCCTGGATCCCCGGAACGGCCCGCTCGTAGCTGACCCGCGCGCCCAGCTTGCGCGAGCGGTTGGACGACTGGTCGAACAGCGTGCCTTTCGGCGCGATCGCGGCGTCCTGGAACGTGTCGTTGATATCGCCGCCGAAGGTGTCGCGCGAGCGGTTGAAGAACAGCTGGGCGATCAGGTTGCCGCCCATCAGGTCGGTGTTGGTCAGAGAGGCCGAGACCGTCTCGACCCGGTTGGCGGCCGGCTGGCCGGGCTGGACGCCGCGGAAGCTGGTGGTCGGCAGGTAGGTCTGGCGATTGCCGTTGGTCGCTGGGACGGGGTTCCGGGCCGAAATGGTGGTGGTGACGTAGTCGCCGTCGCCCTTCAGCTCGAAACGGTTGGCCACCACGTCCAGGCGGGTGTCGTCGCCCAGCTGCCAGCCCAGCCGGGCGAAGAACGACAAGGCCTTGGAATCCTGGACGTCGCCCTGGGTGTTGTCCATGCCCAGGCGGCGGCCGTCGGCGTCGTAATAGGCGCCGCGCGCGTCATAGGCGACGCCGGCGGTGGCGTCGAACGGGCCGCCGCGCCAGGCGACCAGGCCGGCGACCTTGCCGCCGACGCTGTCGCCCAGGTCATGGCCGGCCGTGGCCTGGGTCAGGATCTTGCCGCTGACGCCGTCCGCGCGGGGCGGCCCGACGGTGACCTGGTTGACCACGCCGCCGGTGGCGCCGATGCCCTGCAGGGCGTTGGAGCCGTAGATCACCTCGACCCGGTCGATGAAGAACGGATCGATCGTGTAACCGTCGCGCGAGCCGTCGCGGATCGGGGTCGACTGCGGAATGCCGTTGATGGCGTACAGGGGCGAGCGGCCGCGCAGGGTCTCGCCGGCCCCCGACAACTTCTGGCGGGTGGGCGAGAACGACGGCGACAGGGTCGAGACGGCGTCGACGATCGAGCCGCCGATTCCGACCTGCTGCGACAGGGCCTCGGAATCGATGACGTCGACGGTCAGCGGCAGGGCGCTGGCCGGCAGGATGGTGCGGGCGGCGGTGACCACCAGCTGGTCGACGTCGGTCGTCTCGGCCTTGTCCGCGGCCTGGGCCACGGTGGCGGTCGCCAGGGCCAGCAGGCTCAGGCCGGCCAAGGCGGCGGCGCGAGGGCCCTGGGTTGGGATGGTCCGCATGATGATCGACGCCCCGGCAATTCAAACTGAGGCGCCGTATAGCTGCTGTTGAGAGTGATTAGCAACAAACCATGATGCGTACGTCACCGGGACGGGAGTTCGATCCGCCGCTCCACTCCCACCGCGTCGAGAAAATCCTCGTCGTGGCTGGCGATCAGCAGGGCGCCGTCATAGCCGGCCAGGGCGCTCTCCACCGCCTCGACGGAGTCGAGGTCCAGGTGGTTGGTCGGCTCGTCCAGGATCAGCAGCTGCGGCGGGTCGGCGGCCATCAGCACGCAGGCCAGGGCGGCGCGCAGGCGCTCGCCGCCGCTGAGCGTGGCCACCAGCTGGTGGGCGGCGAGGTTGCGGAACAGGAACCGGGCCAGGGCGGCGTGGGCCTCGTTGGCGCCGGCCGCCGGGTTCAGGCGGCGGAAGTTCTCCAGGATGGTCTGGGTCTCGTCCAGCACCGCCACGCGCTGGTCCAGCAGGGCCGCGGGGACGCCGCGCGTCACCGAGCCCGACGTCGGCGCCAGGCCGCCGGTCGCCAGCCGGATCAGGGTCGACTTGCCCGCCCCGTTGCCGCCGACCAGGGCCACGCGCTCGGGGCCGGCCAGGCGGAAGCTCAGGTCCGCCAGCACCGGCGGCCCGCCCGGATAGGCGAAACCGACGCCGTCGAAGTCCAGCACCATGCGCCCGGCCGGAAGACCGCAGGACGGCAGGTCGAAGGCCAGGCGGCGCAGGCGCTCGACTCGGGCGTCGGCGGCTTCGCGGGCCTGGGCGGCGTCCTGGGCGGCGCGGTCGGCCAGTCTTCCGTCGCGCGCGCCGCTCAGCTCGGCCCGCTCGGCCTGGGCCCCCAGCAGGATCCTCGGCTCGCTTCCCTTGGCGGCGAACCGGCGGCCGGCGGCGTCACGGCGCGCCTTGCGTTCGCGGGCGACCTGGGCCTCGCGGGCCGCCTGGCGCACCTGGCGCTCGGCCGTCTCCAGGTCGTGCTCGGCGGCGGCCACCGCCTGGGCCTTGCGCTCGGCATAGAGGTCGTAGCCGCCGCCGTAACTGGTCGCGCCCAGGCTGGACAGCTCGACGATGCGGTCCATGCCGCGCAGCAGGGTCCGGTCGTGGCTGACCACCACCGCCCCGCCCTTCCAGCGCCGCAGCACGTCGGCCAGCAGGCTGCGGGCCGCAGCGTCCAGATTGTTGGTCGGCTCGTCCAGCAGGATCACGTCCGGGGCGGCGATCAGCAGGCCGGCCAGGGCCGCGCGGGTCATCTGACCGCCGCTGAGGCTGGCGGCCGGGCGGGACGCATCCCAGCGCGACAGCCCCACCTCGCCCAGGGCGGCGGCGACGCGGCCGGGCAGGGTCCAGTCGGCCTCGGCCAGGTCGTCCTGAAGGCTTTCAGGCCCGCCCTCCTCGGCCTCGATGCGGCACAGCCGGTCCCAGGCGGGGCCGACGCCCAGCAGGTCGGCCAGGCGCGCGCCCGGCGGCGGGGCGTGCAGCTGGGGCAGCACCCCGACCACGCCGGCGCGGTTGACCGTTCCCGAGACGGGCGCGGCGGTCCCGGCGATCAGCGACAGCAGCGTGGACTTGCCTACGCCGTTGCGGCCGACCAGGCCGATACGCTCGGCCCCGATCGTCAGGTTCAGATTGTCGAAGAGGACGCGGCCGTCAGGCGTGTCGGCGCGAACGGAATCCAGGGTGATGAAGGCGGGCATGGGAAACCACGGTCAGGGCTGCGGAAAGGGCGAAACGGTCGTCCATCGCAATGTCCATGGCTGCCTCCATCGGTTGACCCGGGGTTTCGGGCACGGACGTTCTAGGCGATCGACCGACGTTCGGCAAGCTTCGATGCAACCGCAAGGATCGGGTGTCGCCCCCCGGGGGACGGCGCCACAACGGGTCGCCAGAACAGGAGGTTCCCATGTCTTTCACCGTTTCCAGCCTGCCGCTCGAACCGTTCGCGCCGCTGTTCGCCCTCGACGACGCGGCCCTGGCGAAGCGGGGCATGCTGCGCGTCGTCGCCGACGCGCCGTTCGCCTTCCCCTGCCGCGTCACCCTGGACGACGCGGCGCCAGGCGAGACCCTGATCCTGCTGAACCACGAGCACCAGGCCGCCGACACCCCGTTCCGCTCGCGTTACGCCATCTATGTGCGCGAGGCGGCGCAAGCCCCGGCCTCGACCACCGACGCCCTGCCCCCGGCCCTGCGCCGCCGGCTGCTGTCGCTCCGCGGTTTCGACGCGGCCGGCATGCTGCGCGACGCCGACGTCGTCGAGGGCGCGGCGGCCGAACCGGTGATCGAACGGATGCTGGCCGACCCCGGCGTGGCCTATCTGCACGCTCACTACGCCAAGCCCGGCTGCTACGCCGCCCGGATCGACCGCGCCTAGCGTCTCCGCCTCGAACTTCGCTCGGGAACGATAACAATCTCAATCGCCACTTAACCCCGACCGTCTAGGCTTGCGCTCAAGCCAGGGGTGAAAAGGCGCGGGGGGCTCATGAAGCGGACGATCGGCAAGCCGGAACCGATACCCAGCCGGGAGATCGCCAGCTCCTACGTGCCGATCCTGCGTGGCTATCTGGCGGCCGCCGCGGCCTATTACGGCCTGATCAGCCTGTCCCACCCCTTCTATGAAAAGGGCGCGGCCCTGGCCGTGCTGGAGGGGCTGGCGCTGGTCGCCGCCGCGACCGGCTTCCAGCTCTGGCGCCGGCTGAAGGCCCGGTCGCCGGGGATCCCGGCCCTGGAAGCCGCCGCCCTGGCGATGAACGCCCTGTTCCTGGCCAATGTCGCGGCCTATCAGACCCTGCATTTCGAGCCGGCGAAGCTGGTTTATTTCGTGCTGCTGGCCCTGGTGTTCGCCACCTCGGCCCCGACCCGGCGCGTGGCCCTGGTCAGCGTCGGCGCCGCGATCCTCGCCCTGGCGGTCATGGTCCGCCATGCGCCCGGCGACCTGATCGGTCAGTACGGCTTCATCGGCGTGGCCGGCGTCTTCGCCGCCCTGGGCATGTCGACCCTGATGCGCGGCGCGGTGCTGCGCGAGCTGCGGGCCCGCCTGGCGTCGGACGCCCTCAACCGCAAGCTCGAGGCCGAGCTCGAGGAGAACCGCCGCCTGCGCACCGAGGCCCAGGACCTGGCCGTCGCCGCGCAGGCCGCCAGCCGCGTGAAGACCGAGTTCCTAGAAACCATGAGCCACGAGATGTTCACGCCCCTGAACGGCGTGCTGGGCATGGCCCAGGCCATGGCGCGCGACCCGCTGTCGGCCCGGCAGCGCGCTCGCCTGGCCGTGGTCCACGACTCCAGCGCCGCCCTGCTGGACGTGATCAACGCCGTGCTCGACATCTCGCGGATCGAGGCGGGCAAGATGGAGATCGTCCGCGCCCCGTTCGACCTGGACGCCCTGGCCGGCGCCCTGCGCCAGCTCTATGGCGGCCTGGCCCACGACAAGGGCCTGGACTTCACCCTCGAGGTCGCGCCCGGGGCCGGCGGCTGGCGCGACGGCGACGCCGCCCGGCTGCGCCAGGTGCTGAGCAACCTGATCGCCAACGCCATCAAGTTCACCGACGCGGGCCAGGTGGTCGTGCGCGTCGGCGGCGACTCAGCGACCCTGGCCTGCGCCGTCACCGACACCGGCGTGGGCGTGCCTGAGGCCCGCCGCGCCCAGATCTTCGAACGGTTCGTCCAGGTCGACGGGTCCAGCACCCGCCGCACGGGCGGCTGCGGGCTGGGCCTGGCCATCTGTCGCGAGCTGGTGACCCTGATGGGCGGCGAGATCGGCTTGGAGAGCCCGGCGCGAGGCGGCGCCTGCTTCACCTTCTCCGCGCCCTGTCCGGCCTTGGAGGCGCCAGTTCAGCCGGCGCTCGTCGAAGCGGCCGAGGACGCCCCGGCGATGGGCGACGCGCTGAAGATGCTGGTCGTCGACGACAACGCCGTCAACCGCACCGTCCTCCAGGCCATGCTGGGCCACCTGGGCGTCGCCTGCGACGTGGCGCGCGACGGCCACGAGGCGGTGGCCCTGTGGGAGAGCGGGTCCTGGGACGCCATCCTGATGGACATCCACATGCCGGGCATGGACGGGCTGGAGGCCGGCCGGCTGATCCGCGCCCGCGAGGCCGCCGAAGGCCGGGTCCGCACCCCGATCCTGGCGGTCACCGCCAGCGTCCTGACCCACGAGACCGAACGCTACCTGGCCGCCGGCATGGACGGCTTCGTGGCCAAGCCGATCGCCGCCCAGCGGCTGGCGGCGGCGCTGGACGCGGCGCTGGCCGGCGCGCCCTAGAGCAAGTCGCGCGATTTAGGAATCGCACGACTTGCTCTCGATTTTTGTTTTCGCATCGTTTTTGCGGAAAACCGGTGTCCACTTTTCCGCACGATGCTCTAGCCCTTAACGACGCTACGGCTCGAACACGCGGAAATCGACCGCGCCCCGCTCGGCCGCCTCGGCCGGCGCGCCCAGACGGTGGATCGTGCGATCGGATCCGTCGAACGGCGTCCAGCGCGGCAGGCCCGCTCCGTTGGGATCCCCGCTCTTGGCGAAATTGGTCCAATAGCCGGCGATCTGGTCGGCCAGCAGGCGGTCGTCCCCCCCCCAGGGGCGCGGATCCTGCCACAGCTGGTCGAACACATAGCGGATCTCGGCGCCATGGCCCGCCTTGCAGCCATAGCCGCAGGGCTCCAGGGGCTCGGTCGGCGAATGGACGAAATGGTAGACATAGGCCCTGTCGCCGTTCCGGGCCGCCTGCAGCCGGGCCCAGAACCAGATCCGCCAGCCCCAGTAATCCGTCGTGAACCGATCGATCGACGCCCGGGCCTCGGCGTCGGTGCGCGCCGGGTACTTGGCCAGCATGGCGGCGGACGGCTTCTTGTGCAGCAGCCCCTCCAGCAGGGCCGCGTGGCGCTCGGCGGTGAACTGCGAGGTGGCGAAGATCTCCGGCGCTAGGTCCTTGCCCTCGTCCGCGTTCCAGCCCACCAGGATCGGAACCCTGTTCTGGCGCCCCGCCCGATAGAGGGTCGTCAGGTCCTCGCGCAGCAGATGGCCGTCGACCACCGTGCGCGGCGACCACGCGGCGCGCAGCAACTGCTCCGCCGGCAAGGCGCGAAGACCGGCGATCCCGGACGCGCCGTTGGCCTGGGCGAAGGCCGCCCCGGCCGCCTCGGCCTCGGCCATGTCGAACTGCCTCGCCTCGGCCGGGTCGAGCGGCAGGCCATAGTTGCCGCTCTCCGAGATGGCCCGCTGGAACAGGCCTTTGGCCAGGGGAGAGGCGACCAGGATCGCCACCGACTCGCCGCCGGCGGATTCGCCCATGATGGTCACGCGGCTTGGATCGCCGCCCACGGCGGCGATGTTGTCGTGAATCCAGCGCAGCGCGGCGATCTGGTCGAGAACGCCCTGGTTGCCCGACGCGCGATCCGGAGACTCCGCCGTCAGGTCCGGATGCGAAAAGAAGCCCAGCAGGCCCAGGCGGTAGTTCAGCGTCACCACGACCACGTCGCGCCGGGTCAGCCGCGCCCCATCATACTGGGCCTGCGACCCGGAACCGCCGAAGAAGCCGCCGCCATGAATCCAGACCATGACCGGCCGCTTGGCGCTCGACGGCGCGGCCGGCGCCCAGATGTTCAGATAGAGGCAGTCCTCGCTCTGGGGTTCGGTGATCCACGGCGCGGTCTGGCGGCAGACCGGCGAGAAGGCGGTCGCCGGCCTGACGCCGTTCCAGGGCTTCACCGGACGGGGCGCGCGCCAGCGCAGGTCGCCGACCGGCGGCGCGGCGTAGGGCACGCCGAAGAACGCCCTGACGCCGTCGGTGGCCGTCCCCGCGATCAGGCCGCCCTCCACCCGAACGGTGTCGGCGCCACGCGCCGCGGCCGCGCCGCTCCATCCCAGCACCACGGCGCAGATCGCCGCCATCGCCGCCTTGAAAAGCATCGTCGTCACGCCCCCGCCGATCGTCCCGCGCCAAGCCATGCGGTGACTCGCGGCTTTGGCGAACCGTCAGAAGCTCAGCACGCCCAGATCGACGATGATCTTGAACGCCCAGATCGTGCAGGCGACGCAGACCACCAGGGTGATGACGTCGTCGATCTCGGAGCGCTGGCGAGCGACCTTGGCGGCCTTGCCGGCCTTGCCCTTGGCGGGCGCCTTCGCATCGTCCTTCGCCGCCGCCTTGGCCACGCCCGTCGTCCTCGTTCGGCGCCCCGATGCGCGCCCCGTCCGGCCATAGACGCCACGGGTGCTGAAGGTTGCGCTTCCAAAGGCGGTTTATTGTTCGTGAACGCCGTAACCTTCGCCCGTCCCGCCGCGAACTGACCCTCGACGATCAACGAGGACGCCGCCATGACCGGACCGACGATGCGCAAGACAGCCTGGGCCAGCCTGGCGGCCGGCGCCGCCCTGGCGGTCGCCGTAGGGGCCTGGACCACCGCCGGCGCGGGCGGCACGGCCCAGCGGCCGGTGGTGCTGGAGCTGTTCCAGAGCCAGGGCTGCTCGTCCTGCCCGCCGGCCAACGCCAACCTCAACGCCATCGCCGACCGGCCCGACGTGCTGGCCCTGAGCTTCGGCGTCACCTACTGGGACCAGCTCGGGTGGAAGGACACCTTCGCCAAGCCGGCCTTCACCGACCGCCAGAAGGCCTATGCCCGCGGGCTGGACGCCCAGCTGGGCACGCCGCAGATGGTGGTCGAGGGCCGCGAGGACCTGATCGGGACCAACGCCCGCGACGTCGAGCTGGCCCTGCGCCGCGCCCGCCCGGCCATGGAGGCCACGGTGGCCCTGTCGCGGGGCCGGGTCGAGATCGGGGCCGGCCAGGCGCCCAAGGCCGGCGCCGATGTCTGGCTGGTGCGCTACGACCCGCGCGTCCGGCAGGTGGCCATCCAGCGCGGCGAGAACAACGGCAAGACCCTGCCCCACCGCGACGTGGTCGTGGAGCTGACTCGCCTGGGCGGCTGGAACGGCGCCCCCGTCGGCTTCGCGGCCCGGCCGCCGGCCGACCCGGCCCTGCGCACGGCGGTGCTGGTCCAGGCCCGCGACGGCGGCCCGATCCTGGCGGCGGCGCGGCTTTGAGCCCCTGCTGACACCTGATGTCAGCAGTCTGCCGACAGCTGCCGCCATCGCGACGTTTGTTCGCACCTTGTTCTTGTGTTAATCGCCGGATCGCGCCCTACATATACCCGTCTCGCCGTGGCTCCCCTCCATGGCCCTACGCGTTCCGGAAAACATGGCTGAACAACTGAACTTCATCCGCGTGCGCGGCGCGCGGGAGCACAATCTCAAGGACGTCAGCGTCGACATCCCGCGGGGCGAGCTCGTGGTGCTGACCGGCCTGTCGGGCTCGGGCAAGAGCTCCCTGGCGTTCGACACCATCTACGCCGAGGGCCAGCGCCGCTATGTCGAGAGCCTGTCAGCCTACGCCCGCCAGTTCCTGGAGCTGATGAGCAAGCCGGACGTCGACCTGATCGAGGGCCTGTCGCCGGCCATCTCGATCGAGCAGAAGACCACCTCGCGCAACCCGCGCTCGACGGTGGGCACCGTCACCGAGATCCACGACTACATGCGCCTTTTGTGGGCGCGGGTCGGCGTGCCCTATTCGCCGGCCACCGGCCTGCCGATCGAAAGCCAGACCATCAGCCAGATGGTCGACAAGATCACCGCCCTGCCCGAGGGCACGCGCCTCTACCTGCTGGCCCCGGTCGTGCGCGACCGCAAGGGCGAGTACCGCAAGGAGATCGCCGAGTGGCAGAAGGCCGGCTTCCAGCGGCTGAAGATCGACGGCGAATTCTATCCGATCGAGGACGCCCCGGCCCTCGACAAGAAGTTCAAGCACGACATCGACGTGGTCGTGGACCGCATCGTGACCAAGCCGGGCATGGAGCAGCGCCTGGCCGACTCGATGGAGCAGGCGCTCCGTCTCGCCGACGGCCTGGCCGTCGCCGAGTGGGCCAATGTCGAGGAGGGTGAGAAGGAGCCGCGCCGGCTGCTGTTCTCCGAACGCTTCGCCTGCCCGGTCAGCGGCTTCACCATCGCCGAGATCGAGCCGCGATTGTTCTCGTTCAACAACCCGGCGGGCGCCTGCCCGGCCTGCGACGGCCTGGGCGCCAAGCTGGCCTTCGACGCCGACCTGGTGATCCCGGACAAGGATCGCTCGCTTCACAAGGGGGCCGTCGCGCCGTGGGCCAAGGGCCCCTCGCCGCTCTACACCCAGACCCTGCAGGCCCTGGCCCGCCACTACGGCTTCTCGATGGACGAGCCCTGGCACAAGCTGCCGGAAAGCGCCCGCCAGGTGGTGCTGCAAGGCTCCAAGGGAGAGAAGATCAAGTTCACCTACGACGACAACGCCCGCAAGTACGAGGTCGCCAAGCCGTTCGAGGGCGTGCTGCCGAACCTGGAGCGGCGCTGGCGCGAGACGGACTCCAGCTGGGTCCGCGAGGAACTGGGCCGCTACCAGTCCGACACGCCCTGCGAGGTCTGCCATGGCAAGCGCCTGAAGCCCGAGGCCCTGGCGGTGAAGATCCACGGCCAGGACATCGCCGCCGTCTCGAACCTGGCCATCCGCCCGGCCCGCGACTGGTTCACGGCGCTGGAAGGCCACCTGACCGACAAGCAGATGGAGATCGCCCGGCGGATCCTGAAGGAGATCAACGATCGCCTGCGGTTCCTGGTCGACGTCGGGCTGGACTATCTGAACCTGTCGCGCGGCTCGGGCACCCTGTCGGGCGGCGAGAGCCAGCGCATCCGCCTGGCCAGCCAGATCGGCAGCGGCCTGACCGGCGTGCTCTACGTTCTGGACGAGCCGTCGATCGGCCTGCACCAGCGCGACAACACCCGCCTGCTGCAGTCGCTGCAGGGCCTGCGCGACCTGGGCAACTCGGTCCTCGTCGTCGAGCACGACGAGGAGGCCATCCTCACCGCCGACTACGTGATCGACATGGGTCCGGCGGCGGGCGTGCATGGCGGCGAGATCGTGGCCGAGGGCAAGCCGGCCGACATCATGGCCAATCCAAACAGCGTCACCGGCCAGTACCTGACCGGCGTGCGCGAGATCGAGGTGCCCGAACAGCGCCGCCCGATCAGCAAGAAGAAGATGCTGCGGGTCGTCGGCGCCAAGGGCAACAATCTGAAGGATGTGACCGGCGAGATCCCGGTCGGCACCTTCACCTGCATCACCGGCGTGTCGGGCGGCGGCAAGTCGACCTTCACGATCGAGACCCTGTACAAGGCCGCCGCGCGCCGCCTGAACAACGCCAGCGACGCCCCGGCCTCGCACGAGCGGATCGAGGGGCTGGAGAACTTCGACAAGGTCATCGACATCGACCAGTCGCCGATCGGCCGCACCCCGCGCTCGAACCCGGCGACCTATACGGGCGCCTTCGGCCCGATCCGCGACTGGTTCGCCCAGTTGCCGGAGAGCAAGGCGCGCGGCTACGGTCCCGGCCGCTTCAGCTTCAACGTCAAGGGCGGCCGCTGCGAGGCCTGCCAGGGCGACGGGCTGATCAAGATCGAGATGCACTTCCTGCCCGACGTCTACGTCACCTGCGACGTCTGCAAGGGCCAGCGCTACAATCGCGAGACCCTGGACATCCTGTTCAAGGGCAAGACCATCGCCGACGTGCTGGATATGACGGTGGAAGAGGCCGCCGACTTCTTCAAGGCCGTGCCGCCGATCCGCGACAAGATGGAAACGCTCAAACGCGTGGGCCTCAGCTACATCAAGGTCGGCCAGCAGGCCACGACCCTGTCGGGCGGCGAGGCCCAGCGGGTCAAGCTGTCCAAGGAGCTCAGCAAGCGCGCCACCGGCCGCACGCTGTACATCCTCGACGAACCGACCACCGGCCTGCACTTCGAGGACACCAAGAAGCTCCTGGAAGTGCTGCACGAGCTGGTCGACCAGGGCAACACCGTGGTCGTCATCGAGCATAACCTGGACGTGGTGAAGACCGCCGACTGGCTGCTGGACTTCGGTCCGGAAGGCGGCGACGGCGGCGGCGAGATCGTCGCGGTGGGCTCGCCCCAGGACGTGGCCAAGGTCGAGGCCAGCTGGACCGGCCGCTATCTGAAGGACGTCCTGGCCCGCCACGAGGACCGGCGGCTGGAACGCGTGGCGGCCCTGAAGGCGGCCAAGCGGGCCTGAGACGGATTGGATGGAGCGACGGATCGCCCCATCCGGAGTCCCGTCAGCTGAACACCTCGGCCTGGTTCTCGGGACGGGTGTCGGCGATCGCGCGATAGACGGCGGCGGCGGGCGCGTACATCACCGCGTTCAACACGCCGCCCACCGCGCCGGCCAACACCAGATAGACGATGCGCGCCGGGCTGAAATAGGCCGCCAGCGAGGTCATGTCGGGCTGGGCGATCTCGCCCATCGCCCGGCCGACATCGCCGCCGGAGAAGGCGAAGGCGACGGCGAAATACACCGTCATCATCACCATGTAGATCGGCAGCATCAGCGCCACCGTCAGGCTGTAGCAGCCCAGCAGCCGCCAGAACCGCCCCTTGGTCAGCCGCCACGACTCGAACACCCGCAGCCGGCGCTCGGCGAAGGTCATCACGCCCGCCAGTGACAGCCGGACCGCGAAGAAGACCAGGCCGGCGAAGACCAGCAGGTAGCTGAACAGCACCAGCAGGACGACACCGGCCATCGCGCCGACGCCGGACTCGCCTCCGCCAGGCCCCGCCAGGCCCGCGAACCCGATCACCGTGCTCACCAGGGCCACCGGAATGACCAACGCGATCAGCAGGCCGGTGAACACCACGCCCATGATCAGCGAGAGCAGGACCAGCCTCAGCTCGTCGCCGCCCAGCCGCAGCCGGGTCAGCGGCGCCTCGGCCGGCCGCAGGATCGCGCGATAGACGGCCGCGCCCATGACCGAGGCGATCAGGATCGCCCCGCCGATCGCGATCACCTCACCGACCAGAAAGCCCGTCAGCGCTTCGGGCGTCATGGTCCCCTGGGCCGCCGACACGCCCATGAACCGGCTGAACCCGGACGCGATCATCGCCGCCAGCAGCGCCACGCTGGCGACCAGGCTGAACACCGCCCAGATCACGATCGTCCTGGGCTCGCGCCGGATCAGGCGGAAACCTTCGAACGCGGCTTCCGTCACCTTGAATTGCATTTGAGCCCCCTCCAAACCGGGGGGCATCCTCGCGTCGCGCTGGCCGGATGGCAAGGTCCTGGGCGGCGGGCCTGGATCAGTCGAATATGCCGATCCGGTCGATCGGGTCGCCCTTCAGACGGCGATAGGCGTAGCCGATCGGCGCGACCTGCACCGCGACGGCCAAGGTGTGGACGATGGCGCCCAGGCCCCTGGACGCCATCGCGGCGGGTCCGAAGGCCGCGCTCCAGGCGATCGACAGCGACAGCGACTTCAGCACGGGCTGCGGGGCGCCTTCCATCGCGGCGATCAGCATGTCGCGCGCCACGGCTCCCGCCCATTCGATCGACATGGCGATCAGCAGAGCCGCGACGAAGGTCGCCGCCAGCAACGCGTGGCGGCCATGGCTTAGCGGCAGCGCGCTTCCCAGGCGCAAGCGCCGGTCGGCGACCGTCATCGGCGCGGCCAGAACCAGGCGCGCGCCCAGCAGCGTCAGCGCCACCTCGGTCGCTCGCATCGCATGGGTCACGATGGACGGATACGCCGCTTGCTCCGCCCGCAGCGGATATAGCAGCGCGCTGATCAAGGCCGAGATCGTCATCGACACCAAGACGAGCGGCAAGGCGAACGCCAGCAGGCGCAGTTCGTCGCCGCCGAACCTTGGCCAGGCCGCATAACGATCCTCGGGACGGATCGTCGCGCGAAGGACCGACGCGCAGACCAGGACCGTCGTCACCAGGTTCAGGGCAAAGCCGCTGAAGCCGAGCTGGACGGCGACGGCCGACAGGTCGTGCTTTGCGTCGAGAGTCCGCCAGGCCCAGAGCTGAAAACCGGCCATGACCGTCCCGCCGATCGCGAACACCAACGCCCAGGAGAACGCCGCCGCCGGCCGACTGGCGATGAGCTGGAAGCCGGACAGGACGGCGTCGCGCCAGGACAGTCTCGCCGTCGTCATGGGTCGCTCCTAATCGAACACCGCGGCCTGGTCGGCGGGGTCGTCGCCCTTCAAGTCGCGATAGATGGCCGCCGCCGGCGCGTAGAGGATGGCGGCGGCCGCCGCGCCCAGCGCTGCGGTGACGATCGTGAAGCCCAGCCGAACCGGCGAGAACACCTCCGCCAGCGAGCGGCTATGCGACGAGATGGCGGGCGGGAAGTCGATGTGCATCGCGGCGAGGGCCAGGACATACAGCATCTTCGAGCCGCTGAAGACCAGACCGACTCCCAACAAGACGGGCAGGTGGACCGCCAGGGTTTTCCAGAACCGGCCCCGCGTCAGGTCCCAGGCGGCGCGAACGCTCCATCGCCCCTCGGCCAGGGCCATCGGCGCGGCGAGAGACAGGCGGGCGAGCACGCCGATCCAGACGAGCACGATGCCCAGGGCGCTGATCACCCCGACGGTCGCGGTGGTCGTCGCATTCTGTTTGGGCATCATTGTCGAGAGGACGAAGCCCGGGATGACCGCGACAATGCTTGTCACCAGCAGCAGAACGCCCTGCGACATCCAGACGAGGGTCAGCCGGACTTCGTCGCGCCCGAACCGCATGCGGCCCCGGGTCTCCCCTTGCGGCCGCAGCACGGCGCGATAGACGGCCGCCGAAAAGATCGCCATGGCGACCATGGCGACGGCGGTTCGAACCAGGCCGATGACCGGCACGATCCAGGTTCCGGAATAGCCCGCCGCGCTGAGGAATTCGGCGCGGGCGTCCAAGATTTGGTCGGCTAGGCCGAAGACCAGTCCCACTAGGCCCCATAGCAGCAGGACGCCCGGCTCCCGGCGCAGCACGCCAAAGCCCGCGAGCGCGGCGCGCGACCAGGAAAAGTCCGCCTTTACGTCCCCCAAGACTTGGCCCCCGGGACCGCCTTAGCCGAAGGTCTCGGTGACGTCGCGGCCCTTCAGCTGGGCGTAGATCGTCGGGGCCGGGGCGAAGACGATCAGCGAGACCAGCACCGACATCAGGCCCGACAGCAGCGCGCGGATGACGCCGGACACCGAGAACAGCTCCGTCAGGGTGGTGGCCTCGCCGTGCAGGGCGTCGCCCGCCGCCGCCAGGCCGCCGCCCATGGCCACGCTGGCGATCGCGCTCACCGCGGCGATCATCACGAACAGCAGCAGATAGACCACCACCGCCAGGACGGTGGCGATCAGATAGGTCCCGAACAGCCGCCAGAACCGGCCCTTGGTCATGTCCCACGAGGCGCGCAGGTCGATCCGGCGGGTGTCGAACGCCACGGTGCTGACGAACGACAGCCGCACCGACAGCAGGATCAGGCCGGCCAGCAGGGCCAGGCCCGCCAGCAGGCCCAGCAGAACGCCCAGGGCCGCGCCGCCGATCGCCCCGCCGATCGCGCCCAGCAGCGCCACGATGACCACCCCGACGAAATAGGCGCCGAACAGCACCAGGTAGAGCAGCACCTGGACCGCGGCCTGGCGCAGTTCGTCGCCGCCCAGCCGCAGATAGGCCCCCGCGCTCTCGCTTGGCCGCAGGATCAGGCGGTTGACGGCGGCCATCAGCACCGAATTGGTGACCAGCACATAGAGCATCGAGCCCAGGAACAGCGGCCACAAGCCGCTCATCGCCGCCATGGTGGTCTTCGGATCGGGGTCGGCTTCCAGCGCCTCCGTCAGGGCGGTCAGTTTGTCGCCAAACCTCGATATGGCGAAGATCGCGACGGCGAACGACAGGACCGCCATGATGCCGGCCCAGACGGCCACCGCCCTGGGTTTCTCGCGCGCCGCTCGAAAACCGGCCAGCGCCGCGTCCGTGGCCGAAAACTGATCCATCGCCATGCCCCGTTCCATCTCGCCCACGCCTAACAAGGTTCGCGGCCGTGCGACAGCCCCGCCGGGAGGATTGCGCTATCCAAACGCCCCGGCCAATTCTAACGTTCGTTTGAAGCGGCGGGACAGGCCGGACGAGGAGGATCGTCGTGAAGCTCTACGGTGAGGCCGATCCCGCGCCCAATCCGCGCCGGGTGCGCATCTTCGCGGCGGAGAAGGGGCTGGACCTGCCCGAGATCCGGATCGGCATGCGCCAGGGCGGCCACAAGTCGCCCGAGCACAAGGCGCGCAACAGCCTGGGCCAGGTTCCGGTGCTGGAGCTGGACGACGGCCAGACGATCAGCGAAAGCGTCGCCATCTGCCGCTATCTGGAAGCCCTGCACCCGACGCCGCCGCTGTTCGGGACCTGCGCCCTGACCCAGGCGCGCACCGACATGTGGATCCGCCGCATCGAGTTCCAGGTGATGATCCCGGTGGCCATGTACTGGCGCCACGCCCACCCGCTGACCGCCTCGCTGCTGGTCCAGAACCGCGAATTCGGCGAGTCCAATCGGCCGGCCGCGGCCAAGGCCATGGGCTGGCTGGACCGCGAGCTGGCCGACGGCCGCGAATGGATCGCCGGCGACGCCTACGGCATGGCCGACATCGTCGCCCTGACCACGCTCGACTTCGCCGGCTTCATCGGCCTGGATGTCCCGGAGGACGCCGAACGCTTGAAGGCCTGGCGGGAGCGGGCCTCGGCGCGCCCCAGCGCCAGCGCCTAGACGGCCGCCGGGGCCAGTTCGCTTTCGTGCAGGTCGTAATAGGCCCGGGCCGGGGCGGCGGTCAGGATGACCATCTGGATGGTGAAGAAGAACGGCGCCAGCAGCAGGTTGGACAGGCCGCTGAGGGCCAGCATCACCAGGTTGGTCACCCCGCCCGACAGGCTGAGGATCACCCCCGCCACGATGGTCTGGGCCACGCTGACCAGGAAGGTGATCACGAAGGCCAGGGCGTACATGCCCAGCAGATGCCAGAAGTGATGGTCGGTCAGGGCCCAGGTCCGGCGCAGCGACAGCTTGCCCTCGGCGAAGGTGGTGATCGACAGCAGCGACAGACGGATGCCGAACCAGATCGACAGGCCCGCCACCGCGATAGCGCCCAGCACCTCGACCCAGCGGTTGGTCTCGACCGCGCCCAGGCTGATCAGGCCCGCGCCAATCAGCACCAGCACGGCGCTGGGCAGGGCGGTGACGACCAGGGCCACGACCCAGCCGACCAGGGCGACGACGAACTGGCGCGCCTCTTCGCGGCCCACCCGCAGATAGGCCAGGCGCCGTTCGTCCGGCCGCACCACCGCCCGCATGATCGCCACGCTGATCACCGACTGCAGGGCCACGGCGAAGGCGATCAGCGGCAGCAGCGTGCCCTTGCGGCGGGCGACGATGTCGATCAGCTCGCGCAGGTCGTTGGTCCGGGCCAGCAGCGCCAGGTCGGCCCGCACGGTGCCGCCGAACGCGAAGGCGACGACCAGGCCCAGTACGACCAGCATGGCGAAGTAGCAGGCGGCCCAGGCCAATACGACCAGCGGCTTGCGCCGGGTCATGCGGACGCCCTCGAGCGCGGCTTGGACAGGCGAGAAGGTGGTCATGTCCGGAGGGTTCCAGGGGTCGGGGCGGGCTGCACGCGATAGACGTCGACCAAGGCCGCGGTCCAGACCGGGATGAGATAGAAGAACACCAGGGCGACGCTGACCAGCTCGGGGATCAGCGTCCCCTCCGCGAAGCCGGCGATCGCCCGCAGATAGCCGATCAGCACCACCAGGATGACGGCCGGCGCGGCGAGCACGGCCCCGGCCGCGGCCAGGACCAGGACCGCGCCGCGCGTGCGTCCGAAGGCGCTGAGCACCTGGATCCGGCCCAGGTCGATGGTGGCGGCCGGCGCCAGGGACAGGCGCAGGAACAGCCAGACCATGATGGCCATCGACAGCAGCGGGGGCAGGCTGGCGGCCAGGGCGCCGGGACCGCCCAGGGCGGCGCGCCAGGCGTCCACCGAACTGATGTCCAGGCCGGGCGCGTTGCTCTTGGCCACGCCCACGACCACCGCGCCGACCAGCACCAATAGCACGGCCATGACGACGGTCAGGATGACGGTGACCAGCACCTGGACCGCCAGCAGCCGCCACTCTTGGACGCCCCAACGCAGGCCCTTGAAGCCGGCGGGACCGCCGAACGCGGCGCGGTACAGGGCGCCGTAGGCCAGGGTGGTGGCGGCCAGCTCCAGCAGCAGCCCCAGAAAGCCCAGGGCCGGCGGCAGGGCGCGGGGCAGCAGGCCGAGCACCGCGCCGGCGGCCAGCGCGGCCCAGCAGGTCCGCAGACCCGACGTCCACCCCGCCATTCCGGCGCGAACGGTCCGCCCGATCGCCGCCGATCCCTCAGCCATGAAGCCCTCACTCGTCCGCGACCGCGCGAACCCCTCGAATCCCTTGGACTCATAGGCGGTTCGACCCCGCCTTGGCGACGAGTCGCGAAGCCTGTCACGCTGAATTTCGCCGCCCGTGGCCGCGGCGCCGCGCGGCGTCAGGATTTGCCCGCGCCCGAGGCCGCCAGCTCCTGATAGGCCTTGGCCCAGGGCGCATAGACCAGGGCCATGGCGAAGGCGGCCAGGAACGACAGCACGACGGTCCCGACCGCCGCGATCTTCCAGAACGCGTGCAGCCAGGCCTGAGGCGGCTGGCCCTGCAGGCTCTCGACCATGGCCTTGATCCCCGCCCAGGACCCGAAGGCCGCCACGCCGAGAACCGCGTAGACCACCAGTTCCAGCGCCATCAGGATCAGCATCAGCAGCACCGCCATCCCGAACAGGCGACCGCTCTGGCCGCGGGTGAAGGTCCAGGATTCGAACAGCCGGAACTCGCCCTCGGCGAAGCTCATCGGCCCCGCCATCGACAGGCGCAGGACGCCCCAGATCAGCACGCCGATCGCCGCCAGGACCACCAGGGCGATCAGCAGGCCGGCCACCAGCTTGCCCGCGTCTCCCCCCGCCGAGCCGACCAGGAAGATGATCAGGCCCAGGATGAAGCCGACGATCAGCACGGCGAAATAGGCCATCATGAACAGCACGCCCTGGACCAGGGTCACCAGGCCCAGCCACAGCTCGGCCTTGCCCAGGCGCAGATAGGCCCAGCGCTTCTGGTCGGGCTGCAGCACGGCGCGGAACACCGCCCCGGCCACCACCGCCTTGACCAGCGTGCCGCCGATCCAGCTGATCAGGTTCACGCCCATCATGCTGCCTTGAAGCTGCATCATGCGCGCCATCATGGCGGAATCGGCCGCGCTCGAAGGCGACGTGGCCGGGTCGGGCATCGTCTTGACGATGTCGATGAACTGCGGCGCCAGGGTCCACATCAGGGCCACCATCGGCCCGACCAGCGTCACCAGGATCACCAGTCCCCAGGCCAGCACCGCCAGCGGCGCGCGGCCGATCACCCCGAACCCGGCCGTCGCCGCGCCCGTCGCCGAAAATCTCGCCATGCCCATACCCGCAACCCTGAGTCCGGGCCCAACCTACACGCAGGTTTCGCCGGCTGACCAGCGGGGGTATGAGGACGCGCATGAGCACCTCCCCTTCTTCCATCCCGCCCATTCACGTCATCGGCGGCGGCCTGGCCGGCTCCGAGGCCGCCTGGCAGATCGCCCAGGCCGGCGTGCCCGTCGTTCTCCATGAGATGCGTCGCGACGACACGTCGGGCCCAGTTCGCACCGACGCGCACCAGACCGACGGCCTGGCGGAGATGGTGTGCTCCAACTCGTTCCGCTCCGACGACTGGCAGTTCAACGCCGTGGGCCTGCTGCACGCCGAGATGCGCAAGCTGGGCTCGCTGATCATGTCGGCCGCCGACCAGCACCAGGTGCCGGCCGGCGGGGCCCTGGCGGTCGACCGCGACGGCTTCTCGGCCGAGGTCACCCGCCGCATCGCGGCCCACCCGCTGATCACCATCGTCCGCGAGGAGGTCGCCGGCCTGCCGCCCGCCGAATGGGACAACGTCGTGGTCGCCACCGGCCCGCTCACCTCGCCGGCCCTGGCCGACGCGATCCTGGAGCTCAGCGGCGAAGGCCAGCTCAGCTTCTTCGACGCCATCGCCCCGATCATCCACGTCGAGTCGATCGACATGGACATCGCCTGGCGCCAGTCGCGCTACGACAAGGAAGGCCCCGGCGGCGACGCGGCGGCCTATATCAACTGCCCGATGGACAAGGCCCAGTACGAGGCCTTCATCGACGCCCTGCTCGAGGGTCCCAAGGCCGAGTTCAAGGACTGGGAGCACGTGCCCTATTTCGACGGCTGCCTGCCGATCGAGGTGATGGCCGAGCGCGGCCGCGAGACCCTGCGCCACGGCCCGATGAAGCCGGTCGGTCTGACCAATCCGCGCGACCCGACGGTCAAGTCGTACGCCATCGTCCAGCTGCGCCAGGACAACGCCCTGGGCACGCTGTGGAACATGGTCGGCTTCCAGACCAAGCTGAAGCACGGCGTCCAGGCCGAGGTGTTTCGGATGATCCCGGGCCTGGCGAACGCCCAGTTCGCGCGGCTGGGCGGCCTGCACCGCAACACCTTCATCAACAGCCCGCGGCTGCTGGACCGGTCCCTGCGGATGAAGGTCGCGCCGCGCCTGCGCTTCGCCGGCCAGATGACCGGGGTCGAGGGCTATGTCGAAAGCGCCGCCACCGGCCTGCTGGCCGGCCGCTTCGCCGCCGCCGAGCGCCTGGGCCGGACGCTGGACGCTCCGCCGCCGACCACCGCCCTGGGCGCCCTGGTCGACCACGTGACCGGCGGCCACCTGGAGGGCGGCCCCGAGGGCAAGGCCAGCTTCCAGCCGATGAACATCAACTACGGCCTGCTGCCGCCGCTGGAGGCCCCCAAGGTCGACGAGCACGGCGTCAAGATCCCGCTGAAGGAACGCGGCCGCGCCAAGAAGCGGCTGATGAGCCTGCGGGCGCTGGCGGATTTGGACGGATGGATGGCGGGGTGAAGGGACCCGGTCTCGCCTCGCTCATCGCGGTCGCCGGCCTGCTGACCTTCGGCGGCGTGGCGCGCTCGGAGAATTGCGCCTACGACCGCGCCGCCATGCTGGCCATGGATTTCGACCGCTTCGACCAGGACGCGTCGGGTTGGCGTTCGATTGGCCAGGCGCCGGGTTGCTTCCTCGCAGGAGCCGGATTGATCGCCGACTATCGCAAGGTCCATCCGAACCTGTCGCTTTCCCAGGCTGATGGTCTGCGCTGGCACGAGGGCCAACTCAGAGCCATGGTCGGCGACACGCAGGGCGCCATACCGCTGCTGGCCGCCTCCAATCACGACGACGACTCCGCGAACCAGGCCTATATCGACGCCACCCTCGCCTTCCTGCGCCAGGACCGCCCGGCGTTGATCGCTGCTCGTCGCCGGCTTGCCGGCTTGCCGCGGCCCGCCGACTTCCAGGCCGGCGCCGATGCGTTCAAAGCCCAGACCGGCCGAGGCCTGACCTGGCCTCTCAACCTGGACGTCGTGGATCGCCTGCTGGCCTGTTTCGATCGCCCGTATGCCGAGGCCTACGGCGGAGCCTGCAACACCGTTCGGTAGCTGGATCTGGAGACCGTTCCGTCCCGTCGCGATGAATCTGATCGGGACCGATCCTCCCCATTGCACGTTCAAACCCCATGTCCGCCTCCCCTCCCTGGCTCACCGACCTGGCGCTGCGCCTGGCCTGGGCGCCGCCGTGGGCCGTCAGCCTGGGCCTGATCGCCGTCGCCGTGCTGGTCGCCCTGGCCGCGCATTGGGCGATCGTGCGGATCGTCCGCCGCTCGCTGAAGAACGACGCCTTCTGGTCGGCCCTGGCGGTGCGCACCCGGCGGCCGACGCGGCTGGCCTTCATCGCCGCCGCCCTCAGCCTGGCGGTGGCGGCCGCGCCCCTGACCGCCGGCCAGGCGGCGGCCGGCAAGCAGGCGCTGCTGGTGCTGTTCATCGTGCTGGTCGGCTGGATCGTGCTGACCGCCCTGGACATCGCCGCCGCCCTGCATCTGCGCAAGTTCAAGATCGACGTCGAGGACAACCTGCTGGCCCGCAAGCACCTGACCCAGGTGAAGATCCTGCGCCGGGCCTGCGCGGTGGTGGTGGCGCTGGTGACGGCGGGCCTGGCCCTGATGACCATCCCCGGCGTGCGCCAATGGGGCGTCAGCCTGCTGGCGGCCGGCGGCGCGGCCTCGCTGATCGTCGGCTTGGCCCTGCAGCCGCTGCTGACCAACCTGATCGCCGGCATCCAGATCGCCATCACCCAGCCGATCCGCATCGACGACGCGGTGATCGTCGAGAAGGAGTGGGGCAATGTCGAGGAGATCAACGCCACCTATGTGGTGGTGCGCCTGTGGGACTGGCGGCGCATGGTGCTGCCGCTCAGCTACTTCATCCAGACGCCGTTCCAGAACTGGACCCGTGAGTCCGCCGCGCTGATCGGCACGGCCATGCTCTATGTCGACCACGCCGCCCCGATCGACCGCCTGCGCGCCAAGCTGGAGGAGATCGCCAGGGCCTCGCCGCTGTGGGACGGCAAGGTGGTCAACCTGCAGGTCACCGACGTCACCGCCCAGGTGCTGGAGGTGCGCTGCCTGGTCAGCGCCCGCAGCGCGCCCAGGACCTTCGACCTGCGCTGCGAGGTCCGCGAGAAGATGATGGCCTTCCTGCGCGACGAGGTTCCCGAGGCGCTGGCGCGGCAGCGGCTCTCGCTGGCTGACGAGGCGTCCCCGGCGGCGGGAGCCTAGGCGGTCAACGGCGTCGTTGCGCGTCTTGTCACAGCCAAGATGTCCACTATAGTGGACGAATGAACACTTCACTTGATATCGACGCCGCCCTGGCCCGGCGCCTGCGCCTGGAGCGGGAGGCGCGCGGCTGGTCGCTGGCCGATGTCGCCCAGCGTTCAGGCGTGTCCAAGGCGATGCTCAGCAAGATCGAGCGCGGCGAGACCAGCGCCACCGCGGCCTTGCTGGTGCGGCTGTCGACCGCCTTCGGCCTCACCCTGGCCGGTCTTCTGGTCCGCGCCGAGCAGCCGGCGGGCCGCGTGTCGCGCGCCGCCAACCAGCCGCGATGGACCGATCCCGAGACGGGCTACGTCCGCCGCCAACTGCTGGCCATGCCGGACCATCCGGTCGAACTGGCGGAAATCGACCTGCCGGCCGGCAAGCGCGTGGGCTTTCCGGCCTCGGCCTACGCGATGATCCGCCAGGCGATCTGGGTGCGCGACGGCGCCCTGACCGTCGTCGAAGGCGACGAGCGGCACGTCCTCGACGCGGGCGACTGCCTGGCGTTCGGAGCGCCCGCCGACGTGATCCTGGCCAATGAGACCGATCGACCCTGCCGGTACGTGGTCGTCATCGACCGACGCTGAAATCCCCTTCGGAGACCTGACGATGCAAAGCGCGCCAAACGCCCAGCGCATGGATGTTCGACAAGACGATCTTTCCAGCCCGGAAACCCGGGCGCTGCTGCGGCTGCATCTGGAGGGCATGCTCGAAACCTCGCCGCCCGGTCATGTCTTCGCCCTGGACCTGTCGGGCCTGAAGGCGCCCGGCGTCACCGTCTGGAGCGCATGGTCGGGCCCGGACCTCTGCGGGATCGGGGCCTTGAAGCAACTCGACGGGCGGACGGGCGAGGTCAAGTCGATGCGCACCCACCCCGACCACCTGCGGCGCGGCGTGGCCGCCCTGCTTCTCGAAACCGTCATCGCCCAGGCCCGCGCGCTGGGCCTGACGCGGCTGAGCCTGGAAACCGGAAGCGGCCCGGCGTTCGAACCGGCCTTGGCGCTCTATCGGCGGCGCGGTTTCGTCGACGGCGGGCCGTTCTCGGACTACGAGGACAGCGGATTCAGCCAGTTCCTGCACCTCGACCTGGCGGCCGAAGCATTCTCTGCGCAGGATCGCCCTTCACTAAGTAAGTGATTTATGACTTAGCTTCAGGCGCCGGCCGCGGGGTCTGGCGCTTGTCGAGGCATCCGCGCCGATCGGTCGATGCGAGCCGCAATCGTCGTGGGCTTTGTCGTCCGCGATGCTAGGCAGGATGTCACGAATGGCGTGGAACGGCAAAGGGGAGCCCGACAGGGTGGCGGAGGCCTTCGAAAGCGGCGACTTCAAGCCTGGCGCACGGGCCAAGGCCCGTTGCGACCTGATGGGCGCGGAGCCCTACAGCGAGGCCGACGGCATGCTGGTGCGCCGTTTTCTCACCTCCGCCCATGACGAAGCGCTGAAGACCCTGGCCTTCTGGATGGAGCAGGCCGGCATGACCGCCCGCCGCGACCCCGCCGGCAACCTGGTCGGCCGCTACGAGGGCGAGGCGCCGGGAGCCCCGGCCCTGCTGATCGGCTCGCACATCGACAGCGTGCGCAACGGCGGGCGCTATGACGGCGCCCTGGGCGTGATGCTGGGGATCGACGTGGTCGAGGCGCTGGCCCGGGCCGGCCGCCGCCTGCCGTTCGCGGTCGAGGTGATCGCGTTCGGCGACGAGGAGGGCTCGCGCTTTCCCGCCTCGATGACCTGCAGCCGCGCCGTGGCCGGAACCGTCAGCCCCAGCGTGATGGAGATGACCGACAGCGACGGGGTGAGCCTGGCCGAGGCCTTCGCGACGTTCGGCCTGGACCCGACCCGCCTGGAGGAAGCCGCCCGCAAGCCCGGCGAGATCTTCGCCTTCCTCGAGGCCCATATCGAACAGGGCCCGGTGCTGGAGGCCGAGGGCCTGGCCCTGGGCGTGGTCACCGCCATCGCCGCCCAGAAGCGGCTGATGGTGCGGTTCACCGGCGTGGCCGGCCACGCCGGTACGACTCCGATGGCCCTGCGCAAGGACCCCGGCCCCGCCGCCGCCGAGGCGATGCTGGCGCTGGAGCGGATCTGTTCGGGTGGGAAAGACGGCCTGGTCGGCACCGTCGGCCGGATCACCGCCTTGCCCGGGGCCTTCAACGTCATCCCCGGCGCGGTCGAATATTCGATGGACGTCCGGGCCGAGGTCGCCACGACCCGCGACGCGGCCGTGGCCGCGGTCACCGCGGAGATCGAGGCCATCGCCGCGCGGCGCGGCCTGGAGGTGTCGGTCACCTTGATGCAAGACCTGGCCGCCAGCCCCTGCGATCCGGGCCTGACCGCCCTGCTGGAAGACGCCGTCGCCGCCACCGGCCAGACGCCGCGCCGCCTGCCCAGCGGGGCCGGCCACGACGCCATGGTCATCGCCGACCTCTGCCCCACCGCCATGCTGTTCATCCGCTGCGAGGGCGGCGTCAGCCACAACCCGCGCGAGGCCGTGACCGAAGCCGACTGCGCCGTGGCGGCGGAGACGATGCTGGGGTTCGTGGAGCGGCTTTCTGAACAATTTTCCCTGTCATCCCGGACGAGCGCGCAGCGCGAAGATCCGGGACCGACGCGTGAACTCGGCGCTTCCGGCGGTCCCAGGTCTGCGCTTCGCTCCGCCCGGGATGACAAGCTTTGAGCAACAAGATGACCACCACCTTCGGCGAACTCGACCATCCCCCCCGCCTGTTGATGGGTCCCGGTCCGATCAACGTGCATCCGCGCGTGCTGCGGGCCATGTCGGTGCAGCTGCTGGGCCAGTTCGACCCGGAGTTCACCGGCTACATGAACGAGACCATGACGCTGTACCGCCAGGTGTTCCAGACGCAGAACCGCTGGACCTTCCTGATCGACGGCACCTCGCGCGCCGCTATCGAGGCGGCGCTGGTGTCGGTGCTGGCGCCGGGCGACGAGGTGGTGGTCGTCAACGCCGGGCGTTTCGGCCTGCTGCTGTCGGAAATCGCCCAGCGCTGCGACGCCCGGGTCACCACGGTCGAGGGCGAATGGGGAACGGTTGTCGATCCGCAGGCGGTGGAGGACGCGGTCAGGCGCGTGCGCCCGCGGCTGGTGGCCTGCGTGCACGGCGACACTTCCACGACCATGGCCCAGCCGATCGAGGCGATCGGCGAGATCTGCCGGCGCTACGACGCCCTGCTGTATGTCGACGCCACCGCCACGATCGGCGGCATGAGCGTGCCGGTCGACGCCTGGCGGGCCGACATCGTCACCGGCGGGCTGCAGAAGTGCCTGGGGGGCCCGTCCGGCTCGGGGCCGATCACGATCTCCGACCGCGCCGCCGAGCACATCACCGGCCGCAAGCACGTCGAGGCCGGCATCGCCACGGCCGGGGCGGTCGCTGGAAACGGCCGCCGTATCGCCTCCAACTATTTCGACCTGGCGATGATCATGGACTACTGGTCCGACAAGCGCCTGAACCACCACACCGAGGCCGCCTCGATGCTGTACGCGGCCCGCGAATGCGCCCGGGTGGTGCTGGAGGAAGGGCTGGAGGCCCGCTTCGCCCGCCATGCCCAGGCCGGGGCGGCGGTGGTCGCCGGGGTCGAGGCGATGGGGCTCCAGGTCTATGGCGACAAGGCCCACAAGATGACCAACGTCACCGCCGTGCTCGCGCCGGCCGGCGTCGACTACGACCGGGTGAAGGCCCGCATGCGCACCGAGTTCGAGATCGAGATCGGCGCCGCCTTCGGCCCGTTGGCCGGCAAGGTCTGGCGGATCGGGGCCATGGGCGTCAACGCCCGCAAGCACGCGGTGCTCCAGACCCTGGCGGCGCTGGAGGCGGTGCTGCGGTGGGAGGGCTTCGGGGCGCCGGCCGGGGCTGGCGTGGACGCGGCGCTGGGGGTGTTTTCGTGAACGCCCCGCCACTCCCCCCTCCGGCCCTCCGGGCCACCTCCCCCAGGGGGGGAGGATCTAGAAAGATGCTCCCCCCCTGGGGGAGCTGTCGCGGAGCGACTGAGGGGGCTTGCGGCGCATGACCTACCCTCGCGACCTCATCGGCTACGGCGAGCATCCGCCCCAAGCCCAGTGGCCGAACGGCGCCCGCATCGCCGTGCAGTTCGTGCTCAACTACGAGGAAGGCGCCGAGCGCAGCGTGCTGCATGGCGACCCGCAGGCCGAGCACTTCCTGTCGGAGATGGTTGGCGCCCAGCCGATCCCCGACATGCGGCACATGTCGATGGAGAGCCTGTACGAATACGGCTCACGGGCCGGTTTCTGGCGCATCCGTCGGCTGTTCGACGATTTTGGCCTGCCGCTGACCGTCTTCGGCGTGGCCCAGGCCATGGCGCGCCATCCCGACGCCGTCGAGGCGATGCTAAAGTCCGGCTGGGAGATCGCCACCCACGGCTATCGCTGGATCGACTACCAGCACTTCCCCGAGGCGCTGGAACGCGAGCACATCGCCCAGGCCATCGAGATCCACCAGGCCCTGACCGGCGAGCGGCCGCTGGGCTGGTACCAGGGCCGCACCAGCCCCAACACCGCCCGCCTCGTGGCCGAGGAAGGCGGCTTCGTCTACGACGCCGACAGCTACGCCGACGACCTGCCCTATTGGGACGACCAGCACGGCCGGCCGCAGCTGATCGTGCCCTACACCTTGGACGCCAACGACATGCGCTTCGCCGCGCCCCAGGGCTTCAACAGCGGCGATCAGTTCTTCGCCTATCTGCGCGACGCCTTCGACGCCCTCTATCTGGAAGGCGAGACCGCGCCGAAGATGATGAGCGTCGGCCTGCACTGCCGGATCGTCGGCAAGCCCGGCCGGATCATGGCCCTGCGCCGCTTCCTCGAACACGTCGTCGCCCACGACAAGGTCTGGGTGGCCAGGCGCATCGACATCGCGCGGCGCTGGATCGCCGCCCATCCTTATAAGGAGAGCGCCCGATGAGCGCCCCGCCCCTGACCCTGGCCGACCTGAACCGGATGAATCGCACCGGCTTCGCCACCACGCTCGGCTTCGCCTTCGAGCTGTCGCCATGGGTGGTGGAACGGGCCTATGACGCCGCGCCGTTCGACAGCGTCGAGGGCCTGCACGCCGCGATGACGGCCGTGCTGGACGCCGCTCCCGAAGCCGACAAGCTGTCGCTGATCCGCGCCCACCCGGAACTGGCCGGCAAGGCGGCGATCGCCAAGACCCTGACCGCCGAGAGCAACGCCGAACAGGCCAGCGCCGGCTTGGACCGGCTGACGCCGGAGGAGTTCGAGCGCTTCCACGCCCTGAACGCCGCCTATCGCGAACGTTTCGGCTTTCCATTCATCATCGCCGTGCGGCTGAACGACAAGACCGCGATCCTGGCCGCCATGCAGGCGCGCCTGGAGAACGACAAGGCCGCCGAGATCGCCGAGGCGATCCGCCAGATCGGCCTGATCTCGAAACTTCGCCTGCAAGACGCGGTGACCGGCTGAGATGGACTACGACGTCACCACCTGGCTGAACCTGGGGCTCCGCTGGCTGCACGTGGTCGCCGGCGTCGCCTGGATCGGCGCCTCGTTCTACTTCGTCTGGCTGGACAACAACCTGCGCCCGCCCGTTCCGGAGAAGGACGGCGTGAAGGGCGAGCTGTGGGCCGTGCACGGCGGCGGCTTCTACCATTCGCAGAAGTACATGACGGCCCCGGCCCACATGCCCGACCACCTGCACTGGTTCAAATGGGAGGCCTACACCACCTGGCTGTCGGGCTTCGCCCTGCTGGTCGTGCTCTACTATGTCGGCGCGCCGGTCTATCTGATCGACGCCTCCAAGCACGCCTTCAGCCAGGCCGGCGCCATCGCCACGGGCCTGGCCTTCATCTTCGGCGGCCTGCTGGTCTATGAGGGCCTGTGCCGCTCGCCGCTGGGCCAGCGCCCGCGCCTGTTCGGCGTGGTCTGGTTCCTGGCCCTGACCGGAGCGGCGTGGGCCCTGACCCGGCTGTTCAGCGACCGCGGGGCCTTCATCCATGTCGGCGCGATCATCGGCACGTGCATGGTCGGCAACGTGTTCCTGGTCATTATCCCCAACCAGCGCAAGATCGTCGCCGACATGCTGGCCGGCCGCCCCGTCGACCCGCGCCTGGGCGCGATGGGCAAGCAGCGCTCGGTCCACAACACCCACATGACCCTGCCGGTCATCTTCATCATGATCAGCAACCACTATCCGGCGGTGACGGGCCATCCCCTGGCCTGGCTGCTGCTGGCCCTGATCAGCGCGGCCGGAGTGTCGATCCGCTACTTCTTCATCCTGCGCCACCACGGGATCATCAAGCCGGGCTTCATCTTCGCCGGCGTGATGCTGCTTTTCTTCGTCAGCGTGATCGCCAGCCACAAGCCCAAGGCGGCCCAGGTCGCGACCGACGTGCCCTTCCCGGTCGCCCAGGCCATCGTCGAGAAGCACTGCGTGATGTGCCACTCGGCCGCGCCGACCCACAAGGGCTTCACCGCCCCGCCCAACGGCGCGGCCTTCGACACCCCAGCAGGCATGGCGCGCTATGCGGGCAAGATCCGCGAGCGCGCGGTCGATTCGACCAGCATGCCGCTCGGAAACGAGACTCACATTACCGATCAGGAACGCGCCCAGCTGGGCGCCTGGATCAAGGCGGGAGCGAAGACGCAGTGACCACCGTGGTAGAGACGCCATCGGCCGAACCGACCGACGACGCCGCTCCGGCGCCCCGCAAGCGCAATGCCGAGCGGACGCGCAAGGCGATCCTGACCGCGGCCCTGCGGGAGTTCTCCCAGGCGGGCTACGCCGGCGCGCGGATCGAGAAGATCGTCAAGGCCGCCAAGTGCAACATCCGCATGCTCTACCACTACTTCGGCGACAAGAAGGGCCTGTACCTGGCGGTGCTGGAAGCCGCCTACGAGGACCTGCGCGGCCGCGAGGCCGAGCTGGAGATCGATTTCGACCGGCCGCTGGAAGGCTTTCTCGCGCTGCAGCGCTTCACCTCCGACTATTTCGAGAAGAACCCGCGCATCGACGGCCTGCTGCGCAACGAGAACCTGCTGCAGGGCAAGTTCGTCTCCCAGTCGCGCAAGGTCACCGAGACCGCCTTTCCGCTGCGCCGGACCATCGAACGGCTGATCGAGAGCGGCCAGAAGCAGGGAATCTTCCGCGACAACCTGGACTGGGCCCAGATCTACGTGACCATCGCGGCCATGAGCCGGTTCCACCTGGCCAACGGCTATTCGCTGTCGGTGACCCTGGACACCGACATGAGCAAGCCGGAATGGCGGCGGGCGCGGCTGGCGCACGCGCTGGAGCTGCTGGAGGGGTATCTGACGGCGAGGCGCTGAATCCGGCGCATCGGGCATGGCTAGGATGCTCGACTCATGCTCGACAAGGTTGAACTGACGGCTGACGCGATATCCGGTCGAGGTCCACAGGTCGTCAGTCTAGTTGGGGGATCCATGACCATCTCATCGCGCGCCCTGGCGGCGACCGCCGCGCTCCTGTCCCTGGCGCTGGTCGCGCCCGCCCAGGCCAGCACCTCGTCGGGCGTCCACGTCACGAACGTCGCTCCGAACAACGCCGGCGCACTGGTGTTCTATGTCGACGCCCCGCGCACCGGCCTTCCCGCCTGCGCGGCTGGTGGCAGCGCCCTGGCCTGGACGGTCAACACCAACACCGTCGCCGGCCAGGTCCTGGCCTCGGCGCTCTTCACGGCCCTGTCGACCGGGATGCTGGTCGATATCGGCGGCACGGGCGCCTGCGACGTGTACCCGAACGCGGAGTCGGCCGGCTACATCGCCGTGCGCAAGCCTTAGAGCGAACCGACATTCAAGATCGTGCGAGGTCCTGGTCCTTCGACGAGCTCAGGATGAGGACCACGTTACAGGCCCGGCCACCCGAAAACCTCATCCTGAGCTTGTCGAAGGACGAGGTTTTCGGCCCCCGCAGTTGAAGGTCGATCCGACCTAAAACAACACCTCCTTCTCCAGCATCCCGTGTACGCCCTTCTCGCCGTTGACCGTCTGGGTCACGCGGAAATCCACGGCCAGCGAGCAGAACTGGTAGGCCTGCACGCGCGTCAGCGAGGACCGCGACACGATCAGGTCGATCATGCCGCGCAGGGCCTGCTTCATCGCCAGGTCCAGGTCCTCGTTGAAGCCGAACGTCAGATGGTGGGTCGGGCTCTGCGCGCTCGGCCAGGTCCGGACGCCGACCTCGGCGGCCTTGTGCAGCACGAAGGTGAAGGTCCCGGTCAGGCCCATCTCCAGGGCGTTGACGCAGACCTCGCCGTCGCCCTGCCGACCGTGGCCGTCGCCGGCCGAGAAGTTGGCGCCGGGAACCCAGACCGGGAGGAACAGGGTCGAGCCGGCGACCAGCTCCTTGCAGTCCATGTTGCCGCCGTGCTCGCGCGGCTCGCGGCTGGACAGGCGGCCGTAGCGGGGCGGCGGGGCCACGCCGGTGGTGCCGAAGAACGGCCGCAGCGGCAGGGTCGGCCCCCAGGCCGGCTTGCAGGTTCCCGCCTTGGCGTCGACGGCGATGTGGCTGACATAGCGTTCCGGGAACTCATCCGGCAGGGTCCCGGCCAGCGGCCGGACGGCGCAGTAGCCCCACGTATTGTTCGGCTCGATCGCCTCGATCCGCACCTCCAGGGTGTCGCCCGGCTCTGCGCCCTCGATGGCCACCGGACCGGTCAGGATGTGCGGGCCGATCCGCTCCAGCCCGGCGTCGTGGATCGCCTGCAAGGCGGGCGGGATGGCCAGGCCGGACTCCGGGGCCGGCATGACCTCGGGACCGCCCGACACGCAGTCGATCACCACCGTATCGCCCGGCGCGATCGTCAGCACCGGATCGAAGGCCGCGTCGAAGATCCCGAAGCGCACGGTGTTCGGGGTCGAGGCCAGGTAATGCCGCATGAAGTAAGCCCTCTATTACCAGAACTCAGTTGGCGCGCGCCGGGCATGTCGCCCTAGCCTCGACCGCCGCCCGGCGGGGCCGAGCGCCCCTGGCGCCCATCCGGCGGGCAGCCTGGCGCCCGCCATGGCGCGGACGTGGGCGTCTGCGTGTTCCAGGCCCGATGCCGCTGGCGACGACCGCCCATCCTCGCTATGAATATTTTTCTTACTTGTGGAGCTTGTCCCGCATGGCGACCGATCCGGCGCTCGCAGCGTTCCTGGCCCTCGACGACGCGGCGGTCGGCGCCTATGCCGACGCCCGGGCCGAGGCGCTGGGCCTGGCCCTGCCGCCGGAGACCCGCGCCGGCGTGATCGACAACCTGGCCCTGCTGCGCCGCCAGGCCGCGACCTTCACCGCCGGCCTGGACGACTCCAAGCCGATCGAGGCGTTCGAGCCATGAGCGCCCCAGGCCCCGCTCACGACTTCCGCTCGGCCCAGGCCGTCGCCGCCGACGTCCGCGAAGGCCGGACCACCGCCCGCGAAGAGGTCGAGGCCTCCCTGGCCCGCGCGGCGGCCGATCCGTTCAACGCCTACACCGCCGTCTTCGCGGAACGCGCCAAGGCCCAGGCCGAAGCGATCGACGCCGACCTGGCCGCCGGCCGTCCTGTCGGGCCGCTGGCCGGCGTCCCGTTCGCGGTCAAGAACCTGTTCGACGTCGAGGGCCAGACCACGATCGCCGGCTCGAGGATCCGCCGCGACGCAGCCCCCGCCGCCCGCGACGCCACGGCCGTCCAGCGCCTGACCGCCGCCGGGGCGGTCCTGGTCGGGGCGCTGAACATGGACGAGTTCGCCTACGGCTTCGTCACCGAGAACGCCCACGACGGCCCGACCCGCAACCCGCACGACCCGGCCCGCATCGCCGGCGGCTCGTCCGGCGGCTCGGCGGCGGCCGTGGCCGGCGGCCTGGTCCCCTTGACCCTGGGCTCGGACACCAACGGCTCGATCCGCATCCCCGCCAGCTTGTGCGGCGTGTTCGGGCTGAAGCCCACCCTGGGCCGCCTGTCGCGCCAGGGCGCCTTTCCGTTCGTCGAGAGCCTGGATCATGTGGGGCCGTTCGCCCGCTCGGTCGTCGACCTGGCCCTCGCCTACGACCTGATGCAGGGCCCCGATCCCTTGGATCCGCTCTGCCGTCGGCCCGCCGAACCAGCCGCCCCTCGCCTGCAAGCCATCGTCGACGCGCCCCTTCGCGTCGGCGTGCTGGGCGGCTGGTTCGCGCAGGGCGCCTTTCCCGAGGTGCTCGAGGCGCTGGAGATCGTCGCCGACGCCCTGCAGGCCCGGCGCGGGGTCGAACTGCCCGGCGCCGAGCAGGCCCGCGCCGCCGCCTTCTGCCTGACCCCCGTCGAGGCCGCCCACCTGCACCTGCCCGACCTGAAGGTCCGGCCGCTGGACTACGACCCCGCCGTCCGCGACCGCCTGCTGGCCGGGGCGCTGACGCCCGACGCCGTCGCCGAGGCCGCGCGGCGCTATCGCCCGGTGTTCCGCGACGCCGTGCGCCGGGTGTTCGAGGATTTCGACGTGCTGCTGGCCCCGGCCTCAGTCTGCCCGGCCCCGGGCGTCGGCCAGGCGACCATGGAGATGGACGGCCAACAGGTCTCGGTGCGCAAGAACCTGGGCGCCTACACCCAGCCGATCAGCTATGTCGGCCTGCCGGTCGTGGCCGCACCGGTGAACCGACCGGGCAAGTTGCCGATCGGCGTGCAGATCATCGCCCCGGCCTGGCGCGAAGACCTGGCCCTGGCCGCCGCCCTGCGGCTGGAACGGGCCGGCGTCGTCGCCGCCCATCGTCCGCCCCTCGCGGCCCATGGGGAGCTCAAATGATGATCGTCAACGAACCCGAGATCCTGGCCGAAGTGACCGCCGCCGTCGACGCCTACGAGACGGCGCTGATGACCAACGACGTCGAGGCCCTGGACGGTTTCTTCCGCGATGCGCCGGAAACCGTGCGCTACGGGGTGGCCGAGAACCTCTACGGCTTCGAGGCGATCGCGGCCTTTCGAATCGGCCGCTCGGGCGGCTCGCCGCAGCGATCGCGCCTGAGGACGGAAATCACCACGTTTGGGCGAGATTTCGCGATCGCCAACGTCGAATTCGTGCGCGAGGGGGCAAAACGCACCGGCCGCCAAAGCCAGGCTTGGATCCGCACCGAAACGGGCTGGAAAATCGTCTCGGCGCACGTTTCGCTTCTCCAGGACGGCGTCGATCAACGCCTTGCCCCGTAAGCGTCGGATCGTCCGCTCGATGACCGCAAGTAATAAATCTATGACTTATGGTCTGCTTTTGGGCAGCCCTGTCGCGGCGTGGTCAATTAGTAACATCCAGGACAAAAACTTCACCGAATGGCGTCCGGGACGTCATCAAACCTTTGGATTCGCCTCCGTCATTGTGCATTGCAACCTTCAAGCGTCGGGCCGCCGGCGCATGAAGGGGATACTTCAATGACCACCGCCACCACGCTGCGCAGCCGCCTCCACCGCGGCGCCGCCCTCACCGCCCTGGTTCTGGCCGTCGGCGCCGCCGCGCCCGCCTTCGCCCAGGAGACGGGCTCCGTCACCCTGGACGACGTGATCGTCACCGCCCAGAAGCGCTCGGAAAACATCCAGGAAGTGCCGGTCTCGGTCGCCACCATGGGCGGCGAGAAGCTGGACGCCCTGTTCGCCGGCGGCGAGGACGTGCTGGCCCTGTCGAGCCGCGTGCCCGGCCTGTTCGTCGAAAGCTCGAACGGCCGCGCCGCCCCGCGCTTCTACATCCGCGGCCTGGGCAACACCGACTTCGATCTGGCCGCCTCGCAGCCGGTTTCGGTGATCATGGACGACGTGGTCATGGAGAACGTCGTGCTGAAGAGCACGCCGATCTTCGACGTCGATCAGGTGGAAGTGCTGCGTGGCCCGCAGGGCACGCTGTTCGGCCGCAACACCACCGCCGGCATCGTCAAGTTCGACAGCGTCAAGCCGAGCCAGACCTTCAAGGCCAACGGCACGGTGACCTACGGCACCTACGGCTCGTGGACGGCCGAAGGCGGCGTCGGCGGCCCGCTGATCGAAGGCAAGCTGGCCGGCCGCATCGCCGTCCTGGGCCAGCACCGCGACAACTACATCGACAACGCCTTCACCCATGTGAAGGACGCGATGGGCGGCTATGACGAATACGCCATCCGCGGCCAGCTGCTGTGGACCCCGACCGAGAACCTCAGCGTCCTGCTGAACGCCCACAACCGCACCCTGGACGGCACGGCCGCGATCTTCCGCGCCAACATCCTCACCAAGGGCAGCAACAAGATCAACGGCAACTTCGACCGCGATTCCGTCTTCTACAACGGCGGGGCCAACAACCCGCAGAAGTACGACGGCAACGGGGAGTCGATTAAGGTCGACTACGACTTCGGCGGCGTGACCCTGACCTCGATCAGCGCCTACGAGACCACCAACGGCTACAGCCGCGGCGACATCGACGGCGGCGTGGCCGGCGTCGGCCCGGGCTTCATCCCGTTCGATTCCGACACCCGGGACGGCATCGACGACCTGGACCAATACACCCAGGAAGTGCGCCTGGCCTCGGACACCGAAGGTCCGTTCAGCTGGCAGTTCGGCGGCTACTACTTCAAGTCCGACTTCCTGGTGACCACCGACGCCGGCTTCAACAAAGCGACGCTGAACCACAAGAACACCGCCTGGGCCGGCTTCGGCCAGGTAGCCTACCAGGTCACCCCGGCCCTGAAGATCACCGGCGGCGCCCGCTACACCGACGACAAGAAGACCATGACCGTCGTCGGCTCGACCGCGCCGGAGGTGTCGGTGTCGGACAGCAAGGTCTCTTGGGACCTGTCGGCGTTCTATGACGTGACCGACGACTTCAGCCTGTACGCCCGCGCCGCCCACGGCTTCCGCGGCCCGACCATCCAGGGCCGCGACATCGTGTTCTTCAGCCCCGCCTCGGTGGCGAAGTCGGAGACCATCCAGTC
Organism: Caulobacter sp. UNC279MFTsu5.1; assembly: GCF_900114015.1. GTDB lineage: Bacteria > Pseudomonadota > Alphaproteobacteria > Caulobacterales > Caulobacteraceae > Caulobacter. Next base: position 12,070 of record NZ_FORN01000039.1, on the reverse strand, counting down.
GTACGAAGTCGGCTTCAAGAGCGAACTGCTGGATCGCCGCCTGCGCTTCAACGGCGCGGCCTTCACCTACGAGGAAAAGGACCCGCAGTTCAGCGCCATCGGCGGCGCCGGCAACAACACCCTGCTGATCAACGCCGACAAGGGCCAGGCCTACGGCGTCGAGTTCGACGGCGAGTTCAAGGTCACCGAGAACCTGCTGCTGACCGCCGGCTACAGCTACAACCACACCAAGATCAAGGACAAGGATCTGGCCGTGGCGGTCTGCGCCCAGTGCACGGTCACCGATCCGCTGAACGCCAAGGGCCAAGCCCTGGTCGACGGCAACCCGTTCCCGAACGCGCCGAAGTACGTGCTGAACTTCACGGCCCGCTACAGCTATCCGATCGGCGACGGCGAACTGTTCGCCTACACCGACTGGTTCAAGCAGGGCTACACCAACATCTTCCTCTACCAGAGCAAGGAGTTCTATTCGAAGGGCGCCTTCGAAGGCGGCCTGAAGCTCGGCTACGCCAAGCGTGACGGCGCCTACGAGATCGCCGCGTTCGCCCGCAACATCACCAACGAGGTGAACCTGCGCGGCGGCATCGACTTCAACAACCTGACCGGTTTCGTCAACGAACCTCGGATCGTCGGCATTTCGATCAGCGCCAAGCGGTAATCCGAAAGACCCCGCCCGGCCCCGCCGGGCGGACGCGAAGGATTGCCATCGTCCCGCCATGCTCCCGGTTCGCGCCGGGAGCATGGTTCGTTTCGGGGGGTCTCCCCCCTCGCTCCACGATGAGATAAGTCCTTCGGATGACGACCTCCAAAATCATCTTCGACACCGATCCCGGCATCGACGACGCCATGGCGCTGCTGTTCATCGAGGCCAGTCCGGCGCTCGACCTGCTGGCGGTGACCACCGTGTTCGGCAACGCCGACATCGACACCACTACCCGCAACGCCCTCTACCTGAAGGACCGCTTTGGCCTGAAGGCCCCGGTCTTCAAGGGAACCGACAAGCCCCTGACCCGGCCGCGCAATCCCTCGCCGACCTTCGTGCACGGCGAGAACGGCCTGGGCGACGTCGAGCTGACCGGCCTCAAGCCCGCCCAACCCGAGGCCAAGCCGGCCTATCAGGCGATCATCGACCTGGCGCGCGAGAACCCCGGCGAGATCACCCTGATCGCGGTCGGCCCGCTGACCAACCTGGCCCTGGCCCTGCAGGCCGATCCGCAGGTCGCCGACCTGCTGAAGGCCGTGGTGATCATGGGCGGCGCGTTCGGCGTGGCCGGCAAGCCCGGCAACGTCACCCCCGTGGCCGAGGCCAATATCTGGAACGACCCGGAAGCCGCCGACCTGGTGTTCACCGCCCCCTGGCCCGTCACCGCCGTCAGCCTGGACGTCACGACCCAGGTGGTGATGACCCCGGCCTACATGGACGGCCTGGAAGCCGGCGCCGGTCCGGCCGGCGCGTTCCTCAACGCCATCTCCAAGCCCTATGCCGCGTTCTACGGCGGCCGCGACGGCATCGTCGGCTGCTGCGTGCACGACGCCGCGGCCGTGGCGTTCGTGATCGATCCGTCGCTGTTCGAGGTGCGCCGCGGCTCGATCCGGGTGATCACCGACGGCATCGCTCTGGGCCAGACCTGCCAGAAGGTCGAGGGCGAGCTGTTCGGCCCGTCGGCCTGGGACGATCAGCCGATCCAGGCGATCACCGTCGGCGTGAAGGCCGAGGGGCTGCTGAAGCTGTATGCGGAGACGATGGGGGCGTAGGCGGCTCACGCCCTTGCCCCCTACGGATCGCTTCGCGATCGTCTTCCCCCATAGGGGGGAAGAGCCTTGAGGCTCCGCCCCCTATGGGGGCGGACAGACCGCAAAGCGGTCAGGTGGGGGCAAGTTGGTGAGCCCCTACCGCCGCCACCGCTCCACCCCGGCCACAAACGTCCGCTCGACCACCCGGTCATCCCCCAGCACCGTCAGCGCGAACAGCCGGTCCTCCAGGCTCCTGGCCGCCGGCATTCGCCGGGCCAGCAGCGGCGTGGCCGCCAGGTCCAGCACCAGGAAGTCGGCGATCTTGCCGCGCTCCAGGCTGCCGATCTCGTCCTCCAGCCCCAGGGCCCGCGCCCCGCCCAGCGTCGCCAGGTACAGGGCGTGGAACGGGTCCAGCGCCTCGCCGCGCAGCTGGCCCACCTTGTAGGCCTCGCCCAGGGTGTGGAGGATCGAGAAGGTCGTCCCCGCCCCGACGTCAGTGCCGATCCCCACCTTCACCCCGTGGGCGCAGGCGGTCTCCAGCGGGAACAGGCCCGAGCCCAGGAACAGGTTCGAGGTCGGGCAGAAGGCGACGGCCGCCCCTGCCTGGGCCAGCCGCTGGAACGCCTCGCCCTGGAGATGAACGCAGTGGGCGAACACCGAACGCTTCCCGACCAGGCCGAAGCGGTCGTAGACGTCGAGATAGTCCCGGGCCTCCGGGAACAGTTTCGCGGTGTCGACGATCTCGCGGATGTTCTCCGACAGGTGGGTTTGCATCCACACCGTCGGATGCTCGGCCAGCACCTCGCCGGCCATGGCCAGTTGCTCGTCGCTGCAGCTGATCGCGAAGCGCGGGGTCACCGCGTAGCCCAGCCGGCCCTTGCCGTGCCAGTCGGCGATCAGGCTCAGCATGTCGGCCCGGCTGCCCTCGACCGTGTCGGTCAGGCCGGGCGGGGCGTTGCGGTCCATCAGCGACTTGCCGGCGATCAGCCGCATGTCGCGCTTCAGGGCCGCGGCGAACAGCGCCTCGACCGAGCCCTTGTGCACCGAGCCGAACACCAGGGCGCTGGTCGTGCCGTTGCGCAGCAGCTCCTCGATGAAGAACTCGGCGGTCTCCTCCGCATGGCCCTTGTCGGCGAAGGCCGCCTCGGCCGGGAAGGTGTGGCGCTCCAGCCAGTCCAGCAGCTGCTCGCCGTGGGCGGCGATGATGTCGACCTGCGGGAAGTGGATGTGGGTGTCGACGAAGCCGGGGACGATCAGCTTGCCGCTCAGGTCCTCCACCGGCGCGCCGCCCAGCTCGTCGGCCAGCTTGGCGTAGTCGCCGCAGGCCACCACGCGGCCGTCCTCGACCAGCAGCAGGCCGTCTTCGTGGAAGGCGTGCGCCTCGCCATCGGTGATGCTCGGGTCGGCCTCCAGGTGGAGGATCGACGCCCTATAGGCTTGCAAGCTGGAGATCCTTCGTCCGTTCGTGGCGGGCGGCCTCGAGCCGCATCAGCAGGTCGGCGGCCACCGAGACGGCGATCACCTCGGGGGCCTTGTTCTTCAGGCGCGGCAGGCCGATCGGGCAGGTCACGCGGGCCACGGCGCCATCGCCGAAGCCGTCCTTGCGCAGCCGGCTCAGGAACCGCGCCTTCTTGGTGTCCGACCCGATCAGCCCCAGATAGCCGAACGCCCCGCCGGCCAGGGCGGCCGAGGTCAGGGCGTAGTCCAGACTATGGTCGTGAGTCATGACAAGGATATAGGCGTCGGCTCCCGCCCCCATGGCGGCGGCGGCCAGCTCGGCGGGCGCGCCCACCGTGACGCCGGGGATCTCGGCCGTCTCGGGACGGGTGTCGTACCAGAAGAGGCGGAAGGGCAGCGGCTCCAGGACCCGGGCCACGGCCTGGCCCACATGGCCCGCCCCGAACAGCAGCACCGGCGGGCGCGGCAGGTCCTGCGGCTCGACCAGCACGTCGCCCAGGGTCGGCCGCGCGCCGCGGGCCGTCGCCGGCTCGCCCGCCAGGGTGATCGCCGCGCCGTCCGGGCTGGAGGCCGCGACCGGGGCGATGGTCTTGGTCAGGGCGCCGGGATTGAAGCGGGTGCGGACCTCGAACGGCTGGTCGGCGTCCAGGCGGCGCGCCGCGTCGGTCAGCCAGTCGACCGCGGTCCTGTCGAGACGCTCGATCAGCAGCCGCACCCGGCCGCCGCAGCACTGGGCCAGCAGCGGGCCCAGCGGATAGTCCTGCAGCGCGAAGTGAACCTCCGTCAGCAGCATCCGCCGCGCCTGGTCGGCGACCTGATGCTCCAGGTTTCCGCCGCCGATGGTGCCGGCCTGGCCCTCGGCCCAGACCACCATCTTGGTCCCGGCGTCGCGCGGGGCCGAACCCTCGACGGCCAGGATGGTGACCAGGGCGACGGGTTGGTCTTCGGCCAAGCGCGCCAGGGATTGGCGAGCCCAGTTCATGCCCCTCTCCCATGGGAAAGGGTGGCGGCGCGTTCCCTAACCAAGGCCCGCCCTCCGCTTCACGTCCTCGACCGCCATCAGGATGCGCTCCGGCGTCGCCGGCGCGTCCAGGTTGGGGAACACCTTGTGGCCGGCGACGGACGCCACGGCGCGGTTCACGGCCGACAGCACCGACAGGGCCAGCATCAACGGCGGCTCGCCCACGGCCTTGGAGCGGTGCACGGTCTCCTCGACATTGCGGCCCGGCTCCCACAGCGCGATGTTCATCACCGCCGGCCGGTCGCCGCAGGTCGGGATCTTGTAGGTCGAGGGGGCGTGGGTCAGCAGGCGGCCGTCGGCCCCGAACACCAGCTCCTCGGTGGTCAGCCAGCCCATGCCTTGGACGAAGCCGCCCTCGATCTGGCCCAGGTCGATGGCCGGATTAATCGAGCGGCCGGCGTCGTGCAGAATGTCGGCCCGCACGACCTTCATCTCGCCGGTCAGGGTGTCGATCAGCACCTCGCTGCAGGCCGCGCCATAGGCGAAATAGTAGAACGGCCGACCCGTATGGGTGGCGCGGTCGTAGTGGATCTTGGGCGTGGCGTAGAAGCCGGTCGACGACAGCGACACCCGGGCCAGGTGGGCCTGGCGGCACAGCGCCTCGAACGGGACCAGCTCGGCCCCGGCCCGCAGGCCTTCCGGCGTGAATTCGACGTCGCTTTCCGCGCACCCCCATTTCTTCGCCGCGAACGCGACCAGCCGCGCCTTGATGGCGTTGGCCGCGTTCAGGGCCGCCATGCCGTTCAGGTCCGTGCCCGATGAGGCGGCCGTGGCCGAGGTGTTGGGCACCTTGTCGGTGACCGTCGAGGTCACCTTGATCCGGTCGACGCCGACCTTGAAGGCCTCGGCGACGATCTGGGCGACCTTGACGAACAGCCCCTGCCCCATCTCGGTCCCGCCATGGTTCAGCAGGATCGAGCCGTCGGCATAGAGGTGGAGCAGGGCGCCCGCCTGGTTCAGGTGGGTGGTGGTGAACGAGATGCCGAACTTCACCGGCGTCAGGGCCAGGCCCTTCTTCAGCACCGGGCTTCTAGCGTTGTAGGCGTCGATCTGGCGCTGGCGGGCCTCATAGTCGCAGGACGCCGCGAGTTCGGCCAGCAGCTGCGGCGCGACATTGTCCTCGACCGTCTGATGATAGGGCGTCAGGTTACGCCCCTCGCCGCCATAGAGATTGCGGCGGCGCACCTCCAGCGGGTCCAGGCCCGTGGCCTGGGCGACGGCGTCCATCACCCGCTCGATCGCCGCCATGCCCTGCGGCCCGCCGAAGCCCCGGAACGCGGTGTTCGACACCGTATGGGTCTTGAACCGGTGCGAGACGATCTCGACGGCCGGCAGGAAGTAGCAGTTGTCGGCGTGGAACATCGCCCGGTCGTTGATGGCCATCGACAGGTCGGTGGTCGAACCGCAGCGCGAGGCCAGCTCCAGCGCCAGGCCTGTCAAGCGGCCCTCGTCGTCGAAGCCGACGTCGTAGGCGACCTCGAAGTCATGCCGCTTGCCGGTCATGATCATGTCCTCGTCGCGGTCGGGGCGGGCCTTGGCCGGCCGGCCGGTCCTGACCGCCACCAGGGCCGCGGCGGCCGCGAACAGCGAGGCCTGGGTCTCCTTGCCGCCGAACCCGCCGCCCATGCGGCGCACCTCGACCGTCACCGCGGTGTGCGGCACGTCCAGCACGCGGGCGATCAGGTGCTGGACCTCGCTGGGATGCTGGGTCGACGACCAGACGTGGACGTCGCCGCCCTCGCCCGGCGTGGCCAGGGCGACCTGGCCCTCGAGATAGAAGTGGTCCTGGCCGCCGATGGCTAGGGTCCCTTGCAGCCGCCGGGGCGAGGCGGCCAGGGCGGCGGCCGCGTCGCCACGCGCCATGCGCTGGCTGGCCTCCATCTTCAGGTCGGCCTCGCGGGCCTGGGCGATGGTGATCGCGGCCGGCAGGTCCTCATAGACGACCACGGCCTTGGCCGCGGCGGCGCGGGCGGCGGCGATCGAGGTGGCGGCCACGGCGAACAGGCTCTGGCCGACGCAGATCACCTCGCCGTCGGCGAACAGCCTGTCGTCGTGGATCACCGGGCTGACGTCGTTCTCGCCGGGGATGTCCTTGGCCGTCAGCACCGCCGCCACGCCGGGCGAGGCGCGCACGGCCGACAGGTCCATCGAGACGATCCGCGCGTGCGCCCGCTCGCTCATGCCCAGATGGACATGCAGCATGCCCGGCGGCTCGGGGATGTCGTCGACATAGATCGCCGCGCCGCTGACGTGGCGCAGGGCGCTGTCGTGCGGCAGCGCGGCGTGGACGCCCTGGAAGACGACCGGTTCGACCAGCTTGGCGCCGGAGTCAGGCATTGGCCGCCTCCGGCGCTTGGGGAGCCGCCTCCGGTACGCGGGTCTCCAGATCCGGCCGAGCCGACTCGATGAACACCTTGCGCAGCATGTTGCCCGCTGTCAGGGCGCGATAGGCGGCCGAGGCGCGGGCGTCGCTCAGCGGCGTGAAGTCGCTGGCCAGGGCCTCGACGGCGGCGAGGATCGTGGTGCGGTTCCAGAGCCGGCCGACCAGGGCGGCCTCGCAGGCGATCGCCCGCTTGGGCGTGCCGGCCATGCCGCCATAGGCGATGCGGGCATGGGTCACGACCTCGTTCTCGATCCGGATATTGAACGCCCCGCACACCGCCGAGATGTCCTGGTCGAAGCGCTTGGACAGCTTGAAGACCTTGAACATCGCGCCGTCCAGGTCGGTCGGCGCCCGCACCGCCTCGACGAACTCGCCGGGCGCGCGGTCCTGCTTTCCATAGGCGACGAAGAAATCCTCCAGCGGGATCGTCCGCCGGACCTCGCCCTGGCGCAGCACCAGCTGGGCGCCCAGGGCGATCAGGGCCGGCGGCATGTCGCCGATCGGCGAGCCGTTGGCGATGTTGCCGCCGATCGTGCCGCTGTTACGCACCTGGGTCGAACCCAGCCGCCGCATCATCGCGCCCAGGTCGGGATAGAGCTCGCCCAGCATCTCCAGGGCGTCGACATAGCGCACCCCCGCCCCGATCCGCAGCCAGCCGTCCTCGCGGGTGACGGTCTTCAGCGCGTCGACCCGGCCGATGTCGATCAAGGTCTCGAGCGGCTTGCGCAGCTTGGTGACCCACAGGCCTATGTCGGTCGCCCCGGCCACGACGACGGCGTCCGGATGCGCCGCGTAGGTGGCGGCCAGCTCGTCCACGCTGAGCGGCGCGAACCAGCGGCGGGTCACCCCGGCGATCGGATCGGCGTAGTCGAGGCTGAGCGCCTCGTCGCGCCGCAACCCGGCCAGCTTGTCGGCCACGTCCGGCGCGGCCTCGGGAGCGATCGCCCGCGCCGCCGCGATGATCGCGCCATAGCCGGTGCAGCGGCACAGGTTGCCCGCCAGCACCTCGTCGACCGGCGCGTCCGTCCCCTTGGCCGCCACGGCCCGGCCGTACAGCGACATGACGATGCCCGGCGTGCAGAAGCCGCACTGCGAGCCGTGATGCTCGACCAACGCCGCCTGCACCGGATGCGGCGCGTCTTTTGCCAGGCCTTCGACGGTGATCACCGCCTTGCCGTCCAGCATCGGCACGAACTGGATGCAGCTGTTCACCGCCCGCCAGGCCGCGCCGCCCTGCTCGTCCAGCTCGCCGACCAGCACGGTGCACGAGCCGCAGTCGCCCTCGGCGCAGCCTTCCTTGGTTCCGGTGCGCCGCAGGTCGCCGCGCAGGTGCTCCAGCAGCGTGCGGGTCGGGTCGACGCCTCGGGCCTCGACCACCTCGCCGTTCAGCAGGAAGCGCACGGTCCTGGCCATCAGCTGCCTCGATAGGTGGAATAGCCGAACGGCGAGACCAGCAGCGGCACGTGATGATGCTGGGCCGGATCGGCCACCGCGAAGTCGATCACCACCACGTCCAGGAACGGCGGGTCGCTGACGACCGCGCCCGACGCCTTGAAATAGTCGCCCACGGCGAACTCCAGCCGATAGCCGCCGGTCGCCAGGTCCCGCCCCTCGACCAGCCGCGCCCGGCCGTCGGCGTCGGTGCGGGTCTGTCCCAGCGGCACGACCGCCTCGCCACGCCGGCTGGAGACCCGCACGGCGACGCCGGCCGCCGGACGCCCGGCGGCGGTGTCGAGGATATGGGTCGTCAAGCCGCTCATCCGTTTCCAATCCTTGGCGCGGCCTCGCCACGCATAGTCTAAACCCTTGCTCCCGAAACGGAGCATCTTCCTGCGATGCTGGAACCGCCGCCTCGGCAAGTCCAGCCGCCAGGCCCGCCCGGCGCGACCTGAGCCCAAACCGCCTTCCGCGACGGCGGCGGCGCCCGCCGAATGAGCGCATATAAGTCTTTTATTACTTATCCAGCCACCCGCGATCGCCCGCCCGACGCCCCGAACCGCAAAAAACGCGCGCCGACGCTGCGTAAGGTTGGAAAAGCCGCGCCAACACCGGTAGCTAGGCCCTGACGGATCGCGACACTGGGCGCCCTGGGGCCCGACACCAGACGATCCGCGCCGCTCTTACCTTGCGCAGCCACCGAGGAACGACCGATGGACGAGGATTTCCGTAAAGCCGCCCTGGACTATCACCGTCTGCCGCGGCCCGGAAAGCTGGCGATCGAAGCCACCAAGCGCATGGCCACCCAGCGCGACCTCGGCCTGGCCTATTCCCCCGGCGTCGCCGCCCCCTGCGAGGCCATCGCCTCCGATCCCGACACCGCCCGCGACTACACCGCCCGCGGCAACCTGGTGGCCGTGATCTCCAACGGCACCGCCGTGCTGGGCCTGGGCAATATCGGGCCCCTGGCCTCCAAGCCGGTGATGGAGGGCAAGGCGGTCCTGTTCAAGAAGTTCGCCGGCATCGACGTCTTCGACCTCGAGGTCGACGCCGAGGATCCCGACCGCTTCATCGAGGTGGTCGCGGCCCTGGAGCCCACCTTCGGCGGCATCAATCTGGAAGACATCAAGGCCCCGGAATGCTTCGTCATCGAGCGCAAGCTGCGCGAGCGGATGAACATCCCGGTCTTCCACGACGACCAGCACGGCACCGCCATCGTCTGCGCCGCCGCCGTCCGCAACGCCCTGGTCGTCCAGGGCAAGACCCTCAAGGACGTCAAGCTGGTGACCTCGGGCGCCGGCGCGGCCGCCCTGGCCTGCGTCGACCTGCTGGTGTCGATGGGCCTGCCGGTCGAGAACGTCACCCTGACCGACATCAAGGGCGTCGTCCACGCCGGCCGCGAACCCGACATGCCCGAGAACATGGCCCGCTACGCCCGGCCGACCGACGCCCGGTCCCTGCCTGACGTGCTGCCCGGCGCCGACATCTTCCTGGGCCTGTCCGCGCCGCGCGTGTTCAAGGCCGAATGGCTGCCGCTGCTGGCCCCCAATCCGCTGATCCTGGCCATGGCCAATCCCGAGCCGGAGATCCTGCCCGAGATCGTCGCCGCCCAGCGTCCCGACGCCATCATGGCCACCGGCCGCAGCGACTATCCCAACCAGGTCAACAACGTCCTGTGCTTCCCGTTCATCTTCCGCGGCGCCCTGGACGTCGGCGCCTCGGAGATCAACGAGGCCATGAAGGTGGCGGCCGTCGAGGCCATCGCCGAACTGGCCCGGGCCGAGGCCTCCGAAGTGGTGGCCAGCGCCTATGGCGGCGTCGCCCCGATGTTCGGCGGCCAGTACATCATCCCCAAGCCGTTCGATCCGCGCCTGATCCTGCAGATCGCCCCGGCCGTGGCCCGGGCGGCCATGGACAGCGGCGTCGCCACCCGGCCGATCGCCGACTTCGACGCCTATCGCGCCGAGCTGGAGCTGTTCGTCTATCGCTCCGGCCAGCTGATGCGACCGGTGTTCGAGCGGGCCCGCAAGGCCACCAAGGCCGCCGCCGAGACGGGCGGCGTCCGCGTCGCCTATGCCGAGGGCGACGACGAACGCGTGCTGCGCGCCGTCCAGACCGTGGTCGACGAAGGTCTCTGCAAGCCGGTGCTGATCGGCAAGCGCGAGACGATCGTCGGCAAGGCGACCGAGATGGGCCTGCGCCTGGACTTCGACAACCGCGTCGAGATCCTCGATCCCTCCGCCGACAGGGCGCTGTTCGCCCCGCTGGTCGAGCGCTACCAGGGCCTGGTCAGCCGCCGGGGCGTGCCGCCCCTGGCCGCCGAGCGCCGGGTGACCAACCGCCGGACCGTCTCGGCCTCGATGCTGCTGCAGGCCGGCCATGTCGACGCCGCCCTGGTCGGCGGGGCCGGCGACTGGTGGCAGCACATGACCTATGTGCTGCCGATCATCCCCAAGCGCGAGAACGTCGGCCGGATCTACGCCCTGTCGGCCCTGATCATCGACAACGGCACGCTGTTCTTCTGCGACACCCACGTCAATGTCGACCCGACCGCCGAGCAGGTGGCCGAGATGACTCTGCTGGCCGCCGAATCCGTGCGCCGGTTCGGCCTGACGCCCAAGGCGGCGTTGCTGTCGCACTCCAGCTTCGGGGCCAGCAACTCGCCGACCGCCCGCAAGATGCGCGAGGCCCTGGCCCTGGTGCGCGAGCGCGCGCCCGAGCTGGAGGTCGACGGCGAGATGCACGCCGACGCCGCTCTCTCCCAGGCCCTGCGCGACCGCCTGGTGCACGACAGCGCCCTGAAGGGCTCGGCCAATCTCCTGGTCATGCCGACCCTGGACGCGGCCAACATCGCCCTGACCCTGCTCAGCGCCGCCACCGAAGGCCTGTTGGTCGGTCCGCTGCTGCTGGGCATGAGCCGGCCGCTGCACGTGCTGACGCCCAGCGTCACCGCGCGCGGCATCGCCAACATGACCGCCCTGGCGGTGAACCAGGCGGCCGCGGAACGCGAGCACCGGCTCGCTTAGAGCCGCGTTCCCGGCCTATCTTCCCGGGAGCACGGCACGAAAAAAGGCCCCGCAGAAGCCCTTCCGCCGTCTCAGCGACGGGGAAAGGCTCCAGCGAGGCCTGATTCGGGGACCGAAGATCCTGCCGGACGCTCCGCGTCCGGCAGGATTTCCGTATCCTTAGAGGATGCGCAGGTTGCCGGCCGAGGTCTTGCCCGAGCGGCGGTCCTGCTCCAGTTCGTAACCGACTTGCTGGCCTTCGTTCAGGCCGCGCAGGCCGGCGCGCTCGACGGCCGAGATGTGCACGAAGATATCGCCGCCGCCGTTGTCCGGCTGGATGAAGCCGAAGCCCTTGGTGCTGTTGAACCACTTGACCACGCCGGTGCCGGCTTCGCCCGTGCCGCCGCCGCCGTAGCCGCCGCCGCGCGGAGCGTCGTAGCCGCCGCCACGCGGGGCGCCGAAGTCGCGGGCCGGACGGCGGGGAGCCGACGGCGCCGCGCCCTGGCCAGTCACGCGCAGATTGCCGGCCGAGGTCTTGCCCGAGCGACGATCTTCTTCCAGTTCGTAGGAAACCTGGTCACCTTCGTTCAGGCCCGACAGGCCCGAACGTTCAACCGCGGCGATGTGGACGAACACGTCCTGGCCGCCGTCCTCGGGCTGAATGAAACCAAAGCCCTTGGCCGGGTTGAACCACTTAACGACACCGTTCGCCATCTTATCCTCAAAACCTCATTCAGCGGGCCAGTTGCCGACCCGCGTCCTTCCATCCTGCTCTCATGACGCAAATCCGAGGAACGCGCTACGGGGTTTGATGGCAGAATCTCAAGCCAAGGCCGGTCCGGGCGATAAATTTTCGCGTGACACGGGTCGACGGCGACCGAAACGTCGCTAGACGTGGCGCAAAAGCCACACTCCGAAGAGGCTCTAAGCTTAGCTATAGATCTTGGGTGCGGGGACAGGATTTGAACCTGTGACCTTCAGGTTATGAGCCTGACGAGCTACCGGGCTGCTCCACCCCGCGGCGAAGTGGGT
>NZ_FORN01000029.1 GCF_900114015.1 Caulobacter sp. UNC279MFTsu5.1 | reverse complement strand
TAGCGGCGCAGCAGGGCGCCGGCGCCGTCATATTCGGCCACCAGTTCGTCGCCGTCGTACAGGAACCGGGTGGTCCCGGCCCCGCTCGGGCCGGCGGTCTGATACAGCCGCCCCAGCGGGTCGTAGCTGAGCGTCGCCGTCGTCGCCCCGCTGGCGCTGGTCAGCCGGTTCTCGACGTCATAGAGGAAGCTGGTCGAGCCGTCCGAGGTCAGGTTGCCGTTGGCGTCGTAGCCGAGGCTGGCCTGGCCGACGACGCTATATTGGTTCAGTCCGTTCGTCGTATAGCCGCGATCGACCGTGCTCGCCCCGTACCAGGCATAGGCGTCGTTGTTGCGGCTGTTGCTGATCAGCTGCGACGCCGGGTTATAGCCGAAGGTCCAGGCCACGTCCGAGCCGGTCCAGGCCAGGTCGTGGCCCAGCGACGTCAGGCGGCTCATCCCGTCGAAGCCATAGCTGGAGACCGCCGCGCCATTGGTCCGCGATTCCGGCAGCGCCTGCGCGTTGTAGGTGTAGGTGGCCAGGACGGTCGCGTCCGACTCCTTGACCTTGGACATCCGGTTTAGCCCGTCATACTCGAACGTCACAAATTGCGAGTCCGGCCAGGTCAGGCGTTTGCGGTTGCCATAGTCGTCGTAGAGATAGTTCAGGGTCCGCGTCACGCCCCCCATGTCGTTGGTGCTCGATGTCAGCTGGCCGAGCGCATTGTAGGCGTTGGTGATCCCCTTGCCGCCGCTGGAATAGGTCGCGGTCAGCTGGTGGCCCATCAGGTCGTAGGTGTAGTCCACGCCGGCCACCGCCGGGCCGCTCTTCTGGCTCACGCGGTTCAGCGCATCGTAGGTGTAGTTGATGAAATTGTTGTCGCGCTTGCGCAGCTTCGTGCGATTGCCGGCGAGATCATATTCGTATTGCTCATAATCGGCGGTGTTGACGCCGCCTGCGGTCGCCAGCGCCGTGTCGGGCGTGCTGGCGTCGAACGCGGACGGCCGGGTCTTGCTCGGAAACTGCCATTGATACAGGCGGCTGTACTTGTCGTAGACGAACTTGGCATGATTGCCGTTGCCGTCGATCACGTCTTCCTTTCCCCCGGCGCGCGTATAGGTCCAGGTCGCATCGGCCGTCTCGGCCGGCGTGCCGACTCCCTTACGAACCTGCAGCAGCTGGCCCGAGGGGTCATAGACGTTCTTGGTGATCCGGTCGTACCCGTCGGTCCCCTCCACGCCGAGCGTGCAAGCGGAGGGGGGCAGCGATCCGAAGGCGGCCGGGTTCATGCGCAGCGCGACGCATTCGAGGCGCCGCCGAACGTCGTAGCTCATCTGCTTGACGCCGACCGGGTTGGCTCCGGTCGCATAGCGGCGCTCGACCATCGGCAGGCCGGTGGCGGCGCTGTATTCAGTGTCGACCCTTTCGGCCGGCGTCATCGCCTGCAGGGCCGCGAGGGTGACGTCGGTGACCGTGCCCTTGGCGACGGATTCGACCTGGCCGTCGGCGCCGTACACCGTTCGGACCGCCGCCCGGGGCAGCGGGCCCGAACCGTCCGGATCCCCGCCGATCGACCCGGTCTTGCGCCGCTTCAGGTCGTAGAAGCTGTAGACGGCGTCGTCGGTCCCGGGCCGCGGGCCGTCCTCGACGACGACATTGCCGAAACGGTCATAGGTGAAGGCCACGGTCGTCGCCAGCGAGCCGTCGCCGCGGCTGACCGTTTTCGACAAGGGCAGGAGATTGCGGGCGCCGTAGGCGCTGCTCGACGGATCGTAGGCCAGGGTGGTCTTCAGTTCGTCCGTCGTTCCGGCGCAGGTCGCAAGCGTCATGGTCCGGCAGGTGGCGGTCGACACCAGCCTCCACACCGCGGGCTGGGGCTGAGTCCCCCCCGCGCTGGTCTTCAGATAGGGCGTGAACTGTTGGTAGTCGTAGCGGGTCTGGGCCTGAACGCCGTTCACCGCCGGCTTGGTCACCGTCAGCAGACCGCCGTGAGTGGGGTCATAGGTGTAGGTCGTGGTGTTGTTGCGCGCGTCGGTGACGCTGGTCGGCTTGTTGCAGGTCTTGGGGTTGGTGCAGGTCGTCGGATAGGTCGCCGTCGCGACGACGATGTCCTCGCTGCCGTCGGAGGCTCCGTTCTTCGGCCTGATCGTCGCCGAAGTGATGTTGTTGCGGCTGTCGCGCGCGTAGGTGGTGGTGATTCCGCTCGTCGTCGTGACCGAATTGACCTGATCGTTGAGGTAGGTCTGGGTCGTCCCATATCCCAATTCGTTGACGTACAGATTCACCTGCGACCAGTTGGGGTTGAATTCGAGTATCTGCATCCTGCCGCCGGGCGGGAGGACCAGCATGCGCCACCCAAGGAGGGGAGCCGTCCAGTCGCAGCAAGGAGACTGCAAATAGCTTGTCCTATAGGTCGAGATCTGCCCGGCGCGCGTGACGCTCGTGACCCGGTTCGCAAACCACGCCGGCTGATTGGAACCACCTTGACCCTGCCTCCACACCGTCTCGACCCCGCGCGGGTCGGCGACCTTCAAGACAGAGACCGTACGGCCGTCCTCCGGCCTGGTTTCCGTTCCGATGACAGAATACGTCCACTTGTTCCCCATGACGTCGACGCCCTGACTGAACCAAGGGTAGTCGGTCAGGGTGTCGCAATTGGCGGCCGCGGGATCGCAATAGTCGGCCGCGCTGTTGATCATCCGGTAGCTGTACGAGCTCCTCTTGATCATCCAGCCGAGCGAACTCGAAACCGATCCAGTGAACGTGATGATCTCGCCGTCCGACTTGATGATCCTGGTCGCCATGCCGCTTTCCACCATACCATTGAGGCTCTGATTGGAGCCATTGACGCTCCCATTGGAGAAAAACCTCGGGGCGAACTCGATGATCGTGCCCTGAACATCCGTGTAAGTGCACAGATTGGCGCTGCAGGAGAAACTGCCCCTACCGCCCTTGTAAGGGGTGGCGGGGAGGCCGTTGCCGGTCACCGGTAGAAAGCGATTGACGACATCCCCGTATTTGACGTCGATATGATCTTGCTGGCTGCTCGTGGGGCCAGAAACCTGTCTATACTTAAAGTATACTGTGTAATTGTCAGCTAAATATTCCCAATCACCCACGTTCTGTCCAGAATTGTTTTGCCGGAACAGGTGCATACCGCTCTCGGGCGTTCCGATGCTCTGATCCACACTAGGCCAATAGAAGGCGCCGCCCACCAGATCGACGCCATTCTCGTCGATCGTCTTGATGGTCGACGGGTCTGGAATCGCCTCTGAAGTTTGCGCAGACGCCGGCAAGGCGAATATCGTCATCGCGGCAAGGAAGACGCCGATCGCCAAGGACCGGGAAAGACCTGCCAGTCGCCCCCTGTTCGTGGCGAAACCTGAAATCACGCGGGCGGAAGGAAGAAAATCAAAACGACCCGCACGAACAGACCTTCGCATGCACCCACCCATTTCAGATATTCCGTCAGGCCGCTGTCGTCTTCCGGGACACGCAGACAAACAGCCGCCTCGCCCCCATTGCACAGCTTGACCGTAAAGCGGCGCTTTCTGACGCGCAACCGGTGGGTGAAGGAATTTCTCGCTTCGCCTTGAACCGAGGCGCCCCCTGACCCTAAGGGCGCGCCGCGCGCTAGGCCGATCCGCCCGCGTCCTCGCCGTTGTTTTTTTGCACAGCGCAACGACCGTCGTTATACGACCGCTCCCGGCGCTTCGGCGTCGGGACCGATGGTGGTGCGGGAAGCGGTTTCATCGCTGCTAACGAGGTGGTCGGGGGTTCGAATCCCTCCGCGCGGCGCAGGTCGCGTGTAGCTCAGTCTGGTAGAGCACCGTCCGCTTCCGATTTTCCCCATCGGGTTTCCAAAGTCCGCCAGTGGCGCAGCCTTTCGGGTTCTTCGGGTGACGGTATGCGGGCGAAAGCCAGGCGCCGTTGTCTCCGCCTGACCTCCGACGATGCACGGGCTGGCGGCCGGGCTGGCCGATCGAA
This sequence comes from Caulobacter sp. UNC279MFTsu5.1, assembly GCF_900114015.1. Lineage (GTDB taxonomy): Bacteria > Pseudomonadota > Alphaproteobacteria > Caulobacterales > Caulobacteraceae > Caulobacter. The sequence continues at coordinate 65,539 of NZ_FORN01000029.1, read as the reverse complement.
GGGCGTAGCCGAGTTCCGGAAGAGGCCGGCGCCTAGCGCTCGGTTTGTCCAAAGCGCTCGCGCAGGACGCGGTTCTCCGTCTCCAACGCTTCCAGCTTCTCGCGAAGCGGCTGGACGGCGCGGAAGATCTCGGCCTCGGTGATCCGTGCCTATCAGCGCGAGACCGAACGACAGCGCCAACTCGTCAAGCGCCCCCCCAACCGACCAGGCCGGCGCTCCCGCGGAGCGATGACGAAGGCGCTTCATCGGCGGTCTCCCAGCTCATCCGCCGAGGGCGCGGCGCAGTTGAACCCGCGCCAGCACGGCCGCCGTGTGCTGACGGACGGCGACCAGCTCGGCGGCCACGACCCCCTCCTGGACCGAAAGCACCGCCGCACGCGCGATGTCGCCGCGCGCGTGACGTTGCTCGATCATGGCCGCCTTTCCACGCCAGGCCGCCAGATCGGCCTCGGCCTCCTGGCCCTGGTCCTGCAAGGCGCGAATCTGGCCGAGCGCGTCCTCGACCTCCCGCCAGGCGTTGATCACCGTCTGGCGGTAGACGATGGCGGCGCTGCGCTCTTCCGAGCGCCGGAGATCGACGACGCGCTCCAGCCGACCGCCTGAGAACAGCGGCAGGGAGATGGAGGGGCCGATGCTGGTGTTGCGTTCGCCCCAGCCGAAATTGTCGAGGCTGGTGACGTCGATGCTGAGCTGGCCGGTCAGGCTGATCTGGGGATAGAGATCGGCCTTGGCCGCCCCGATCATGGCCGTGGCGGCGTGAAGTTGCGCCTCGGCCGCGACGATGTCGGGCCGCTGGCGGGCCATGTCCGAGGGCAGACGCACGGGCCCTGGCGCGAGGCTGACCGCCGGCGCCGGCGCGGCCAGGTCGAAGGGGTCCTGTCCGGGATCGCCGCCAACCAGGATCGCCAGGGCGCGAGCCAGGCTGGCCTGATCCTGCTCCAGCCCCGTCAATTCCTGACGCAGGGAACGCACGCGCGACTGGGCGTCGACCGCCTCGGCCCCGGCGGTCAGGCCGCGCTCGCGCGAAACCTGGACAATGGCCGCCCGATCGCTCGCCAGGGCCAGGGCCTCCTGGCGAAGGGCATGCTCGGCCTGCAAGCCGCGCAGTTGAAAATAGGCGCGCGCCGCCTCGGCTTGGACAGCCAGCAAGGCTCCCCGCGCCTGAGCGCGCGCCGCGTCCAGGGAGGCGGCCGCCCCCTCGCGCTGACGCGCCTTGCCGCCCCAGAGGTCCAACTCCCAGGAAGCGCCAGCCCCAACCGTGTAGAGGTCGAAGCCCACCGCCTTGGGCAGGTTGGGCTCCGCCGCCAGGCCAAGCACCTCGCGCGCCACCGTCGCGACGTCGGCCGTCGAGGCGCGGTCGCGGCTGTAGCCGGCCTGACCGGCGACCAGCGGCGCGGACTGGGCGCGAACCGCTCCGCGGGCGATCCTGGCGGCGGAGACGCGCTCGGCCGCCAGGTCCACGTCGAGATTGCCCGCCCCGGCCCGCGCCTCCAGGTCGTCGAGAACCGGGTCGCCGAAGGCCTTCCACCAGGCGGTCGACGCCGGGATGGTCTGGGCCGAAGCGACTGTCGCGGCGGGCGCGGTCGTACGCCACTGGCTGGGCAGCGATGGCCGCGGCGGAGTGAACTCGGGGCCCACGGCGCATCCCGCCAGGAACGTGGCGGCGGCCAGCACAGCGGCGACCAGCGGCCCTCGCGCGCGGTGTCCGGCGCACGGGATCTTGAGCATGATGTCAGACATGTTGGAGGTCCTGATTGGCGGGGGTCTTGCCGTCGAAGGCCAGCGCGTAGAGCGCCGGCAAGGCCAGCAGGGTGAGTGCGGTCGCGCCCAGCAGGCCGCCGATCATCACGATCGCCATGGGCCCCCAGAAGATGTTGAAACAGAGCGGGATGAAGGCCAGAACCGCGGCCAGCGCGGTCAGCACCACCGGCCGGGACCGGCTGACAGTGGCGTCGATGATCGCGGCCGCCAGGGCCATGCCGCCGGCTTGGTTGCGATCGACCTGGTCGACCAGGATGATCGAGTTGCGCATGATCATCCCGGCCAGGGCGATCAGGCCCAGGAGCGCGACGAAGCCGAAGGGCGCGCCGGTGATCAGCAGGGCCGCCACCGCGCCCACCAGGCCAAGCGGCGCCGTGGCCAGCACCAGCAGCGTGCGCTTGACGCTCTGCAACTGGACCATCAACAGCAGCAGCATGACGGCCAGGGTCGCCGGCAGGAGGTCGTAGATGGCCTTGTTGGCCTTGGCCGAGAGCTCCTCGTCGCCCCCTTCCTCGATGCGGTAGCCCTCGGGCAGCCGCCTGGCGATGGCCTCGATCCGGCTCTTGGCCCGCGCCGCGATCTCGGAGGCCTGCACGGCCCCGACCATGTCGCACTGGACGGTCATGGTCGGCTCGCCGTCTCGCCGCCAGACGATGGGCTGCTCGTCGCCGACGCCCAACCGGGCCAGCTGTCCCAGCGGCGTGGGCCCCGCGGCCGTGTCGATCGGTACGGTCGCCAGGCGCGACGGATCGGTCCGATCCGCCGCCGTCCCGCGCAGGGTCACGGCGACCCGCTTGACGCCGTCGAGCACCTCGCCGGCGGCGCGGCCCGAGACGATCATGTCCAGCGTCTCGGAGACGCCGGCCCGGTCGGCGCCCAGCCGGGCCGCCCGCGCGGCGTCGAGCTCGAGCGTGCGGGTCGGGGCGCGCTCGCCCCAATTGACCTGGACCGCAGTGGCGCCACGGGTGTCGCGCAGCACGGCGGCGACCTGCTCGGACACATCGCTCAACACCCCGGCGTCCGGACCGACAACCCGGTACTGCACCGGAAAACCGGTGCTGGGACCCAGCGACAGGCGGCGCACATGGATCTTGGCCTCGGGCGCGACCGGGCTGGCCGACAGACGCTCGATCAGCCGCTCGCGCGCGCCCAGGTCCTTGGCGACGACGACCAGGGTGGCCGTGGCCGGATTGGGCAGGGAGGGCCCGTAGGGCAGGTAGAACCGCGGCGCGCCCTGGCCCACGAAGCTGTCGAGCTGGGCCACGTCGGCGTCGCCTTTCAGCGCGCCCTCGACCTTGGCGGCGGCGCGGCTGGTGGCCTCGATGGATGCGCCCGGCCTCAGCGCCATGTCGATGATGATCTCGGGACGGTCGGACGGCGGGAAGAACTGCTGGCGCACCAGGATCGCGCCGACCAGGCTCAAGGCCAGCAGGCCGGCGGTGGCCGCCGCCACCATCCCCTTGCGACGCAGACAGAAGCCGATCACCTCGCGCAGCCGGCGATAGAGCGGCGTGTCGTAGGGATCGCGACCCGCCGCGTGCGGCTTGGGATCGGGCAGCAGCTTGACGCCCAGATACGGCGTGAACACCACGGCCACCACCCAGCTGAACACCAGCGCCGCCCCCGTCACCCAGAAAATGGCGTCGGCGTACTCGCTCGTCGTCGACTGGGCGAAGCCCACCGGCAGGAAGCCGGCGACGGTCAGCAGGGTGCCCGTCAGCATCGGAAAGGCGGTGTGGGTCCAGGCGTAGGCGGCCGCGTCGGCGCGTGAGGCTCCTTTCTCCAGTTGCACGACCATGGCCTCGACGCTGATGATGGCGTCGTCGACCAGCAGGCCCAGCGACAGGATCAGCGCCCCCAGCGAAATCCGCTCAAGGCCGATCCCCGCCGCACCCATGAACAGAGCCACGACCGCCAGGGTCAGGGGCACCGAGAGGGCCACGACCACGCCGGTGCGAAATCCCAGGGTCAGGAAGGCCACCACCAGGACCACGGCCAGGGCGCAGAAGAACTTGATCAGGAAGGCGCCGACCGCCTCCTCGATCACCGCGCTCTGATCCTGGATCTGGGTCAGCTTGACGCCCGCGGGCAGATGGCGTCCGAACTCGCCGGCGGTCTCGCGCAGGCTCTTGCCGAAGGCCAGGCCGTCGGCCCCCGGCGCCATGGCCACCGACAGCACGACGGCCGGCTGGCCAGCATGGCGCACGATCATCGGAGCGGGGTCGGCATAACCCCGCTCGACCTTGGCCAGGTCGGCCACCCGAACCGCGCCCTGGGCCGTCTGCACGTAGCTGTTCTCGACCGCCGCCACCCCGTCGATGGCGCCGCCCACCCGCACGGGCAGGCGCAGTGGAAGCTCGGCGGTCCCGGCCGGCGCGACGGCGCCGCGCTGGGCGAGCGCGCGCGCCAGTTGGCCTGGCGAGACGCCCAGGCCGGCCAGGCGACGCGGATCGAACTCGACATAGATGCTGCGCGGAATCTCGCCCGCGATCTGCACCTTGCCCGCGCGGGGCAGGCGCAGGACGGTCTCGCGCAGGCGCTCGGCCTGACGCACCAGGGCGGCGTTGTCGGCCCCGGTGAGCGTGAAGACGTAGCCGTAGACATCAGAATAGTCATCGTCGGCGGCGACCGCCGCGCCGGCCGGCAGGCTCGGTTCGATGTCCTGCAGCATCCGCCGGACCTGCTGCCAGATCTCCGGGACACGCTGACGCGGCGCGTCGTCCTTCAAGGCGACCTGAATGACGCAGCCGCCTTCGACGCAGTAGGTTTGCAACGAATCCAGCGACTCCACCGCCCGCAGCTTGCGCTCCAGCGGTTCGGCGATCTGGCGCTGCATCTGGTCCGGCGAGGCGCCCGGCCAGGTTCCCGCCACCACCATCTCCTTGAGGGTGAAGCTCGGATCCTCGGCCCGGCCGAGTTGGAGGAACTGGAAGGCCCCGACCGAGAAGATCAGGGCGATGAGGAAGCCGATCAGGGCCGGGTGCTCGACGGCCCAGCGGGAGAGATTGAAGCGCCCCATGATCAGATCCCGGCCTCGCGGGTTTCGACCACGGTCACCGCCTGGCCGGCCCGCACGCGATCAAGGCCGTCGGCCATGATCTCGCGCCGCTCGGGAAGGCCGCGGACCACGGCGTCGAGGCCGCTCAAGGCCACCACCATGACCGCCTGGGGGATCAGGCGACGCCGGTCGGCGCTGAGGGCCAGCACCTCCGCGCGGCCCTGGCGGTTGCGCAGCGCCGTCAGCGGCACGCGTACGGCCGGACCGGACGCCGCCCGCGCGATACGTACGCTGGCCGAGCCGTTGAGCGCAGCGCCCTGGCCGGCCTCGAGCGTGAAATAGGCCTTGCGCAGGCGGGTGCGCGGATCGCCCGCGGGCTCGACGGCGCGCAGATGGGCGGCGACCGGCGCGGCGCTGTCCCAGAGGGTGACGCTGGCCTGGGCGCCCGGCTCGAGGACCAGCCCCTCGGGAACCAGGACCTCGACCTCCGGCCGGCCCGAGGCCAAGCGCACGACCGGAGCCCCGGCCCCGGCCATCTGGCCAGGTTCAAGGACGATCTCGGTCACCACGCCGTCTTCAGGGGCGACGAGCACGCCGTCGGCCAAGGCGATGCGAGCGCGCTCCGCAGCCGCGCGCGCGGCCTGGGCGCGAGCGCCGGCGCCGGCCGCGCCCAGGGCGCGGTCCGAAACCTCGGCCGACGACAGCGCTCCGAGGCCGTCCAGGCCTTGAGCGCGACGCGCGGCGTCCTTGGCCTGGCTTTCGGCGGCCTGGGCCGCGGCCCATTCGCCGGCGGCCTGGGCCGCGGCCGCCCGCGCGTCGGCCTGGTCGAGCACCGCCAGCACCTGGCCGGCGCGCACGTGCTGGCCCAGGCCGACCTTGACCTGAGCCAGGCACCCGCCGGTCTTGAAGCCAAGATCGAGCGTGCGGCGGGCGCGCACCAGGGCGTCGAAGGTGTCCTGGCCGGCCAGGGCGGGTTCGGCCGCGACGGTGGCGATCGGCAAGGCGGCCGAGGGCGTCGGGGTGGGCGCCGAACAGGCCGAAGCCAGGAGCAGGAGGATCAGGCCAGCGCCGCGGGAGGCGGTCGTCGTGGGATTTTGGAACATGGTCGCAGCTTCCGTGGGGAGGAGGCCGCGCTAGTGGCGCCGTCGAGCGTCCGGGGCTCGTCGATCTCGCAATTCGACTGGTCGGATTTCGAAATCGGTCAGGTCTGGGCGCCCATCGCCCGACGGCGATAGTCGGTCGGCGTCTCGCCCATCGCGGTCTTGAAGGCCCGGTTGAAAGCCACCAGGCTGCCAAAGCCGGCGTCCATGGCGATGGTGAGGATGGGCACCTTGGCCTGTTCGCGGTCGGCCAGCGCCTGGCGCACTTCGGTCAACCGCTGGGCGTTGAGGTATTCGGCGAAATTGCGATGGCCGAGCCCGCCGTTGATGTGCCGGCGCACCCGGTATTCGGGCGCTCCCAGGCGCGCGGCCAGACCGCCGATCGTCAGTTCGGGACTGCGGTACAGCCGCTCGACCGCCATCAGCCGGTCGAGCGCGCGGGTCAGGTCCGGGTCGATCGGCCCGGGCGCGGCCTCCTCGGCCGGGGGGGCCGGCGCCTCGACGAAGGCGCCGTCATGGCGCACGTCGAACAGCATGACGGCCACGCCGAGCGCGGCGACTGCCAGCACCGCGCCATTGATCGCGCCCAGGACCAAGGACGGTCCGGTCATGCGCACATAGGCTTCGCTCCACAGCGACCAGACGATCACCAGGCCCACGGTGAGGACAAAGATGCTGCGCGCGCGGCGACGCTCCTCGACGAGATCGTCTTCACGTCCCCGCCAGACCAGCCATTGGGCGTGCCCGGCCATGGCGGTGCCGACGACATAGAGCGTCAGATCAAGGCCGCGGGTCAGCGGAAGCGAAGGCGTCTGGGTCTGCAGGAAGACGCCCAGGCCAGCGAACACCAGCGTCGCCAGGGCGTCGACGAGGCGGGGCTGGAACCCGTCGTCGAACCAGGCGCGGGCGAAGAGCCAGAAGAGCGGCACCGCCAGGCTAGAACCGATGGCGCAGAGCGCGGCGGCCGCGAACGGCAGCCGCAAGCCGGCCATGCCATCCATGGCCGCGCAGACCGCCGCGATCATCAGGGCCACGCCGAAACGCGCCGCGTGGCCGCGCGCCCTGCGCAGGAGGACGGCCGTCAGGAGCATAAGGCCGATCGCGCCCGACCGGAAAGCCGCGTCGAGCAGCAGCAGGGTTTGAACAGGCACTGGTTCCAACGCCGAAAAGGGCATGCCCCTTGCTAGCCCAACCGCGCGGTCGACGAAACGCCGCCGCGACGACATTTCGATCCTTGCATGGCTTGGCGGCGATCAGGGCCATCCAGGATCGGACGTAGGCGCAACAACGCGATAACCCGTCAGATCCGGGCGCTGAACGCGCGACAGAAGCGGCCGGCGCCCCGGTCGTTCGCCGCGACCGTCGCAGGCCGCAGCAACAACCGGTGCAGCATGTCGCCGCCCCATAGAAACCTACGGGGCCAACTTAACGTGAACCGGGGCGTTGAAATTCCTCAACATCGCATTTTCCCCAACTTGGCGGTCTTAACTTAAGCCCGGCCCTAGAACGCCCGATCCAACTTAAGGCCGTCCGCGCCGTTTCGCGTCGAGGGCGGCGCCCGGCCCGGAGCCTACGGGAGGCCCTCCTTGGATCGCTGAAACCGCCGTCACGCTTTGCACTGCGATTCCGGCTCATGGAGCCGGAGAGCGGACGAATGACCCGCCTGCGCCGTTACGGCTGGCGTTAGCGAACAAGGGGGTTCAGAAACAGGGGCGCGGACTGATCACGGGGAGGGAGCATGCCGCTAAGGACTCTGGCGATGGCCCTGCTATTCGCGGCCATCGGCCTTTCTTCGGCAGCCCATGCCGCCTCGCCTACCGTCACGATCGACAGCGGCGCACTCTCGGGCGCTGAGAAGGACGGGGTGATGTCCTACTTGGGCATTCCCTACGTCGCCCCGCCCATAGGGGATCTGCGCTGGCGGGCGCCGCAACCGGTGAAAGCCTGGCGGGGCGTGCGGCAGGCGACTGAATTCGGACCGGTCTGCCGCCAGACGGCCGACTGGATCAAGCTTCCGCAGAGCGAGGACTGCGTGACGCTCAATGTCTGGGCCCCGGCAAGGAAAGCCGCCAGGCCCTACCCGGTCCTGATCTGGATTCACGGCGGCGCGTTCGCCAACGGCCATGGCGGCGAGTGGGGCCCGGACGGCGGCAAGAGCCTCGTGCAAAAGGGTGTGATCCTCGTCTCGATAAATTATCGCCTTGGCGTTTTTGGCTTCTTCGCCCATCCCGAGCTTTCCGCCGAAGCGCCTGACCATGCCTCCGGAAACCAAGGTTTCCGGGACCAGGTCGCCGCACTGCAATGGGTTAGACGCAATATCGCCGCGTTCGGCGGGGATTCCGGCCGCGTCACGATCGCGGGCAGTTCGGCGGGCGGATCGTCGGTCGCGGCGCTGACGGTCTCCCCCTTGGCCAAGGGTCTCTTTCAACGGGGGATCGCCGAGAGCGGCGTCGTTGGCCCGCTGCCCACCAAGGCGACCGCCGAAACCGCAGGGACGGCGCTGGGCCAGGCGCTCGCGACGCCGCACCTCAGCGACCTGCGCAAGCTCGGCGCCGAAGACCTGCTCAAACAGAGCTGGCGGTCAGCACCCAATCTGGACGGCGTGGTGTTTACCGAGCAACCGCAGCAAAGCTTCGCCGCGGGGCGCCAGAACAAGACGCCGATGCTGCTCGGCTGGAACGCCGATGAGGGGCTCGACCTCGCCCCTGCAGCGTTCGGCGCCAAGATCGTCGCCGCCGCCGACTATGAACGGCAGCTGCAGAAACTCTTCGGCCCGCAAATCCCGCCCCTCATCCTCGCGCAGTATCCAGGTAAGACCGACGCGCAGGCGACGGAGTCCACGCAGCGCCTGGTCACCGACTTTATCGGGCTGCGGCATTTCGGCTGGGCGACGATGCAGCAGAAGGCGGGCGGTCCGCCAGCCTACCTCTACTACTATGTCCACTCGCCCGCCGAGCCGTCGGCGGACCAGCCTTGCTATTACGGCTGCAAAGCAGGCCATACTTCGGAGATCCGCTTCGCCTATGGCCAATTGTGGCGCGAGGCCCGCAGGTGGAATGCCGACGACCTGGCTCTGCAGGAGCAGATGCTTGGCTATTGGACCAACTTCGTGAAGACGGGCGATCCGAATGGGCCGGGATTGCCCAAATGGCCGATGTTCGACGGCAAGCCGGATACGGCGCAGAGACTGGGCAGCCCGACGGAGATCAGGGAACGCGGCGCATTCCCGGACTTCCGGCAATCCCTCGACCTGGCGGCGCAATAGGCCATGGCGAATGCGTCGATCGACGCCGCAATGCGCGGCTAAACGGCGCTGTACACCTGCCGAACAGGTGGCGCGAGTCGCGGGCGCTGGCGTCGACCTTGCGCAAGAAGCAGACTCTGGGACAGCCCCGAACACACGACGTTGAAGCCGAGCGACGGGCTGTCCTGCTCGCTCTCGCTCTAACCAAAGAGGATGGAGACACTCAGGCCTTTCCCGACAACGCCCGCAGCACAGCGGTCGACGTGATCGGGATGTGCCGCAGGCGCACCCCGACGGCGCGGAAGATGGCGTTGGCGACGGCCGGGGCGACCACCGTCGTCGCCGGCTCGCCCAGGCCGACCGGGACCTCGACGCTGTCGATGAACTGGATGTCCAGCTCCGGCGTGTCGGAGATGCGCAGCGGCGTATAGGTGTCCAGATTGACGTCCTTGACCTGGCCGTTCTCGAACACCGTGCCTTCGTGCAGGGCCATGCTGAGCCCCCACAAGGCGGCGCCCTCGGTCTGGGCCCGGGCCCCGTCGGGATCGACGATGGTGCCGGCGTCGGTCATCATCGTCAGCTTCTGGACCGTGACCACGCCGCTGACGCGATCAACGTGGACGCGGGCGACGCAGGCCACCCAGGTGGGCATGTCGCGTTCTTGGCCAAAACTGGTGGCCAGGCCCAGGGCGGTGTCCTTGGGTAGAGACTGACCCCAGCCCGCGGCCTGAGCGGCGCGGCGCACGACCTCGGCCTGACGCTTGGCCCCGCCGACCGTGCTGGCGTCGCCGCCGACATTGGCGCCGGCCCCGGTCAGCAACTTCAGACGCAGGGCCACCGGATCGATCTTCAGGTGGTGGGCGGCCTCGTCGATGAAGCTTTCGCCGGCCCAGTTGGTCCAGCCGGGACCAACGGAACGCAACCAGCCGGGACGGAAGGTTTCGTTGGCCAGATCGTTGTTGATGGCCCGCACCTTGTGGGCGCCGACCTCGTACCAATGATCGGCCCCGGAGATGGCGAAGGGATCGTAGGCCACGCCATTCGCGCCCTTGGGCATCAGGGCCGGAGCGTTGGCCAGCGTGGGCCAGCCCGCGGCGGCGTGATGCTCCTGGGCCAGGATCTGGCCGGTCCCGTCAAAGGCCATGCGAACGGTCTGCACCGAGGGCGAGCGTACGGAGTCGAAGCGGGCGTCGTCCTCGCGGGTCAGCACCAGTTTCACCGGCTTGCCCAGCGCCTTGGCGGCCAAGGCGGCGGGCACGGCGTAATCGCCGTTCAGCCGGCGGCCGAAACCACCGCCCAGCATGTAGGTGCGCATGACGATACTGGTCTCGGCGCGCCCCAGGGCCTTGGCCAAGGTCGGCAGGATCAGGCTCTGCCACTGGTTACCGGTGTGGATCTCCATCACCCCATTGGCCTCGTAGGCCAGGGCGTTCAGCGGCTCGAGCTGGAAATGCAGAACGGTGGCGGCGGTGTAGGTCTGTTCCAGCACCGACTTGGCGGCCTTGAAGGCGGGGGCGGTGTCGGCGGTCTTGGTGTCGAGCAGGGCCCCGCCATCGGCCTTGGCGATCAGGGCCGCCGCGTGGTCCTGCAGGTCCTTCTCCGACACGGTCGCGCCAGGGCCGGCGGTCCACCGGACCTTGACCAGGTCGGCGGCGCGGATCGCGGCGGGATAGCTTTCGGCGATCACCAGCACCCAGCCGGGCACGGTGTCGGACGGGTCGTCGATCGCCAGGCAACGGATGTAACCCTTGACCGCCTTGGCTGCGCTGTCGTCGACTGACACCACCTTCGAGCCATGGCGAGTGGGCGGCAGCTTGGGCCGCGCAAAGACCATGCCCGGAACCTTGGCGTCGATGCCGTAGATCGCCGTGCCGTTAGTCTTGGCGGCGATGTCGAGCGCCCTGCCCGGCTTGCCGATCAGCTTGCGCTCGGCCGCCGGCTTGACCGGCAGCTTGGCCAGTTCCGCAGGCGTGAACTGGCGGGCCACGCCGCCGCGTTTGACAATGTCGCCGTAGCTGATCGACTGGCCGCCGACATGGACCACGCCGCCGCGCGCCGTGCCGCCCGTCGGCGAGACGTTCAGCAGTTTCGCCCCAGCCTCGACCAGGGCGATGCGCCCGGCCGCTCCGGCCTGGCTGAAGATCGGGAAGGTCTGCCACACCGACCAGCTGCCGCCGGTGACCATCAGGCCCCACTTGGGGTCGGTATCGACGTGGACGATGCGGACCTTGTCCCAGGCCACGTCCAGTTCGTCGGCCAGAATGCGGGCCAGAGCGGTGCCGACGTGCTGGCCCATCTCGGCGCGGATGATGTTGACGGTGACGATCCCGTCGCCGTCGATGGCGAACCACAGGGTGGGCTCGAACCGAGGCCCCGCCGCGGTGATCGGCGCACCGCCCGGCACGGCCGGATCCATGGCGGCCTCGACCAGGGCCGAGAAGCCGAAGGCTAGGCCCGCGCCCGTCGAGGCGATGATGAAATTGCGGCGCGACAGCAGGCCGCCGGGTTCGCCCCCCATCTTCCCGGTCAGGGGAGGAAGCCGGCTCACGACTTGGTCCCCATCGCGGCGGCGGCCTGTTTGATGGCCGCCCGGATGCGGACATAGGTCATGCAGCGACAGAGATTGCCGCTCATGGTCGCGTCGATGTCCTGGTCGGTGGGGGCGGGAAAATCCTTGAGCATCGCCGCCGCTTGCATGATCTGGCCCGACTGGCAGTAGCCGCACTGCGGGGTCTGCAGATCTAGCCAGGCCTGCTGCACCGGGTGCTGGCCGGCGGGGTCGAGACCCTCGATGGTCGTCACCTCCGCACCTTCGACGGCGCTGATCGGGGTGATGCAGGACCGTGTCGCGCGGCCGCCGACATGGACGGTGCAGGCTCCGCACATGCCAATCCCGCAACCGAACTTGGTGCCGGTCAGACCGATGTCGTCGCGGATCACCCACAGCAGGGGCGTGTCCTCATCGACGTCGATGGAGACCGCGCGACCGTTGAGCGTGAACTGGGTCATGTCTGGGTCACCTTCCCTGCGCGCGGACCGCCGCGACCTTCTTGTCCAGGTTTGGCCAGGCGGGCTTGTCGGTGCGCGTGGCGCGCAGATAGCTCGCCAATTCCGCGACATCGGCGTCGCTGAAGCGGTTGAAGCTGGGCATCACCACGCCAGGCGCGCCGTCCTTGGCGCTGACTCCGTACAGCACCACCCGGATCAGGTTGGTCGGGTCGTCCAGATTGACAGCGCTATTGAGCGCCAGGTCGGGCCGCAGCGGATTGAGCTGGCCAACGCCGTTGTAGTGGCAGGAGGCGCAGGCGGTCGTGTAGAGCCGCGCGGCGGGCAAGGTCTGAGGTCCGACATTCAGACGGTCGGCCGCCGCCGCCTTCCGAAGGGCGGGCGCGAGGCTCGAAGCCCGCGCAGCCGCGCCATCGACATCGGCGAGATAGACCGCCAGAGCCTGGATGTCGGCGTCGGGCAGCTTGATCAGGCCGTCGTGGACGACCGGGGCCATCGGCCCGGCGGCCACGCCGTGATAGCGGCTGATCCCGGTGCGCAGGTAGGCGACCAGTTCGGCCCTGTCCCAGGGCGCGGGCGAAGGGTTGGCGGCGGTCAGTGGCGGAGCGATCCAATTGTCGATCAGCGCGCCGGCGTAGGCCTTGTCGCGCTTTTCCGCCCCCAGGGCGTTGCGCGGCGTATGGCAGGCGCCGCAATGGCTGACGCCCTGAGCCAGATAGGCCCCGCGGTTCCATTCGGCGCTCTTGGCCTTATCCGGCTCAAAGCGGCCGGGATGGAAGAACAGCAGCTTCCAGCCCGCTTGCAGCGCCCGGATGTTGAGCGGGAAGGGAACGCTATTGCGCTTGGCCGGAGCCTCCACCGCCGTGCGGGTCATCATGTAGGCGTACAGCGCGGAGACGTCGGCGTCGGTCAGCTTGGTGAAATGGTCGTAGGGAAAGGCCGGAAACAGGTGCGCGCCATTTCGGGCCACGCCTTGATGCATCGCCCGGCGGAAGGCCGCCTCCGACCAGGTTCCGATGCCGGTCTTGGCGTCAGGCGTAATGTTGGTCGAATAGATCGTGCCAAAACCGGTCTTCATCGGATAGCCGCCGGCGAACGGCTGGCCGCCCTTGGTGGTGTGGCAGGTGGAGCAGTAACCCGCACCGGCCAGAACCTCGCCCCGCGCGACCATCTCGGGCGCGAAGGCGGCCGGCGCGGGCGGCGCGATCTTGCCGATGGCGGGGCGCCAGGCAAAGACGCCGAAGCCGACAATCCCCACGACAACGACGACGATCAATCCAAGGACGATACGTTTCAGCACAGTCAGGCTCCTGGCGGTCTCGCGCGGACGCGCAACGTCCATCCGCAACAAGGCCAGATGCCGAGGAACTTGAGAGCAAACCGCCTTCCCGGCAAGGGATACGGACATTCTGCGAGACGTTTGCAGAACGCCCGTCCAGCGGGCCGGGAAGCCTGCCCTTCATCAGTCGACTTTCTAGTACGTAACCCTGGCGTCGACCTTGCGCCACTTGCGGACATTGAGCCCATATCCAAACCGGACGTTCAGCTCGCGCATGGGCGGGACTCGATTGGCGGCCCCCGCCGCCAGCGCGATCTTCGGCGACGCCGTCGCCTGCCTTGGGCGACCGACGGCGCGAATGAGGCGGCTCCGCCCGCCCGGGATTGGAGCGCTACGGCGAGCGGGCGGGAGCTGGCCACGCTGCAAGCGGGTGGCTCCTGCGTGCGACTTGAGGACGGCTTGGAGACATTCCAAAACCGCCGCAACCTTCCAGATGGACGCCTTTGGCGTATCCAAGGCCGAGATCCGTAAGGCCGCCCCGTCGCCGCGGTCGTCACACTTTGTCACGATCGCGATGCGCTGGGGCAAAACCACTCGGGCAAAAAGACCGCCAGATCGATGTCGCCCCGGGGAAGAGGAACGATGAGCGTTCGGATCCTGGCGGGCGCACGATGGCAGGAGGTTTTCGTGTCCCGCACCACAGTCTCTTCGACAGTATCGGCGGCGATAATAACGGCCGTCCTGGCCGCCACTACGGCTCCGGCGATCGCCCAGACGCCGAACGTCCCGCCCAAGCTGGCGGCCATGGCGGCCGAGCAGTTCCAGGCTCGGGCCCAGATCATCGACGATCATCTCGAGACCGAAACCGTGATCTCCACCGAGGGCGGGTTTCGCCATACGCGCGGCCTCTTCAAGACGCCGTGGAACGACAACCATTTGCGGGCGGTGATCGACAAGCGCACGGGCGCGGCTCGTTTCGAGGTGCGCCAGACCCTGAAATACCCCGGGTCTTTCCGGGGTTATGGCGAGGTCAATTATCAAACCTCGACCTGGCCGGTCAGCGCGCCTCTGATCAAGGTCCGAGACAACGCCCAGAACTGCGCCCTGTTCGAGGCTGGTGAAGTCTGCTTCGAGGAGGTGACCTTCGCGGTCGACGAGGCCCACCTGCGCGAAATCGCCCAGCGTCGCGTTTCGGGAACGCCTGCGCCCTGGGCGTTCAAGTTCAAGGCCGGAGACGCCTACGAGCATCGCGCGGCCATCGTCCAGGCCGAGATCGTCGGCCTGCTGCGCGCGGTCGACGACTACAAGCGCGGCCTGACGCATCTCGACGCCATGGCCGCCCCGTCGGCCCAAGCCGGCTAGCGGCGTCCGCGCCCCGCCTTCAATTCCCCTGTATCTTCCGGAGTTCGCCTCATGATGAAACCAGCGTTCCTTGGCGGCGCGGCCGCGCTGCTGGCCGCCTTTCCAGCCCTCGCCGGACCAGTCGGGTCCGGCCTTAGCCATACAAACGAGGTGGCCCGCCGCGCCGCCCAAAGGACGATCACCGTCGTCCAGTCCGACCCGGCCTGCGCCCGCCAGGCCGCGGAGCGGGTCAGGGCGCACGACGGCGTCGCCTGGGCCAAGACCCGGCCGGGCAAGGTCTTGATCGCCTTCCGTTCCGAGGAACATGCCACGCGGGGAGCGGCGGAGGTCCGCGCCGTCGTCGCCGAGAGTTGCCGGGCCGCCTAGAGCGTCAAAGCGCGCCTATCCCGGCGGCAGGGCTCGTCCCCCGGGGCCCGGCCGGCCGCGTCCCGCCTCGTCATCTCCCCGTGACGAGGCGGGACGCGGACAATTTGTCGACACGAAATATGACAAAGCTCCCGCTCAAAAGCGGGTGTTGTCGCACGCGACGCTGGAGCGGCCGTCCGAGACGGCCGTCCCTGAGCCGCAATCATACTGCGTCGATTCACAGGATCCAAAAGCAAAGCTTAGGGCCGTCTTTGCGATTATAAAGAATTTCTGTGACGTACCACTGTTATCAATGACCAATTTGGCTTCCACTTGCCCATTTATAGGAAATATATCTGCCGAAAATTTCGCCGCCTGAATGGATGAGGTCGAAAACACCGCGCCATTTGGAGAAACTTGAAACCAAAGACTTGTCACGAAAATGCGATCGCCTAGATAGCGACGGCGGTTCGAGGGCCGCGCTCCGGTGTGACAATTCTTCAGGCTACGGAATGCTCGATCTCCAGCGCGAACTTGCCATGGTCTCAACCGCGCCTGTCGTGCTGATCGTCGAAGATGACCCATCCCTGCGAACGCTGCTGTCCCGGGTCCTGCGCGAGGAGGGCTTTCATCCGCTCAGCGCCGCGCACGGCGCGGAGATGGCGAGGATCATCGACGCCAATCCGATCGACCTGATCCTGCTCGACATCATGCTGCCGGGATCGAACGGTTTCGATCTGTGCCGGACCCTGCGGCGATCCAGCCAGGTGCCGATCATCATCCTCAGCGCTCGGGACGAGGAGACCGATCGACTGATCGGGCTGGAGCTGGGGGCCGACGACTATATCGCCAAGCCGTTCAGCAACCGGGAACTGGTCGCTCGCATCCGCGCGATCCTGCGCCGCACCCAGGGCGGCGGCCAGACCGCGCCGCGGGGCTATCAGCTGTTGACCTTCGCCAACTGGACGCTGGATCCGGGGCGGCGGGAACTGATCTCGCCCGAGGGCGCCGTCGTCGATCTGTCCGGCGCCGAGTTCGACCTGCTGCTGGCCTTCGTCAGCGCGCCCCAGCGGGTGATCGGGCGCGAACGGCTGCTGGAGATGTCGCGGACCCGCCTGGCCGATGCATCGGACCGCAGCATCGACGTCCTGGTCAGCCGTCTGCGCCGCAAGTTGGCCGCGGTCCAGGCCGAGCCCCTGCTGCGCACGGTGCGAGGGGTGGGCTATATCTTTACCGCGGCCGTCGAGCGTCGATGACGCTGTTGCGGCTGTGGCCCCAGAGGCTGGTGGGGCAGGTTTCGCTGGTGCTGATGCTGGCGGTTCTGCTGGAATTCGTCGGCAGCTCGATCCTGTTCGAGCGCAGCGATCTCTATATCAGCCAAAGCCACCAGGCCCGGCGCCTGGCCGAGCAACTGGTCGCCACCGACGGTCTGCTCGACGACCTGCCGCCGGAGGCGCGATCGGGCCGGGCTCGGACCTTGTCGACCAGCCATATCGGTCTGTCCTGGAGCCAGATCCCCACCACGCCGCCGGGACAGGATCGGCCCGCAGACCGGCGCCTGCGCGAGCAGCTCCAGACTTGGGAGCCCAGCCTGCGGGACCGGGAACTGCGGATCGTCCGGTGGCCGGAGAGCGCGTGGCTCGGCGGCGCCAAGCTGAAGGTGGCGTTGAGGATGCGCGACCATTCCTGGCTGATGCTGCAGACCCAGGTGCGGGCCGCGCCATGGGCGATGGTGCTGGGCGGGGTGGGATCGGCCTTCATCCTGGCGCTGGGCGTGCTGCTGGCGTCCATTCTGGTTCTGCGCAACCTCAGCGCCCCGCTGCGGGCCTTGGCCAGCGCCGCCAACGCCGTGGGCCAGGGCGCCCCGGTGCGGATCGCCGAGGAGGGCGCGGGCGACCTGAAGCTGGTCGCCAAGGCCTTCAACGCCATGCAGGCTCGCATCACCGACCTCATCTCGGCGCGCACCCAAGCCCTGGCCGCCGTCGGTCACGACCTGCGCACGCCCCTGTCACGACTTCGCCTGCGGGCCAGTTTCGTCGACGACAAGGCGGCCCGCGAGGCCATGGAAGCCGACGTCGACGAAATGACCGCCATGCTCGATTCGCTTCTGGCCTATCTGAGCGGCGATGAGGACCCGGAGCCCCGGCGGCTGGTCGACCTGGCGGCCATGGCCATGACCTTGGTCGACGCCGCGACCGACGCCGGCCACGCGGCCAGCTACGTTGGCCCCGAGCGCCTGCTGGTCGAAGTCCGGCCGCTGTCGATCAAGCGGGCGCTCGGCAATGTCCTGCAGAACGCGATCCTCTACGGCGGACGGGGCGACATCATCCTGCGGCGAGACGGCGCTCAGGTGGCCGTGGCGGTCGAGGACAACGGCCCCGGCATCCCCGAGGCCGACATGGCTCAGGTGCTCGAGCCGTTCAGCCGCCTCGACAGCGCGCGGGCGCGCAATACGTCAGGCCTGGGTCTTGGCCTGACCATCGTCCACAGGATCGTACACCGCGAAGGCGGAACGCTGGCGTTCCACAATCGACCGCAAGGCGGGTTGCGGGTGGAGATCCGGTTGCGCCTGGCCTGACCGGCCAGACATGTTTTGTCACAGTTCTGCTGCGTTGCAGCAAATCGACCCGATCAATCTTCGATCTCCGGCGCGGGAACGCCCGCGCGCGCGGCCAGCGATGATCCGATCCGGATCTCCCGCGCCGCCCAGCTCACGGAGGTTCTGTTGGAACACGTTCTGGAACGCGCCACGCGATTTCGCGGGCAGGTCTTTCCCGCTCAAAGCGCCCTCTATGAAAGGCTGGCCAGCGATGGGCAGAGCCCCAAGGCTCTGATGATTTCCTGCGCGGATTCGCGCGTTGTGCCCGAACTGATCACCCAGGCCGCCCCCGGTGACCTGTTCGTGTGCCGCAACGCCGGCAACATCGTGCCGCCGTTCTCCCAGGCCAATGGCGGGGTGTCCTCGGCGGTCGAATATGCGGTCGTGGCCCTGGGGGTCCGCGACATCGTGGTCTGCGGCCACTCCGACTGCGGGGCGATGAAGGCCTTTTCCCAACCCGAGGCGCTGCAGCGCATGCCCAATGTCGCGGCCTGGCTACGCCACGCCCAGGCCGCGCACAGCGTCGTCTGCTCGGCCTATCACGGGCTCGACAGCAAGGCCGAGACGCGAGCCTTGAGCCTCGAGAACGTCGTGGTCCAGATCAATCACCTTCGCACGCATCCTTCGGTGGCCTCGGCGATCGCCCAGGGCGAGCTGTCCCTGCACGGCTGGTTCTTCGAGATCGAGACCGGCCGCATCCTGGCGTTCAACGGCGAGACCGAACAGTTCGAGCTGGTCGTCGAGGGACGCTCCCTGCCGGTCGCCCTCAGCCCCAACCGCCGCCTCGCCGCGCGCGACTTCGTAGGGATGGCGGCCGAATGACCAAGACGACCGCTGCTTCCCCAGGGCCGGCCAAGACCGGCCTTTCGATGCTCCTGTCCCGCGACATCACCGCTTCGATCGTCGTGTTCCTGGTCGCCATGCCGCTGTGCATGGGCATCGCCGTGGCGTCCGGCGTGCCGGCCGAGCGCGGCCTGATCACCGGCGTCATCGGCGGCCTCGTCGTCGGGGTCCTGGCGGGCTCGCCCCTGCAGGTCAGCGGACCGGCCGCCGGCCTGGCGGTCATCGTCTTCGAGATCGTCCAGAGGCACGGGCTTTCGACGCTGGGTCCCATTCTGCTGCTGGCCGGCCTGATCCAGCTGGCGGCGGGCGCGCTGCGGCTGGGACAGTGGTTCCGCGCCATTTCACCGGCCGTGGTTCACGGCATGCTGGCCGGAATCGGCCTGCTGATCGTCGCCGGCCAGATGCACGTGCTGTTCGGCGCCAGCCCCAAGGCCCATGGGCTGGAGAACCTGATGGCCATCCCGGCCGCCATCGCCGGCCTTTCGGTCCGGGCCCTTGGCGTCGCCGAAGCCGCGCTGATCGTGGGCGTCATCACCATCGGGGCCATCCTGCTCTGGGAGAAGGTACGCCCGGCCAAGCTCAAGCTTGTCCCCGGCGCGCTGCTCGGCGTGCTGGCCGGCACGCTGGCGGCCACGACCCTGAACCTCGACGTCCAGCGCATCGTCGTGCCGGAGTCGATCGCCGCCGCGATCTCGGTTCCGGGCTTCGGCGACCTGGCCAAGCTCGCCGACCCGGCCTTGATCCTGACCGCCCTGGCGGTGGCCTTCATCGCGTCGGCCGAAACCCTGCTGTCGGCGGCCGCCGTCGACCGCATGCACGATGGCCCGCGCACCAAGTACAACAAGGAGCTCTTCGCCCAAGGCGTGGGCAACATGCTGTGCGGCGCGGTCGGCGCCTTGCCGATGACCGGCGTCATCGTGCGCAGTTCGGCCAATGTCCAGGCCGGCGCGGGCAGCCGGCTGTCGACGATCCTGCACGGCGTCTGGATTCTCGCCTTCGTGGCCCTGCTCCCGGGACTCCTGCGCCAGGTCCCCAGCGCGGCCCTGGCGGGGGTGCTGGTCGTCACCGGCTGGCGGCTGGTCAGCCTGGAGCACGTGCGCCATCTCTTCGCGCGCTACGGCCTGCTGCCGGCGTTGATCTGGGCGGCGACCTTCGTGACGGTGGTGGCGACCGATCTGCTGACCGGCGTTCTGGTCGGCTTGGCTCTGACCCTGGTCGAATTGGCGCCGCACCTCGGTCGCCTGCGCCTGAAAGTCGCCGAACGCGAGATCGGCGAGCAGGCGCGCGAGGTGACGCTCGAGGGCGCGGCGACCTTCGTGCACTTGCCGAAGATCACCAGGGCGCTGGACGCGGTGCCGGACGGCGGCGTCGTTCACCTTAACACCCGCGGCCTGTCCTGCCTGGATCACACCTGCGCCGAGGCCCTCAGCGAATGGCTGAAGGGCAAGGCCCGCGCCGGCGCCCGTGTGGAGGTCAGCAGCGCCTGCGCGTTCGGCGATCGCCTGCGCGCCGCCTACGCCCACGCCTGAGAACGCGGCCGGCGGAGCCACGAATCCCCCGCCGGCCGCGTTCGACAACTTCGACATGCGCTGGAACACCGATGACCAAAGCCCAAGAACTCGCCGCGACCCTGACCTCCGAAATCCTGTGCGCCTATCTCAGCCGCAACGTCGTACCGCCGGCCGAGCTTCCGGCCCTGATGGTCGAGTCCTACGCAGCTCTAGAGGCGATGCTTGCCCGCGCGCCCTCTGGAGATTCTCGGCTCAGCAAGCCAACCCCCGAACAGATCCGCGCCAGCGTGACCGACGACGCGATCACCAGCTTCGAAGATGGCAAGCGTTATCGAACGCTCAAGCGCCATCTGACCCGCTACGGCCTGACGGTCGCCGAATACAAGGCCAAGTGGGGGCTGCCGGACGACTACCCGGTTTGCGCCAAGTCATTCTCGGACCTTCGTTCCGCCAAGGCCAGGAGCATCGGTCTGGGCCAACGGCTCGGTCACGCCCGGGGTGCGTCGGCGCCGGCCGGCCGGCGTAGCGGATGAGTTGGCGGGTGAAATATCGGGATCATGGCTCACCCAGTGTGTCCACGGGCGGGACCGGAGTCGTCGGTCGTGCGCCAGGAGCCATCAACCACGCCGGTCTCGATCGCTGCGCCGCAGGCTGATGGAGCTCTCTGCGCGTGGCCTTGCAGAATGAACCGGGCGCGTGGTCAAGCGCGGGAGGCCGACGCGAAACTCCTAGATCGAGTGACGCTGAAAGCCCGTCAGCGTCTGCTATCGGCGGCAATCCAGTTGCATGCTGGTTTCGTAGGGGCTCTGCATTTGGCCGCTTCTCATGACGTGGCGAAGGCTAACGGCGGTCGAAGGAACTGTCCAACGCCCGTCGCGCGGTGGGCTTAACGGATCCGCGGCCTTACGATTGCTGGTCGGCTTCGGGGGCGGGGGCGCCCGGTCCCCATCCGCCGATAGCACTGTAGATATCGTTGCGCAGCGTCCGGACCTTGTCGTTAAGCGCGTTCAGGGCCTCGGGCGACTGGCCCGAAGCTTCGAGTAAGGCCGCGCCCAGACATCCCGCCTTCTGTTGCATGGCCCGCCCGGCGTCCGTCAGGGCGACAATGACCTGGCGGGCGTTTGCGGGGTCGCGAGTCCGATTCACCAGGCCTGCCGCCTCGAGGCGTTGGAGCAAGGGCGTCAGGGTGCTGGATTCAAGCGCCAGCCGTTCGGCAAGCCGCCCGACCAGTTGCCCGTCCTCGGCCCATAGAAGGTTGAGGACCAGATACTGGGGATAGGTCAGGCCCAACGCGTCGAGCCAGGGCTTGTAGGTGCGCTGAATGGCGATGCCCGCCGAATAGATGGCGTAGCAGAGCTGGTCGTCCAGGGGCGGCGGGGCGCTGTGGTTCATGGCGGTCTCCTCCCCCTCATATAGGCCCAATCGGAAAAATAGCTATCGCGATAACTTTTCCCTGGACAGCCGCGCGGACCACCTCTAAACAACATTTATCGCAATAACTTTTATCGCAATAACTCACAAATCCAGCCGATTAAATCCAGGGAGAACCACCATGGTCCGCCAAGCTCGCAACATCCTCATCGCCGCCGCCCTGACGGGCCTGGCCGGCGCCGCCCACGCCCAGCCCGACGCCACCCACGGCGCGCAAGCTCCGGCCGTCCGCAACGTCGTCCTGGTGCACGGCGCCTTCGCCGACGGCTCGGGCTGGCGCGGGGTCTATGACCGGCTGACCGCCCAGGGCTACAAGGTCAGCATCGTCCAGAACCCGCTGACCTCGCTGGCGGACGACGTCGCCGCCACGCGTCGCGTGCTGGCTCGCCAGGACGGCCCCGCCATCCTGGTCGGCCACTCGTACGGCGGCACGGTCATCACCGAGGCCGGCAACGACCCCAAGGTCGCGGGCCTGGTCTATGTCGCCGCCTTGGCGCCCGACACCGGCGAGTCCACCGGCGACCAGTTCGCCGAGATCCCCGCCCCTCCCGGCTTCGTGATCGAGCCGCAATCGGACGGCTTCGGCTTCGTCAACCTCGCCAAGTTCAAGGCCGGCTTCGCCGCCGACATCAACGACGCCGACGCCGCCTTCATGCGCGACTCGCAGGTGCCGATCGCCATGTCGGCCTTCGGCGACAAGGTCACCAAGGCCGCCTGGCGCGTGAAGCCCAGCTGGTTCGTCGTGGCCACCGAGGACGGCGCCATCGATCCCAAGCTGCTGCGCAAGACCGCCACCCGCATCGGCGCCGAGACCGTCGAGGTGAAGGGCAGCCACGTCGTCTTCCTCAGCCGTCCCGAAGCGGTGGCCGAGGTGATCGACAGGGCCGCCAAGACCGCCGCGACCAAGGCGAAGTAAGGCCAGGACCGCCCACACACGCCCGAGGGCCAGCCGCCGGCGCGCCAAGCGCGCCGGCGGCTGCTGCCGTGAACGCGGCCGCTTCTGGCCAGCGCGGGCGTGGCCTCAAGACCTAGGGCCGCGGTCTTTCAAGACTTGCCCGGCGCCGCCGCTCACCAACCTGGCGTCCCTGGTGTCGGACGAGATCAAGCTGCGCGTCACCGACGGGCGGTTGAAAACGCGCCATGGACGTGCTGGAGCGCAAGCCGCGGTCGTGATGCTCCATCGTTGCTCCACGCCCCGCCCGGAAGCGGGCATGAGCAACCCGATCCATCAGACGGTCGGTACGGTCCCGCCGTCGATGACAAATTCGGCCCCGTGGATGGCGGCGGCGCGATCCGAGGCCAGGTAGGCGATGAGGTCGGCGACCTCATGAGGGTCAGCCGGACGCCCGATCGGTATGCCGCCCAGGCTATCGAGGACGACTTGCCGCGCCTCCTCGATCGTGCCGCCATTGGCGGCCTGAATTCGCTCGAGCAGGTGTCCGGAGGACTCGGTCATGATCCAGCCGGGGGAGACGACGTTGACCCGCACCCCCTTCGGCCCAAGCTCCTTGGAGATGGATTTGCTGTAGGTCCTGAGCGCGGCCTTGGCGGCGGCGTAGGCCGTGGTCGCCTCGGGGAGCGGCAGGACCGACTGGATGGACGCGACGTGCACTACCGCGCCAGCGCCTCGCTCGATCATCTGCGGGACTAGGAGACGATCGAGGCGAACGGTGGCCAGAAGGTTCAGGTTCAGTTCGGCGAGCCACTGATCGTCGGTCAGGGCGACGAAGCCGCCGCCCGGCGAAGAAGAACCGCCGATCACGTGGGCGAGGATGTCGACGCCGCCCAGGCGCTCGAGCGCGGCCTTGGCCAGCGCTTCCCCGCCCTTCGCCGTCGTCAGGTCCGCCTGGACGAACTCGACGCCGTCGATCGGCTCCAGGTCTCCGCGGGCGGCGGTGACTACTCGGGCGCCGCCGGCCAGGAAGCGGTCGACGGTGGCGCGCCCCAAACCCTTGGTGCCGCCGCTGATGAGCACGCGCTTTCCCGCGAACTCGGTCGGATCAGCCTTGACGGTCATGCCGTGATCTCCAGAGCTTTGATCGCGTCGTTTTGGAGCGTGAAGCGATAGGTGAAGCGGATCGGGCTGCCCTTGAAGTCGCCGTGGGCGGGGCCCTCGACGACGACCTGACCGCCCTCATGGCGGACGGTGTCCGGCGTGAAGATCGCCTTTACGGCGACGACTTCCTCTTCGAACAGCTGTCTGAGTTCGGAGCGCCCCCGAATGGCGCGACCGTTGTCGGTGAGGAGGGCGTCGGACGCGAAGGGCTCAAGCATGGCGGCCACATCGAGGCGGGCGTTGGCGGCCACATACGCGGCGATGGGGGCTGGAAGTTCGAGCGACATCGCTTCTGTCCTGCTTGCTGCGGTCGCGGCCGGGATGGCCGCCAGTGCGCTTGGCAACCAAGGTAGTGATGGACAGTCGCGTGATAATCAGGACAATCCGGGATGCTTCATCACGAAATCCAGGACAATGGCGTTGGACGGTCTGACGGAATTGGACGCCGTTCTCATGGTCGCCCGCCAGGGCAAGTTTCGCACGGCTGCGCTTGAACTCGGGGTTTCAACGACCGCCCTCAGCAATGCGGTCGCAAAGCTGGAGCGCACACTCGGCGTACGGCTCTTCAACCGGACGACGCGAAGCGTGTCCCTGACTGAGGCAGGCCAGCAGTTCGTCGCGCAAGTCGCGCCCGCCGTTCGGGACATACATGAGGCGATGGAGGTGGCGCGCTCTCAACAGGCCACGCCTTCGGGCACGCTGCGCATCAACGCCTTTCCGACGGCGGCGCGGGAAATTTTCTCCTGGCTCGTCCTGCCGTTCCTGCGCGCGCACCCTCAGGTCCACATCGACATCGTCACGGAGGGTCGCCTGGTGGACATTGTCGCGGGCGGCTTCGACCTCGGCGTCCGGAGCGCGGACCTTGTGCCGGCCGACATGATCGCGCTCCCGTTGGGAGGCGGACGGCGCAATGTCGTTGTGGGCACGCCGAGCTATTTGAAAGCGCACGGGACGCCCATGGTCCCCCAGGATCTCGCTGAGCATTCTTGTCTGCGCGTCCGGCTTCCCAATGGCGCGATCTACCGCTGGCCGTTCGAGAAGGACGGACAATCGGTCCTTATCGACGTCGAGGGCGCCATCACCCTGGACGAAGCGAGCCTCGCCCGCGCGGCCGCCCTTGCTTCCGTCGGTCTCACCCTGGCGATGGAGTCTGACGTGCGAGACGACATCAAGGCAGGTCGCCTCGTGCGCGTGCTCGAGGATTGGACTCCCACCCTGTCCCCCTTGAGCCTCTACTATCCGAGTCGGCGCAACCCGACCGCTGCGTTCAAGGCTTTTGTCGACTTCGCGCGGCGGCACAGCGGCGCCAGCGACGCCTTGAGAGCATCGATCGGTTGAGCCCACCGTAGGAAACGGACATTCAGCTGTGCGCTAAAGGCGCGGCGAGCTGGCTCGTCGTTCTGCGCTGTTGGGAGGATCCGGCGAAAGCGCCCGGCGGCTGGAGGGTTACAGGCCTTCACGCCGGGCGCCCTCTCGATGGTTTCGCTAACGCCCCCTAAGTCTGGCCGGCCTTGCTGGCGATCATGGGCCGGCCTGCAGGATCAGGCGTGCGGGGACCAGACCGGGCGCGGCGGCGGTGAGGACGACCTCGTGAGCGCCCGGCGCGGCCTCGACCAGCACCTGGGCGTGGCCGTTAAACAGGCTGCGGCTCCAGGGCGCGGCCTGTTCCACGCGCGCCACGAAGGCGACGTTGGAGCCGTTCAGGCCGCGGTCCTGCAGCGCCTGCAACGCCGCCTGGGTGTTGGAGGGAACCAGGATCGCGACCTCGACGCGTCCATCCGCGGCAGGCGTGAAGGCGACGCTCCACCCTTGCGCATCGGCGACGGCGCGCGCGGTGAGATCCTCCCCGTTGACGAAGAGGCGCTGGTCGGCGGTCAGCAGCGGCGCGAAGACCCGCCATTGGCCGCCCGGCCCGACCGGCAGGCCCGACGCCGCGCCCCGGACGACGAAGGCCGCAGGCAGGGGCGGCTCGCTGCCCGGCGGATACCAGGCGAACGGGTCGCGCCAGGCCGCGGCGGCGAGGTCGGGCAGACCGGCCTCGGGCGCGGAGGTCACGCCGGCCATCCGCCAGCCGGCGGTCGGCCAGGTGGCGCGGCGCTCGACGAACTGGTCCGGCTCATGGCTGGAAGGGTCGCCGTTGCCGACGCCGACGATCCGCCCGCCGCGTTCGACCGTGAAGGTGACCGCCTCGTCCGCCGTAGGGACACGCCGGCCCTTGGCGTCCACCGCGCTCACCGCGACCGGCGCGATCCACGCGCCGCCGGCGCTCGCCGGCGAGGCGGTCAGCCGCAGGGCCTTGGGTTCACCGGTGGTCGTGACCCGTTCCTCGGCGACCACGGCGCCGCCCTTGAAGCCCCGGGCGACCAGAGCGCCGGGGGCGTAGGCGACCTCCCATTCCAGGTGGCCCTGGCGCGGCATGGCCTTGCGGCCCAGGCTCCTGCCGTTCAGCAGCAGCTCAACCTCGTCGGCGTTGGAATAGACCCAGATCGGGATCGTCTGGCCCGTCCGGCCCGACCAGGTCCAGTGGCCGACGACGTGGACCATCGGCGCGTCCGTCCACCAGCTTTGCAGATAGTAGGCGCTGTCCTTGAAGACGCCGGTGGTGTCGAGCATGCCGAACTGCGAGCTGATGGCCGGCCAGCCGAACGGCGTGGTCTCGCCGCGATAGTCCAGGCCGGTCCAGACGAACATGCCCGCCATCCAGGGCCGCTCGACCACGGCCCGCCAGCCCTGCTCGATGCTGCTGGACCCCTGTGGCCGCTGCGGCTGGTCATAGGCGGCAAGGTGCTGGCGCGCGGGATCGGAGATGTAGACGCCCCGCGTGGCGAAGGTCGAGCCCTCTTCGGTCATCAGCGCGGGCGTCTTGGGGAACAGACGATGATAGGCGTCGACATCGTGCTGGGCGCGATAGTTGAAGCCGACCACCTCCGTCGTGGACGAACTCCCCCGCGGCGCGCCCCCCGAAATGGCCACGGTGGCGGCGCGGCTGGGATCCAGCGCCTTGACCTTGGCCTGCATGAGCTTCGTCAGCCGCGCGCCCAGGGCGTTACCTTCCAGCGCCCACTCCTCGTTGCCGACCGACCACAGGATGACGGAGGGATGGTTGCGGTCGCGTTCCACCAGCCGGGTCAGCTGGTCGGCGATCTCCGGCGAGGTTCCCATCATCCGGTGTTCGTCGATGATCAGGACGCCCAGACGATCGGCGATGTCGAGCAGCGCGGGCGAAGGCGGGCCGTGAGCGGTGCGCACGGCGTTGACGCCCATGGTCTGCAGCCGGCGCAGCCGCCAAGCGTCCAAGGCGTCGGACAGGGCGACCCCGACCCCGGCATGATCCTGGTGGAGGTTGACGCCCTTGAGCTTGACGTTCTCGCCGTTCAGCCAGAACCCGGTGTCGGGATCCCAGCGCACCTCGCGCACGCCGAACGACGTCTCATAGCGATCGACCGCCGTCCCGCCGCGGCGCACGACCGTAACCAGCCGATAGAGGTAGGGATCCTTGATCGACCACAGCCGCGGGTGCGGCAGGCTCAGCCGGCGCTCGTCCTCGACGGTGGCGTCGGCCGCGATGCTCCGCGCCGGGCCGACGCTGGCCAGGACCGCCTTGCCTTCGGCGTCGAGGACCTGGTGCTCGATGCTGACGGCCTCGGCGGCCGGCCCCTCGTTCTGGACCTTGGCCTTGATCGACAGGTCGGCGCCGCCCTCGCCCACGGTGCTGCTGACGAAGGTCCCCCAGCGGGCGACGTGCAGCGGCGCGGTCTTGGTCAGCCAGACGTGACGGTAGATCCCGGCGCCCTCGTAGAACCAGCCCTCCTCGACCGAGGCGTCGACCCGCACCGCCAGCACGTTACGGCCGCCGTAGTCGACATAGTCAGTCAGGTCGTAGGCGAAGCTGGAATAGCCGCTCGGCTCGCGGCCGATATAGTGGCCGTTGAACCAGACCGTGGCGTTGCGATAGACGCCGTCGAACTCGACCACGATCCGCTTGCCCAAATCCTCCGGCGCGATGGCCAAAGCCTTGCGGTACCAGCCGATGCTCGACTCCGGGAAGCCCGGCCCGACCGCCTTTGAGCCGTGATTGCCCGAGGCCTTGGGATCGAACGGCGCCTCGACCGCCCAGTCGTGGGGAAGGTCCAGCCGCCTCCAGGCGCGGTCGTCGAACTTCGGGCTGGCCGGTCCGTCGCCATAGCCGGCCTTGGCGAAGAAGAACGGCGCCGTGCCGTGGCCGAAATCGCGGCTGGGGTCGGAGGCGTGCCCCAGGGCGAAGCGCCAGTCGGCGTCAATATTGACGCGCGACCGTTCGGCGCCCGCGGCCGGGACGGCGACGGCGGGCTGGGCCTGGACCGAGGGCGTCGCCGCGCCGAGGGCGACGATCAGGCTGACGGCGAGGAGCAAGTGACGCATGGTGGATCCTGGTCCGGC
This sequence comes from Caulobacter sp. UNC279MFTsu5.1, assembly GCF_900114015.1. Classification (GTDB taxonomy): domain Bacteria; phylum Pseudomonadota; class Alphaproteobacteria; order Caulobacterales; family Caulobacteraceae; genus Caulobacter. The sequence goes on along the minus strand of NZ_FORN01000029.1, from coordinate 37,585 downwards.
GAGGAGCGGGCTGGGTCGAGGGACTATGGTGCGGGGGCTTAGGGTCGCAGGGTGACCATGACCACGCCGTGCGACGGCACGTTCGCCGAGAACCGGCCGGTCATTTTGCCCAGGTCCTTGTGCGCCCAGAGATCGCGGACCCCGGCCTTCAGCGTCGCGGGATAGCCGAGTTCAGTCCAGTCCACGGCGATCGGCTTGGTCTCGGCGCCGCGGTTGAACAGGATCACCGCACGGCCGCCGTCGGCCAGCGGCTTGGACCAGACCTCCAGGTCGCCGTCGTCGCGGACGCGGCGGCCCTGGACGCCGAGCGGGTCCTGGTTCACGGCGATCACCGCCTTGTTCAGCAGGATGGCGCGCGTGGCCTCATCCATGTTGGCGACGTCGTTGCCGGCGATCAGCGGCGCGGCCATCAGCGCCCATAGGCTGAAGTGCGAGCGGTATTCGGTGTCGGTCAGGCCGCCGTTGCCGACCTCCAGCATGTCGGGATCATTCCAGTGGCCCGGGCCGGCGAACGGATGGAGCGGCTCGTTGGCGTCGACGATGGGCAGGACGCCCAGGGAATAGCCGTGCTTGCCGTCCCACTTGTCGGTGATGTCGCCGGTGGTGCGCCAGAGGTTGCCGACGTTGGCGGCCCACAGCCACGGCTTGGCCGTGCCCCACTCGCACATCGAAAAGACGATGTCGCGGCCGCTCTCCCGCAGGGCGTCGGCCATCAGGGTGTAGGCCTCCTCGGCGTTACGCGTTCCCGTCGAACACCAGTCGTATTTCAGATAGTCCACGCCCCACTCGGCATAGGTCTTGGCGTCCTGGAACTCGTGCCCCTGGCTGCCCGGCCGGCCGCCGCAGGTCAGCCGCCCGGCGTCGGAATAGATGCCGAACTTCAGGCCCTTGGCGTGCACATAGTCCGAAAGGGCCTTGATGCCGCTGGGAAAGCGCTTGGCGTCGTAGGTGATGAAGCCGCCAGCGTCGCGCGGGCCGTGCCAGCAGTCGTCGATCACGACGTATTCGTAGCCGGCGTCCTTCATGCCGTTGGACGCCATGGCGTCGGCGATCCGGCGGACCGTCGCCTCGTCGATGTTGCAGGCGAACTTGTTCCAGCTGTTCCAGCCCATCGGCGGCGTCTTGGCCAGGCCGTTGGCGACGCGCGGCGGCGGCTCCTTGTCCGCGGCCAGGACGGGCGGCGCGCCGGCCAGGGCGAGCGTCAGGAGGCTGGCGAGCAGCAAGGCGCCGCGATGCTTGTGGAGGGGAGGCATGAAAAATCCTTTGGTGTTGGAAGGGCGCCCTGGCGGCTTCAGCCCGCAATGCGGTCTGGCGTCGCCGCGCAGTGGGTCTGGATGAAGGTCTCGTGAGACGGCAGGGCGTGGGCGGCCTGGAGGGTCACGGCCTTCAGGCGGGCCATGTTGCGGGCGAGCTGGTCGCGGTCCAGGCTGTCGGCGAGTCGGTCGTAGCTGCGGGGCATGACGCCCTGGCCCAGCATCACCGCCAACCAACTGTCCTCGGTGAACAGGTCGTCGTGGAAGCGGAACACGCGCCCGCCGGACCTGAACAGCGCCATCTTGTGGGCGAGGCTGTCGGGGATCTCCATGGCCGCGCAACGCCGCCAGAAGGCGGTGTCGTCGCGCCGCGTGGCCTTGTAATGCAGGACAATGAAGTCCCGCGTCTGCTCGTACTCCAGGCGCGTGGCCGTGTTGTACTGGTCGATCTCGGCCGGGTCGAACGAGCATTCCGGCCAAAGCATCATGAGCCGCGCCACCCCCATCTGGGCGAGATGGATGCTGGTCGACTCCAGCGGCTCGATGAAGCCGCCCGCCAGGCCGATCGCCACGCAGTTCTTGACCCAGAACCTCTCGCGATGGCCGGCGGTGAAGCGCAAGTGGCGAGGCTCGGCGAGCGGCTCGCCGTCGCCTTGGGAGATCAGACGGTCGGCCGCGGCCTGGTCTTCAAGGTGCTCGCTGCAATAGACATAGCCTGTGCCCATGCGGTGCTGCAGGGGAATGCGCCAGCGCCAGCCGGCCAGGTCAGCCGTGGCGCGGGTGAACGGGTCAGGCGGCGCGACCCGGCGGCGCGGGAGCGCCACGGCGCGGTCGCAGGGCAGATAGCGGCTCCAATCGACATAGCCCACGCCCAGCGCCTGGTTGATGAGCAGTCCGCGAAAGCCGCTGCAGTCAATGAAGAGATCGCCCTCCACGACGCGGCCGTCCCGCAATTGCACCGATTGGACGAAGCCGTCGTCTGGCCGCATCGCCACATCGACGACGACGCCCTCCAGCCGTCGAACGCCGCCCCGTTCGGCATAGTTGCGCAGGTAGCGGGCGTAGAGGCCGGCGTCGAAGTGGAAGGCGTAGCGGATCGTGCTCAGGACGCTGTCGCTCCCGCCGCGCGGGCGATCAAAGCGCCCCAGGCGCGCGGCGACGGCGCCCAGGTTGTAGTCGGCAAGGTCGCCGATCGCGGCGCGGCGGGCCGCGTCCTCGCCCGCCTCGTGGGCCAGGCGCAGCCACAGCTGGTGAAACTTGTATTCCGGCGTGGTGCGGCCATGGACCCCAAAGGGGTGGATGTAGGTCTCGCCGACCTGACCCCAGTTCTCGAACTGGATGCCCAGCTTGAACGTCGCCCGCGTCTGGCGGACGAACTGGTCCTCGTCGATGCCGAGCAAGGCGTTGAAGTCGTGCAGGGTGGGGATGGTCGCCTCGCCGACGCCGATCGTGCCGATATCGTCGGATTCGACCAGGGTCACCGTGACGTCGCGGGGAGCCAGGCGCGCCAGGGCGGCGGCGGCCATCCAGCCCGACGTACCGCCGCCGACGATGACGACGCGGCGGATCGGGCCCTGGCGCGTCCCTGCGGGGCTCATCGGGCGCCCGCCATGGGGCGTCGGAAGCCGGCGCGGCGCACCTCTTCGACCAGGGCGCGATGGTCGGGCATTATCCGTAGGGCGTTGCGGGACTGCTCGCGGATGTTCGCGAACTCCTCCCGGGCCGCGTCGTGGTAGCGTAGCGCGCCGGCCCGGCCCGAGATGTCGGTGCGGAAGCCCATGCCGTACAGGACGTACTGCCAGTTCGGCGCGATGAAGATGTCGTGGCTCAGGTCGACGTCGAGAAAGGACGGCGGTCGCCAGCGCCAGATGTCGAGCTTGGTCTTCAGGCTGTCGGAGATCGAGGCGGACGCGCGGTTGTCACGCCAGAAGTCGGTGTCCTCGCGCTTGCTGAGGCAGTAGTGCAGCTTGATGAAGTCGATGACGTGGTCGTAGCGGCGCCGCATCTGGGCGTTGAACTGGGCGGCGGCCTGGTCGTACTCGCCCGCCCACGGGAACAGGTTGACCAGGATCAGGGCGGCGATCTCGGCGAAGCCGATGCCGGTGGCCTCCAGCGGCTCGATGAAGCCGGCGGAAAGACCGATGGCGACACAGTTCTTGCGCCACTGGACGTGGCGGAAGCCCGCCTCGAACTTCAGGAGCCGCGGCTCGAGTCGGTCGACGGGGACGCCAGCGTAGGCGCTGAGCACCTCGGCCGCCCGCGTCTCGGAGGTGTGGGCCGAGGAGAAGACGTAGCCGACGCCGCGGCGTTCCTGCAGGCCGATGTCCCAGGTCCAGCCGCTTTCCTGGGCGGTTGAGATGGTGCACGAGGCGATCGGGACGTCGGGCCGCGCATAGGGCAGTTGGACAGCCAGGGCCCGGTCGCAGAACAGCTGATTACGGTAGGAGGTGAACGGCGAACCCAGCGCCTGGCCGATCAGCTGGGCGCGGAAGCCGGTGCAGTCGATGTAGAGATCCGCCTCGAGCCGGCCCGAGGCGCGAGCCGTCAAGGACTCGATCGCGCCGTCGGGGGCCAGCCGCACCGCATCGATGGTGTCGGCGATCCGCGTCACGCCGCGCTCCAGGGCGTGGCGGCGCAGCAACTGGCCGAACGCCACCGCATCGAAGTGGTAGGCGTAGGCCAGGGGACCGGCATAGTCGGGGTGCTCGATCAGCTTGGGCGCGCGATGCGCGTCGATCACCGCCTGCTGGACGGTGCCGACCCGGGACCAGGGCGCATCGCCGGCCGCGCCCAGCAGCCAGTAAGGCAAGAGATCAAGGTCGGTATGCTGATCGGCGGTCTGGAACGGGTGGTAGTAGCGATCGGTCGGCTCGACCGAAGGCGCGTGGCGCCAGTTGTCGAAGCGGATGCCCTGCTTGAACGTGGCGTTGGCGTCGCGGATCAGCGCGGCCTCGTCGAGCTCGATGCGCTTGAGGGTCTTGCGAATGCTGGGAAAGGTGCCTTCGCCGACGCCGATGATCCCAATGTCCTCGGATTCGACAAGCGTGATTCTGGCCCCCTGGGCCTCGCGACCGCCGATCATGCGCGCCAGGTAACAGGCCGTCAGCCAGCCCGCCGTGCCGCCGCCGACGATCAGGATCTGTTTGGCCATGTTCGTCTCCCCCCCTGCGACGTCCCATTCGCTGGGCCGCTTGTCCATCGGATTGGTCCGGAGCGGTCAATCGTATCATAAGACGAGGCGCGGCCCCTCTGGAGGGCCGCGCCTTCGCCCTGACCGCAAGGGCCGACGGCTAGAAGCTCAGCCTCAGGCTGGCCGAGACCCGGCGGTCATTGATGAACCAGCTTCGCGTCACAACCTTGCCCGGCAGGATCTCCATCTCCGTGCGCGAAATCACGTTGAGCAAGTTGGTGAAGTCCGCCGACAGTTGGGCGTGGTCGTTGAGCTTGTAGCTGACGCTGCCGTCGAGCTGCCCCATGTCGGCGACGTAGACGGGAAGAGCGTATGAGACGCTGGCGCCGTTCGCGGCCGTATAGCTGTTGGTCGTGCCGTTGCCAGTGGTCGTGGCCAGGTATCGGCTACGCCAGTTGTAGGCCAGGCGGGCGCTCCAGCGGCCGTAGTCGTAGAGAAGGTTGACGTTGTAGTTGTATTTCGACAGGCCGACGATCGGCAGGTCGGTGATTGGCGCGCCGTTCATGTCGCGCGCCCGGGTGCTGGGCGATTTGCTGTCGATATAGGTGAAGTTGGCTTCCAGACCCAGGCCCCGCAATGCACCCGGGAGCTGGTCGAAATAGCTCCGGCCGCCCAGTTCGACCCCTCGAATCTTGGAGGTTTCGGTGGCGTTGTAATTGGCCTGCCCGCTCACATTGCCCGGGAGGGTCACCAGGGCGCCGTTGCTGACGATCAGCGGCGGGGATGATCCGAACAGGGTCGCGGCCGGCGTGTTGATGTCATTGTAGATAATCAGGTCCTTGATGTTCTTGGCGAAGACGTCGATGTGCGCCGTCGTCCCCGCCTTCGGATACCACTCGACGCTGAAATCGGCGTTCGTCGACACCGCGGGTTTGAGCTTGGTGTTGCCGGAGCTGTAGGTGTAGCCGTTGAAGATCGTCGGCAGGGAGATGTTCTCCCCGCTGGAGCTCGTGCCGTTGAGCGGGTTGGCCGAGGTCGAGACGCCGCCGCTCCCGGTCGAACGGATGTCGTTGTAGCTCGGCGGGCTGAGGGTCTTGTTCAGCGCCACGCGCACCACCCAGGCGTCGTCCGGCTTGAACGTCAGGTTCAGCGACGGCAGGACCCGGGTGTAGCGGTTGGTTTCGGACCGTGTCGTCGAACTGGACACGGTCTGGTAGGTGAGCGGCATCTGGCCATTGGCCAGGCGATAGGCCGCCACGTTGTCGAGCCCGCCGACCTGGGCCAGCGACGCCTGAGCGTCGGCGAGCGTACGATAGAATTCAGTACCGCCGGAGAAGGTGAAGGTGCCGGTGCTGCTGATCTCATTGCGAACGACGCGCGCGCCGATGTTGCCGGTGAAGGCTGGAAGCGCCCCCAGCCCGTCGCTGCCGAACCGCAACATGGCGTAGGCGCTGCGGGTCTCGACCTTGGTCAGCACCGCATTGGGAGCGTTGCCGAAGTTCAGGTTGACCGGATCGCCGTAGAGCGTGCGCGTTGCATTGTAGTCGGCGCTGGTCGGATCGGTGCTGCATCGCATGGCCAACTGCGGCCCACAGGCGGTGTAGCGCAGCAGATTCTCGGGCGTGGCCGCGCCCGGGCTTGCGAAGATGTACGGACCCGGCGCGTCCCGCTTGCCCTTGAAGAAGTCGGGGAAGTCGTAGACGTAGAAGTCCTCCGCCGGCGAGGTGGCGACCGTCGACTGCGGTACGCCGTTCCAGCCGCGGCCCGTGGCGGACCAGTAGGTGCCGGTGAAGCTGTCGTTTTCCGACCGGTCGGCGATCCGCGCCCCGACCTTCAGCTGGCGAAAGAAGCCGTCGCCGATGTCGTACTGCAGGTCGAGGTTGGCCGCGGTCATCCGGCCGCTGTTGTGGGTCTGATTGTAGACCAGGTTGTTGATGTTGGCCTGGGCCGCGTCCAGCAGCGGCGCGGTCGTGCTGAGCTTGGGTGTGGGAACGTCGCCCGCGGTGTCGAAGCTGATCTCGGGGATGCTCGCCGAACCGACGCCGAGGCCGTAGCTGCGATTCTGGTTCTTGGAGTTGACGACCTGGACCGCGCCGCTGACCTGGAAGTTGTCGGCCGCCTCCAGGGTGAAGCCGCCGCTATAATCGGCGGTCCAGCTTTTTCCAGGATTTTGGTTGTTGGAATTGCCGGGGGAGTAGCCGCCCGCGTTGGAGCCGCGCAGGACGCCCCGCTGGAACACGCCATCGGCGTCGAATTCGCCGCTAACGACATCCTGAGGCCCGCTGGAGTCCATGAAGACGCCGCCGCCGCCGACCTTGGTGTTGTACTTGGAGATGAAGTCCGTCTGCCAGAGCGTCAACTCGGGGACCGGCCGCCATTGGAACGCGGCGTAGATCCCTTTGCGCTTGCGGTCGAAATCGTCGTTGCCGTAGTTGAAACCCCCAGGCACGTAGACGGTCTTGCCGTTGAAGGTGCTCGGGTAGTAGGGCTCGGTGCGAATGAAGCTGTCGGCCGACCGATAACGCGTCGAGGCCAGGTCGAGCAGGGCGCCAAACTCGCCGATGTTGGTGTCCCAGCGTTTGGTGACCAGTATCGAGCCGGCGGGCGAGGCCTTCTTGATGAAGTCGCCATAGGTGGCGCTCATCGACACGTCCAACTGCGGCTTGTTGTAGTCGAAGGGCATGTGGGTGCGCAGGTCGATCGCGCCGCCCGTGCCCCCTTCGATCAGGTCGGAGGTGGTGGCCTTGTAGACGTTCACCGCAGCCATGAGTTCGGGCGTGACGTCGCCCCAGTTGAGGCCCGAGCCCCCGTTGGCCGAGAAGATCTCGCGCCCGTTCAGCATGCCGGTGATGCCGGAGAGGCCGCGGATCTGGACCCCCGTGCCTTCCCAAGAGAACTGGTCGGGGCTGCCCAGGCTCTGGAACCGCGACATGGTCACGCCCGGAATGCGTTGCAGCACCTCGGTGATCGAGGTGTCGGGCAGCTTGCCGGCTTCGTCCGCGACGATCGAGTCGACGACGGTGTCGGCGTTGCGCTTGATTTCGGTGGCGTTGTCCAACGCGCGGCGGCGCGCGGTGACCACGAGTTCGTCAAGGGTGCTGCTGTCCGGGGCGGCCGGCCCGGCCGTTTGGGCGAAGCTGGGCGCTGCGATCACGATCGCCAGGAGCGATACGCCGCCCCCGAGCAGTCGCGTGCGCTTGGTCGTTCGTTTCATCACATACTCCCGCGAACGCCGTTTGTGTCTCGGCCGCGGCCATTGATATGACAAAACCTATCAATCACAACGCCCAAATGACAGCGTTGCCAACTTTCCCGTGGAAGTGGGCTCGCGCCGCCACGTCGCCGCGTTTCGGGCGGGTTCGGACCGGTTCGCTGCATGGGCCGCTGGCGGTATCGATCGCCACGGCCACGCTGGCCGAGTTGACCATCCAGTGACGACCGCGGCGGCCGGGTCGGTTTAGCGGACCGAACGAAGTTGCCGTGAGATCGGTTTTCCCCGCCTCCCGCGGGGACCATGCTGCTCGCCTCGGCTTCCGCGAGCGGAACGGAAGCGATGAGTCAGTCTGCGCCAGACCGCCCAAGGCCAGCATGCGCCAGAAGCCGTCCCGAGCTTGGCCCCAAGAAGCAGACATTTTACTGCAAAGCCCGCAGACCCAGGAAGGGCCGGTAAGGCGCGCGCCCAGGGCATGATGCCTATATGCGACGACGCGAGGGACGTGACCGCGACGGCGGCCAGCCGCAAGCAGCCCTTCAGCCTTAAGTCCAAAACCTTAGCTTGCGCGAGCGAACTTCAAGCTTGGCCGCCGCCTAGCCACCGGGCTTGGGCGTGGGATGATCATGAGTTTCCGGCGCGGCGGGCCGCGCCGCGGTCGGCATGCAGGGCATGTCGTCCGGCTTCATCATCGCCCCATCCGGCATGGGTTCGGCCGAGGGCTTACCCATTGGCGCCGACCCGGACGGAGCGGATCTGGTTGGGCCTGGCGCGTGGGTCCCGGCGCCGCCCATGCCGCCACCCGACATCATGCCGGACGTCATCATCGGGCAATCTCGCGCCGGAGCCGCCACGGGCTTGGGCGACGCGGTCGAGGCGGCGGGAGCGGTCGTGGCCGGATGATGGCCCGCGTGCGGGTCCTGCCCGCCCGCCTGGGCGGGCGCCGCCAGGAGCGACATCAGGACCGGCAGCGTCGCCAAGATCATGCGCATGGTCACACCTTTCTGATCAAGCAGTGCGCCCAACGGCGCGAGGAAACCAAAGGCGTTGTAGAGGGCGGCTGGTCGTCATGGCTCGCCTCCCTCCAAGGCTTGCTTGTCCTGTGAGTTTCCGCGCCGCGCCCTTCATCGCATTGACGTGAATCAAGAACTTCGAGGCCCTGGCTAGGTCGGGGCCAGAATCACCGTCAGCGGCGGCATGATCGCCCCGGCCGCGAAGCTGCCGGCGGAAGCGATGGCGGCCTGGGTCGGCCGCGCCGCCATCGCCATGGAACCCGCCCAATATTTCGGAAGAGAGCGACCAGCGAACCCCGGCGTTCGGGTCGGTCCAGGAGAAACCCATGGTTTGACGGGACCGCCCGCCCCTTCTCATCGCCTGGGAACCCGGGCTGGAGCGTCCGGCTCCAGACTCTTCAGATAGGCGATGAGGGCCTCGATCTCGTAGGAGTCCAGGACCCATTCCGGCATAGGTCCGTGTCCCACGACGATGCCTTCGGCCAGGGCTTCGCCAAGTTGCTCGACGGGATAGCGACGGTGCAGGTCGCGCAATCGCGGCGCCTCGGGCAAAGGACTGTCGCCTGCGCGATCCACGGCGTGGCATCCGCCGCAGTCGCGCTTGGCGATGGCCTGTCCTTGCGCGAGACGTTCGCGGGACGGGGTGGCGTCGATCCCGGCCTGTGGCCGCCCGGCGCCCGCCATGGTCAGCGCCAGGACAGTCAAGGCCAAGGCCCGTGCTCCGACGCTCATCGTATGCTCCAATGTTTCCAGGCCGATCTTGATAAGGCCGGCGGCCGGATCCGATTTGATCCTTGTCAACACGCCCTCGCCGCGTCTCGCCGAGACTGTCGACCCTGATCCTGGAGGGTCCCATGGCCAGCAGTCTTCCGGTTTTCGACACCACCGTCCAAGAGACCAACGTCTGGCTGAAAACCATCGCCAGCGAGCTAGGTCCCTGCGATCGCCACCAAGCCTATCAGGGCGCCCGTGCGACGCTGCACGCGTTGCGCGATCGCCTCGCCCCGGACCCCGCGATGAACTTCGCCGCTCAGCTGCCGATGCTGCTGCGGGGCATGTTCGCCGAAGGCTGGCGGCCGAGCCAGACCCCGACTCCGGAGCGAGACCTGGACACATTCCTCGCCCGGATCGAGGACGCCTTGCCGCCCGACTTCCCGATCGAGACCGAGAGCCTGGCGCGCGGCGTCTTTCGAGGACTCGAGGCGCAAATGGACCACGACCTGCTGACCAAGGTGCTTCGGCAACTCCCCCTGCCGCTGCGCGCGCTGTGGCCCCAAACCCTGGCGACGCTGTGAGCGTGCTCGCCAGAGATCCGCCAACCGCCAGCCCCACACGACATCTCTGGGGCCTTGCCGCGGTGCTGGCCTCTGGTGTCATGGCCGCCTGCGCCGCCTTGGAGCCTCTGCATCCCGGCCCCGAGGTCGCCCTTGTCGAGACTGGGCATAGGCTTGCCGTCAGCGAATGCTCGGCCTGCCACATGGTCGGAACGGGGGGCGGCGCTCCGGCCACCGGCGCCCCCTCTTTCGCGACCATCGCCGAACGCTATCGCAACTACCGGCTGGATTGGGAACTGGAGACCATTTCGCAGGTCGGTCACTATCGGATGCCGCCGAAGATGCTGACCTCCCCGGAAATCGACGCCTTGACGGCCTATATTCGCACGCTCGACACCGCCAAACCCTCCCGGGTCCAGACGCCGTCGGTTCGCTAGGCCCTGGCCGGCGGCCCGCGTCCGACCCGGCCGCCGCCGGCGGCTGCAAGCCACGCCCCCCGAGGACCTGACCGCTGGTGGACCGGCGCCTCGAGCCGTGCCCGTCACCAGCCTCCCGAGGACGGTCGGCCATGAGGCGTCAGGACTGGCCGGGGTCGGGCCGAGGCCGTGACGGATCGATTTTCCGCCCATCAGCGAAGCGGAGCTCGACTGCCGGAGATCCCGGGCATCGACGAAGCCCGTCAGAGTCTAGAACCGCGTGCGCCGATCACAGTCGGTCAAGCCTGCGTCTGTCGTGTCGACCGGATCGTCGGAGCCGGCTTGATCGGCGCGGCCGCCTCGAACAGGGACGAGGGCATGCCCGCTTGGCGGGCGGCCATGACAAAGCCGATCCGGCACCCCCTGGCGTCGAGGTCGGCTTCCTGGACGTCGGCCCAGGCCTCGAACTTCGCCGCGCCCTTGGCCCCGACCCTCAGGGCCTCGGCCAACCGCCCGTGACTGTTGCCCTCCACCAGATAAGCGTACTGGCAGCGCGTGAGGGCCTCGCTGAAGGCGGCGCGTTCGGAATCCGCCGCGGCTTGCGGCGGTCGGATCGCCAGTAGGCTCAAGCCAGCTCGCCGGCACGCGTCGCGGGCGGCCAATGCTCGTCGCGCCATGGCCGGCGCTCGTCCCAGATCAGGCGGCGCGGAATCGACCTTGGCCACGGCCTGATCGCAGGGCTCCAGAGTCGCATCGAGCTGCGCCCAAACCGCGCGCGTTTGATCGATCAAGGCCGCGCTCGGCGCAGGATGCGAAGGTGGCGATATTGGAGCCGCGTCGAAGGGTGTGGACGGCGGCAGGCGAAACACTCGTTGGGCGGGCCAGATCAGCGCCACGGCCAGCCCCAGCAAGAGCGCGGCGATCCAAACGTTGCGCCTGGCGAGCATCCCCTCCCTCGCGACCGGCGCAGCGTCGGAGCGGGGCGACTTTCCGTCCACGCGAGCCTTGGGCGTCCGAGCGGCATAAACTTCGCTCATGACCTGGCCCGCCGTCGTGCTTCCAGGGCCAAGGGCAGCGCCGCGAGATTCAGCGCCACCGCCAGAGCCGCCCCAAGGCTACGCCAATCGGGCGTGGCGTTGACGGCCAGAACCGTCAGGGCGAGGGGGCCGCTGAGCGAAAGCAGCACCCGCCCCCGCGCGCTCCACCCAGCCGTCGTCGCGGGGCTCGCGACGCCCAGCAGCGCTAAGGCCTGCACCACGGCGACCGCCAGCACCGCCGGGGTAAGGCTCTGGCCGTTCGGCGCATCGAGGAAGGCGAGCATGGCGCCGAAGCCGCCGGTGACGACACCCCAGGCGAGCAGGGACCAAAAGGCGCCCGCCGGCCTGGCCGCGACGAGACCGGCGACCGTCCCCAGCATCAGGCAAGCCTGCAACAGCGACGCCGAGGCTCCACCCGCCAGCGGGGCGGCCAGCGCAACGGCCGGGAAAATCCAGCGCGGATCAAGGCCCGACCGCTGCGCCGATCGTCTCTTCACCCGTCGCGCCACGTGATCCAAGGGGCGTCGATAGGCATGTCCGCGCGGATAGGTCATTTGAGGTCTCCTTGGACACCCCGGCGCTAGCGAACGCTCAGCGGCTGCACGGCCGGCTCGTGATAGGGTTGACGGAATTGCCGCAGCTGACAGCTGGCCAGCGACGCCACGCCCAGAACGACCATGGCGGCGACCAGAACGGTCCGAGGTCCGAAAGAAGGAGGGCGGGTCATCGCGCGATCCCCCGGCCCCAGGGCCTTGGCGATCTGCGCATGACCGGACCTTCGCCGGCGGCGGCCTGCACCGACACGGCGCTCAGGGTCAGGACGAAGGCCGCGAAGGCGACGACGTTCAGGATGACGAAAGCCAGTTGGGGAACGGTCATGACACGAACCTCCTGTGCGTAAGTCGATGATTTCGCGCTTGGGCGCCGAGGATCTTGATCTTGCTCAACCGCGGAAAAACTTAGCCGCCGGAAGGGCGATCGGCCCTCCTGCCAAGCGGGTCTCTCAAGGCGTGGTCTCCTTCGGTTCTGTCCGAGGCCGAGGATCGAGGCTTCGGAGATAGGCCTTCAACTGAGCCACCTCATCCTCGTCCAGATCGACCATCGGCATGCGCGGATGGTGATCCGGAGAGCCTTCCTCAGGCTTGCGGCTGGGGGCCAGCATGCCTTCGGTCAGGATCTGGTCGAGCCCGCCGGGCGGGTAGCGCCGGTGCAGGGTCGCGAAGGGCGGCGCGTCGGCCAGCGGGCTGGGCCCGGCGCCCACGGCATGGCAGATTCCGCAATTGCGCTGGGCGATCCGTTGGCCGCCAAGCGCCTGCGCGGGCAGAGGCCGCGGCGTGGGTTCAGGGGAAGCCTGAACCGCCGCCGCCAAGCCCACGGCCAGGATGGCGAGAAGCCCCGCGCCGATCGTCATGTCGCCCTTCACAGCCGATCCTCGAAGTCGAGCACCACCCGGCCTTCGATCTCACCGCGCGCCATGCGGTCGAAGACGCTGTTGATGTTGTCCAGCCCCTCGGCGTGTACCGTGGCCCGCACCCGGCCGTCGGCGGCGAAGGCCAGAGCCTCCTGCAGGTCCAGGCGCGTGCCGACGATGGAGCCGCGCACGGTGATCCCGCGCAACACCGTGTCGAAGATCGAAAGCGGGAAGTCGCCGGGCGGCAGCCCGTTGAGCGACACCGTGCCGCCCCGCCGAACCATGCCCAAGGCCTGGGAGAAGGCGATGGGCGATACGGCGGTGACCAGGACGCCCTGGGCGCCGCCGATTTCCTTTTGCAGGTAAGGACCAGGATCGATCTCCCGGGCGTTGACCGTGATGTCGGCGCCCAGGGTGCGCGCCAAATGAAGCTTGTCCTCGTCGATATCGACGGCGGCGACCTTGAACCCCATGGCCTTGGCGTACTGCACGGCCATGTGGCCCAGTCCGCCGACGCCGGAGATCGCCACCCAGTCGCCGGGCTTGGCGTCGGTGACCTTCAGGCCCTTGTAGACGGTGACCCCGGCGCAGAGGATCGGCGCCACCTCCAGGAAACTCAGATTGGCCGGCAGGTGGCCGACATAGCCGGCGTCGGCCAGCACGTACTCGGCGAAGCCGCCGTCGACGGAATAGCCCGTGTTCTGCTGCGCCTCGCAGAGCGTCTCCCAGCCTCCCAGGCAGTGGGTGCAATGGCCGCAGGCCGTGTGCAGCCAAGGCACGCCGACCCGGTCGCCCTCCTTGACGTGTTCGACGCCCTTGCCGACCTGGACCACCGTGCCGACGCCCTCGTGGCCCGGAATGAGCGGAAGGGCGGGCTTGACGGGCCAGTCGCCATGGGCGGCGTGCAGGTCGGTGTGGCAGACTCCGCAGGCGGCGATCTTGACCAGCACCTGACCTCGACCGGGTTTGGGCCGCGCGACATGCTCCACGACCAACGCCTGGCCAAAGGCCCGAACGACGGCGGCCTTCATGGTCTTGTCCATGATGTCTCTCCAGGTGATGCCGAGGCGCCTGGTGGAGTGGACCACCTCGTCGTCGCGGTTTGATACCGCCGCCAGAGGCGCCTGGCAGTTGGGAGTAATACGTAGAGGCGTCAGCAGGCGGCCACGGCGCGCTGGACGGCGTCGACAAGGGCGGCCTCGACCAGAGGCTTCTCGATGACGCGGCTATAGCCCGCCGCCAGGGCTTGACCGACCAGGCGCGCCGAAGGAAAGGCGGTGACCAACAGCGCCTGTCCCTGCCACCCCATTTCGCGCAATCGTGTCAGGATCAACAGGCCGTCGATCTCGGGCATGCGATAGTCGGCGACCAAGCACACCGCACCAAGCGCCGTGGGGTCGGCCAGTAGCGCCAGGCCCGAGGCGTAGGCGCGGACCTCGAAGCCGTGCCCGTGCAGCAGCAGTTGCAGCGAGCGGCGGACGCCCGGATCGTCTTCGACGAGCAGCAACCGCGCGCGATCTTCGTGTTTGATGGGAACCGCTTGCGTCATATCGGCCAGCTTGCCGCGATCAGGAATAGTCACGGCTTGGGCATGCCATAGGGCTCGGACGCGGTCGCTACGTAGACCCCCTTAGGCCTCGTCCTGCAAACCGGCTGCGAAGGCGATCCGCAGCGCCTCCGAGAGGCTCTTGACCTGCAACTTGGCCATCACGTTGGCGCGGTGGACCTCGACGGTGCGCGGCGAGATGCCCAGGTCGAAGGCGATGGTCTTGTTGGGGAGGCCCTGGGCCATGCCCTTGAGCACGTCCTGTTCGCGGCTGGTCAGGGCCGCGATGGCGACCGCCGCGTCGCTCGCCCGCGCCGCGCGGGCTTCGACATCGTCCAGCCGCTCGAAGGCCGCAACGATGGCGGTCAGCAGCACGGCCTTCTCGAACGGCTTCTCGATGAAATCCACCGCCCCGCCCTTCATCGCACGAACCGCCACGGTGACGTCTCCGTGGCCGGTCAGGACCACGACCGGCATGGCGATACCGCGTTCGGCCATGATCTTCTGGACCTCCAGGCCATCCATGCCCGGCATGCGTACGTCCAGCAGCACGCAGCCGGGCTCGGCGTCCTTGGCGGCCTGCAGGAAGGCGTCTCCCGAGGCGTAGGTCGACACCGCGTAGCCGGACGTCTTGAGCATGAACCCGGCCGAGCGACGGATCGCCTCCTCGTCATCGACGATATGGATCATCCGTCTAGCGCTCATAGATGGTCTCCTTCTCGACCTTGACCAGCGTGAAATGGAATTGCGAGCCGCCCCCGGGCCTGGGCTCATGCCAAATGCGGCCGCCGTTGGCCTCGACGATCGTGCGGCAGATCGACAACCCCAGCCCCATGCCCTCGGTCTTGGTGCTGACGAACGCGGTGAACAGCTGGCCGGCGATGTTCGGTGCGACGCCGGGGCCGTTGTCGGCGATCGTCACCCGCACCAGGCCGTCGCCTTGGTCACGCGTACGAAGCCAAAGCCTGGGCTGCTCCGCGCCGCTCATGGCCTCGACCGCGTTGCGCGCCAGGTTGATCACCACCTGCTGGATCTGCACGCGGTCGATCAGCACGGGCGTAGCGGCGGCGTCCAGCTCGAAAATCGGATCGAACCCCTGGTCGCGGGCCCCCATCAGGCCCAGGGCGGCGGCTTCGTGAATGACGGACGGCAGGTCCTCGACGCTCTTTTCGACCTCGCCCCGGGCGACGAAGTCGCGCAGACGCCGGACGATATGGCCCGCGCGCATCGCCTCGCCGGCTGCATCATCGAGGGCCTCGCGGATCATCGGCAGGTCGTCGGGATCCGGCTTGGCCAGGAGATCGCGCACCGCCTCGACATAGTTGGCGACGGCGGTGATCGGTTGGTTGAGCTCATGGGCCAGGGTCGAGGCCATGGTCCCCATGCCGCTGACCCGGGCGATGTGGATCAGCTCGGCCTGGAGCTCCTCAAGGCGGGCCTGGGTGCGTTGGCGGTCGGTCAGATCACGGACAAAACCCGTGAACACCCGGGGGCCATGGCCGATGGCTTCGCCGACCGACAGCTCCATCGGAAAGGTCGTGCCGTCCTTGCGCATGCCGACGACGACGCGCCCCATGCCGATGACCTTGCGCTCGCCCGTCGTCAGGTAGCGCTCGATATAGGCGTCGTGACGCTCGCGGTCGGGCGACGGCATCAGGCAACGAACGTTCTCGCCCAGCACTTCGGTCTCCTGAAAACCGAACAGGCGCTCGGCGGCGGCGCTGAACGACAGGATCTTGCCCCGTTCATCGATGACCACCATGGCGTCGGGAACGGTGGACAGGATCGACCGCAGGTGCTCGGCGCCGGCGTCCAGGGCCCGCTCGCTGGCGCGCTGGTCGGTGACGTCGCGCAGAACCTTGCCAAATCCCCGCAAGGCCCCGGCCTGGTCATGGAGGGCGGTTATGGAAACATGGGCCAGGAATTCCGAGCCGTCCTTGCGCAGAAGCCAGGCCTCGTCCTCGATCTCGCCTTCGGCCCGGGCCCTGGCGAGATCGCTCCCTGGCTTGCCCGCCTGCCGAGCGTCTTGCGGATAGAAGACCGCCACCTCCTGGCCGACGGCCTCGGCCTCGCTCCAGCCCAAGAGCCTTTGCCCGCCGGCGTTCCAGATCAGAACCCGTCCTTCGGGATCGAGCATGCAGATGGCGTACTCTGTCGCGCCGTCGATCAGCAGGTTGAATTCGCTGACGACGTCTTCGGCTTGCCTCGCCCTGGCCGCGGCGCCCTGCTCGCTGGAAGCCGACCGCAGACGCAGTCGCCCGATTTCCACGCCCACCAGAAGTATGCCCGTCGCCGCCAACAGGAAGGCCAGCGCCTCCGCCATCGCCAGGGCGTCCAGTCGGTCGCGGCCGCTGAAGGCGAAACCGGCGACGAGGCCCAGGAACGTGGCGCCGAGGCCGGCGCCCACGCCGCCGAACGCCGCGGCGACGGCGACGGGCGCGGTGAAGAGCAGATAGGCGGCGTGATCTCCCAGCCAAGGAGCCAGCAACCAGCGTAGCCCGACGGCGAGGACGAAGGTCGCCAGAGCCAGCCCGCAGCCCTTCATCCGGTCTCGTTGGAGGGGTAAGCCGAACGCCATCGAATCTTCACCCTCCCGTGGTCGTGGCGACCCGCCCCGAGGCCCGAACCACAGCGGATCATGCCCCCTCGCGTCGCGGCTTACAAACCGGTTCAGCGAGGTTTGAGCCGAGCCAAATGCGGGATTCTACGAATGGCGCGGAAGGGGCGTGACGGGTCATTTGGCGCTGACCGCCCGCCATGACGGGTCCCGACAGCTGAGGCCGCCATGTCGCTGTACAATCTTGCTCCCCTGCTCTCCCCGACCTCGGTGGCGGTGATCGGCGGCTCCGATCGTCCGGGCTCCGTGGGCCAGGTGGTCGTCGAAAACCTGTTGTCCGGCGGCTTCGCCGGTCCGGTCTACCTGGTCAATCCGCGCCCGCTGTCGGTGGCCGGCACGACGTGGTCGGCGACCATCGCCGATTTGCCCAAGCCGCCCGAACTGGCCGTGGTGGCCGTCCCGGCCGCCGCCGTTCCCCAGGTGGTCGCCGATCTCGGCGCGGCCGGGACCAAGGTCGCCGTGATCCTCTCGGCGGGCCTGACCGAGGCCAATGGCCTGCGCCGGGCCATGCTGGACGCCGCCAGGCCCTCTGGCCTGCGGATCATCGGACCCAATGGCCTGGGCCTGCTGGCGCCCCGCGCCCGGCTCAACGCTTCCTTCGCCCGCGGCGCGCCCGGCCCCGGGGGCCTGGCCCTGATCTCCCAGAGCGGCGCCCTGGTGAGCGGCGTGATCGATTGGGCCAATACCCGCCAGCTTGGCTTTTCAGGGATCGTCTCGGTGGGCGACATGGCCGAGGTCGATCTGGGCGACCTGATCGACCTCTTCGCCGCCGATCCCCACACCGACGCCATCCTGCTCTATGTCGAGGGCGTCACCGACGCGGCCAAGTTCATGTCGGCGGCTCGCGCCGCCGCGCGGATCAAGCCGGTGATCGCCTTGAAGGCCGGGCGCAACGCCGCCAGCGGCAAGGCCGTCCGCTCCCACACCGGCGCCCTGGCCGGCGCCTACGATGTCCACGCCTGCGCCTTCGAACGGGCGGGCGTCGTCCAGGTCGAGACCCTGACCGACCTCTTCGACGCCGCCGCGGTGCTGCGCGCCGGTCGGAGCTTGGCGGGCGAACGCCTGGCCATCGTCACCAATGGCGGCGGAGCCGGAATCCTGGCCCTGGACGCCGTGGCGTCGAGCGGCGGCGTCCTGGCCGAACTCGGGCCGCAGACCTTGGACCGCCTGAACGCCGTCCTCCCCGCCGGCTGGTCACATGGCGATCCGGTGGACTTGATGGGCGACGCCCCGGCCGAGCGCTATCGCCTGGCGCTCGACGCGGTGCTGGCGGACGCCGGGGTCGACGCGGTCCTGGTCATGAACTGTCCCACCGCCTTGTCCAAGCCGGGCGACATCGCCCGGGGGGTGGCCGCCAGCATCGTGGCCGCCCGCGGACGCGGCCTACACAAGCCGGTGATCGCCTGCTGGTTGGGCGACGCCAACCAGGACGCCGCCGGACCGATCCTCAGCGCGTCCGGCGTGCCGATGTTCGGCGCGCCGGACGCCGCCGCGCGAGCTTTCGGCCATCTCCTCGCCGCTCGTCGCGCCAAGGCCAACCTGATGGCCGCACCGGCCCGCCACGATGCACGAGTCGGCGACCGCGCCGCGGCTCTGGACTTGATCCGAACCGCAAGGTCGCAGGGCCGCACCCTGCTCAACGAGGTCGAGGCCAAGGCCTTGCTGAACGCCTATGGCGTCGCCACCGTCCCGACCCGATTGGCGGCCACGGCCCAGGACGTCGCCAGGCTCTGCGCTGAGCTCACCCCGCCCTACGCCGTCAAGATCGTCTCGCCGCAGATCAGTCATAAGTCCGACGTCGGCGGCGTCGCCCTCGATCTCCCGAACGCCGAGGCCGCCGGCGCGGCCGCCGCGGCCATGGCCGCCCGCATCGCCAATACCTGCCCTGACGCCGTGTTCGCCGGGTTCGCGGTGGAAACCATGATCCCCCTGCGGCGCGCCCACGAACTTATCGTCGGCCTCGCCCAAGACGCCACCTTCGGTCCGGTGCTGATGGTCGGGGCTGGCGGCAAGGCGGTCGAAGTGCTCAGGGATCGCGCGCTGGGCCTGCCGCCCCTCGACGGCGACCTGGCGCACGCGATGATCGCCAAGACCCGGATATCGCGCCTGCTGACCGGCTATCGCGACGAACCCCAGGCCGATATCGCCGGGGTGGCCGCCGCCCTGGAAGCGCTCTCGGCGATCGCCGTCGACCTGCCCGACATCGTGGAGCTGGACATCAACCCCTTGCGCGTCGACGCCTACGGTGTCCTGGCGCTCGACGCCCGCATTGTCATCACCCAGGATGCTGACCCCAGGTCGCGCCTGGTCATCCAGCCCGTGCCCACGGAATGGGCCGCCGATCTGCGGACCCGAAGCGGCCTGGCCTTCCATGTCCGACCGGTGCGTCCCGACGACACCCCGGCCGTAGCGGCCTTTTTCGCGCGGCTCGACGCCGAGGACCTGCGACTGCGGTTTCTGTCGCCCCTGCGCACGGTTGACGCCGAGCGACTGGCGTTGATGACCCAGGTCGACTACCGCCGCACCATGACCTTCCTGGCCTTCGACGCCGATCGCCAGACGGTCATCGCCACCGCCATGCTGGCCTCGGGCGCCGATCCCGAGCGCGCCGAGGTCGCCGTCACCGTGCGCAGCGACCTTAAAGGCCATGGCCTGGGCTGGACCCTGCTCGACCACGTCCTGGCCTATGCGCGCGCCCGCGGCATCAAGGTCGTGCATTCGCTGGAAAGCGCCGACCATGTCGCCGCCCTTCAGCTCGAGCACGACATGGGCTTCACCGCCCGGATTTGCCCGGACGACACCAGTCTGCGGATCGTCGAACGTCGGATTGACGCCAGCATCGGCACTTAGGTTCGATCGGCGCCTTCGCCCGCAGTGACTCGCCAAGGCCGCGCGGAAGGTCGGCTCCGCCAGAGCCGTCAGCGAGGAGCCCCTGATTGAGCGGCGGCGTCGGAGTGACCGGCGCCGCCTCAAGACGAGCGGGACTAGAAGAAACCGAGTTTCTTGGGGCTGTAGCTGACCAGCAGGTTCTTGGTCTGCTGGTAGTGGTCGAGCATCATCCGATGGGTTTCCCGGCCGATGCCCGAAGACTTGTAGCCGCCGAACGCGGCGTGGGCGGGATAGGCGTGGTAGCAGTTGGTCCAGACCCGGCCCGCCTGAATGGCGCGGCCAAAGCGATAGCAACGGTTGGCGTCGCGGCTCCAAACGCCCGCGCCCAGGCCGTAGAGGGTGTCGTTGGCGATCGCCAGGGCTTCCTCGTCGGTCTTGAAGGTGGTCACCGACAGCACGGGGCCGAAGATCTCCTCCTGGAAGATCCGCATCCTGTTGTGGCCCTTGAACACGGTCGGCTTGACGTAGAAACCGCCAGCCAGATCGCCCGGCAGGTCGGCACGCCCGCCCCCAGTCAGAAGCTCGGCGCCTTCCTGGCGGCCGATCTCGATATAGCGCAGGATCTTCTCCAGTTGCTCGCCCGAGGCCTGGGCTCCGATCATCGTGGCCGGGTCGAGCGGGTCGCCTTGGACTATGGCCTCGACGCGCTTGAGGGCGCGCGCCATGAAAGCATCGTAGATGTCTTCATGGATCAGCGCGCGGCTGGGGCAAGTGCAGACCTCCCCCTGGTTCAGGGCGAACATCACCAGACCTTCAATGGCCTTGTCCAGATAGTCGTCGTCCTCCGCCATCACGTCCTTGAAGAAGATGTTCGGCGACTTGCCGCCCAGCTCCAAGGTCACCGGGATCAGGTTCTGGCTGGCGTACTGCATGATCAGCCGGCCCGTGGACGTCTCGCCGGTGAAGGCGATCTTGGCGATGCGTGGGCTGGAGGCCAGGGGCTTGCCGGCCTCCAAGCCAAAGCCGTTGACGATGTTGAGCACGCCAGGCGGCAGAATGTCGGCGATCAGCTCGGCCAGGACGAGGATCGACGCCGGGGTCTGCTCGGCGGGTTTGAGCACCACGCAATTGCCGGCCGCCAAGGCCGGGGCCAGTTTCCAGCAAGCCATCAGCAGCGGAAAGTTCCAGGGGATGATCTGGCCGACCACGCCCAGCGGTTCGTGGAAATGATAGGCGACGGTGTCGTGGTCGATCTCGGAAACACCGCCTTCCTGCGCCCGGATGCAGCCGGCGAAATAGCGGAAGTGGTCGATGGCCAGCGGCAGGTCGGCGGCCGTCGTCTCGCGGATCGGCTTGCCGTTGTCCCAGGTCTCGGC
Source organism: Caulobacter sp. UNC279MFTsu5.1 (assembly GCF_900114015.1). Taxonomy (GTDB): domain Bacteria; phylum Pseudomonadota; class Alphaproteobacteria; order Caulobacterales; family Caulobacteraceae; genus Caulobacter. Next base: position 16,472 of record NZ_FORN01000029.1, on the reverse strand, counting down.
GGCCGCCAGCAGCGGCAGGCTTTCCTCCATGACCTCGGCGATGCGGTTGAGCAGATTGGCGCGCTCGGTCACGCTGGTCGCGCCCCAGGCGGCCTTCGCGGCGTGGGCGGCGTCCAGGGCCATCTCCACGTCGGCCGCGTCGGACCGGGGAACCTCGCACAGGACGCGGCCATTGATCGGCGAGCTGTTCTCGAAATAGCGACCCGCGACGGGCTCGACCCATCGGCCGCCGATGAAATTGCCGTAGCGCGTCTTGAACGGCGGCTTGGCGGTGCGCGTGAACTGCGGCTTGGTCATGACTTCCTCCGGATCGCGCCGTGTTCGGCGTCGCCGAGGAAGGATTGGCCTGTCGTCGCCGGTTGTCAGTCCCCTCGCCAACGAAGGCCGCCCGCGACTGCCGCAAGTCTGCGACAGAAAGCGCCCTCAAGCGCGCCGATGCAGGCCCAGGCGAGCCAGCTTGCGATGCAGGGTGGCGCGGCTGATGCCCAGCGCCTTGGCGGCGGCCGAGACATTGCCCGAGGTGCGCGCCAGGGCCCGCTGCAGGCCCGAGCGCTCCAATTCGCCCAGATCCTCGCCACGATCCTCGTCGGGAAACAGCAGGGTGTCGGCGGGCAACGGTTGGGCCAGTCGGGCGTCGGTCAGACCGTAGGCCAGGCGCGCCGCCCGCGTGGCGCCGACCACCAGGTCATCGCGATCCACGGCCAGAAGGCCGCCGCCCCGCTCCGGATCGCCGGCGAACAGCACGCGCGCCTTGGGAAAGGCCCGGCGAAAGTTCTCCGCTTCGATCCGCCGGGCGGCGTCGGCCACCGCCGCGGCGATCAGGCCGACAAAGCCCTCGGTCAGATCCGCCCGGCAGGACGAAACGTCGAGCGCCGCGGCCAGGCGGCCCTGATGATCATAGATCGGCGCCACCGTGCAGCTCAGGGCGGTGTTGCGGGCGTGAAAGTGCTGGTCGCGGTGGATGGTCAGAGGCCGTTCCTCGGCCAGGCAGGTGCCGATGCCATTGGTGCCCTCGGCCTCCTCGCTCCACACCGACCCGGTCCACAGTCCCCAACGATGGAAGGTGTCATCGTCGGAGTCCACGCCGCGCCGGTCGACCGGGACGCCGTGGTGGTCGGTGAACAACACGCAGCAGCCAGTTGAACCGACGGCCAGGAACAAGCGGTCGAGATTGGCCTGGGCGGCGTGCAGCAGCGGCTCGATCCGCTCACGGGCCTGGCGCAGCTCGTTCGCGCCGAGGGTGCGAGGCGCGCCGGTGTTTTCAGGATCAAGCCCATACCAGGTCGACGACCGCACCCAGGAGGCCGCGAGGGCCGAGCGGGCCGCGGCCGAACGATCGGACACTACCGCCAAGACGTGATCGCCATGGCTCGACCTGCGTGGCCCGGACATCGAACTCCCTCCTGGACCGCCCCTCGCACCGATCATCCGCTCTTGGCGCGACGGCGACAACACGCCGGATCGCACCAGCCGCTCGCCGAGGCGAGGGTCGGGGACATCCGCGCCGGCCAGGATCGATCGACGGCCGGGCCGCTGATCAGGTCGCTCCGGCTTGAGAGCGCGCCGGACATCAGCGCCCCAAGAGCAAGGGCAGTTGCGCCGCGTCCAGCATGCGTCGCGTGACGCCGCCAAACAGCTCCTCCCTGAGGCGTCCGTGGCCGTAGGCGCCCATCAGGCAATAGCCGGCGCCCGCGGCGGCGCACGCTTCGAGGATCTGGGCGTCGGGCTTGCCGCCGTCGGCCGGAATGCGCCGGATGGTGGCGTGAATCTCGTGACGCGACAGATAGGTCGCGGCCGCCTCCGCCGGAGCGCCCTCTTGGTCGCCCACCGTGAAGAGCTCGACCGAGGCGGCCAGCTTCAGCAGCGGCGCGCCGGCCCGAAGGGTCGCCATCACCGGCGGCGAACCGTCCCAGGCGACCACAACCGGGCCGGTGACGTCGATGCCGCGGACATGGTCGGGAACCGCGACCACCGGGCAACGGGCCTGTGTGGCGATATTGCTGACCACACCGCGCGGCTCCACGTCGAGCAGGCGGTCGCGCTTGCAGTTGACGACGATCAGATCGGCCAGACCGGCCTCGCGCATCAGGCATCGCGTCACGTCGCCGGTGGCGTCGATCCAGTCCCACGGCGTTTGCTCATGGGCCAAGCGGGTTTCCACGGCGATCCGGTTGGCCGCCTCCGTCTTGCGCTCCTCGGCCAGGATCATCGCCTGGGCCGCGCCGTCGACGTCGCCGGCGAAGTCGGCGATCGGCGTCACGTCCACGCATCGCAAGTGCCCGCTCAAGGCTCGAGTGAGATCGAGGGCCGCCTGCAGGCGCGCCTCCTGACCGGCGTCATCGTGCACGAGCAGCAGGACCGTCTTCATTGTCGCCTCCGTGACGTCCGAAGCCGACACGCTAGGCGCAGGATTCTCGCCTCGATATCCGGGTTTGTACGGAGGACAGGAAGCCCGCGTCCGGCTGGAGTCGCGACTACGTATACATCCCAATGGGCGGCCAAGCGCCGTTCACCTATCCCTGCAGCTACCACTCAGGGAGACGTGCGATGTCCATGCCAGCTCTTCTGCGAGATCGCGCCGCCGTCGCCACGTCGCCCGCCCAGGTGATTTCACCCGTAGAGATCTTCGGCGCGATCGGCGTCGCCATGACCTATGTCGACGGGGAGGAAATTTACGCCCAGGACGAGGAAACCGACATGGTCTACCAAGTCCAGCACGGCGCGGTCCGCGCCTCCCGTCTGCTCGGAGATGGGCGCCGGCAGATCGCCGGCTTCTACTATCCCGGCGACCTGTTTGGCCTGGAAACTGGCCCCACGCACCGCGCCTCGGCCGAAGCCCTGTGCGACAGCCGAATTCTCGTGGCCAAGCGCTCGGTCCTGAAACACTACGGCGAGGCGGGCGAACGCCTGGAGCGGCTGATCTGGTGCGCCACCGGCCAGGAACTGGGCCGGGCCCACGACCACATGATGCTGCTGGCGCGAAAGAGCGCCTATGAACGGGTGGCGGGGTTCCTGTCGGATGTCGCCCAGCGCCAGGGCGCGACCTGGAACGAACTGGCGATGAGCCGCCAGGACATCGCCGATCATTTGGGCCTGACCATCGAGACCGTATCGCGGATGATCACCCAACTGCAGGCCGACAGCCTGGTGGCCTTGGACGGCTGCCGGCGGTTTCGGGTCGTCGCGCCCGGTCGATTGGCCGACCTGGTCGCGACCTGAACCGCTCAGGCCAAGCCGCGCGAAGTCCGTAGGAGGACCTCATGGCTCAAGACCAAGTCTTTCCACCCGCCGAGCCCAAGCCGCCCGGGTCTCCCGAGGCCAAGGTCAGCGCGATCCTGGCGCGTCATCACCTGATGAGCGTGGCGACGCTGCGCCCCGACGGTTGGCCGCAGGCGACCATGGTGAACTATCTCGCCGACGGACTGACGCTCTACTTCCTGGTGGCGCAGGACAGCCAAAAGCGAGCCAACATCGCCGCCGACCCTCGCGTCTCGATCGCGATCGGCGGCGACGACGACGGTCCGCCGCAGGGTCTGTCGCTCGCCGGCCAGGCGACCCAGGTCGACGATCCGCTTTGGGTCAATGCGCTCAATCGTCGGATCTGGGGAACCCCCGAGTTCGCCCGCTTCGAGCCCCATCCCTCCAGCCATGCCGTCGCCCTGCTGCGGTTCAAGCCGCAATGGGTGTCGTTGATCGACTATGGATCGCCCCCCGGACGGATTCAGCAGTTCACCGTGCGGCGAGATTGGCGCCTCGAACCCGCCGAGGCGTAGTCGCGGCGCGGATCGTTGCCCAAGGGCCTCGTGGAGGTGGGAGGACCCCAAGACGGCGGCGGTCGGCGGCCCCGCTTCAGGCGTGCGCCATCCAGAGCGCGGTCGGCGGCGCGTGCAGGAGGTGTTCAGTGGCGCCGCCGAGCACGAAGTCGCGAAGCCGCGAATGGCCGTAAGCCCCCATCACCAAGAGATCGGCGTCGACCTGACGAACATGGCGTTCGATAACCACTCCGGCGGAGCTATGGTCGGACGCCAACGTCTTGGCGTGGGCGGTGACGCCATGGCTGCGCAGGTGGCGCACGACATCCTGCCCCGTCTGGTCGTCGACCCCGGGCTTGTCGCCGCTGATGGTCAGCACCGTGACGGCGTCGGCCTTGGCCAAGATCGGAAGACTGTCCGCCAGAGCGCGCGCGGCGCCGGCGCCGCCGTCCCAGGCGATCACAACCCGCGCGCAACCGCTGGCGCGCGCCTCGACGGCCGTCTCGTCCAGGATCAGGGTCGGACGGCCGGAACCGAAGACCACGGTCCTGACGACGGCCTGTTGTTCGTCGAACCGCCCGCTGAGCGGCACGATGCACAAGTCCCGGGTCCGCGCCATCCGGGCGACGTGTTCGCCGACGTCGTAGAGGTGAGCGCGATGCGTCTGGACGAGAAACTCGACCTCGGCGCGCAGGGCGCTGGCGGCCGCCTGAGCCAGCACATCCTGCCCCTGGCGATGGGACTTGGCTTCCTCGGCGCGCGCCAAGTCCGTCAGCCCGATCAGATAGTCGGCGATCTTGTTGCTGTGAACGGGGATCTGGATATCGACGGCCAGGGCTGTCAGCGTCGCCTGCAGATGCCGCGCCCACCAGACGCCGCGCTCGATCACGGCGAGCGGGGTCGGCTCCGGATAGCTGTCCAGCTGGAGGAGAATGTCCTTGAAAGCCATTGGAAAGCTCCTTTCGACCGCCATTTCAACCGTCGTCGCGCCTACGGCGTTGATCTGGATCAGGTCGCCGCATCATCCTCGGCAGCCAGGCCCAGCCGGCCGCCGCGCCGCCCGCGGCGACGCAGATCGCCGCGAACCCCGCCGACGGCGTCGCCATGCGAAACAACGCCGCCAGACCCGGCGTCAACAACACCGCCAGCAGGATGGCGCCGGCCGCTCCAGCGATCGTCCAGAAGATCCAGCGCCGCGCATCCAGCAGGCGTCCGTCGCTCGCCGTGGCGTCGGTAATGGCCAGGGTCAAATTGCCGATCACCAACGACGCGAAGGCGCCGGCCCGCGCCTGGGTGGCGGGCATCCACGTCAGGCCCCACAGATAGAGCGCCAGCACTGCAGCCAGGATGACCATCCCCTGCAAGGCCCCAAGGACGATCTGCCGCGCGCCAAACAGGCTCGCCCGGGGCGAGCGCGGCGGTCGCTTCATACTATTGCGATCGCTGGGTTCGCCTTCGAAGACCAGGGAGCACACCGGATCGATGATCAGTTCTAGAAACACCACCTGCACCGGAAACAGCATCGGCGGCGCGCCGAGCAGCACCGGCGCCAGGGCCAGGCCGGCGATCGGCACGTGGATGGCGGTGACATAGGTCAGGGCGCGCCGCAGATTGTCATAGATCCGTCGGCCTAGCCGGACGCCGCCGACGATCGAGGCCAGGCTGTCGTCCAGCAGGATCAGATCGGCGGCTTCACGGGCCACGTCCGTCCCTCGCCGTCCCATGGCGATGCCGATATGCGCCGCCTCCAGAGCCGGCGCGTCGTTGACGCCGTCGCCGGTCATGGCGACGATCTCGCCACTGGCCTTCAGGGCTTCGACCAGAGCCAGCTTCTGTTCGGGCCGCACGCGCGCGAAGACGCGAACCTCGGCCAAGCGCGCGCGCAGCGCCGCCCGGTCGAGTCGCGCGATGTCCTCGCCGGTCAGGACGCCCGCACGCACGTCGAGGCCAGCCTGGCGCGCGATGTTTAGGGCCGTCGCCGGATAGTCGCCGGTGATCATCATCACCTTGACGCCGGCCTCCCGCGCCTCGCGCACGGCGCCGGCCGCGTCGGCTCGCAGCGGGTCGACGAATCCAACCAAGCCGCGGAAGGCGAACCTGACGGCTTCGGGCTCGTCCGGCGCGTCACCGCCCCCGTCCGCCTCGGCGACGGCCAGCACGCGCAGGCCTTCGACCGCCAAGGCTTCAAGCGCCGCGCGGATGGGCCCGGTCTCCTCGGCCGCCAGACGGCACAGGGCGAAGATCGCTTCCGGCGCCCCCTTGGCGGCCAGCAGCAGGCTCTGGTCAGATCGGCGCCAGGCCTGAACCACGGCCATGCGCCCCGTCCGCAGCGGCCAACACCGTTCGAGGCGCGAGTCCGCCGGCGGGTGCGCCAGGGCGACGAGCGCGCGGTCCATCGGATCGACCGGCCGCGGGGCGCAGGCCAGGCTCGCGGCGACCAATAGCGGATGCGGATCGGAAGCGTCCTTGGCCGAAGGCGCGCACCGTGCGCCCTGCGCCCAGAGCGCGGCGACGCTCATTCGGTTCTCGGTCAGGGTTCCGGTCTTGTCGACACAAAGCACGGTGGCCCCGCCGAGGGTCTCGATCACAGCGCCACGGCGCACCAGAACATTGTGCCGGCCAAGCCGCCATGCGCCCAGAGCCAGGAAAACGGCCAAGACCATGGGAAACTCTTCGGGGATCATCGCGATCGCAACCGTGATGCCGGCCAAGGCGGCCTCCAGCCAGTCGCCGCGCATCAAACCGTATGTGACGATGACCAGAAGGCAGAACAGGCCGGCGGCCAAGCCGAGCCACCCCACCAGCCGCGTGATGGCCTTCTGCAGCGGCGCCGGAGCGGTCTCCAGCATCGCCAAGGCCACGCCGATCTTGCCGATGGCGGTTCGGGGGCCCGTGGCGCTCACCTCGGCCACCGCCTGGCCCGAGACGACCAGCGTACCGGCGAAGATCGCGCCGGACCGGTCGCCCGCCAAGCCCGGCGCACGCTGAACGGGAACGGATTCGCCTGTGAGCGCGGCCTCGTCGATGGTCAGCAGTTCGCCATCGATCAGCTGGCCATCGGCGGGCACGCGTTGCCCCTCGCCGACCAGGATGACGTCGCCAGGCACGAGCGAACGCGACGGGGCCGAGCGCTCGACCCCATCGCGAACCAGTCGCACCATGGGCTCGGCCAGGTCGCGCAGCGCCTGGAGCGCCCGTTCGCTGCGCGCTTCCTGGAACACGACTTGGACGATGGTGGCGACAGCCGCCAGGGTCAGCAGCAGGCCTTCGGCCAGATCGCCGAGCGCCAAGTACAGACCTGAAGCCGCCAGGAGCAGGCCAAACATCGGTTCGCGGATAGTCGCCAGAACGATCTGCGCCACCGAACGCGTGCGCGGCGGATCGATCTGATTGGGGCCGACGAGGGCGAGGCGACGAGTCGCCTCGCCCTCGTCCAAGCCCTTGGTGCGATCCGTCATGGGCGTTCCCGCCTCACCGGGACATGGGATGCGACCAGGCTATGCGGCGCGGGAACGATGGGTCACGGCATAGGTGATGAGGCTAGCGGCCGCCGCGGCGACCAGAGCCGCAGCGGCCGCGGCGGCGGCCACGGCTTCACTGGGATGGCGCCGGATTTGTCGCTCCGTCGCGGTCTCGAGGCGATCGAGCTTGGCCTGGACATCGCCGACGAGTTCAATGGCCGAATGGCCCAGCGCCACCGCGCTCACGGAAACCGCGTCGCTGGCGTCCTGCCCCAGGTGGTCGACCATGGTCTTGAGGTGATCGGTGACGTTGTCAAAAGCGTCACGGCCGTCGCGGGCGAGTGTCTTCATCTTGCGAGCTGACATTGTCTTTCCTTGAAAAAAGCGGGGTGGATGACACCCCCACAACGCGCCCTCTCGCGGCGACGCGTCTTGACCTGGGTCAAGTTCACTCGAACGGATCCTGTCCCGCGTCCGGGATTGACCGAGGCTTCCCGTCACCGAGCTGTCCACCGACAACGGCGCTCAGGCGGCGCAGCAGCGCCTCGCGGGCGGCGTCGTCCCCAGCCCCTTCGAGGGCGGCGTTGAGCGCCATCTGAAAGGCGACCCGGTGATTATGCCAGTCGAGCTTGGCCGCGGCGTGGGGCGGCAGCCGGACGGGCGACGGCCGCCTGGGCGTCGCGGCCCCCTCGGTGAGGTCGAAGGCGTCGTCCAGGTCCGGGATCAAGACGGAGCCGGCGTCGAAGCCAGCGGCGATCAGCCGATCGCGCAGTCCGGCGGCGGCGTCCGGCTCCCCGTGGGCCAGCAGAATTGAACCGCTGACCGGAGCACGATCGAGCGCCCAGCGCGTCAAGCCCGCCGCGTCGGCATGAGCCGAATAGGCGTCGAGCTTGCGCACCCGCGCGCGAACCCGAACCTCGTCGCCCTGGATGCTGACCCGCGGCGCGCCGTCAGCGAGCAGCCGTCCCAGCGTGCCGGCCGCCTGGAAACCACAGAGCAGCACGGTCGCTTCCTTGCGCCACAGCAGCCGCTTGAGGTGTTTGCGCACCCGGCCCGCGTCGCACATGCCGCTGGCGGCCAGGATCACATGCCAGCCGGAGAGACGCTCCAAGCCGTCGCTGTCCCAGGGCTTGGCCAGGAAGCGCAGGTGCTCGGAGGGCTGGACCGGCTCGAACGGGTTTCGCTGGAGGGCGGGATTCCAGCCTCGCTCAAGGAACACCTTGGACGCTTCAATGGCCAGCGGCGAGTCGAGGAAGATGTCGCCGCGCGGCGCGTCCCCGTCTTCCATCAACTGCAGCAGGTCGACCAGGAGCTCCTGGCTGCGTTCCAGCGCGAAGGCGGGGATGAGCAGCGGCCCGCCCGCGGCGTGGGCCGCCTTGAGCTCCTCGGCCAAGACCGCGCGGCGGGCGACGCCGCTGGCGGCCACGCGTTCCCGGTCGCCGTAGGTGGATTCGAGGATCAGATGGTCGACGCCCTTGGGACCTTGCGGGTCGGCGACGAAATCGCTCCCGCCAGAGCCGAGGTCCCCGGAGAACAACAGACGCTTCTCGGCGCCGGCGACGCCGACAATGACCTCGATGGAGGCCGAGCCCAGGATGTGGCCGGCCTCCCAATAGACCGCCGAGATTCCGGGGGCGACCGTCACCGGCTCGCCCAGCTTGATCTTCCGAAACTGTTTCATGACCCGGGCTGCGTCGGCCGCGGTGTAGATCGGTTCGACGGGCGCCAGGCCCCGTCTCTGGTTGCGCCGATTGAGCGCCGCCACCTCCCCTTCCTGGATGCCGCCCGCGTCGGCGAGCATCACCGCGCAAAGGTCGCGCGTCGCCGCCGTCGCATAGATCGGCCCCTCGAAGCCCGCGAGCATCAGCTTGGGAAGCAGGCCGCAATGGTCGACATGGGCATGGGTAAGCAGAACAGCGTCGACCTGACTCGGATCGAAGGGAAACTGGCCATAGTTCAGCGCCTTGAGGGTCTTTGATCCCTGGAACATGCCGCAATCGACCAGGATGGTGGCGTCCTGTGTCTGCAGGCGTGCGCACGAGCCGGTGACGCAGCCGGCGGCGCCGTGGAAGGACAGGATCGGGGTCATGATGGACTCTCGCGGGGATAGGTCCGATCGGACGCGGCGCGAACCGGCGAGCAAATTGGAAAGATGACAGGCCGGCTCACGGCGCGCTGCGCCGCAGCCCGCGCACGGCCTCGCGCAGGGCCTCGGCGTCCGCATCGACCCGATCATGGGCCTGATCGAGCGCCAACCGTCGGCGCAGGGCTGTTGGCAGCGCCTCGCGCAGCATGCCCAGGGCGCGAGGCGGCGCGAAGACGATCAAATGGTCGAAACGGTGTTCGTCGACGAGGTGGGCCAGCCGCGCGCCGAGCCGGGTCAGGAAATCACGGGCGCTCTTGTCGGCGGCGGTGATCGTGGCGACGCCGTGGATCGCATGGCCCATCCGATCATGGACCGCGCCGGAACCGGGATGCGGAAAGACCCTAGGCTCCAGGCCGGCCAGCCATTCGGGATGTTCGGTCAGGGACCCGCCGCGGCGCGGCTCCTCGAAGAGCCGAGCCCGACCGCCGTCGGCCGCCACCACCAAGGTTCGTTCGTCCGTGATCATCGTCGCCTCCTGAAGCCGACAGGATCGGCCAGGCTGCATCCGGTTCCCTGATCTGGATCAATTTGGCGGCCGCCCCGGCAACTAGTCTCCCTTGGTCAGCATGTCGCTGTTTGGGAGCCGCCCCCATGAAACACGCCGTCATCCTCGCTCACCCCAAGCCCACCAGCGTCTGCGCGGCCATCGCCCGGACCTGTGTCGAGCACCTGCGCGCCACCAACCACACCGTGGTCCTGCGTGACCTCTATGCGCTGGATTTCGACCCCCGCCTCAAGGCCGAGGAACTGCCGTCGCCGTCGGGCGCGCATCCGGCCGCGGACGTCGTCGCCGAACGGCAGCTGCTCGGCGAGTCCGACAGCTTCATCTTCGTCTATCCCTTCTGGTTCAATGCGCCGCCCGCCATCCTCAAGGGCTATGTCGATCGGGTGTTCAGCATGAGCTTCGGCTATGCGCCAGGTCCGAGCGGCACGGAATCGCTGCTCGACGACAAGACCCTGCTCAGCTTTTCGACCTCCGGGGCGCCCGAGGACTGGGTGAACACCACCGGGGCCTTGCAGGCCCTGATGACGGTCTTCGACCTGCACCTGTCGGGGGTCTGCGGCTTGCGAGTCGTCGACCACAAGCACTTCGGCTCGATCGTCTCCAACATTACCGCCGAGTCCGTCGCCAACGTGCTGGAGCAAGTTCGCACGCGTCTGGACGAACTCTTTGAGTAGGCCCCTGGCGTGACGTTCAGCATGATTCCGTTCGACAACAACCGGCAGACCGGCGCGCCGTCCTGTCAATTGGCGGCCCTCGACCAGGGGCGGCTCCATCGGCGCGCCTTCTGCTCGAGTTCGCCAGAGCCTGCGAGGCGACCGCTTGAGGCCGTTTCTCTCCAGAGCAAACCCTCTGAAGGTCGCCCACGGGTCGAATTTGGTTCTTCGGCGCCCACCGTCGGCGGGAGCTGTCCATGAACGATCGCGCCGAAGCCAAGGTGCAACCAGCCGCCGATCACTTCGTTCGGCCTCCCTCCCTACATCCCAATGTGCACCGGCTTCGGCGGGCCGCGCTCTTCCAGCGGCTGGGACCGGGCCTGATCACCGGGGCGGCGGACGATGACCCGGGCGGCATAGCCACCTACTCCCAGGCCGGCGCCCAAATGGGTTTGCAGATGCTCTGGACCGTGCCGTTCAGCTATCCGCTGCTGTCCGCGATCCAGATGATCAGCGCCCGTATCGGGCGGGTGACTGGCCGTGGGCTGGCGGCGAATCTGGGCCGCGTGTTCCCCCGTCCGATCGTCACGGTCCTCGTGGGGTTGCTGTTCATCGCCAACGTCGTGAACATCGGCGCCGACCTTGCGGCAATGGGTTCGGCGGCGAAACTGGTGTTGGGCTGGGGCCAGCACACGTTCACCGTGCTCTTCGCGGCGCTCTCCCTGGCGCTGCAAATCCTCATCCCCTATCACCGCTATGTCCGCTACCTGAAGTGGCTGACGCTCGCGCTGTTCGCATATGTCGGCGTGGTCTTCACCGTGCATATCGATTGGAGCCAGGTCGCTCTTCGTACGGTGGTTCCGCAGTTGGCGTTCACAGGGGCGACCGTCACCATGGTCGTTGCCATCTTCGGCACGACCATCAGCCCCTACCTGTTCTTCTGGCAGGCCTCCGAAGAGGTGGAGGACGAGGAGGCCGACCCGACGACCGGCCCATTGCTGGCCCACCCGGAACAGGCCCCAGAGCAGCTCAGCCGCATCCGCTGGGACACCTATGTCGGCATGGGCTTCGCCCACCTGATCGCCTTCTTCATCATCCTGACGACGGCCGTCACCCTAAATTCGGCCGGCGTGACCGATATCCAGACCTCCGCCGAGGCCGCCCAGGCGCTGAAACCCATCGCGGGGACGCTGGCCTTCCTGCTGTTCAGCCTGGGCATCATCGGCACGGGCCTGCTCGCGGCGCCCATCCTGGCCGCATCGGCGGCCTATGCGATCAGCGAATCTCAAGGCTGGAAAATCGGACTTGAACACCCGGCGCGCGAGGCCGTGGGCTTTTACAGCGTGATTGGCCTCGCCACGATCCTGGGACTCGCCGTGGACTATTCGCCCCTGGACCCGATCAAGGCCCTGTTCTGGAGCGCGGTGCTAAACGGTGTGATCGCCGTGCCGATCATGGCGGCGATGATGGTGGTGGCGTCTCGCCGCCATGAGATGGGACAGTTCGTAGCGACGCTAGGACAGCGCATCTTCGGCTGGCTGGCGACTGCGGTCATGGCCGTTGCCGTGGTCGCCATGTTCGCATTGCGGTGACCGGTTCTAGGTTGGTCGCGATCAACGCGCGGGCGGATGTCATCCACCGGCCTGTCTATGGCGGCGGATTGATCTGCAGCACCGCCGCCCCTGTGAAGGCTCCGCCACGCAAGTCGGCGAGCGCTTGGCCGGCCTGTCGAAGACCGTAGATTCTGAGGTGGGGCCGTACGCCGGCGGCGGCGGCGCGCGGCAGATAGTCCTGGGCGTCGGCGCGGGTGAGGTTGGCCACGGAGACCAGGGTTCGCTCGCCCCACAGGTCGGCGTAGTCCAGGGCGGGGATCTGGCTCATATGGATTCCCGCGCACACCACGGCGCCGCCCTTGCGGACCGCCCGCAAGGCGAGCGGCACGAGCGCGCCGACCGGCGCGAACAGGATGGCGGCGTCCAGCGGTTCGGGCGGCGCCGCGTCCGACGCCCCTGCCCACAGGCAGCCCAGGTCGAGCGCGAGGTCCTGCGCGGCTAGGTCGCCGGGCTTGGTGAAGGCGTAGACCTTCTGCCCCTCGGCGATCGCCAGTTGGGCCAGGAGATGGGCGGCGGCGCCAAAGCCATAGAGGCCCAGCCGATCGACGACTCGCCCCTCCATCGCCTTGCGCCAGGCGCGAAAACCGATCAGACCGGCGCAGAGCAACGGCGCGGCTTCGAGATCGCCGAGACCATCGGGCAGGACCGAGCAGAAGCGCGCATCGGCGACCGTCATTTCCGCGTAGCCGCCATCGCGCGTCCAGCCTGTGAACTGGGCGTGATCGCAGAGGTTTTCCGCGCCCTGGCGACAGAATCGGCAACGCCCACAGGCGCCGCCAAGCCACGGGACACCAACGCGCTGACCTAGAGCCAGGCTCGTGACGCCCTGCCCGAGCGCCTCCACGACGCCGACGATCTCATGTCCCGGAATGACGCCGTCCGGCGTGGGAAGGTCGCCGTCCAGAAGATGAAGATCCGTGCGGCAGACGCCGCAGGTGCGCACGCGAAGCAGAACCTCGCCTGGGCCGGGCCTTGGCGCGTGACGGAGGGCGGGCGTCAGGTGGCCGCCCTCCAGGACCATCGCCAGCATGTCAGGCGCCGACCTTGGAGCCCAGAGTCTGGGTGGCTTGCTGGGTGAAGGCCGGCAGCAAGGATTTGTCTTGAGCAGTCATGGATGGATCTCCATCAGGACGAAGGCATGCGCCTGACGCGCGGATCATTCTTCCGCCTTGTCGTCGCCCGGGGATTGATCTCGATCACTTTGTGCGCGGCCAACTGCTCCTGGGACCGCATCCCGCTCAGGCCAGGACCATCCAGTCCATCATCAAACACCCGCCGCCTCCAAAACGTCGCCGCCTTCCCGCCCCCCGAGGGAAGCTTCCAGCGCCATGGCGCGATCACTCTTGATCCGCTTCAATTTCGGGCTCAGCCGCAAGACGACGCGATGGGGCCGGCCGGTCGCGACAGGATGCGCTAGGCCCATCTCCAGACGCCGGCCGCGGCGCCCAGCGCCAGCAGGGTTCCCGTCGAATAGAGACCGCCAAAGCGCCAACCGCCCACGACGCAGGCGATGACCATCTTCGAAAAGCTGTCGACCACGGCCGCCAGCAGCACCGCCTGGCCGGCGACGCCGATGGCCATGCCCCCCGCCGTCATGCGGGCGGCCGCCAGGGTGACCGCATCGGCGTCGACCAGGCCGCCGAGCGCCGCCACCGGTAGAAGGCCGGAAGGACCGTAGAGACCGGCTGCGACCCTTGACGCCGCCATGATGACGCCGAGCACCAGGGCGAACTTCAGCACCAGGGCCAGCTCAAAGGGGCTCTTGGCCGGAGACGGCGACGACGATGCGTCGCCGCTCGACGCGAAGACGGTCGCCCCCAGGCCAAGGACCGTCGACAGGGCGGCGAACACGCCAAGCGGCGCCGACAGCGACCAGAACAACGGCGGCCAGAGCGCCAAGGTGATGGCGCCCAGCCGGACCGCCATGATGGCGCCGGCCACCAGGGCCGCGCCCGCCAGGGCGAGGGGTTTGGAGACCTCCTTCTGCAGTCGCGCCAGATAGAAGGTCACCGCCGTCGAGGAGATCAGCGCGCCGGCCGCGCTGGCCAGCAAGGCGCCGCGCGCCGGTCCCCACACCTTGATCGCGGCGTAGGCGACAAAGGAAATCGCCGCCATGGCGATGGTCAGCACCCAAAGTTCGGCGAAATTGACCAAGCCATAGGGTCCAAAGGGGCGGTTTGGCAGAAGCGGCAGGGCCACGAAGGTCATGGCCAGCAGAACCAGCGCGTCTCGGAGTTCGGGCCAGGTCAGACGCTTGAGCCAGGTGTGCAGCACCTCCTTGCCCGCCAGCAGGGCAGCGACCGCCACGGCCGCGGCGGCGGCGACCCGCTCGTCGCCGAGCACCGCCAACGCCCCGAGCCCGAAGGTCAGCAGGCCGGCGACGACGGCGGTGGCCGAGTAGTCGTTGTCGTCGCGTTGTTCTCGCTGCTTGAAGAGGATGAAGGCCGTCGCGAAGGATAGGCCGAGCGTGGACATGGCCCAGCCGCCCAGGGTCTGGCTCAGCATCCCAGCGACCCCGCCGAGCAGGCCCGACAGGGCGTAGGTGCGTAAACCCGCGGCGCGGCCCCCTTCGGTGACGTCGCGCGCCCGCCAGCCCCGCTCGATGCCGATCAGGAAGCCGATGGCCAAGGCCAACCCAAGCCGCTCGAAGGGCTCCACCGCCATACCCGATCCTCTTCCACTGTTCCGAGGCCTCGCGACACCTGTCCAGAATGCGCCGCGAGGGGCTGGCCGCAACCCGGCATGGAGCCCCGACCATCCTCCGCCGCTTCCGGATCGTTCTCTCGCCGTCGTCGACCGTCAGGGTCCGACATGCGGGCCTGACCTCAGCGGGCCGTATATCCGCCGTCGATGACCAGCTCCGAACCGGTCACGAACTTGGCTTCGTCGGACGCCAGATACACAGCTCCCCAGGCGATATCGTCGGCTTCTCCCATATGTCCGAGCGGATGAAGCGCATCGGCGGCCTTGCGGCCCGTCTCCAGATCGCCCTGAGCGCTCAGGTGATGCTCGACCATCGGCGTCCAGATGAAACCGGGGTGGATGGAGTTCACGCGAATTCGATCGCCGGCGTAGATGAGCGCATCGGTCTTGCTCATCAACCGAACAGCGCCTTTCGACGCGTGGTATGCGGGGACATCCGGCGCTCCCACCAGTCCATAGATGGACGACAGGTTGATGATGCTGCCACCGCCCGCGCGTCGCAAATGCGGAATGGCGTGCTTGGTGCAGAAGAACACGCCCTTGACATTGATGGCCTGGACCCAGTCCCATTCGGCTTCGGTCACCTCATGCGTCGGCTTGTTGGCTCCCGCTACGCCGGCATTGTTCACCAGCACATCGATGCGGCCGAAGTACTCGGCCACCTCGTTGATCGCCTGCGCCACTTGGGTTTCGTTGCTGACGTCGCACCGCCAGTAGCGCGCCGCCCTGCCTGAGGCCGTGATTTCGGCGACCATCGCGGCGCCCTGGTCGTCGAGCACGTCGAAGATAGCGATCGAAGCGCCTTCCTCCGCCATTCGCAGCGCGGTGGCTCCGCCAAGCCCGAGCGCCGCGCCCGTAACGATCGCGACCTTGTTCTTAAGCCGATCCATCGGCTTCATCCTTCGGATAACCGACGCCGCCGAGAGAGAACGTCTGCTTGTTGCAGGCGCTCGGCGCTTTTCGGATTTCATCACGCTCTACTGTCCCTCTCCAGCGCGACGCCACATTGATACAGCTCAAGTATTTTGCGCCGCGACAAGCTGGTCAAAATGACCGCCCCACGGGTTGGTGGGCGGGTGAAATCGGATCGGAAGCGCCATGGCCATCGAGCTGGCCTCAGGCCGCTCCCCAACCATCGGATGAGCTGCTTGGTTGCGGCCTCGCCACGAGCGCACGACGCGATTATGAACGATCGGGGCAGCGGTCGCTGCAGGACTGAGCGCACGGCGAAAATTGCCGATACCGCTCAGGGCCGCGGGAACCGAACACCCCTGCCGCGCATGGCGCCGTCGTCCAGCATCATCACTTTCAACAGGACCGGTCTCCAGGTTCTGACGCGCCTTGGCGAGACCCGTGAGGTCGCGCTGGCCGATGGCACGCACATCCGAATGGACGCGGCCTCGATCCTGAAGGTCCAGCTGGGTTGGCGCGCGCGGCGCATTCAGATGGACGACGCCCAGGCGACCTTCGACGTCGCCAAGGATCCGAACCGCCCCTTCCTGATCTCGGTGGGCGACCAGCAGGTCCGCGTCGTGGGCACCGAGTTCAACATCCGCCACTATGACAAGACCGTGCGGGTGACCGTCCGTCGCGGCGTCGTCGAGGTGCGCCAGCCCGCCCTGGGCCCGACGCCGGTGGC
>NZ_FORN01000060.1 GCF_900114015.1 Caulobacter sp. UNC279MFTsu5.1 | reverse complement strand
TCTCACCTCGACGCGGGGAAAGGGCGCATGGCCAGCGACCGATGCGGCGGCGGGGGGCGATCGAGCGGGACTGGGCTGGAGGGGGTTACTTCAGCGTGTCCGGGGCCTTCCATCGTTGGGAAGCCCGCCCGCCGTCGGCGTCGACCGGGGACAAAGCGCGTGAATTGCCCATAGGCCCGCGCCCCCGGCGTCTGGTTTCTCCCGAAAGGGATCGAGACCGGGTCCGGCTAAGCCTCAACAGGGCTGCCCACCGGACGCTGGCGGAAAACGACCGCGCGGAGCGATCGGGCTTCGTCGAAACGGTTACTACTCAAACACTCCGGACGTCGTCCGGCGCTCCGCGACCCTTTCCATACGCTCAGCGGCCTGCCGCGTGAGGATGAGAGACCGTGCCACGAAACCCCCTCAGTCGCTTCGCGACAGCTCCCCCAGAGGGGGAGCATCTGGGCGCCTTAGATCCTCCCCCTTTGGGGGAGGTGGCCCGGAGGGCCGGAGGGGGTCAGGGCCGCACGATCCTCCCGCCCGTCATCGGCGCCGCCACCCCCGTCGTCCCGGGGAAGCTGATCGGCAGGCCGCGGGCCGTGCGGGCGGCCAGGAAGGCGAAGGCCTCGGCCTCAATGGCGTCGCCGCGCCAGCCGACCGCCTCGGCGGTGCGGACCGGCACGGGGGCGCGGTCGGCCAGGGCCTTCATGATCTGCGGATTGTGCCGCCCGCCGCCGCAGACGATCAGGGCGTCCGGATGCTGGCCGTGCTCGAAGGCCTTGACGACCGCCTCGGCGGTGAAGGCCACCAGGGTGGCGGCGGCGTCCTCGGAGGACAGGTGATCGACCAGGTGCAGCGGAAAGTCGTAGCGGTCCAGCGACTTGGGCGCCGGTCCGGAGAAATAGTCGCTGGCCAGGAAGGTCTTCAGCACCGCCGCGTCGACGGCGCCGGCCGCCGCCAGCCGGCCGTTCTCGTCGAACCGCCCCAGGCCCCGGGCCTGCAGCATCAGGTCGATCATGCCGTTGCCGGGACCGGTGTCGAAGGCCAGCAGGTCGTCGTCGGGACCGATCAGGGTGATGTTGGCCACGCCGCCGATGTTCAGCGCCGCCACCGGGGCCGGCAGGCCCGAGGCGCGGGCCCGGGCCGCGTGATAGACCGGGGCCAGCGGCGCTCCCTGCCCGCCCGCCGCCACGTCGGCGGCGCGGAAGTCGAACGCCACCGGCCGCCCGCAGGCCCTGGCCAGCCGCTCGGCGTCGAGCAGCTGCACGGTGCGGCCGATCCGGCCCGGATGGGGGCGCTCGTGCAGCACCGTCTGGCCGTGGACGCCCAGCAGGTCGAACTGCGACCACGCAAGGCCGTGCTCGGCCAGGAAGCTCTCGGCGGCGTGGAAATGCTCGTCGGCCACCGCCTGGGCGGCCTCTTCGAAGATCTCCGGCGCCGGCCGGTCGCGCGGCCAGCCGCGGGCCACCTCGGTGGCGACGAGCAAGAGGTCGCGGGTCTCCTCGCGCAGCTTGCGCTCGCCGGCCGGGCCGAAGGCCTGGATGTCCTCGCCGTCGGTCTCGAGCACCGCCATGTCGACCGCGTCGAGCGAGGTGCCGGTCATGAATCCCAGGATAAGCATGGTCCGGTTGACTGCCACGGCCCGGGCCGGGTAGCTAGACCCCATGATCGCCCGTCGCCGCCTCGCCCGCGCCTATTACCGCCCGCTGTCCTAGCGGGAGGCCGACCGATCACGTCGACGCGCCCGCCCCACCGGCGACGCGTCAGGCCAGCGACCGTCTCCGGATCAAGTCCCAGGAGACCTTGCCGATGAAACCCTCGCCACAGACCGCCCCCGCCGTGCTAGACGCGCGGTCACCGAAATCAGAGAGTCGAGCCATGTCCGCCCCCGCGTCCTTCAAGTCGGAATTCCTCCAGACCCTGCAGGCGCGCGGCTACATCCACCAGATCACCCATCCGGAGGAGCTGGACGCGGCGGCCGCCGGCGGGATCGTCACCGCCTATATCGGCTTCGACGCCACCGCCCCGTCCCTGCACGTCGGCAGCCTGATCCAGATCATGATGCTGCGCCGCCTGCAGCAGGCCGGCCACAAGCCGATCGTGCTGATGGGCGGCGGCACCACCAAGGTCGGCGACCCCACCGGCAAGGACGAGAGCCGCAAGCTGCTCAGCGACGCCGACATCGCCGCCAACATCGCCGGCATCAAGCAGGTGTTTTCGAAGTTCCTGACCTTCGGCGACGGGCCGACCGACGCCATCATGGTCGACAACGACGTTTGGCTCTCCAAGTTCGGCTACGTGCAGTTCCTGCGCGACTACGGCGTGCACTTCACGGTCAACCGGATGCTGGCCTTCGACTCGGTCAAGCTGCGGCTCGAGCGCGAGCAGCCGATGACCTTCCTCGAATTCAACTACATGCTGATGCAGGCGGTCGACTTCCTGGAGCTGAACCGCGCCCACGGCTGTGTGTTGCAGATGGGCGGCTCGGACCAGTGGGGCAACATCCTCAACGGCGTGGAGCTGACGCGGCGCGTCGACCAGAAGGCCGCCTTCGGCCTGACCACGCCGCTCTTGGCCACCGCCTCGGGCGCCAAGATGGGCAAGACCATGTCGGGCGCGGTGTGGCTGAACGCCGAGCAGCTGAGCCCGTACGACTACTGGCAGTTCTGGCGCAACACCGAGGACGCCGACGTCGGCCGGTTCCTGAAGCTGTTCACCGACCTGCCGCTGGACCGGATCGCCGAGCTGGAGGCCCTGCCCGGCGCCCAGATCAACGAGGCCAAGAAGGTGCTGGCCGACGAGGCCACGCGGATGGCGCACGGCGAGGACGAGGCCCGCAAGGCCCGCGACGCCGCCGAGAAGGCCTTCGAGCAGGGCGCGCTGTCGGCCGACCTGCCGACCTTCGAGGTGCCGGCCTCGGACCTGAAGGCCGGGATCGTCCTGGCCAACCTGTTCGCCGACGCCGGCCTGGCCGCCTCGCGCGGCGAGGCGCGCCGCCTGGCCCAGGGCGGCGGCGTCAAGGTCAACGACAAGGCCGAGCCGGACGCCAACCGCGTGATCACGGAAGCGGACCTGGTGGACGGCGTGGTCAAGCTTGCGGCGGGCAAGAAGAAGATCGTGCTTGTGAAACCCATCTAATTTCCGCTCGTCCCGGCGAATGCCGGGACCCAGATCCTATAGCGGAGTGGATGATTGGAAGGGCTCGGCGCTCCCGGCGTCAGCCACACCGTCATTCCATCTGGGTCCCGGCATTCGCCGGGATGAGCGGTTCAAAATCGAGGACATGACGATGACGCAAGACCTGCAACCCGGCGACAAGGCCCCCGATTTCGACCTGGCCACCGACACCGGCCGCGTCAGCCTTTCCAGCCTGAGGGGCAAGACCGTCGTGCTCTACTTCTATCCGAAGGACGACACGGCCGGCTGCACGTCGGAAGCCCTGCAGTTCTCGTCCGAGGTCGAGGAGTTCGCCAAGCTGGGCGCGGTGATCGTCGGGGTGTCCAAGGACAGCGCCGCCTCGCACGCCAAGTTCCGCAAGAAGCACGACCTGACCGTCGAACTGGCCGCAGACCCCACCGGCGAAACCGTCGAGGCCTACGGCGCCTGGGTCGAGAAGAGCATGTACGGCCGCAAGTACATGGGTATCGACCGCTCAACTTTCCTGATCGACCGCGAGGGCGTGATCCGCAACGTCTGGCGCAAGGTGAAGGTGCCCAACCACATCAAGGCGGTGCTGACAGCGGCCCGGACCTTGAAAGACGGGGCGGCCAAATAGCGGTGTGGCTCGTGAGCCTCAGGCGTGCGGCTAACGCAACACCGGAGCCCGCCGACAATGGAATTCGGGCACGGAACCATCTATCAGTTGAATCGCTAAGGCAAAAACTCGCCCGGCGTTCATGCTCGGCGCGAAGTATCTTGCACGTTTCCGCTTTCTCGTTGCATATCGCCGGGACCTTGAAAACGGGGGTTTCCTAGGCGATGGCGATCACGCGCTTCAAGCGGCTCCGGCAATCCCTGGAAGAGCTTTTCCCCGAGCGGCACCTCTATGTGCGCTCCGGCGGCGAGATGCGAGGCTACGTTTTTTCGACCGGCAAGCAGCTGATGTGCGCCACCGGCGTCGCCGCGGCCGCCCTGTGGATGGGCGTCTGCACCGCCTCCATGATGGTCAACGCCCTGTCGGTCAGCTCGACCGACCAGATGGTCATCAAGCAGAAGGCCTATTACGAGCGCCTCAACGCCGACCGCCAGGCGCGTTTGAACAGCGCCGTGGCCCAGCTGTCGGCCAGCAGCGGTTCGCTGGACGAACTGGCCAGCTCGGTCGAGAAGCGCCACGCGGCCCTGGCCCTGCTGGTCAGCGATTTCAAGGGCGTGCCCGGCGCCGCCCAGGCCCTGCAGGTCGCCAAGCCGTCGGTGCTGGGCGCCTCGCCGGTCGAACGCATCCAGGCCACGCGCATGGACCAGGAGCGCCTGATCGACGCCGCCGAGACCTTCGCCAAGAGCCGGGCCGAGCGTCTGCGCCTGGCTATGCGTATGGCGGGCCTGGACGCCGGCGCGTTCACCGGCCGGAGCGGCTCGTCCCTGGGCGGCCCGCTGATCGAGGCCAAGGATCCCCGCGCCCTGGCCGCTGTGCTCGACGTCGACGAGGACTTCGCCGGCCGGATCCAGCACGCCGCCACCGACATGTCGGACATGCGCCAGCTGAGCGCCGCCTCGCAGCAGCTGCCGTTCTACCGGCCGACCAATAATCCGGCGCTGAGCAGCAGCTACGGCGTCCGCTTCGACCCCTTCACCCATCGTCCGGCCTTCCATTCGGGCCTGGACTTCCCCGGCTCGTTCTACACGCCGATCATGGCGACCGCCCCGGGGGTGATCTCGTTCGTCGGCGTGCGCTCGGGCTATGGCAACGTCGTCGAGATCGACCACGGCAACGGCTTCAAGACCCGCTACGCCCACCTGCAGGCCGCTTCGGTCCGGGTCGGCCAGCGCGTGGCCATCGGCCAGCGCATCGCGGCCATGGGCTCGACCGGCCGCTCGACCGGTCCGCATCTGCACTACGAAGTATGGGTCAATGGTCGGGCGCAAAACCCGAACCGCTTCCTGAAGGCTGGTGAGTATGTTCAGCAAGCAAGCTAAGGCGTCCAAGGGGGCGGTCCGCATCGAGCCGCTGCCCATGTCCATGGCTCCCGCCAATCCCGAGGCGGCTCGCAAGGCCCCGCCGAAGGTGGCGTCCCTGGTCTCTCCCGACATCACCATCGAAGGCGGCATCACCGGCGACGGCGAACTGCAGATCGACGGCGTGGTGCGCGGCGACGTCCGGGTCGGTCGGCTGACGATCGGCGAGACCGGCCATGTCGAGGGCTCGGTCTATGCCGAGGCGGTCGAGGTCCGCGGCCGCATCGTCGGGGCGATCACCGCCAAGCAGGTCCGCCTCTACGGCACCTCCTACATCGACGGCGACATCACCCACGAGCAGCTGGCGATGGAGACCGGCGCGTTCTTCCAGGGACGCAGCCTGAAGTTCCAGCGCCCGGCCGCCCCGCCGCAGGCCCAGCCCGCGCCGCCGCCGCCGATGCTGGAAGCCAAACCGGCCGGCTAGAAACAACAAAACGCCCCGGATCGCTCCGGGGCGTTTCGCATTTCGGCTCCGGGCAGGCTAGGCCTGGGCGTCCCGGGTGGCCCCGACGCGCTGGGCCAGCGAGGCGCCCATGAACTGGTCCAGGTCGCCGTCCAGCACGCCCTGGGTGTCGGACGTCTCGACGTTGGTCCGCAGGTCCTTGACCATCTGGTAGGGCTGCAGGACGTAGCTGCGGATCTGGTGGCCCCAGCCGATGTCGGTCTTCTGGTCCTCCAGGGCCTGCTGGGCGGCTTCCCGCTTCTGCAGTTCGGCCTCGTAGAGGCGGGCGCGCAGCATTTTCCAGGCTTCCTCGCGGTTCTGGTGCTGCGAACGCCCGGCCTGGCAGGCCACGGCGATGCCGGTGGGGATGTGCGTCAGGCGCACGGCGGAGTCGGTTTTGTTGATGTGCTGGCCGCCGGCCCCCGAGGCCCGGTAGGTGTCGGTCCGCACGTCCGACGGATTGATCTCGATCTCGATCGTGTCGTCGACCACCGGATAGACCCAGGCCGAGGCGAAGCTGGTGTGGCGCTTGGCGGCGGCGTCGTAGGGGCTGATGCGCACCAGGCGGTGGACGCCGGCCTCGGTCTTCAGCCAGCCATAGGCGTTCGCGCCCTTGACCAGCAGGGTCGCCGACTTGATGCCGACCTGGTCGCCCGAGGTCTCTTCGACCAGTTCGACGCTCATGCCATGGGCGTTGGCCCAGCGGCTGTACATGCGCAGCAGCATGCCGGCCCAGTCGCACGACTCTGTGCCGCCGGCCCCGGAGTTGATTTCGACATAGCAGTCGTTGCCGTCGGCCTCGCCGGACAGCAGGGCCTCGAGTTCGGCGCGGCCCGCGCGTTCCTTCAGGTCCTTGAGCTGGGCGCGGGCGTCCTCCAGGAGGGCCTCGTCGCCCTCCATGTCGGCCAGTTCGGCATATTCCAGCGCGTCCTTCAGGCCGTTTTCGAGAACCAGCACCGCCTCGACGCGAGCGGCCAGGCCGGCGCGTTCGCGGGAGACGGCCTGGGCTTCCGCCGGGCGGTCCCAAAGGGTCGGGTCCTCGACCCGGGCGTTCAGCTCATCGAGCTTGCGTAGGGCGACATCCCAGTCAAAGACGCCTCCTGAGCAGTCCCACGGACTGCTCGATGTCAGCCGCGGAGGCCTCGACATCCGGTCTCATCACGTAGCTCCGTGACAGTGTTGAAGGGCGCGGGACATAGCCCGCGACCGGAGTCGGCGCAATGACCCCAGACGGATTGATCGACGATTAGTAGAGCCCGCTGATGTCGGGCGCCTGGGGCGGCGGCTTGGCGGGGCCCTGGGTCGGGGCCGGTCCGACCTGGCCGTTGGGCCAGACCTGGCCATAGGGCTGGGGCCCGGTGCTCTCGGTCGGCGTGAAGACCTTGGGCTCGGTCCCGGGGCGGAAAGCCTCGCGGATGCCGCGCACCATGGCGAACTTGGCGTTCGCGGGGGCCTTGAACTCGGTCTTCGGCTGGCCCTTCAGCGCCTCGCGCATGAAGTCCATGAAGATCGGCACCGGACCGGTCGCCCCCGTCTCGCCCTCGCCCAGCGAGCGGTTGTCGTCGAAGCCGATGAAGACGCCGACCACCAGGCTGGGCGAATAACCCATGAACCAGGCGCTGCGGTATTCGTTGGTGGTGCCGGTCTTGCCGGCCAGGGGATAGCCCAGCGAGCTGGCCTGGGCCGCGGTGCCGCGCTGGACCACGCCCTGCAGCATCGAAGTGATCTGGTAGGCGGTGATCGGGTCCATCACCTGCTCGCCTAGGGCGGGGATGCGGGGACTCTCGTCGCCGTTGAAGCCGGCGTTGCAACGGACGCAGTCACGCTTGTCGGCCCGGAAGATCACCTTGCCCTCGCGGTCCTGCACCAGTTCGATCAGGTGCGGCTCGACGCGGCGGCCGCCGTTGACGAACGGCGTATAGGCCGTGGTCAGCTTGAACGGCGTGGTCTCGCCCGCGCCCAGGGCCATGGCCAGGACAGGCGCCATATCCCGGGTCACCCCGGTCTTCTTGGCGGTCTCGACGATCTTCTTCATACCGACGCTCTGGGCCAGGCGCACGGTCATGGCGTTGATCGACTGCTCCAGGCCCTTGCGCAGCGGCAGCGCTCCGTAGAACTTCTTGTGATAGTTCTCGGGGCTCCAATCCTGGCCGTTCGCCCCTTTCAGGGTGATGGCGCTGTCGACCACCACGCTGGCCGGCGTGTAGCCGTTCTCCAGGGCCGTGGCGTAGACGAACGGCTTGAACGCCGAACCGGGCTGGCGCATCGCCTGGGTCGCGCGGTTGAAGTTCGACAGCGAGAAGCTGTAGCCCCCGACCAGGGCCACGACACGGCCGGTATAGGGCTCCATCGCCACCAGGGCGCCGTTGACGATCGGGATCTGGCGCAGGCGGTAGGCCGCCGAGCCGTCGGGCTTCTCGACGAACACCAGGTCGCCGACCTTCAGGCCCTTGGTGGCGTTGGCCCAGGCCATGTCCTCGCCGGCGATGGCCCCCTCGCCTTCGCCCTTGGCCAGGCGGACGCCGCCTGAGGCCGAGGTGACGATGGCCGGGCGCCAGCCGCTGCGCTCGGACGGCGGAGCCTTCTTCAGCGCCTGCTTCTCCCAATCGCCGTCCAGGGTTTCTACGTGCCCCCAGGCGCCGCGCCACCCGTGGCGGCGGTCGTACTTCTCGAGGCCTTCCATCAGCGCCACCCGGGCCGCGGTCTGCAGCTTGGGGTCCAGGGTGGTGCGCATGTAGTAGCCGCCCTCGTTGAGGCGTGGGCCGAGAGTGGCCACGCCGCGCTGGCGCACTTCCTCGACGAAATAGTCGGCGTCGCGATAGGCGGCGCGCTTGGGGGCCGGCTGGACGACGAGGTCCTCGGCCATCGCCTTCTTGGCGTCGGCCTGGCTGACCCAGCCCAGGTCGGCCATCTGGCCCAGGATCCAGTCGCGGCGGGCCTTGGCCTTCGCCTTGTTGCGGATCGGGTGATAGTTGTCCGGTCCCTTGGGCAAGGCGGCCAGGAAGGCGCTTTCGGCCAGGGTCAGCTCGGGCAGCGACTTGCCGAAATAGTTGTAGGCGGCCGCGCCGACGCCGTACGAGCGATAGCCCAGCCAAATCTCGTTCAGGTACAGCTCGAGGATCTGCTGCTTGTCGAGCGACTGCTCCAGGCGGTGCGCCAGGATGGCTTCCTTGAACTTGCGCCCGACCGTCGCATCGCTGGTCAGCAGGACGTTCTTGGCCACCTGCTGGGTGATCGTCGAGCCGCCCTCAAGGCGACGGCCGCGCGCGGCGTTGCCGACATTGTTGAGCATGGCGCGCGAGAAGCCGCCGACGTCGACACCGCCGTGCTTGAAGAAGTTGTGGTCTTCGGCCGCCAGGAAGGCCTGGGCCAGCTGGGGCGGAATCTGGTCGTAGGGCACGAAGATCCGGCGCTCTTTGCTGTATTCGCCGATCAAGGTGCCGTCCCAGGCGTAGACGCGCGTGGCGGTCGGCGGACGATAGTCCTGCAACTCGCCGGCGTCGGGCATGTCGTGGAACAGCCAGGCGGCGTAGATGGCGATGGCGAAACCGGCCACGGCGATCGCGGACAGCACCGTGACGCCGGCGATGGCGATCCATCGTTGTCTAGGCTTCAGATCCACGCCGCCTCCGTCGGGCGACGCACCTTCGCCCGCTCCGTTCGAATCCTCTAGCGTGCATCGGGCGAGGCGCCAACGGCTCTCGCCAGCCTAGCGGGGGAAGCCCTTCCGTCCTAGCGGGCGGCCAGGCGCGTCTGGGTGGCGAAATAGGATTCGATCGATCCGGCCACGGCGTCCATCAGCCGGCCGCGACCAGCCGAGCTCTTCAGGAGCTGCTCGTCCTCGACATTGGTGATGAAGCCCATCTCCAGCAGCACGGCCGGCACGTCCGGCGCCAGCAGCACGATGAAGCCGGCGTCACGATGGCTGCGGCGCAGCAGGGTCGTCTCCTCGCCCACCGACTGCAGCAGGGTTTCGGCGAAGGCGGCCGAACGGTTCTTGGTGGCGCGCTGCGAGAGGTCCAGGAGGATCTGGCTGACCGCGCGATCGCGGCCCGGCAGATTGGCCTTCATCAGCCAATCGTCCTTCTCGAGCACCCGCGCCACGCGCTCGGTGCCCTTTTCCGACAGGGTGTAGACGCTGGCCCCGCGGGTCGCGGCGTCGGGACCCGAATCGGCATGCAGCGAGATGAACAGGTCGGCGTCGGCCCGACGGGCGATCTGGACCCGCGCCTCCAGCGGCACGAACGTGTCGGATTGGCGGGTCATGACCACGGTGTAGCGGCCGAACTTCTCCAGCTTGGCCTTCAGCGCCTTGGCGGCGGCCAGGGTGACGTCCTTCTCGGCTGTGTTGGCGCCCGACGAGCCCGGATCCTTGCCGCCGTGGCCGGCGTCGATGACGATCACCTTCTTCAGGCGCAGAGCCGAGGCCTTCATCGGCGCCGAAACCAGGGTCGGCCGCATGGCCGGAGCCTGGATCGCGCCGGGCGCCTCCGTGGACTTCAGGTCGATGACATAGCGATAGGCCGAGGCGCCGTCGCCCGGCGGCAGCAGGAAGCGTCGGCGGACCTCGGCGTTGGCCCTCAGGTCGAGGCGCAGGCGGGCGCCGCCCGCGGCCTCGTCGATCGCCCAGCGTTCGACCAGGCCCTGGCCCGCGCCCTGCAGGTCGCCGGCCGTCGTGACATTGGGCAGGCCGATCACGACACGGCGATCGGACGCGCCGTCGGCCAACAGCTTGCCGGTGGCGGCGCGGTCGAGGTCGATGACAATGCGGGTCTCGTTGCGGTCGCCGCCGAAGCGGACCTTCTGGACGCCGGCGGCCGGCGCCGGTCCCTGGGCCATGGCCACGGCGACGCCGGCCAGGGCCAGGCCGCCGACGATCATCGCCGCCCGCGCCCACCCCGTCCTCGTTGCCGCGATCAAGACCTTGCTCATGCCGTTCGTCGCCCCAAGGCGGTCAACCTAAACCAAAACTGATATCCGCATTTTCGGGTAGAGAAAGCGTTAACCCAAGGCGCGACACGGCGGCGCAGATGCGTTCAGTCGAGCGCTTTTCTTTTACGACACGATGTTGCTACACTATGGTCCGCGCGCTGAGCGCCGTGATCGTCATGGCGGAAAGCGTGAGCGGCTCCTATCTCACGGACAGGCTTGCACTCTTGAGGGTGCAATTCGCGTTCATGACCGGAGCCGCCGGACTGAACGAGTTTGGGCTCGATTACCAGCGTGAGGCGCGAAGCCTTCGCCTGGATCGTCCCGCAGGGTTCGCGTCGAATCCTTAAGCGCTCCGGCGTCGACGCTCCATCCGATCCGCGCCCTCCGGCGCGTTTAAGGAACACAGAAACCTTATGGGCTGCGCCGCACCCGACCGCCTTTGGCGACCGACCTTCCGCAACCGCTTCGGCGGGGCGACGGGCGGTGACGTGCGCGCCTTTCAATCATATCGGCGCCCGGACCTAGCGTTCGCCGCGCGCCGTGGAGATACCCTTTATGTCGAAGAAGATGTTGATCGACGCCGCCCACGCCGAAGAGACGCGTGTGGTGGTCGTGGATGGTACGCGGGTTGAAGAATTCGATTTCGAGAGCCAGACCCGAAAGCAGCTCCGAGGAAATATTTATCTCGCCAAGGTGACCCGCGTTGAGCCCAGCCTCCAGGCTGCGTTCATCGAGTATGGCGGCAATCGCCACGGATTCCTCGCCTTCAACGAGATCCACCCGGACTATTATCAGATCCCGGTCGCCGACCGCGAAGCGCTGATGCGCGACGATTCGCACGATGACGAGGATGACCACCATCACGCCCGCGAGGACGATGACGGCGACGCGGTCGACGACGAGGAAGACGCCGTCGAGGAAGAGCTGGCGCGCCGCAAGCGCCGCCTGATGCGCAAGTACAAGATCCAGGAAGTGATCCGCCGCCGGCAGATCATGCTGGTCCAGGTCGTCAAGGAAGAGCGCGGCAACAAGGGCGCGGCCCTGACCACTTACCTGTCGCTGGCCGGCCGCTACGGCGTCCTGATGCCCAACACAGCCCGCGGCGGCGGCATCAGCCGCAAGATCACGACCGTCACCGACCGCAAGCGCCTCAAGAGCGTCGTGCAGGGCCTGGACGTGCCGCAGGGCATGGGCCTGATCGTCCGCACGGCCGGCGCCAAGCGCACCAAGGCCGAGATCAAGCGCGACTACGAGTACCTGCTGCGTCTGTGGGAAAACATCCGCGACAACACGCTGCATTCGATCGCCCCGGCGCTGATCTACGAGGAGGAAGATCTCGTCAAGCGCGCCATCCGCGACATGTATGACAAGGATCTGGAGGGCATCTGGGTCGAGGGCGAGGCCGGCTACAAGGAAGCGCGCGACTTCATGCGCATGCTGATGCCGAGCCAGGCCAAGAAGGTCTTCCCGTACCGCGAGCCGGCCCCGCTGTTCGTCAAGCACAAGATCGAGGACCATCTGGCCCAGATCTATTCGCCGGTCGTGCCGCTGCGTTCGGGCGGCTATCTGGTGATCAACCAGACCGAGGCTCTGGTCGCCATCGACGTCAACTCGGGCAAGGCCACGCGCGAGCGCAACATCGAGGCCACTGCGCTCAAGACGAACGTGGAAGCCGCCGAGGAAGCCGCGCGCCAGCTGCGCCTGCGCGACCTGGCCGGCCTGATTGTCATCGACTTCATCGACATGGATGAGGCCAAGAACAACCGCACCGTCGAGAAGGTCCTCAAGGACGCCCTGAAGGACGATCGCGCCCGCATCCAGATGGGCAAGATCAGCGGCTTCGGCCTGATGGAAATCAGCCGCCAGCGCCGCCGCACCGGCGTGCTGGAAGGCACCACTCACGTCTGCGAGCACTGCGACGGCACCGGTCGCGTCCGCTCGGTCGAATCCAGCGCCCTGGCCGCCTTGCGCGCGGTTGAGGTCGAGGCCCTGAAGGGCGGCGGCGCCGTCACCCTGAAGGTCAGCCGCCCGGTCGGCATCTACATCCTCAACGAGAAGCGCGCCTATCTGCTGCGCCTGCAGCAGACCCACGCCCTGTTCGTCACGGTCCTGGTCGACGACAGCCTGCATCAGGCCGAGCACGACATCGACCGCACCGAACTGGGCGAGCGCCCCGCCCCGCAGATCTTCGCGCCGATCGAGCCCGAGCCCGTCTATGACGACGAGGCGTTCGAGGACGAGGAGGACGAGGAAGACGAAGAGGTCGTCGCCGAGGACGAAGACGAGAGCGACGAGGACGATGCGCCTCGCGCCGCTCGCCCGGCCCGCGCCGAGACGTCCGAGGACGAAGGCGGCCGTCGCGGCCGCAAGCGTCGCCGTCGCGGCGGCCGTCGTGACGACCGCGACGAGGCCCCGGCCGAAGCCGCCGGCGAAGACGATGAGGACGACGCTGAGGGCGCCGATCGCGCTGAAGGCGACATCGAGGGCGAGGACGAGGAATCGCGCCGCCGTCGCCGTCGCCGGGGTCGTCGCGGCGGTCGTCGCGGCGGTCGCGAGGACGGCGATCGTCCGGCCGACGCCTTCACCTGGACCCGTCCGCGCGTGCCGTTCGGCGAGAACGCCTTCGTCTGGCATGATCCCGAAGCCCTTGATGGTCGCCGTCCGGCCAACGATCGTCCGGAGCGCGGCGAGCGTCCGGAACGGGTCGAAGCGCCGATCGCCGAACGCGCCGAGCGTCCGGAACGCGCCGAGCGTGGCGAACGGGGTGGTCGTCGTGGACGCGGGCGTGGTGAACGCGCCGAGCGGACCGAGGTGTCGGACGCCCCGCGCGCCGAGCGCACGCCCGCCCCGCGTGTCGATGTCGCCGAACTGGAGGTCGCGCCGCTGCCCCCGCCGGTGATCGAAGGCCCGCCAGCCGACGTCTGGGTCGAACTGCCGCCGCAGGACGAGGCTCCCAAGAAGGCGCGTCGTCCCCGCAGTCGAGGCCGCAAGACCGCCGACGCCGAGACTGCGAGCGAAGCCGCTGTCGAAGCGCTCCCCGTCGAGGCGCCCGTCGTCGAAGCCGTCGAGGCCGTCGAGGAAACGCCCTTGGTCGCGGCCGAGGTCGAGATCCCCGCCCCGGCTCCCGAGCCGGAGCCCGTCGCGGTCGCGGCGGCGGAACCGGCGCCTGCCGTCGTCGAGCCCGACCCGGCCGAGATTCTGACTCCGCCGGAAAAGCCCAAGCGCGGCTGGTGGCGTCGCGGCTGACGATCCCAAGATGAAGCTCGGCGGGGCCCCTGGTCCCGCCGAGCTTCACGCCTATATCCGCGGGACACCGCCCGACGGTTGTTCCCAGGTCGTCGAGAACCGCGTTAGACTGCTGGCTTGAGCGCGGGGGCGCGATCAGGAGAGTTTCGATGACCTCCCGGACAAGGGCGGCTTCCGAAAGATTGGCCAGGAAGACGGGATCGGCGCTGTCCGCGCTGGCGCTGCTGGCGGTCACCTTCGCTCCCGTCGCGCCGGCCCATGCGCAGGACGGCCCGTCGCTGATCCGTGACACCGAGATCGAGGAGATCCTTCACCGCGACGCCGACCCTATTTATGCGGCTGCCGGGCTGGATCCCAAGACGGTTCGCATCCTGCTGGTCGGCGACAAGGAGCTGAACGCCTTCGCCACCCAGGGCCTGATGATGGGCCTCAACACCGGCCTGATCCTGCAGACCGAGACGCCAAACCAGCTGAAGGGCGTCATCGCCCACGAAACCGGACACTTGGCCGGGGCGCACCCGCTGCGCTCGGGCGAGATGATGCGCGCCGGCCTCAAGCCGATGATCCTGACCATGGGCCTGGGCGTCCTGGCAGCCTTGGCCGGAGCACCGGACGCCGGCGCGGTGCTGCTGGGTAACGCCAGTTATTTCGGCCAGCTGGGCGCTCTGGGCTACAGCCGCGACCAGGAATCGCGCGCCGACCAGGCCGGGGCCGGCTTCCTCGAAGCCACCGGCCAGTCCGGCCGCGGCCTCGTCGAGTTCTTCGACAACTTCCGCTACCAGGAGGTTTTCGACCAGTCGCGGCGCTACGCCTATTTCCGCAGCCACCCCCTGTCGGGCGACCGGATCGACGCCCTGCGCAGCCGTGTCGAGAAGCTGCCGCACTACAACGCCGTCGATGATCCGCAGTCCCTGGCCGAGCACGAGATCATGAAGGCCAAGCTGGAGGGCTTCATCAATCCCGGCGTGGCGATCGTGAAATACAAGGAGAGCGACCGGGCCTTCCCGGCCCGCTACGCCCGCGCCATCGCCTATTATCAGATGAAGGAGCCCGATCGGGCCCTGAAGATTCTCGACGGGCTGATCGCCGAGAACCCGAACAATCCCTATCTCTGGGAGCTGAAGGGCCAGATCCTGTTCGAATTCAACCGCGTCAAGGACGCCGAGGAGCCGCAGCGCCGCTCTGTGGCGCTGAAGCCCGACGCCGCCCTCCTGCGGGTCAATCTGGGCCAGACCCTGATCGGCCTGGATGATCCCAAGAAGGTCGAGGAAGGGATCAGCGAGCTGAAACGCTCGCTGCTCGACGAAAGCGACAATTCCGTCGCCTGGCGGCTGCTAGCCCAGGCCTACGACAAGCGTGGCGAGGATGGTCAAGCGCGTCTGGCCACCGCCGAACAGTATTTCAACATGGGTGCGACCCAGGAAGCTCGGGTCTTCGCAATGCGGGCCCGCGAGCTGCTCAAGAAGGACAGCGTGGAGTGGCGCCGCGCCACCGACATCGTCTTGACCTCGAATCCTTCCAACCAGGACCTCAAGGACCTGGCCAAGGAAGGCGCCGTCACCTCGGGCCTGCGCCGCTAGGCCGCCCTCTTCCAGAGATCTCCATGCCCATCATCTTCCGTCCGCTGGCGGTGGCCACCGCGTCGATCGCCGCCCTTTCCCTGATCGGTTGCGGCCAGGCCAACGCCGACAAGGCGTTTGGTGAAAAGGTGCACGCCTATCTGATCGAGCACCCCGAGGTGCTGGTCGAGATGAGCGCCAAGCTGCAGGAAAAGCAGACCGCCGAGAAGACGAAGAACGCCAAGAGCGCGATCACGAAATATCGCCAGGCGCTGGAGCGCGATCCGCGTGATTTCGTCGCCAATCCGAACGGTTCGATCACCGTCGTCGAGTTCTTCGACTACCGCTGCGGCTACTGCAAGCTGGCCGCGCCGCAGATCGTCGACCTGATCCAGAAGAACCCGGACGTGCGCTTCGTGTTCAAGGACTTCGTGATCTTCGGCCACGATTCCGAGGTCGCGGCCCGGATGGTCCTGGGGGCCAAGGACCAGGGCAAGACGATCGAGCTGCACAAGCGCCTGATGGCCGAGAAGAGCCTCGACGAGGCCGGCGTCATGCGCGTGGCCCAACAGCTGGGCATCGACCTGACCAAGGCTCGTGCGTCGGGAACTTCCGAGGCCACCAGCCAGCACCTGGCCGACACCCACGCCCTGGCCGAGGCCCTGGCCATCGAAGGCACGCCGGCCTTCTTCGTCGGCGACCAGATGATCCCGGGCGCCGACATGCACGCCTTGAACCTGGCGATCGACCAGGCCCGGGCCGGCAGGGCCAAGAAGGTCTAGGGGGCGTCAGGGCGCCAGGACGGCGATGATCTCGATATCCGGCTCCGAGCCGCAGGTGCTGGCGGCGGCGCTGTATTGAATCTCGACCTCCGTGCGGGTCAGCAAGGCGCTGAGCGCTATCGACAGGATCGCGTCGCCCCCGACGCCGCTCGTGATGCGGAAATAGGTGATCGAATTGTCGTCCGAGCGTCGAAGCCCGACCATCCGACACGAGGAGTTCAGGCGTCCCTCCGCGCGAATAACCTTGCCGCGCACCACGGCGGCCTGAGCCGTCGAGGATAGCGCCAGCCCCAGAACCGTCAGCGACACCAAGACCGCTTTTAGAGACATGATCGTCTTCCCCAGCTTGAGATTTGCATCTTGCCGATGGAGAATCGAGGAAGACAAGGGCGAATCCATGCGGCGCGACCACGGTATGATTTGAACGCCCGGAAGGAAGTACGCGGTCATTTCTGCCGACGGCGTTCGCAATGTTTCAGCAACCTGTTGAAATCGCTGAAACCGAAGCCTTGCACGGTCCTTGCGGAGCATGACCCGCCATCCTCACGGCGGAGTTCACATGCTTACCATCGGTTCCAGCATCATGGCGTCGTTCAGCGCCTCGGCCCTGGCCAGGCTCAACGCCGCCACGGCGCCCAAGGCGGCCCCCTCCTCCGACGCCGGCCTGAGCGCCGCGCCCCCAAAGTCGGCCAAGGACGAATTCATGGAATACGCCAAGCTGACGCCCGCGCAGAAGATGCGCGCGGCCATGCTGGCGCGGATGGGCCTGACCGAGGAGCAGGTCAAGGCGATGTCTCCCGAGGATCGCAAGAAGGTCGAGGACCAGATCAAGCAACAGATCAAGGAGCAGGTCGAGAACGACCCCAAAAAGGCGAAGGGATCGTTGCTGGACGTCTCGGCCTAGATGAGCCCCGCCAGCGGCGAGCTGGGGTCGGCGTAGAGCCGCTTCTGCATCCGGCCCGCCAGATAGGCTTCACGGCCGGCGATCACTGCGTGCTTCATCGCCCGGGCCATGCGGATCGGATCCTTGGCCTCGGCGATGGCGGTGTTCATCAGGATGGCGTCGCAGCCCAGCTCCATGCCGATCGCCGCGTCCGAGGCCGTGCCCACGCCGGCGTCGACCAGCACTGGCACCTTGGCGTTCTCGACGATGATCCGCAGGTTCACCCGGTTCTGGATGCCCAGGCCCGAGCCGATCGGCGCGCCCAGCGGCATGATCGCCACCGCGCCGGCGTCTTCCAGCTTGCGGGCGTAGACCGGGTCGTCCGAGCAATAGACCATCACCTGGAAGCCCTCGGCGACCAGCAGCTTCAGCGAGCGAAGGGTCTCTTCCATGTCCGGATAGAGGGTCTTGGGATCGGACAGCACTTCCAGCTTCACCAGGTCCCAGCCGCCGGCCTCGCGGGCCAGGCGCAGGGTGCGCACCGCGTCCTCGCCGGTGAAGCAGCCGGCGGTGTTGGGCAGGAAGGTGAATTCGGTGGGTTTGACATAATCGACCAGCAGCGGCTGGGTCGGGTCTGTCAGGTTCACGCGGCGCACGGCCACGGTGACGATCTCGGCGCCCGCCGCCTTGGCCGCCGCGGCGTTGGTGGCGTAGTCCTTGTACTTTCCGGTGCCAACGATCAGGCGCGAGCGGAAGGTCCGGCCGGCGACGGTCCAGGTGTCGTCCGAGGACGTGACGGATTCGGGGGAGACATGCGCGTTCATGGGGCCGGTTTACGCCTCCGCGCCCCGGGTTTCAAACGCAGAGGCCTAGCCGCCGCCGATGAAGGTCACGATCTCGATTCGATCGCCCTCGGCCAGGGCGGTGTCGGCGTAGGTCGAACGTGGCGCGATCTCGAGATTGCGCTCCACCGCCACCTTGCGGGCGTCCAGGCCCAGCGCCGCCACTAGGTCGGCGATGCTGGAAATACCGGCGACATCCCGTTCCTCGCCGTTCAGTAGAAGCCTCATGTCACCTCCGAAGCGAGCCCTGCTTGTGACGCGGGGGAACCGGCTATACAAGACCTCCCGGAATCGACGGCGGAGCCGAATGGTAAAACCGATCCATGTGCTGAGCGGACCCAATCTCAACCTGTTGGGAACGCGCGAGCCCGAGATCTACGGCAAGGACACGCTCGACGATGTCCGTACGCGCTGCGAGGCGCGCGCGGCCGCTCGGGGTCTTTCCGTCGTCTTCCGGCAGAGCAATCACGAAGGCGTGCTGATCGACTGGGTCCAGGAAGCCCGGACGGAGGCCTGCGCGTTGGTGATCAATCCGGCGGGCTATGGACATACGTCGATCGCTCTCCTCGACGCCCTGAAGACCTTGAATATCCCGGTCATCGAGTGTCACCTGTCCAACCCGGCGGCGCGTGAGGATTTCCGCCGCCACACCTTCGTTTCGCTTGCGGCGACCGGGATCGTCTCCGGCTTCGGCGCGGCGAGCTATGAACTGGCGATCGAGGCCGCAGCAGGCCTGATCGACGCGAACTAGCCGGCGACCCCGGCATTAAGAAGACAGCAAGGTAAGCTTCTATGTCCAATCCCAAGGCCCCCGCCGATCCGGTCGAGACCCCGTCGATCGACGCTCGCCTGGTCCGCAAGCTGGCCGACATCCTGAAGGACACGGGCCTCTCGGAGATCGAGGTCGAGCATGCGGGCCTGAAGATCCGGGTTGCCCGCGAACTGACCGTCGCCGCCGCCGCGACGCAGTATGTCCAGGCCCCGACCGCTCACGCCTATGCGCCCGCCCCGACTCCGGCCGCCGCCGCGCCCGTCGCCGAGGCCTCCGCCCCCGCGCCGGCCGCCCAGACTGGCGAAGCCGTGAAGTCGCCGATGGTCGGCACCGTCTATCTGTCGCCGCAGCCCGGCGCCGACGCCTTCATCAAGGTGGGCGACACCGTGAGCGCGGGCCAGACCCTGCTGATCGTCGAAGCCATGAAGACCATGAACCCGATCTCGGCCCCCAAGGCCGGGAAGGTCGTCGAGATCCTGGTGGCAGACGCCCAGCCCGTCGAATTCGGCGAGCCGCTCGTCATCGTCGAGTAATCGGCATGTTTGACAAGATCCTCATCGCCAACCGAGGCGAGATCGCGCTTCGGGTTCACCGCGCCTGCAAGGAAATGGGCATCGCCACCGTGGCGGTCCATTCCGAGGCCGACGCCAATTCCATGTGGGTGCGGCTGGCCGACGAAAGCGTCTGTATCGGCCCGGCCTCGGCCGCCAAGTCGTATCTGAACATCCCGTCGATCATCGCGGCCGCCGAGATCACCGGCGCCCAGGCGATCCATCCGGGCTACGGTTTCCTGTCGGAGAACGCCCGCTTCGCCGAGATCGTCGGCGCCCATGGCTACACCTTCATCGGCCCCAAGCCGGAACACATCCGGATGATGGGCGACAAGATCACCGCCAAGCAGGCGGTCAAGGACGCCGGCATCCCCGTCGTCCCGGGTTCCGATGGCGGCGTGTCGACCGAGGAAGAGGCCTTCGAGGCCGCCGAGCGCATCGGCTTCCCGGTGCTGATCAAGGCCGCTTCGGGCGGCGGCGGTCGCGGCATGAAGGTGGCCCAGACCCGCGAAGACCTGGCTGAAGCCGTCTCCACGGCCCGCTCGGAAGCCCGCGCCGCGTTCGGCGACGACACGGTCTACATGGAGCGCTATCTCCAGAAACCGCGCCACATCGAGCTGCAGGTCATCGCCGACAGTCATGGCAATGTCGTGCACCTGGGCGAACGCGACTGCTCGCTGCAGCGTCGTCACCAGAAGGTGCTGGAAGAAGCCCCCTCGCCCGCCCTCGGCGCCGAGGACCGCGCCAAGATCGGCAAGATCGTGGTCGATGCGGTCAAGGCCATCGGCTATCTGGGCGTCGGCACCATTGAATTCCTTTGGGAGAACGGCGAGTTCTTCTTCATCGAGATGAACACCCGCCTGCAGGTCGAGCACCCGGTCACCGAAGCCATCACCGGCATCGACCTGGTGCGCGAGCAGATCCGCATCGCCGCCGGCCTGCCGCTGTCGTTCACCCAGGACGACGTGGTGTTCGAGGGCCATGCCATTGAGTGCCGGATCAACGCCGAGAACGCGCGGACCTTCACGCCCTCGCCGGGCACGATCACCGACTTCCACGCCCCCGGCGGCCTGGGCGTGCGGCTGGATTCGGCGATCTACACCGGCTACGCGATCCCGCCCTACTACGACAGCCTGATCGGCAAGCTGATCGTCCATGGCCGCGATCGTCAGGAGTGCATCGCACGTCTGCGTCGCTGCCTGGGCGAAATGGTCGTCGGCGGCATCGAGACCACGATCCCGCTGTTCCAGGACCTGCTGGTGCAACCCGACATCCTGGCCGGCGACTACGACATCCACTGGCTGGAGCGCTGGATCAAGGCGCAGGGCTAGACCTGCGAAACGCCATGGACGACGCCTTCACGGTCGATGATCTCATCGCCTGCTACGAACGCGGCGTCTTTCCCATGGCGGACGCCCGCCACGACGAGAGCATCTTCCTGATCGACCCGGAACGCCGGGGCGTGCTGCCGCTGGATGGCATGCACGTCCCGCGTCGGCTGGCCCGCACCGTCCGGGCGCAGCCGTTCGAGATCCGCATCGACACCGCCTTCGACGCCGTGGTCGAGGCTTGCGCGGCCGCGCGGCCGGGGCGGCTGGAGACCTGGATCAACAATCCGATCCAGCGGCTCTACGGCCAGCTGTTCGCACGGGGCCTGGCGCACAGCGTCGAGTGCTGGGACGGCGAGGACCTCGTCGGGGGGCTGTATGGGGTCGCGTGCGGCGCCTGCTTCTTCGGCGAAAGCATGTTCTCGATCCGCCGCGACGCCAGCAAGGTGGCGCTGGTCCATCTGGCGGGCCGACTGATCGCCGGCGACTATCGGCTGCTGGACACCCAGTTCATCACCGAGCATCTCGAACAGTTCGGGACGACCGAGATCTCGCGCGCCGACTATCGCCGTCGCCTGGGCCGAGCCTGGACGGCCCAGGCCGACTTCTATCGACTGGCGGCCGGCGCCACGGGCGCCGAGGTCTTACAGGCGATCAGCCAGGCGTCATAGACCGGATGCTCCAGCGGGTTCAGGCCCGGCGAATTGGCGTACATCCAGCCCTTGTAGATCTGGCGTCCAGGCGGCGCCACGCGGCCGGGCAGCGCCTTGGGCTGGGTGTCGACGGTGACATAGGCCACCGAGTCTGGGGCGTCTTCGTCAGGCGCCGTCGTCTCGCAGGCGCGGACCGTGAAGATCAGGGTCTTGTAGCGGATCGGCTGGCCGACCGGCGCCTCGAACCGCATCGTCTCGGTCGTCACCTTGTCCAGCGCCTGGAGAATGGCGACCGACGAGCGGGCGCGCTTGATCGGCTCGGCCGGCTTGTCGGGCGTGGTCGCGACCGGTTTGGCGACCGGCGCGGGCTGGCTCGGTGCGGCCGTCGAAGCGGTCGGCGGCGTCGGTTGTTGGGTGGCTGGCTGCGGCGCGGCGACCGGCGCGGCGGCGCGCGGACCCGGCACGGGTCGCGACTGCTGCGGTACGACGATCGGCGCGGGAGGCGTTGGCGGCGTCTGGGCGGCCGGCGGTTGCTGCGGCGTGTTCTGCAGCGCCCAGGCCCCGCCGCCGGCGAGCGAGCCCGCCAGGACCAGCACCGCCATGCCCGTCAAGAACCGCCGGTTCGTCATCCTATTCTGGCGACCAGGGCTTGTAGTCGCTGGTGGCGACCGCGCGCTCGCCGCCGCGGGCCAGCGAGCCTTTCGGGCGCCAGGCGTGGATCGTGCCGGTCAGGTTGGGATGGTGGTCCTTTTCCCAGGCGCGACGCTTCAGCGGCGCCGTGGTCGGCGGCTCGTCGAACGTGTAGTGCAGCCAGCCGCTCCAGTCGGGCGGCACCTTGGAGGCCTCGGCATAGCCGTCGTAGATCACCCAGCGACGCTTGCGGTCATCGTAGCTGTCCTTGTTGTCGCGCGCCTCGAAGTAGCGGTTGCCGTAGTCGTCCTGGCCCACGAACACGCCCCGACGGCTAATGTGAAAGCGCTGACCGAGGGTCGCGCCGTTCCACCACGTGAAGATCGCTTTCAGCACCGCGTCAGCACCAATCTAGCAAAGGTCCCGGATCCGGGAGGGTTTTTGGCAACGCCAAGGCGTTGCGAAGCGGCCGGACTATAGGTCGGCGGCCTCTCACCGTCCAGCATCCGACGCGACGTCGCGATATCAACATCTTGTGGATCCCGCTGGTGCGACGCCCCACATCTATTGAAGGCCGCCGTTCGGCGATCTAGGATGGCTAATTCTTGGCGCACCCTGGCGCCCAGGCCGCGGAATCGCCCATGCGCATCCAGTCCCGACACCCCGCCTCCGCTCCCCGCATCGCCTTGCGCGAGATCGAACGCCCCGACGCGGTCATCGAGGTGCTGGCGCCCGAGGACTGGACGGACGCCCGGGTCGAAGCCTGGCTGGACTGGGCCGCCCGGGACCAGAACGACGGCGCGATCGACCCCGAGGCTCCGCTGGGCGGCGGGCCCGCCCGCTACGCCGACCGCCTGGCCAAGGCTGGCCTGTCCGACGGCCTGTTTGGCGACGCCGCCGACGCCGAAGCCTTCCGCGACGCTCTGCTGGCCACCATGCTGACGGGCGCCGCCTCGCCCGCCAGCGCCGCCAAGGCATCGCAGCGCCTGCCCGACATCGGTGAAATCGAATTCAGGCGGGCCGCCGAGGAGCGCCTGGCGCACTGGCGTTCGGCGCGTCTGGCCGCCAAGGCCGCCGCCCGGCTGGACGCGGCCCTGGCCCAGGTCGGCGACGCCGTTCAACGCTGCCACGGCGACGCCAAGGCCTGCGCCGACCCGTCCAAGAACAGCGCGCTGGGCCGCGCCGCCCGCCGGGCCCGTGACCTGGGCGCCGACGACCGGATGATCCTCGACGCGATCGCCCTGGCCGGCGCTCCACGCACGGGCCTGGTCGAACCGGACGCGACGGCTCCCGCCCTGCTCGTCGCCTCGGCCTCCCGCCAAGGCGTGGCGGCGGTCGATGAAGCCGCCAGTTTCGCCGCCCAGGTCGGCTGGGAGACCAGCGCCCTGGTGCTGGCTCTGTCGCCCGAGGATGCCGAAGCCCTGGCCCGCGGCGCACCGGTTCGCGCGGCGATCGACGTCACCGCCTTCCAGCACGGCGAGACTTTCGACACCGCCGGTTTCAACCAGGTGGTGGGACTGTGGGCCACGGCCCTGGAGATCGAGCGCGGCGACCGCCCGGCGGAGATCGGCCTGGCCGGAGTCGGCGACTGGCTGTTGACCCAGGGCCTTTCGGCGGCCGGCGACCTGGGACGAGACGCCGCCTCGGCGCTCTGGGCCCTGACGGTCGGCGCCGCGCTGAGCGCCAGCGCCGAGGCCGCCGCCGCGCTCGGCGCCGATCCCGCCTTCGCCCAGGAGCGTCAGACGGTGCTGCGCGGCCTGGCCGAACGCCGCGTGCGCGCCGCCGCCCTGCGCTCGCCCCTGGCCTCGGAAGCCGCGGCGGCCTTGGCCGTCGCCCACGGCCTGGCCCGCAAGCACGGCCTGCGTTCGTCCCGCATGGTCGCCGCCTTCGCCGACCCGGAAGCCGCCCTTCGCCTGGCCGGCAAGCCCCTGGGCCACGCCGCCGCCGCCGCGCCGGTCTTGACCGCCCAGACCGCCGATGGCCTGCTGGTTCCCACCTTCAGCGCCGCCGCGCACCTTTGCCTGACCGAGGCCGGGGCCGACTTCGACGCCGCCCGCCGCCATGCCATGGGCCACGGCTCGCTGGCCGAGGCCCCGGCGATCGATCACATGGTCCTGCAGGCGCGCGGCTTCACCGCCCACGAGATCGAGCAGGCCGAGGACGCCCTGCGTCACACCGACGGCTTGCGCGCCGCCTTCGCGCCGGCCGTGGTCGGGGCGGGTTTCCTGAGCGACGTGCTGGGCGTTCCCGCCGACGCCCTGGCCGATCCCAATTTCGACACCTTGGCCTTCGCCGGCTTCTCCGAAGCCGAGATCGAAGCCGCCGAACGCCATGCGCTCGGCGCGCGCCGCTTGTCCGACTGCGAAGCCCTGGAAGGCGAACTGTGC
The DNA here is from genome assembly GCF_900114015.1 of Caulobacter sp. UNC279MFTsu5.1. Lineage (GTDB taxonomy): Bacteria > Pseudomonadota > Alphaproteobacteria > Caulobacterales > Caulobacteraceae > Caulobacter. The sequence continues at coordinate 4,815 of NZ_FORN01000060.1, read as the reverse complement.
GCGCTGTTCGCCGCGGTCGAGGCCCCGGTCCTGGCCGATCGGCTGGCGATGCAGGCCGCCGTGGAGACCTTCACCTGCCTGGCCAGCCCCGCCGTGCTGGACCTGCCGTTCGACGCCCGGCCGGCCGACGCCGCCCGCCTGCAGGCCGCCGCGGCCCGCGCCGGGGTCCGGGCGCTGCGGCTGAACCGCGCCACGCCGCCGGCGGGTTTCGCTCTTCCCCTGCCCGAGGCCGAAGCCGAGGCGATCAAACCGGCCCGAGCCGAACCCGCCGTCGCCGAAACCCAGTCCGCTCCGGTCAAGGAACGGATCGTCGAACGCGTGGTCGAGCGCGTCGTGGAGCGCGGCGGCCGGGCCCGCCGCAAGCTGCCCGATCGCCGCAAGGGTTATATCCAGAAGGCCGCGGTCGGCGGCCACAAGGTCTATCTGCACACCGGCGAATACGAGGACGGCGAGGTCGGCGAGATCTTCATCGACATGCACAAGGAGGGCGCCGCCTTCCGCAGCCTGATGAACAATTTCGCCATCGCCATCTCGATCGGCCTGCAATACGGCGTGCCGCTGGACGAGTTCGTCGACGCCTACGTCTTCACCAAGTTCGAGCCGGCCGGCCCGGTGACCGGCAACGACTCCATCCGTTCGGCGACCTCGATCCTCGACTATATCTTCCGCGAGCTCGGCGTTTCGTATCTGGGCCGCGACGACCTGGCCAACGCCGATCCGGGCGAGTTCAACGCCGACGGCCTGGGCCGGGGCGAAGGCGCGCCTGACGGCGCGGTCGAGGCCGAGCCCCTGCCCGCCAGCAAGTTCATCTCCAAGGGCTTTTCGCGCGGCGCCGCGCCGGACAATCTGGTGTTCCTGCCGTTCGGCGGTCGTCGTGACCAGGAGCCGCGTCCGGCCGGCGCGAGCGGCGAGGTCTGCCCGGCCTGCGGCGACCTGGCCCTGAGCCGCCGGGGCGCACTGGTGGTCTGCGACAGCTGCGGAACCCAGGCCAACGCCTCGCCCGGCGAGAGCGACGCCGGTTAGTCGTTTGCCTGGCCTTAAGCTTGCGTGACCATGCTTGATCGCCGTTCCCGCCGAAAGACGCGTGCCAGAATGAAACCGTTGCTCCCGATCCTCGCCGCCGCCGGCCTGCTGGGCCTGGCTGGTCCCGCGACGGCCCAGAACGCCGGCCAGATCGCCCAGGTCCAGAGCGGCGCCAACTGTCCGCGCTGCAACCTGTTCCAGGCCGATCTCTCGGGCAAGGTGCTCAAGGGCCGGAACCTGGCCGGCGCCCGGCTGCGTCAGGCCGATCTCAGCCTGGCCGAGATGAACCGCACCAGTTTCGCCGGCGGCGACCTGCGCGACGTCAATTTCTATGGCGGCGTGTTCGGCGGGGCCAGCTTCGCCGGGGCCAACCTGACCAACGCCAGCCTGGTCGGCGCCTATCTGGAAGGGGCCAATTTCCGCGGCGCGACCCTGGCCGGCGCGAACCTCTCCGGGGCCGAGATGGACCGCGCCATCGGCCTGACCCAGGCCCAGCTGAACAGGGCCTGCGGCGATATGTCCACCCGCTTGCCACGCGGGCTTTCCGTGCCCGCTTGCCGTTAAACTTCCGTCATTACCGCGATTTAAGTGGCGCTTGGCCGTGGTCGGCTCCAAATCGTAACCCACACGGTCGCTTATCTTGACCGGTCTGGAGGTTTCGATGTCCCGCTTGCGGATCACGCTCGCCGCCCTGTCGCTCGCCCTATCGGCCATGGCCCACCAGGCCTATGCCGGGGTCGAGGACAAGGACGTGGCTAGGATGATCTCGCTGGGCGGCGCCTGCGTGAGCTGCGAGCTGTCGGGCCGCAAGCTGACCGGCGCGCGCTTCACCGGCGCCAACTACGCCAAGGCCAACCTGATCGGGGCCGACCTGCGCGGCGCCAGCTTCTTCGGCTCCAACTTTACCGGCGCGGACCTGTCGCGGGCCGACATGCGCGGCGCCGAGATGCGCGGCGCCGGCTTCGCCCACGCCGTCTTCACCGACGCCAGGCTGTCGGGCATCGAGAGCAGCGGCGCCAACTTCGCCGCCGCCGACCTCGGCCGGGTCGACCTGTCGAGCAGCGAACTGCACGGCGCCAGTTTCCAGGGCGCCAATCTGGAGCGGGCCAACCTGTCGAGCAGCGAGCTGATCGGCGCCAACTTGCAGGGCGTCAACGCCAGGGGCGCCAATTTCAGCTCGTCCGAACTGAACGCCAGCAACATGAGCGGCGGCAATTACGAGCGGGCGTCGTTCCGGGACGCGGAGTTCACCAGCTCGATCCTGCGCGGCGCGATCTTCAACGGCGCCGATTTCCGGGGCGCCGACCTGTCGAACGCCAATCTCGGCGGGGCCGACCTGTCGAACGCCCGGGGCCTGGACCAGGATCAGCTGGACGAGGCCTGCGGCGACGGCGCCACCCGGCTGCCGCGCGGCCTGACCGTCCGCAACTGCTCGGGCAATGTCCGCGTCCGCGTCAGCTCCAGCTTCGAGCGCGCCCAGGCCGAGGCCGCCCGGGCCCAGGTCGAGGCCCACCGCGCCGAGATCGAGGCCGCCGCCCGCCTGGCCGCCGTTCCCCGCCCGCCGAAGCCGCCCCGCGCCCCGGCCCCGCCCAAGCCGGCCAGGGAACTGAATAACTAGGTCCGGCCAGGGCCCCAGACAAAGAAGCCCTCCGATCCTGCCGGACCGGAGGGCTTTTTCGTATGAGGCGGGCCTCGCCAGCCCTACACCTTGATCGGCGGGGCCGAGCGGATGTGCAGTTCCTTGTATTGCCTGTCCAGGGCCTCGGCCGGGGCGTTCATCAGCAGGTCCTGGCCCTGCTGGTTCAGCGGGAAGGCGATCACCTCGCGGATGGCCACCTGTTCGGCCAGCAGCATGACGATCCGGTCGATGCCGGGCGCCAGGCCCCCGTGCGGCGGGGCGCCGAAGCGGAAGGCGTTGAGCATGCCGCCGAACTGCGCCTCGACCACCTCGGCGCCGTAGCCGGCGGTCTCGAAGGCCTTGAGCATGATCTCGGGCTTGTGGTTGCGGATCGCGCCCGAGCACAGCTCATAGCCGTTGCAGACGATGTCGTACTGGTAGGCGCGGATGGTCAGCGGGTCCTGGGTTTCCAGGGCCTCCAGCCCGCCCTGGGGCATCGAGAACGGGTTGTGCGAGAAGTCGACCTTCTTCTCCTCCTCGTTCCATTCGAACATCGGGAAGTCGACGATCCAGCAGAACTTGAACTGGTTCTCGTCGACCAGCTTCAGCTCGGTCCCGACCCGGGTGCGGGCGAGACCCGCGAACTTGGCGAACACGGCCGGGTCGCCGGCCACGAAGAAGGCGGCGTCGCCCGCGCCCAGGCCCAGGCTCTGCATCAGGGCCTGGACCGGCTCGCCCAGGTTCTTGGCGATCGGGCCGCCCCAGCCGCCCTGGTCCTCGGACCAGAAGACGTAGCCCAGGCCCGGCTGGCCCTCGCCCTGGGCCCAGCTGTTCATGCGGTCGCAGAAGGCGCGGCTGCCGCCGGTCGGGGCGGGAATGGCCCACACCTGGTTCTTGGCGTCGGCGCCGAGGATCTTGGCGAACAGGCCAAAACCGCCGTCGCGGAAATGCTCGGAGACGTCGGCCATCTTGATCGGGTTGCGCAGGTCCGGCTTGTCGCTGCCGTACCAGGCCATCGACTGGGCGTAGGTCAGGCGCTCGAAGCCCTTGTGCTCCAGCGTCGCGCCGAAATCGTTGGTGAAGGTGTGGACGCCGTCGATCGGCGACACCGGCTTGCCGCCCGAAAATTCCTCGAACACGCCGTGCATCACCGGCTCGATGGCCGCGAACACGTCTTCCTGGGTGACGAAGCTCATCTCGACGTCGAGCTGGTAGAACTCCAGCGACCGGTCGGCGCGCAGGTCCTCGTCGCGGAAGCACGGGGCGATCTGGAAATAACGGTCGAAGCCCGAGACCATCAGCAGCTGCTTGAACTGCTGGGGCGCCTGGGGCAGCGCGTAGAACTTGCCCGGATGCAGGCGCGAGGGCACCAGGAAGTCGCGCGCTCCTTCCGGCGACGACGCCGTCAGGATCGGGGTCTGGAACTCGTTGAACCCTTGCGCGAACATCCGCGAGCGGATCGACTGGATCACGCGCGAGCGCAGCACGATGTTCCTGTGCAGGGTCTCGCGGCGCAGGTCCAGATAGCGGTGCTTGAGGCGGATCTCCTCGGGATAGTCCGGCTCGCCGAACACCGGCAGCGGCAGCTCGGCGGCCTCGCTCAGCACCTCGACGGCCGAGACGCGGATCTCGATCTCGCCGGTCGGCAGGTTGGGGTTCACGACGCTGGCGTCGCGGGCGATCACCTCGCCGTCGACGCGGATCACGCTCTCGGCCCGCAGGCGCTCGACGACCTCGAAGCCCGGGGTCTCGGGGTGCAGCACCAGCTGGGTCAGGCCGTAATGGTCGCGCAGGTCGATGAAGACCAGGCCGCCGTGGTCGCGCTTGCGGTGGATCCAGCCCGACAGGCGCACGCTCGCGCCGGTGTCGGAGGCGCGCAGGGCGCCGCAGGTGTGGGTGCGGTAGGCGTGCGTCGAGGTCATGGGAAGTCTTTGAAACGCGGTGATTTGCAAGGCGCGGAAAGGCGCATGAGGGGGCGGCGATGTCAAGGATTCTGCCTCCGCGCGAGCCCCCTCCGGCCCTCCGGGCCACCTCCCCCAGAGGGGGAGGATCTGATCGGCCGCCGCACCGAATAGCTGCTCCCCCTCTGGGGGAGCTGTCGCGAAGCGACTGAGGGGGCTTCGTGGCACGGCTTCTCGTCCTCACGCGGAAACCCGCTGAGCGTATGGAAAGGG
>NZ_FORN01000032.1 GCF_900114015.1 Caulobacter sp. UNC279MFTsu5.1 | reverse complement strand
GAGCGCCGGACGACGTCCGGAGTTCTTTGATAAATACCGTTTCGACGAAGCCGATCGCTCCGCGCGGTCGTTTTCCGCCAGCGTCCGGTGGGCAGCCCTGTTGAGGCTTAGCCGGACCCGATCTCGATCCCTTTCGGGAGAAACCGGACGCCGGGGGCGCGGGCCTATGGGCAATCTCGCGCTTTGTCCCCGGTCGACGCCGACGGCGGGCGGGCTTCCCAACGATGGAAGGCCCCGGACACGCTGAAGTAACCCCCTCCAGCCCAGTCCCGCTCGATCGCCCCCCGCCGCCGCATCGGTCGCTGGCCATGCGCCCTTTCCCCGCGACGAGGTGAGTAAAGGATACGGCCGGTCCGAGAGGGTGCGGGGCATAAAGTTTTAGCGCCGCGATTTCAGTGGCTTGGTCGCCGCAGTGACGGGGACACGCCCCTCTAGGCGGCCGCGATGATCGCCAGGAAGTCCGCGGCCTTCAGCGAGGCGCCGCCGACCAGGGCGCCGCCGACCTCGGGCGTGGCCAGGATCTGGCGGGCGTTGTCGGGCTTCACCGAGCCGCCATAGAGGATCGGCACGGTGGCGCCGTGCTGGCCGAACCGCTCGACCAGCACGGCGCGCAGGGCCCGATGGATGTGCTCGATGTCGGCCAGGGTCGGGGTGCGGCCCGTGCCGATGGCCCAGACCGGCTCGTAGGCCACGGCGAAATTCTGCCCCGCCAGCGAAGCCGGCAGCGAGCCGCGCGCCATGCCGGTGACCACCGCCTCGGCCTGGCCGGCGTCGCGCTGTTCGCCGGTCTCGCCGAAGCAGACGATCGGCTCCAGGCCGGCGGCCAAGGCGGCCTCGACCTTGGCCGCGACCAGGGCGTCGCTTTCCTGATAGGCGGCGCGGCGCTCGGAATGGCCCAGAATCACCAGCCTGGCGCCGGCGTCGGCCAGCATGGCGGCCGAGATGTCGCCGGTGTGGGGACCCGCCGTCGCCGGATGGCAGTCCTGGCCGCCGACGATCACCGCCTCGCCGGCCATCGCCTCGGCCATACGGTGCAGCAGGGTGGCCGCCGGGCAGAACGCCACTCGCGCCGCGGGCGGCTTGGCGGCGACCGCCGCGGCGACCGCGCGGGCCTCGTCGAGCGAGGCTTCCAGGCCGAACATCTTCCAGTTTCCGGCGATCAGCGGCCGGGGCGTGGTCAGCGAAAGGGTCATGCGCCCGGTTTGGGGCCCCTGGCGGGTCGGAAGTCAAGACTGATCGAGCCCCGCCGCCGCTTGCCCGGCGCCCCGCGGCTCTACTATACCCGCAACTCGCGTTCGTTCCGCCGCCCTGCGGGGAAACCGCGCGATTTTCGAGGAAGGTTTCTCCCAGTCATGCTCGCCGGCTTCCGCTCCTTCGCCAAATCGCCGTTCGCGGTGGTCCTGTTTGGTCTGCTCATCGTCAGCTTCGCGGTGTTCGGCATCAGCGACGTCTTCCGCCATCCGCCCGGCAAGTGGGTGATCGCGGCCGGGTCGCGGAACATGACGCCGGAGGACTTCAAGGCGCAGTTCGAGAACTACCGCAAGCGCGAGCAGGCCCAGGGCCAGACCCTCACGCCGGACATCGCCGTCCAGCAGGGCGTCGACCGCAAGATGCTGACCCAGCTGGCGCTGCAGGAGTCCCTGGCCGAGCTGATCCGCAAGATGGGCGTGCGCCCGTCCGACAAGCTGGTCGGCGACACCCTGCGCGAGCAGCTGGCCAGCCTGCCGCCCGGCCAGCGCCCGTTCGACCCGATCACCGGCAAGTTCGACCCGGCGATGTACCAGCGCCTGCTGGCCCAGAACGAGCTGACCCCGGCCCGCTATGAGGCCTCGCTGCGCGACGACATCGCCCAGACCCACCTGTTCAGCGCCGTGGCCTCCAGCCTGCGCGCGCCGCGCATCTACTCGGCCCTGCAGGCCGCCTACGGCCTGGAGGGCCGCGACCTGGCCGCCTTCGCGATCAATCCCGCGACCGTCGAAAAGCCGGCCGCCCCGACCGACGCCCAGCTGCAGGCCTTCATGAAGGAGCACGCCGCCCAGCTGACCCGCCCGGAGACCCGGGTGCTGTCGGTGGCCCGCTTCAGCGCCAAGGCCCTGGAGAACACGGTGACCGTGCCCGAGGCCGACATCGTCAAGACCTACAATTTCCGCAAGGACACCCTGGGCACGGCCGAAACCCGCTCGTTCGTCCAGATCGTCGCCCCCGACGCCAAGGCCGCCGCGGTGATCGCCCAGCGTCTGGCCAAGGGCGACCAGCCGGCCATCGTCGCCAGCGCCTACGGCAAGCAGCCGGTGATGATCGACTCCAAGCCCAAGTCCGCCCTGCCCGACCGCAAGGTGGCCGACGCGGTGTTCGCCCTGGCCGCCGGCCAGGTCAGCGCCCCGATCAACGGCGATCTCGGCGTCTCGGTGGTCAAGCTGACCAAGGTCAACCCGGCCGCCACCCCCAGCCTGGAGTCGCAGCGCCCCGCCATCGAGGCCGAGCTGAAGACCCAGGCCGCCCAGGCCAAGGCCTACGAGCAGACCCAGACCTACCAGGACGCCCATGACGGCGGCGCCAACCTGATCGACGCGGCGACCAAGGCCGGCGCCCTGGTGATGACCACCTCGCCGATCGCCGCCAACGGCGCCGACCAGACCGGCCAGCCGGCCTCCGGCCTGACCCCCGACGCCCTGAAGACCGCCTTCGAGCTGCCCTCAGGCGGCGAGAGCGAGCTGATCGAGGCCGGCAAGGGCGAATATTTCGCCGTCCGCGTCGAGAAGGTCATCCCCTCGGCCATGCCGCCCCTGGCCGAGATCCGCGCGCCCCTGGCCCAGCAATGGCAGCTGGACCAGTTGCTGCAGCGCATGAAGGCCAAGGCCGAAGAACTGACGGCGCGGGTCAAGAAGGGCGAGTCGCTGGAGGCGGTCGCCGCCTCGGCCCAGACCCAGGTGCAGCGCGTGCCCAACATCACCCGCCAGAACGCCCGCCAGTTCCAGGGCCTGGGCCGCGACCTGCTGATCGGCGCCTTCGGGGCCAAGCCGGGCGTGGCCTTCGTCAGCCGCGGCCCGCAGGGCGGCTACCTGGTGGCCCTGGTCGAGAAGGTCCATCCCGGCTCGCCCGAGCAGATGGCCCAGATCACCGAGGCGGCGCGCGCCCAGACCTCGCAGGGCCTGTTCCGCGACGTCGGCATGGCCGCCCAGGACGCGGCCAAGACCCAGCTGAAGACCAAGGTCAATCTGACCCTGGCCCGCCAGGCGATCGGCGTCGACACCAGCGCCCTGCCCGCCGAGGACGGCAAGGCTCCGGCCAAGGCCAAGGCTCCCAAGGGCCTGGCTCAATGAGTCTGGAGCCCACGTTCGACGCCTTCGCCGCCGCCTACGAGTCCGGCCGCCCGCAGGTGGTCTGGACCCGGCTGATCGACGACCTGGAGACCCCGGTCTCGGCCTATCTGAAGATCGGCCACGGCCGGCCCTACGCCTTCCTGTTCGAGAGCGTCGAGGGCGGCGCCTGGCGCGGGCGCTATTCGATCGTGGCCATGAAGCCGGACCTGGTCTGGCGTTGCCGCGGCGACCAGGCCGAGATCGCCCAGGGCGACGACATCGCCGCCGGCCGCTTCACGCCCCAGGCGGGCGGCGCGCTGGACAGCCTGCGCGACCTGATCGCCCAGTCGCGGATCGAGCTGCCGGCCGGCCTGCCGCCGCCGTCGGCCGGCGTGTTCGGGGCCCTGGGCTACGACATGGTCCGCCTGGCCGAGCGCCTGCCGGACGTCAATCCGGACACGCTGGGCCTGCCGGACGGGATCATGACCCGGCCGTCGATCGTGGCGGTGTTCGACGCCATCGCCCAGGAGATCATCCTGGTCACCACCGCCCGGCCCCAGGCCGGGGTGTCGGCCGCCGACGCCTACGCCGCCGCCAAGGGCCGGATCGAGACGGTGATGGCCGACCTGCGCGCCCCCCTGACCCAGCCGGCTCCCCGCCAGAGCCACGGCCAGGCCGAGTTCACCACGCCGGTCAGCCGAGAGGACTACGCCGTCGTGGTCGAGAAGGCCAAGGAGTACATCCGGGCCGGCGACATCTTCCAGGTGGTGCCCAGCCACCGCTTCCGCGCGCCGTTCCCGCTGGAGCCGTTCGCCCTCTATCGCTCGCTGCGGCGGACCAATCCGTCGCCGTTCCTGTATTTCCTGGACCTGGACGGCTTCAACCTGGTCGGCTCGTCGCCGGAGATTCTGGTGCGGCTGCGCGACGGCAAGATCACCATCCGGCCGATCGCCGGCACCCGTCCGCGCGGCGCCACGCCCGAACAGGACCTGGCGCTGGAGAAGGAGCTGCTGGCCGATCCCAAGGAGCGGTCCGAGCACCTGATGCTGCTGGACCTGGGCCGCAACGACGTGGGCCGGGTGGCGATGCTCAAGCGCGCCGGCGGCAATGATCCGGCCGTGAAGGGCAAGCACGCCAATGTCCGGGTCACCGACAGCTTCAAGATCGAGCGCTACAGCCACGTCATGCACATCGTCTCCAACGTCGAGGGCGACGCGCCCGAGGGCGTGGATCCGGTCGACGTGCTGATGGCCGCCCTGCCCGCCGGCACGCTGTCGGGCGCGCCCAAGGTGCGGGCCATGGAGATCATCGACGAGCTGGAGGTCGAGAAGCGCGGCATCGGCTACGCCGGGGCCGTGGGCTATATCGGCGCCGACGGCTCGGTCGACACCTGCATCGTGCTGCGCACGGCCCTGGTCAAGGATGGCGTGATGTACGTCCAGGCCGGCGGCGGCGTGGTGGCCGACAGCGACCCGGACGCCGAGTACGACGAGACCCTGCACAAGTCGCGGGCCCTGAAGCGGGCGGCGGAAGAGGCCTGGCGGTTCGCCTAGCGGCTCTACTCGCCCAGGCGGTCGGACGGCAGGTGCTGGACGACCGCCGGCGGGGCCATGATCATCACCGTGGCGAAGGTCACCGCGCTGAGCGCCGCGAAGGCGGCGGCGGCCAGGACGGGCCCCATCCTCTGCCGGCGCATCGGCTTGCGCAGCAGGGCCCGGGCATAGGCCAGGGCGGCGGTGTCGAGCGCGGAATCAGCGGGGTTCATGACGATGAGCATGCCCGAGCCTCCGACCGAAGCAATGCGACCGTTTCGCGCTGGCGAGACCGCTAAGCCCCACCTCAGAAAAACTTCCCTCGAAAAGCCTCACCTTTTTGATGAAACCGGCTAGAAGGCTGAACCTGGAAAGGCGGCGTCATGATCCTGGTCATCGATAACTACGACAGCTTCACCTACAACCTCGTCCACTATCTGAACGAGCTGGGGGCCGACACCGTCGTGCATCGCAACGACGACCTGTCGGTGCAGGAGGCCCTGGGCCTGCGGCCGAACGCGGTGCTGTTGTCGCCTGGCCCCAAGGCCCCGGACCAGGCCGGCATCTGCCTGCCGCTGCTGCGCGGCGCGCCCGACGACCTGGCGATCCTGGGCGTCTGCCTGGGCCACCAGGCCATCGGCCAGGCCTATGGCGGCGACGTGATCCGCGCCAAGGAAGTGATGCACGGCAAGACCAGCAAGATCTTCCACAACGACAAGGGCGTGTTCAAGGGCCTGCCCAACCCGTTCATCGCCACCCGCTACCACAGCCTGGCGGTCGACAAGGCCACCCTGCCCGCCGACCTGGAGATCACCGCCTGGACCGAGGACGGCGAGATCATGGGCGTCCAGCACAGGACCCGCCCGGTCTACGGCGTGCAGTTCCACCCCGAATCCATCGCCACCGAGGGCGGCCACCAGCTGCTGGCCAACTTCCTGGACCTGGCCAAGGTCCAGCGCGACGCGGCGATCTGGGTCTAGCCGTGTCCGACGCCTTCAAGCCCCTGCTGGCCAAGCTGGCCGACGGCCAGACCCTGGACGGGGACGACGCCGAGGCCTTCTTCGCCGCCTGCCTGCGCGGCGAGCCGACGCCCGCCCAGGTGGCCGCGGCGGTCACCGCCATGCGCCTGCGCGGCGAGACCGTGGGCGAGATCACCGCCTGCGCCCGCGCCATGCGCCGCGCCGCCATCCACCTGGACCATCCCTATGAGGTGATCGACGTCTGCGGCACCGGCGGCGACGGCCTGCACACCCTGAACATCTCCACCGCCGTGGGCTTCGTCGCGGCCGGCGGCGGCCTGAAGGTCGCCAAGCACGGCAACCGGGCGATCACCTCGAAGTCCGGCACCGCCGACGTCCTGGCCGCCCTGGGGGTCAATATCGACGCCAGCCTGGCCCAGCAGCGCCAGGCGCTCGACACGGCCGGCATCTGCTTCCTGTTCGCCCAGGCGCACCACGGGGCGATGAAGCACGTCTCGCCGATCCGCCAGCAGCTGGGCTTCCGCACCATCTTCAACCTGCTGGGCCCGCTGACCAACCCGGCCGGCGCCCGGCGCCAGGTCGTGGGCGTCTCGGCCCACCGCTTCGTCGAGCCGGTGGCCAAGGCCCTGGGCGCCCTGGGGGCCGAGCGCGCCTGGTCGGTGCACGGGGCCGGCATGGACGAGCTGACCACCACCGGCGAGACCGAGGTCGCCGAATGGCGCGACGGCGCCGTGCGGCTGTTCACCATCACCCCCGAGGCCGTGGGCCTGCCCCGCGCCGCCCTGGCCGACATCACCGGCGGCGAGCCCGCCTACAACGCCGCCGCCCTGACCGCCCTGCTGGACGGCGCGCGCGGTCCGTACCGCGACATCGTCCTGCTCAACGCCGCGGCCGCCTTCCTGGTGGCCGACAAGGTCGAGACCCTGCGCGAGGGCGTCGACCTGGCCGGCGCCGTGCTCGACGACGGCCGGGCCAAGGCGGCCCTGGCCGGCTTGGTCGCCGCCACCAATTCGGAAGCCGCCGCATGACCGACATCCTCGCCAGGATCGCCGCCTACAAGCGCGAGGACGTGGCCGACCGCAAGCGCCGGCGCTCGTTCGCCCAGGTCGACGCCGCCGCCCGCGCGGCCAGCAGCCCGCGCGGCTTCAAGGCCGCGCTCGAGGCCGGTCACGCGCCGGGCCGGCTGGCCCTGATCGCCGAGATCAAGAAGGCCTCGCCGTCCAAGGGCCTGATCCGCGCCGACTTCGATCCGCCCGCCCTGGCCCGCGCCTATGCCGAGGGCGGAGCCTCCTGCCTGTCGATCCTGACCGACGGCCCCAGCTTCCAGGGCGCCGACGGCTACCTGATCGACGCCCGCGCCGCGGTCGCCTTGCCCTGCATCCGCAAGGACTTCCTGGTCGATCCCTGGCAGGTCGCCGAGAGCCGCGCCCTGGGCGCCGACGCCATCCTGGTGATCCTGGCGATGATCGACGACGCCCTGGCCGCCGACCTGATGGCCGAGGCCGAGCGGCTCTCCATGGACGCCCTGGTCGAGGTGCACGACGAGACCGAGATGGCGCGGGCCGCCAAGCTGGGCGCGACCCTGGTCGGGATCAACAACCGCGACCTCAAGAGCTTCGTGGTCGACCTGGCCGTCACCGAGCGCCTGGCCGTCCAGGCCCCCAGGGACGCCCTGCTGGTCACGGAAAGCGGCCTGTTCGTCCATGACGACGTGGTGCGCATGGAGGCGACCGGCGCCAAGGCCATGCTGGTCGGCGAGAGCCTGATGCGCCAGGCCGACGTGGCGGCGGCGACGCGGGCGCTGCTGGGCTAGAGCGCGTCTAGAGCCTCGGCATCGGCGCGTTCACCGGCGCAAGTCCGTCAAGCGCCGGTGGCGTCCACGACGATGGCGACCGTCTTGCCTCGCGACAGCGGGTCCCATCCCGCCGCGATGGCGGAAGCGATGGCGTTCCTCACGAGCTTGGGATCGATCTGCGAGGCCTTCAGCAATGGCGCGCCGTACCGGGGCTGAGGGCCCGGCGGAAACTCGACCACGGCCTCGCGCTGTCCCTCCTGGTGACGCACGGCGATCGCCATGCCGTGGCGCACCGGCGCGTCGCTGGACCACCCGGGCTGGCGATGGAGCCGCCAGACGTAGGGCTCTCCATCGACCTCGATCTCTAGTTCAGCGCTTTGCTTGTTGCGTGCCATGCACGGGTGTTAGCCCGGCCGGCGCGCCCAGGCCACCCCATCTTGGCTCAGTTCCCTTTCGGCCCCATCGCGGCGGCTGCGACGCCTTCGATTCGCCAGGGTCGCGGAAGCTCCCCCGCGCGCACCCCGCCCGAGTCCTGAATTTCTTGAGGAAATCGCCCGTTCGACCGGCGAACACCGTTAACTTGACATCAACGAAGAACACCTAGAGAACATTCACAGAGGTTTGCGGTTTGTTCCGCGACGACTGGCGAGGCCGGACATGCTCACGCGCAAGCAGCACGAGCTGCTGATGTTCATCCACGAACGGATCAAGGAGACTGGCGTCTCCCCCTCCTTCGACGAGATGAAGGAGGCGCTGGACCTGGCGTCCAAGTCGGGCATCCACCGGCTGATCACGGCGCTGGAGGAGCGCGGCTTCATCCGCCGCCTGGCCCACCGGGCTCGGGCGCTGGAGGTGGTCAAGCTGCCGCAGCAGGCCACGGCGGCGGCCCCGCCCAAGGGCCGCGGCACGTTCAAGCCGCAGGTGCTGGAAGGCGGCGGCCAGCCGCCGGCCGCGCCCGCGCCGATCGCCGCCGACAACAGCCGCGAGCTGCCGATCCTGGGCCGCATCGCCGCCGGCACGCCGATCGACGCCATCCAGCACGAACGCGAGCGCCTGCCCGTGCCCGAGACCATGCTGGGCGCCGGCGAGCACTATGTGCTCGAGGTGCAGGGCGACTCGATGATCGAGGCCGGCATCCTCGACGGCGACTATGTGATCATCCGCAAGGGCGACACGGCCAACAGCGGCGAGATCGTCGTGGCCCTGGTCGGCGAGGAAGCCACCCTCAAGCGCCTGCGCAAGAAGGGCGGCTCGATCGCTCTGGAAGCCGCCAACCCCAAGTACGAAACCCGCATCTTCGGTCCCGACCAGGTCGAGGTGCAGGGCAAGCTGGTGGGGCTGATCCGGCGATATCACTAGGGGGTGAAGACCCCCTCAGTCGCTACGCGACAGCTCCCCCAGAGGGGGAGCAGCACGCCGCGTAGATCCTCCCCCCTTGGGGGAGGTGGCCCGGAGGGCCGGAGGGGGCCTGCGGCGGTGGCCCTTCTAACTCGCCATCCCCGCCGGCCGGTTCTCCACATACTGCGGCACGTTCAGCGGCGGCAGCCAGGGTTCGCGCCGCTTCACCCAGACCTCGTATTGCGGCGTGAACTGGCCCACCTCGTCCAGCCCGCCCAGGTGGATCTCGATCTCGCCGTCGCCCTCCCCGTTCTCCAGCCAGGAGGCCGCCGTCCAGAACAGCGGCGAACCACAAACCGCGCAGCCGTGCAGCAGGCCGTGCTCGGCGCCGGCCCAGATCGAGGCCCGCCCTTCGATCCGCACCCTGTCCGACCGGAAGGCCGCAAAGGCGTTGAACGGCGCACCGTGGCGCTTGCGGCAGGTCAGGCAGTGGCACAGCCCCACCCGCAACGGCCCGCCGGTCGCGACATAGCGCACCGCTCCGCATGCGCATCCGCCCTGTCGCTCCATGATCGTCTCCTTCCGTCGTTCCGCTCCTAAACGCCCGACGCGCCGCTCGGCTCAGCAGGCCCGCCACGGCGCCTTCCGGACATTGACCGAACCGCGCCGGCCCCACACCTTCAGCACGCCTAGCGCTCCGAAACGCCGGTCCAGGGCCGCACGCCCCGCAGCGGCTGGGCCCAGACGATCCACCATTCGTCGCCGCGCCGATAGAGCTCGGCCGCCCCGTTGGCCGCGAAGTCGTCGGCGTCGAGCACGATGCGGTCGCGGCAGGCCGGCGGAACGGCCGGCGCGGCGCCGCGCAGGACGACGATCTCGGCCCCCGCGCACATCGCCGCCAAACCGTCGGCGTCCGGCGCGGCCTTGCTCCACGACAGGGCCAGGGCGACGGGCGCGCCGGCTGCTGGGACGCAGGATCGCCGGTCACAGGCGTAGAGCGGACTGGGCGCGGCGCTCTCCGGCACGCTCAGGCCCCGGCGGCGGCCCCATAGCTCGGCTCCAAACCGGCGGGCGTCCGGACGCAGCAGCACCGCTTCGCGGCCCTGGCGCACGGCCGCCGTGGTCCCATCCGGGGCGATCCAGACGTCGGGCGGCGCCGCGCGCGGCCACAGGGCCACCGCCAGGGCCAGGGGCGCGCCCAGCCAGCGCAGGCGGCCGCGCCACAGGCACAGCAGCATCAGGCCGACGAAGGCCAGGGCCAGGGTGAACGGCGGGCCGCTGGCCACCACCCGCTGGGCGCCGCCGGCGCTGGCGAAGCCGTCGGCGATCCCCATCATCGCCGCGATGCCCCAGCCGGCGATCGCCAGGAACGGTCCGCCCAGGCCGAACGGCTCCAGCGCCGCGCCCAGCGCCAGGAACGGCATGATCACGAACGACGACAGCGGCGCGACCAGGAGGTTGGCCGGCAGCCCCCAGACGGCCACGCGGTTGAAGTGCTGCATGGCGAACGGCCCGGTGGCCATGCCGGCCACGAAGCTGGCGCCGATACTGACCGCCAGCCAGCTCAGCGAACCCTGGATGGCGCGGATCCACCACGGCGCCGAGATCTCGCGCACCGGACGCGGCCAGGCCTCGGACAGCGCCACCAGGGCGGCGGTGGCGGCGAACGACATCTGGAAGCCCGGCGCGCCGGCGGACTCGGGCTGGACCAGCAGGATGATCAGGGCCGCCACCGCCAGGCCGTGCAGGGTGATGGCCTGGCGGTCGAACAGGATGGCGGCGAAGGCCACCGTGGCGGTGATCGCCGCCCGCAGGGCCGGCGGCGGCGCGCCGGAAATGACCAGATAGGTCCCGACGGCGGCCAGGCCGGCCAGGGCCGCGACCTTCTTGCCCGGGACCCGCAGCGCCGCCCACGGCCAGGCGGCGATCAGCAGCCGCACCAGGCCGAACGCGAAGCCGCCGACGATGGCCATGTGCAGGCCCGAGATCGACAGGATGTGGGCCAGGCCCGAGGCGCGCATGGCGTCGGTCTGCTCCGGGGTGATCCAGGCCTCGTGGCCGGTGACCATGGCCGCGGCGATGCCGCCGCGCGCGACGCCCATGTCCTGGACGATGCGACTGGCCAGGGGCCAGCGGAAGGCATTGACCGCCATGGCCGCCCGCAGCCGCCACGGCGGCGGGTCCAGCACGACCGGCTCGGCCCCGCCGATCGCGAAACCGACGCCGCCCACGCCATGGAACCAGGCGTCGCGGGCGAAGTCGTAGGCGCCCGGCGCGGCCGGCGGCGGCGGCGGCCCCAGCATGGCCCGCAGGCGGATCGCCTGGCCCGGCGCGGGCAGGTCCTCGGCCTCGACGGTCACCCGCACCCGCTTGGGCGTGTCCTCCGGCGCCAGGCGGCTGATCCGGACCGGCGCGACCAGCAGGCGCGGCCCGCCGGCCCCGGGGCTGATCACATCGACCACGAAACCGTCGATCGTCATCACCGCCCGCTCGCCCGCCAGGATCGGCGCGGCGACCGCGTGCGAGCGGACCTTGCCGGCCAGCGCCCCCGCCGCCAGGAAGGCCGCCAGGACCAGGAACACCGACAATCCCGCGCCCGAACCCCGGGCCAGGCGCCGCCCGGCCAGGACCGCCAGAATCGCCAGTCCCGCCGCCAGTCCGGCCAGCAGCGCCCAGGACGGTTCGGCCCTCAGCTCCAGGTAACCGGCCGCCCCCAGGCCGAACGCCACCGGCGCCCACAGCATCCAGCGCTCGCGATTGGCGTCGATCTCGCCGATCAGTGAAGCTGTTACCGCTCCCACGCTAGGACGGGCGCGAATCCGCGTGCTAAGACGCGCCGCCCAGCCACCGGATGCGTCCGGTGACGTCCTCGCCACGGCCGTGGCCTCCAGTTCGTCAGCCTTGATCCCGATGACCCAATCCCCCTCGCCCGCTTCCGGCGTCGTCACCCGCTTCGCCCCGTCGCCGACCGGCTTCCTGCACATCGGCGGCGCGCGCACCGCGCTGTTCAACTGGTTATATGCACGCCATACGGGTGGAAAGTTCCTTGTTCGCGTTGAAGACACAGATCGCGAGCGTTCGACCGAGGCCGCCGTCGCCGCCATCTTCGAAGGGCTGGACTGGCTGGGCCTGAAGTCCGACGACGAAGTGGTCTTCCAGTACAGCCGCGCCGACCGCCACCGCGAGGTCGTGCAGCAGATGCTGGCCGCCGGCCGCGCCTATCGCTGCTGGATGACCGTCGAGGAGCTGGCCGCGGCCCGCGAGGCCGCCCGGGCCGGCGGGCCGGCCCTGCGCTCGCCCTGGCGCGACGCCCCGCCGCCCGCCGATCCCAGCCTGCCGCACGTCATCCGCTTCAAGGGGCCGACTGAGGGCACGACCCTGGTCGACGACCTAGTCAAGGGTCCGGTGACCTTCAACAACGCCGACCTGGACGACCTGGTCCTGCTGCGGGCGGACGGGGCGCCGACCTACAACCTGGCCGTGGTGGTCGACGACCACGACATGGGCGTCACCCACGTGATCCGCGGCGACGACCACCTGAACAACGCCGCCCGCCAGACCCTGATCTACCAGGCCAACGACTGGGCCCTGCCGGCCTTCGGCCACATTCCGCTGATCCACGGCCCCGACGGCGCCAAGCTTTCCAAGCGCCACGGCGCCCAGGCCGTCGGCGAGTTCGCCGACATGGGCTACATCCCCGAGGGCATGCGCAACTACCTGGCGCGCCTGGGCTGGGGCCATGGCGACGACGAGGTGTTCACCGACGAGCAGGCGATCAGCTGGTTCGACGTCAAGGACGTGGTCAAGGCGCCCGCCCGCCTGGACTGGGCCAAGCTGAACTTCATCAACGGCCAGCACCTGCGCGTGGCGCAGGACGACCGCCTGGCCGACCTGACCCTGAAGGCCCTGCAGGCCCAGAAGGCGCCGCTGCCGGCCGACGCCGCCGCGCGCCTGCTGGCGGTCGTCCCGCAGGTCAAGGAAGGCGCCAAGACCATCCTGGAGTTGGCCGAGCACTGCGCCTTCGCGCTGAAGGTGCGTCCGCTGGCCCTGGAGGAAAAGACCGTCAAGCAACTGACCGACGAGACCGTGGAACGGCTGTGCCGCCTGCGCGCCCAGCTGGCCGCGGCGCCGGTCTGGGGCGTGTCGGAGCTGGAGACCCTGTTGAAATCCTTCGCCGAATCGGAGGGCGTGGGCTTTGGCAAGTTCGGGCCGTCGCTGCGCGGCATCCTCACCGGCGGCTCCCAGGCGCCGGACCTGAACAAGATCATGGCCGCCCTGGGCCGCGACGAGTCTCTGGGGCGCCTTGACGACGCCCTGGCGTCGCGCGCATGAGGCGCTATAACGCAACCGCGAAATCAAAACTGGACTGATCGTTCCATCATTGAAGGGGTCTCTCGCATGACCGACAAAGCCACGCTGACGATCGGCGACAAGAACTACGATCTGCCGATCCTCAAGGGCAGCACGGGTCCGGACGTCCTCGACGTGCGGAAACTGTACGGCGACTCCGACCACTTCACCTTCGATCCGGGCTTCACCTCGACGGCGTCGTGCGAGAGCAAGATCACCTATATCGACGGCGACGCCGGCATTTTGCTGCACCGCGGCTATCCGATCGACCAGCTGGCCGAGAAGTCCTCGTTCCTGGAAGTCTGCCACCTGCTGCTGAACGGCGAACTGCCGACGGCCGACGAATTCGCCAAGTTCGAACGCAACATCACCTACCACACGATGCTGCACGCCCAGTTCGATAGCTTCTTCCAGGGCTTCCGCCGCGACGCCCACCCGATGGCGGTGATGACCGGCGCGGTCGGCGCCCTGTCGGCCTTCTACGCCGACAGCCTGAACGTCGATGATCCCAAGCAGCGCGAGATCAGCGCCCATCGCCTGATCGCCAAGATGCCGACCATCGCCGCGCGCGCCTTCCAGTACTCGCAGGGCCGTCCGTTCGTGACGCCGCGCAACGAGCTGAGCTACTCGGAAAACTTCCTGCGCATGTGCTTCTCGGTGCCGGCCGAGGACTGGGTCCCCAACCCCGTCCTGACCCGCGCCATGGACCGCATCTTCATCCTGCACGCCGACCACGAGCAGAACGCCTCGACCTCGACCGTCCGCCTGGCCGGCTCGTCGGGCGCCCACCCGTTCGCCTGCATCGCCGCCGGCATCGCCTGCCTCTGGGGCCCGTCGCACGGCGGCGCCAACCAGGAAGCCCTGGAGATGCTGGAGGAGATCGGCTCGGTCGAGAACATCCCCGCCTATGTGCAGGGCGTGAAGGACCGCAAGTACAAGCTGATGGGCTTCGGCCACCGCGTGTACAAGAACTTCGATCCGCGCGCCAAGGTCATGCAGAAGACCTGCTACGAGGTGCTGGAGCAGCTGGGGATCAACGACCCGCTGCTGCACGTGGCCATGGAGCTGGAGAAGGTGGCCCTCAGCGATCCGTTCTTCATCGACCGCAAGCTCTACCCGAACATCGACTTCTATTCGGGCATCACCCTGCGGGCGATGGGCTTCCCGACCAACATGTTCACCGTGCTGTTCGCCCTGGCCCGCACCGTCGGCTGGATCAGCCAGTGGAAGGAAATGTTCGAGGACCCCTCGCGCAAGATCGGCCGCCCGCGCCAGCTCTATACGGGCGCGACGCAACGCGACTACGTGCCCGTCGACAAGCGCGGCTGAGCGCTTCGGCGTCGCTGAACTGGAAGAGGCCTCGCGAAAGCGGGGCCTTTTTCTTTACCGCCCCTCGGCGGACCGCAGGATGAAGCCCAGGATCTCGGCGACGGCGACGTAGAGCGCCTCGGGGATCTCCTCGTCGAGCTCGATGGTCGACAGGGCCTGGGCCAGGGCGGGGTTCTCCTCGATCGGCACGCCGTGCTCGCGGGCGGTCTCGATGATCTTGTCGCCGACCCAGCCGCGGCCGGAGGCGACCACGCGCGGGGCGTTGGGCTCCTCGTACTGCAGGGCCACGGCGATGCGCGGCCCGACGGAGCGGATCGCGCCGGTCATGTGGCCCCTCTCATGTCGCCTGGTCCAGGAACTGTCCCGGCGCGGCGGCGGGGGCGCGCGGCTGGCCGGCGTGGAAGGCGATTTCGGGCTCCAGGGCCGCCTCGCGCAGGGCGCTGCCCAGGCGCTCCTCGCCAACCCGCAGCCGGGCCATGGCGGCCGGGCGCTCGGCCCACAGAGAGACCCGGGCCCGATCGCCGGTCAAGGCCACCTGGGCGTGGACCGGGCCCATGGGCTCGACGTCCAGCGAGAAACGGGCGCGCCAGGTGCGGCCTAGGCCGCGGCCGCCCTCCCCGCCCGAACCGCCCCCGTCGCGATAGATGTCGCGGCTGATCTCGAACTGGGCGGCGGCGGGCCCCTGCGGGGTCATGAACGGCATGTCGAACACCCAGCGCTGACCGTGCTCCTCCACCGGCCGGCCGGCGACCGACGGCTCCGGCAGCGAGGCGATCTGCAGCAGTTCGGTGCGGGCCAGGGCCGCGCCGGTCTCGGCCAGCAGGCGCTGGGCGACGGCGTGGGGTCCCGCGCCGGCCGGCCGGCCCGGCTGGGCGGCGGCCTGGGCGTGGGTCGGGGCGCCGGCATAGGGCGGCGGGGTCTGGGCGGGCGGACCGGGCGCGACCTCGGGTCCGCCATAGGCCATCACCGCCGCGGAGGCCGCGCGCGGGGCCGCCAGGGGCATGGCGGGAAAGTCGTCGGCCACGATGGCCCCGAAGGCCGGCAAGGGCGGCGGTTGCGGCGCGGGGGCCGGACGGGCGGCCTGCGACGGCGCGTTGACGTTCGGCCAGCCGCCGGGCGGCCTGGCGATCGGCGAGCCAGCGTCGCGGGTCGGAACCGCGGCCAGGGGGGGACCTTCCGGATCGACGGCCATGGGGTTGGAAGACGGGCCCGCCGGACTTGGGGTCGATGAGGCCGCAGCGGTCAGGGGCCGCGATGCGCCGTGATCGACCAGTTGAGCCGAGGAGGCCGCCGCCGTGGCCGCCGGGCCCGGCGTCGCGGCGCCGGCCGTGGCGTTCAGTGTAGGACCTGCCTGGGCGGCCATCGGCGGCAGGGCGTCGGCCCAGGATTTCACCACTTCGCGGAACACCAGCAGCGCGGCCTTCAGGTCGCTGTTGGGCGTTGGGGTCGGGACGACCCTGGGCGGCGCGGTCAGGGTGCCGGTCTGCGGGCGCGGCGGCAGGCCGTCGGCGACGGTCGCCAGCCGCGCCTCCAGGAACAGGCCGGAGCGCTGCAAGGCCTGGCGGATCTCCGGACCGCTGATCTGGCCGTCCATCCGCGCGCCCAGGGCCATGACCTGGGCGATGGCCGCCTTGACCTGGCGCGGGGTGTCGGGCTCGGCGGCGGCTTGGACCATGTCGGCCATCAGGGGCGCCAGGCCGGCCTGGCGGGCGGCGGCGCGGCCTGCCGCGACGGCGACCGCGCGAGCGGGGGTTTCGACCTGGGCTTCGGGTCCTGCGGCGACGGCGCGGGCCTCAGCGGCCTTGACGCGCCCCGCCTCGCCCTCGCCCACGGCGTCCTTGGCAAGGTGGGCCAGGTCGCCCTGGGGCTGGGACTGGGATTGGTCAATCATCGCGCCCAGGGTCTCGACCGTCTGGATGACCGCGATCCGGGCGAGCGCCTCGGCCGCCTGGTCGGCCCGACTGACGGGGGCGGACGGCGTCAGGGGCGACAAAGGGGCGACCGAAAAGATCGTCACGCCAGGGCTCCAGCCGGCGACGAGAGGATCGCCAGGAGTCCCAACCTAGCCGAGAGCCGTGAAGCGGATCTTAAAGGCTTGCTTAACGCTCAGGGGATGACACCGCCTAGACGGCCCGGCCGCGCGCCCTCAGGAAGTCCAGCAGCGCCGAAGCCGCCGCCTCGGAAGGATCGGGCATGCCGCGCCCCATCTTGTCCAGGGCGGCGTTCTGGGCGGCGACCTGGGCCGTGCGCAGGGACGGATCGTCCAGCCGCCGGGCGACCTCGGCGGCCAGGGCCTGGCCCGTGCAGGCGTCCTGCAGCAGCTCGGGCGCGACCGTGTCGTCGGCGGCGATGTTGAACAGGGTCACCCAGCGCGGCTTGAACATCGACTTCAGCAGGGCGTAGGTGATCTTGCCGGTGACGTAGCCGACCACCATCGGGCAACCGGCCAGGGCCAGTTCGGTGGTCACCGTGCCGCTGCAGGCCAGGGCGACCGTGCCGGCGACCATGGCGTCGTCCTTCAGCGCCTCGTCCTCAATGACGTGAGCCCGGAACGGCCAGGCCGCGACCCGCGCCTTGACGCTGGCGGCCACCGTCGAGGCGGCGGGCACGACGACGTGCAGATCCGGCCGCTGGGCCTTGAGGCGGCGCACGGCGTCCTCGAACGGCGGCAGGACCCGCTGGATCTCGGACGGGCGGCTGCCCGGCAGCACCAGCAGGATCGGCTCGCCGGGCGCGGCGCCGATCGTGGCGCGCAGCCTGGCCGGGTCGGCCTGGCTGAAGTCGTGGGCCAGGGCCGAATTGCCGACGAACACGCTGGGCAGGTCGACCGCGTCGAAGAACGGCTTGTCCATCGGCTGGATCGACAGCAGCAGGTCCACGGCCCCGGCCAGGTCCTGGGCGCGCTGGGCGCGATAGGCCCAGACCTGGGGGGCGACGTATTTGACCAGCGGCAGGCCGGGGTCCTGCTTCCGCAGCGCCTTGGCCAGGCGAATGTTGAAGCCCCAGCTGTCGATCAGCACCGCCACGTCGGGCTTTTCGCGGGCCGCCAGGGCCAGGGTGTCCTTCAGCCGGGCCATGGCGCGCGGATAGGCCTTCAGGCTCTCCACGATGCCGAGGATGGACAACTGGGCGATGTCGAACGGGCTCTGGACGCCCTCGGCGGCCATCTTGGCGCCGCCCACGCCGACGAAGCGCACCTTGTCGCCGCCCAGCCGCTCGCGCAGCCCCCGGGCCAGCCTGGCGCCCAGGGCGTCGCCCGAGGCCTCGGCCGCCACCAGCATCACGGTCAGCGGCCGGTTCCCCGGGCTCATCCGTCGACCCGTGGTTCGACCCCGTACACGAACAGGCCCAGGTCGTCGGCGCAGGCGATGACCTGCTCGCGATCGACGATCAGCAGGCGACCGGCCTCGCCGACCACCCCGGCCAAACCAGCGCGGGCCGCGCGCTGGATCGTGGCCACGCCGATGGTGGGCAGGTCGACCTTGGTTTCCTGGATCGGCTTTGGGGCCTTGGCCAGCACGCCGCGCGGGGCCTCGGCGTTGCCGCGAATGGCCTGAGGCAGGTCTGCGACCCGGCGCAGCATGGCGTCCGTGCCCTCCTGGGCCTCGACCGCCAGGACCAGGCCATCGCAGACCACGGCGCCCTGCCCCACGTCCAGCGCGCCGATGGCCCGCGCCACGTCGAGGGCGCGATCCATGTCGGCGACATGGATTTCCTTGGGCGCATGCTTGCCCAGGGCGCCGCGCGGCAGGGTCATCTCGCCCCGCACCTCGTGGGCGCCCTCGATCGCGAAGCCTTCCTTTTCGAACTCGTCCAGCAGGCGGCGCAGCAGGGCGTCGTCGCCCTTGCGGGCGGCGCTGATCAGGCCCGGGATCACGGTCAGGCCGCGCAGGTCCGGCTTGATGGTCGAGAAGTCGGGACGATCGACGACGCCGGCGAAGCAGACGGCCTCGCAGCCCTCGGCCCGCAGCGCCTTGAACACCTTGCCGAACTCGCCCAGCCCGACCTCGACACCCGGATAGCGGGCCAGCACCGGCTGGGCGAACGACTTCAGGCGCATCACCGCGAACGGCCGGCCGGCCGCCTCGCAATGAGCCGCCAGCTCCACCGGCAGAGAACCGCCGCCGGCGATCAGACCAAGCTTGCGCACGGCCCCTCCTAGACTTCGCGCTCGGGCAGGCACAGGGGTCTGTTGGCCTCCGAGCGGATGAACTCGACGATCTCCATCACCTCGGGCGTGCCGGCATGGGCCTCGGCCACGTCGTCCAGGCGCTCCTGGAAGGTGCCTTCGTCGGCGAACAGCAGGCGGTAGGCGGCGCGCAGGGCGTTGATCGCCTCGCGGCTGAAGCCCCGCCGCTTGAGGCCGACCAGATTCAGACCCTCCAGGTGGGCATGGTTGCCCCACACCGAGCCGTACGGGATGATGTCCTTGGTCACCACCCCGCCGCCGCCGACGAACGAGTAGCGGCCGATGCGGGTGAACTGGTGGACGGCGCACAACCCGCCCATGAACACGAAGTCACCGATCACCACGTGACCGCCCAGGGTGGCGTTGTTGGCGAAGGTCACGCGGTCACCGACGATGCAGTCGTGGGCCACGTGGGCGCCGACCATATAGAGGCTGTCGGAGCCGACCTTGGTCACGCCGCCGCCGCCCACCGTGCCGGCATGCATGGTGACATGCTCGCGGATGATGTTGCGTTCGCCGATCACCAGGCGGGTGTCCTCGCCCTTATGGGCCAGGTGCTGCGGCGCGCCGCCCAGCACCGCGAACGGATGGACGGTCGTGCCCGCCCCGACCTGGGTCGCGCCCTCGATCACCGCGTGCGAGACCAGCCGCACGCCGTCGCCCAGCTGGACCTGGGGTCCCACGGTGCAGAACGGGCCGATCTCGACGTCCTGTCCCAGCTGGGCGCCGGGCGAAACGATGGCGGTCGGATGGATCTGGGTCATGCCTTGGGCGTCTCCACCACCATGGCCGCGAACTCGGCCTCGGCGGCCACCTTGTCGCCGACCTTGGCCACGCCCTTGAACTTGAAGATGCTGGAGCGGGCGCGGGTCACCTCGACCTCCATGCGGATCACGTCGCCGGGGCGCACGGGCGTGCGGAAGCGGGCGTTGTCGACCGACATGAAGAAGATGGTCTTGCCCTCGGTGTCGACCTCGAGCGACTTGCTCATCAGCACCGCGCCCGTTTGGGCCAGCGCCTCGATGATCAGCACGCCGGGCATCACCGGATTGCCGGGGAAATGGCCCTGGAAGAACGGCTCGTTGATCGTCACGCACTTGATCCCGACGATCGACTGGTGCGGGCGATACGCCTCGGCCCGGTCGACCAGCAGGAACGGATAGCGGTGCGGGATCCGGTTGAGGATCTCGGCGATGTCGATATTGGCCAGGACCTCTTCGACTTTCGATTGGCTCATTCTAGCCCCTTGGTTCCCCGGCCGCCCGCCTTGCGCGACAGCCATGCGGTCTCTCGGAGCCACCGCTTGAGCGGTCGCGCCGGAAACCCAGTCCATGTTTCGCCGGCCGGCACGTCCTTGAAGACCGACGCCGAGGCGCCGATCTGGGCGCCCGCGCCGACCGTCAGGTGATCGGCCACGCCGGCCTTCCCGCCGAACGCGACCCCGTCGCCGACCACGGTGCTGCCGGAAATGCCCGTGAAGGCGGCGGCGACGCAGTTGCGACCGAGCCGGACGTTGTGGGCGACATGGACGAGATTGTCGATCTTGGTGTTCTCGCCGATGGTCGTATCGCCGAAGGCGCCCCGATCCACGCAGCTGTTGGCGCCGATCGTCACCCCGTCCTGCAGAATGACCCGGCCCAGCTGGGGCAGGTCGACGACGCCCGCAGGCCCGCCGGCCGCGCCGAATCCGGCCTCGCCGATCACCGCCCCGGCGTGGATCGACACCCGATCGCCGATCAGGGCGAAACCGATAACGGCGTTGGCCCCGATCCGGCAGTCGCGGCCCACCGTCACGCCCGGTCCGATCGTCACGCCCGGGGCCAGATAGGTTCCCCGACCGATTCGCGCGCCCTGGCCGATGACTACGCCGGGGGACACGGTCACGCCCGCCTCCAGCACGCTGTCGGGATGGACGTGCTGCGACCCGTCGTGACGGCGCGGGGCGTGCAGCCGCCTCGCCGCCGCCGCCCAGGCCGCCTGCGGATGGCTTGTCAGCAGCAGAATGCAGCCGGCCGGGGCTTGCGCCGCCTGTTCGGGCCGCAGAAAACAGGTCGCGCCCTTCAGGCAGGCCAGATCGGCCAGGCGCTTGGGGTCGGACAGGAAGGTGACGGCGCCCGCGCCGGCGCTCTCGAGCGGCGCCACATGCGAGATCAGGTGACGGCCGTCGGCCGGATCGGCCAGCCGAGCACCGCTCAGGCTGGCCAGTTCCGCGAGGGTCGCCGGACCCAGGTCTTCGAAAAAGCGCGGGTCCGGCATCGGTCCTCTCGGGAGCGGCTCGGGCGTCATGCCCGAGCCGACTCGACTACTTCTTGGGAGTCGTCGGCTGGAGAGCTTGAGCCCCCGGAGCCGCTTGGTCCAGACGTTCGCGATCGAAGGTCAGGGTCTTGATGCGGGCGTCCACGGCGGCGACGACGGAGTCGGTGATGTCCATGGCCGGGTTGCCCAGCAGGACCGATTCCCGCTCGATCAGGATCGAGCAGGTCTTGGCCTGGTAGGCCTGGCGGATGGCCGGGTCCAGTTCCTGGTAGACGCGAGCCAGTTGCTTCTGCTCGGTGGCCTCGACCTCGCGCTGGCGCAGCTGGCCCTTACGCTGCCAGGCGTTGGCGCGCACCTGCAGGGCGGCGGCCTGCTGTTCCAGGGCGCTCTGGTCGAGGGTGGCCTTCTTGGCGTCCAGGGCCTTGGCGTCATTGTCCAGGCTGGTGCGCTCGGCGGTCAGCTCGGCGTTGACCTGCGAGATGATGGTCTTCAGGCGGGCGTCGACGGCCTTGCCGACCTGCGAGCGGGCGACGGCGCCCTGGCTCGAGAAGATGCAGACGCCGGCGATCGGCGCGCCGTGGGTGACCGGCGGCGCGGCCGGAGCCGTCGGAGGCGTGGCCTGGGCGAAGGCGCCCGACGCCGTGGCGAGAGCGGCCAGACCCGAAACGGTCGCGGCTAGGAACTTGGAGGTCATGCTGATTAGAACCTTGTGGAGGTGGAGAACCGGAAGGTTTCGGTCCTGTCGTAGCTGTCTTTAGCGAGAATATGGCTGAAATCGAACCGGATGGGGCCCATGGGCGATTTCCAGTCGATGCTCAGACCCGCCGAGGCCCGCAGGCCCAGGTCGTCCTTGATGTTCGGATTGACGCTGCCGCCCGCGGTCAGACGATCGACGTCGTCCAACTGGCCGGCCGTGCCGAAGTCGCTGAACAGCGCCGCCTTGATCCCGTATTGCTCGGGCAGGAAGGTCGGAACCGTCAATTCGAACGTGCCGATCGCATACAGCTTGGCGCCCAGGGCGCTGCTCTGCGTGGTGGTGTCGCGCGGGCCGATACCGGCGATCTCGAAGCCGCGGAACGACGAACCGCCCTTATAGAAGCGGTCGTTGATGCGGATGTTGTCGCCGCCCCACCCTTCGATATAGCCCGCCGAGCCGGTGGCGCTGAAGATGAAGTCCTTGTTGAAGCCCCAATACCAACCGGCGTCGGTCTCGGTCTTCAGGTACTTCACGTCGCCGCCGAAGCCGGCCAGATCCTGGCTCAGGTCGGCGAACCAGCCGCGGGTCGGCTGGATCGGGTCGTTGCGCTTGTCGATCCGCAGGTTGTAGCCGAACAGCGAGGTCATGTAGGAGCCGCGCTGCAAGCAGAGGATGTCGGACACCGAACCACTGGCGCAGAGGTTGTCCGCCACGCTCACCTTGTCCTGCCGGAGCTGGTAGCGCAGACCCATCGAGGCGTTCTGAGTCAGCGGGAAGCCCAGGCGCAGCGTGCCGCCGGTCGATTCCGTGTCGTAGGCGGCGTAGTCGCTCAGGTCATAGCGATAGGAGTACAGGTCCAGGCCCGCGCGCAGATCGCGGCCCAGGAAACGCGGCTCGGTGAAGCCGAAGTCGATCTGCTGGCGCAGCGAACCGACAGAGACTCGGGCCCGCAGGTTCTGGCCGCGACCGCGGAAGTTGCGCTCGGTGATCCCGACGTCCAGCACCACCTTGTCGACCGAGCTGTAGCCGGCGCTGAACGACAGCTCGCCCGTCGGCTGCTCCTCGGTCTTGACCCGCAGGGTCGTGCGGTCGGGCTGGGCGCCGGGCACTTCCTCGATGTTGACGTCCTTGAAGAAGCCCAGGGCGCGGACACGGTTCTTCGAACGGTCGACCAGGACGCGGTTGTAGGCGTCGCCCTCGGCCACTTCCAGTTCGCGGCGCACCACATAGTCCAGCGTGCGGGTGTTGCCGACGATGTCGATCCGGTCGACATAGACCCGCGGGCCTTCACGCACCGAGAACACCACGTCCACGGTGTTGTTCTCGTGGTTGGGCACGTAGCGCGGGCGCACGTCGACGAAGGCGAAGCCGGCCGCGCCCGCCGCGAAGGTCAGGGCGTCGGTGGCCTGCTCGATCTTCTCGTCTTCGTACAGCTGGCCGGCGCGGATCGGCAGGATCTGGGCCAGCAGGTTGCCGTCCAGCTTCTTCAGCTCGGTTTCGACCGTGACCTTGCCGAACTTGTACTTGGGGCCTTCGTCGATCGTGTAGGTGACCGCGAAGCCGTTCTTGTCGGTGGCCAGCTCGGCCACCGAGGCCACGACACGGAAGTCGAAATAGCCGCGGTTGCGGTAGAACTTGCGCAGCTGCTCGCGGTCGTACTCGATCCGGTCGGGATCGTAGTTGTCGTTGCTGGTCAGGAATTTGTACCAGTGCGACTCCTTGGTGACGATGACGTCCTTCAGGTCGTTGTCCGAATATTCGACGTTGCCCAGGAAGTTGACGCCCAGCACGCCGCTCTTGGGGCCTTCGTTGATCTCGAACACCAGGTCGACGCGCTTTTGCGGCAGCTCGACCACCTTGGGCGTCACGGTCGCCGAGATGCGGCCCGAACGGCGATACAGCTCGATGATGCGCTGGACGTCGGCCTGGACCTTGGCGCGGGTGAAGATGCCGCGCGGACGGATCTGGACCTCGTCCTTCAGCTTGTCTTCCTTGAGGGCCGAGTTCCCCTCGAAGACCACCTGGTTGATGATCGGGTTCTCGACGACCTTGACGATCAGGTCGCCGCCCTGCAGCTCGATCTTCACGTCGGCGAACAGGTCGGTGCGCGCCAGGGTCTTCAGCGCCAGGTCGAGGCGCTGAGGATCGACCGTCTCGCCCGGCTGGATCGGCAGATAGGACAGCACGGTCCCCTGCTCGATCCGCTCGTTGCCCTGCACCACGATGCGCTGGACCACGCCCGTGGTCTGGGCCTGGGCGAGGGCGGCCTGCGGCGCGGTCAGCGCCGTGGAACCAAGAAGGAGCGCAACGCCGGTGGCGAACGCGGCGCTATGGGCGCGGATTTTGCTCATGGGACCAATCATGGACGGACGGCTCGGCTCACGAGAACAGGTCACGAGAACAGGCCGCCAATGAATTTGAACACGTCGTAGCGGTGAAGATCGTTCCAGGCCGCGAACAGCATGAAACCAAGGATCAAGGCAAGCCCCGCTCTGAAGCCGGCCGCCTGGAACTCGGCCTTCAGCGGTCGCTTGGCGATCGCCTCATAGGCGTACATCAGCAGATGGCCGCCATCGAGAACCGGGATGGGCAGCAGGTTCATGAAACCGATGCTGACCGACAGGGTGGCGACCAGCAGCATCATGCTGACGAAGAAGCGCAGCGCCATGGTGGGGATGTTCGGCGCGTCGGCCGTGCTGGCCTTGGCCACCGCGCCGACCGTATGGCCGATGCCGATCACGCCGCTGATCTGGTCGGGCGAGATCTGGCCGGTGACCAGACGGCCCAGATAGAAGCCGATCGTGCTGATCTGATCCCAGACCTCGACCGTCGCGTCGGGAATGGCGCGCCAGACGGTCGAGCGGTAGCGGGTCGGGGTGCTGCGCCCCTCGATGCCCAGGCGGCCGATCTTCATGCGACCGTTGATCGCGTCCTGGATCTCGACCTCGCGAGGAGCGCCGGTCAGATGCAGCGTCGCCGCGCCGCGCTGGACCGTGAAATCGATCGGCAGCTTGGCGCGCAGGGCGATATAGCCGTTCAGATCCTGGAAAGTCTCGATCTTGCGGCCGTCGGCCTTCAGGATAACGTCGCCAGCCTTGAACCCCGCCGCCTCGGCGGCGCTGGCGGGACTGACGGCATAGACGCGGGCCGGATTGCGGGTCTCGCCGATCGTGGCCATGAAGACCGCCAGCACGGCGATCGCCAGCAGGAAATTGGCCACGGGTCCGGCCGCGGCGATGATCGCGCGCTGCCAGACCGGCTTGAAATGATAGTAGCGGGAAACGGCCGCCTCGCCCTCGCGCGCGGCGATCTCCTGCTTGAGAATCGCCAGGTCGCCGCCGTCGGGCACGCTGGCGGCGTTGTCGTCGCCGGAGAATCGCACGTAGCCGCCCAGGGGAATTGCGGCGATCCGCCATTCCACGCCGGTCTTGTCGCGCCACGCCACGATCTTGGGGCCGAAGCCGATCGAGAAGCAGTCGATCGCGACGCCACAAGCGCGCGCGGCCCAGAAATGGCCGAGTTCGTGCACTGTCACCACGATGGACAGCACGAGCACGAACGCGAACGCTTGCGTCAGGAACACGATCATAAGGTGGCGCCCAACTCCCCGGTCAGTCTCTAGGTACGCTTCTGGCCGACAACCTCGGCCGCAATGCGGCGGGCCGAAGCGTCGGTCATCATCGCGCTGTCGAGGGCGTCGCCGTGGCTGTCGGCGAGCTCGCCTAGGCCGTTCATGCGCTCAAGAGTCCCCGCCACCGCGCCGGCAATATCCAGAAAGCCGATCTGGCGGTCAAGGAAGGCCGCGACGGCCACCTCGTTGGCGGCGTTCATCGCGGCCGGCGCGCCGCCGCCCAGGCGCAAAGCCTCGCGGGCGATGGCGATCGACGGGAAGCGGTCCAGGTCCGGCGCTTCGAAGGTCAGGCTGGCGTACGCGGCCAGATCCAGGGGCTTGGCGGGCCACGACAGGCGCTGGGGCCAGGAGAAGGCGCAGGATATCGGGCTGCGCATGTCCGGCGGCCCCAGCTGGGCCAGCGTCGAGCCGTCGGCGTACTCGACCAGGCTGTGGATCACGGACTGCGGGTGGATCACGACGTCGATGCGCTCTTGCGGGGTCTCGAACAGGTAGGACGCCTCGATCATCTCAAGGCCCTTGTTCATCATCGTCGCGGAATCGACCGAAATCTTGGCGCCCATCGACCAGTTGGGGTGGGCCACCGCCTGCTCCGGCGTGGCTTGGGCCATGGCGGCCTTGTCCCAGGTGCGGAAGGGGCCGCCCGAAGCCGTCAGGATCAGGCGCGACACCCGGTCGATACAATCGCGCTGCAGCACCTGGAAGATCGCCGAATGCTCGGAATCGACGGGAATCACCGAGCCGCCGGCCTGGCAGGCGATGGCCAGCAAGGCCGGGCCGGCGCAGACCAGGCTTTCCTTGTTGGCCAGGGCGATGACCGCTCCGGTGCGGGCCGCGGCCAGGGTCGGGGCTAGGCCCGCCGCGCCGACGATCGCCGACATCACCCAGTCCGCGCCCATGGCGGCGGCCTCGGAGACCGCGGCGGCGCCGGCGGCGGCCCGCACGCCGGAACCGGCCAGGCGTTCGCGCAGTTCGGCCAGACAGGTCTCGTCGTCGATGACGGCGACCTGGGGCTTCCAGCGCAGGGCCTGCTCGGCCAGCTTGGCGACGTTGCGGCCGGCCGTCAGGGCCAGGATCTCGACGGCGACGCCCGCCTGTTCGAACAGGTCCAGGGTGGAGACGCCGATGGATCCGGTGGAGCCCAGCACCACGACCTTGCGGGCGGCGGTCAAGGCAGCCATCCCCACTGGTCCAGCAGCCGCGCGCCGGCGACCACGATCGCCGCGAACATCAGGCCGTCGACCCGGTCCAGCATGCCGCCGTGGCCGGGGATCAGGTCGCCCGAATCCTTCACGCCGAACCGGCGCTTGAGCATCGATTCCCAGAGGTCGCCGGCCATGGTGGCCAGGCCGCCCAGCAGGCCGATCGCGGCGGCCACGGGCCAGGCCAGGTGCAGGTCCGGCAGGGCGGGCAGAAGCTGGGACAGCGCCACGATGCCGATCGCGCCCAGCGAGGCGGCGACCAGCCCGCCGAAGAAGCCCGACCAGGTCTTGTTGGGCGAATAGCGCGGCCACAGCTTGGGGCCCTTCAGCAGGCTGCCGACAGCGAAGGCGAAGATGTCGGCGAACCAGGTGACGGTGAACATCAGCAGGGTCCACGAGAGGCCGGCGTCCATCCGGCGCAGCCAGATCATCGCGATCACCGCCGGGGCGATATAGATCACGCCATAGGCCGCGTCGGCTCGCCGCTCGACCGCACCGCGCGCCATCAGCGCCGCGGCCACGGCCCCGACGACCACGACCGGCCAGGTGATGTAGTAATGGCCGCGGAAGGCGACGATCACCGAGATCGCCACGGCCGCGCCGATCGCCAGGGCAACGCCTAGCACGGACCGCCGGGCGCTCATCTCGGCCCATTCGCGGGCCAGCAATGCGACGCCCACCAGGATCAGGCCCAGGTACCAGACATCGCCGAACCACACGGCGGCCACGACCGTAGGCACCAGCACCGTGGCCGAGGCGACACGGATCCGCAGGTTGCTCCAGTTGAAACGTTTAGCCGGCGACGGCGACGTCATCGACGGCGATACCTCCATAGCGACGGTCGCGGCTGCGATACTCCGTCAACGCGGCGGCCAGATGTTCGGGCCCATAGTCCGGCCAAAGAACATCCTGATACACGAGTTCGGCGTAGGCGCATTCCCAAAGCAGGAAATTCGAGATCCGCTGCTCGCCGCTGGTGCGCACGATCACGTCGGGCGCCGGGGCTCCGGCCGTCGACAGGCGCTGTTCGAACAGCGCCTCGTCCAGGTCGGCCGCCCGGGCCTCGCCCCGCTCCACCGCCTCGGCGAAGGCGCGCGCGGCGTCGGCGATGTCGGCCCGGCCGCCATAGTTGAACGCCACCTGCAGCAGGAAGGCGTCGTTATGGGCGGTCCGGCGCTCGGCCCGCTCGATGACGTCCAGCACGTCGGGGGCCAGGCCGGTCCGACGGCCGATGATCCGCACCCTCACGCCCTCGCGGGCCAGGCGCTCGAGGTCGGACTCCAGATAGGCCTTCAGCAGGCCCATCAGTTCCGACACCTCCTGCGGCGGACGGCTCCAGTTCTCGGTGGAGAAGCCGAACACGGTCATCACGCCCACGCCCAGCGGCGCGGCGCCTTCGACGGTCCGCTTCAGGGCGTTGACGCCGGCGCGATGACCCAGGACGCGCGGCAGGTTGCGCCGCTTCGCCCAACGGCCGTTGCCGTCCATGATGATGGCCACATGCAGGGATTGGCCCGACTTCGCGCCCCCGGCGCGCGTCGTGACATCCTGCAGGCCGGTCGTCGGCGCCATGCGCTTCAGCCTTCCCTCATCGTCCCCCACACACAGGTCGATGCTAAACCTGCATGATCTCTTGTTCTTTGGTTTTCAAGGCCTCGTCGACGCGCTTGATGGCCTCGTCGGTCATCTTCTGGACCTCCGTCTCCATCTTCTTCAGCTCGTCTTCGCTGATGACGGAAGCCTTTTCGGCCTTCTTGAGGTCGTCGTTGGCGTCGCGGCGGATGTTGCGGACCGCGACCTTTTGTTGCTCGGCGTATTTGCCGGCGACCTTGACCAGTTCCTTGCGGCGCTCCTCGGTCAGCGGCGGGATCGGGATGCGCAGGTTCTGGCCCTCGACCACCGGGTTCAGGCCCAGGCCCGCATTGCGGATCGCCTTTTCGACGGAGACGACGACGCCCTTGTCCCAGACGTTGACATTGATCTGGCGCGGCTCGGGTACGCTGATCGAGGCCACCGCGTTCAGCGGGGTCGACGAGCCGTAGGCCTCGACCATCACCTGGTCCAGCAGGCTGGCGGAGGCGCGGCCCGTGCGCAGGGAGGCGAACTCCTCCTTCAGGGCGACGACGGACTTGTCCATGCGGTCCTTGTAGCGGGACAGGACGGGCTTTTCGGCGGTGGCCATGGCTTGGGCTCTCTTCGCTGGGAAATTAGGCGGCGCGGGCGCCGGAGACGACGGTGTGCGTTCCCTGCCCCTTGAGGACGTTCAGCAGGTTGCCGCGTCCCTTGATGGAGAAGACCACGATCGGGATGTTGTTGTCGCGCATCAGAGCCACGGCCGAGGCGTCCATGACCCGCAGGTCCTTGGCCAGCACGTCCATGTAGTTGAGCGTGTCGTAGCGCTTGGCCTCAGGGTCCTTCTTGGGATCGGCGCTGTAGATGCCGTCGACGCTGGTGCCCTTGAACAGGGCGTCGCACTGCATCTCGGCGGCGCGCAGGGCGGCGGCGGTGTCGGTGGTGAAGAACGGGTTGCCTGTGCCGGCGGCGAAGATCACCACCCTGCCCTTCTCCAGGTGCCGCTGGGCGCGGCGGCGGATGTAGGGTTCGCAGACGGTGGCCATCGGGATGGCCGACTGCACGCGGGTGGAGACGCCGATGCGCTCCAGGGCGTCCTGCATGGCCAGGGCGTTCATCACCGTGGCCAACATGCCCATGTAGTCGGCGCTGGAGCGTTCCATGCCCTTGGCCGCGCCGGCCATGCCGCGGAAGATGTTGCCGCCGCCGATCACCAGGCACAGCTCGACGCCGGACTGGACGATCTCGCGGATATCCTCGGCCACCGATTCGACGGTCTTGGTGTCGATGCCGTAGGGCGTGTCGCCCATCAACACCTCGCCCGAAACCTTCAGAAGCACGCGGCGATAGGGTCTGTGCTGGGGTTCGGACATGCGGAGGCTCTTCCTGAGTCGACGGGACGCAACATAGTGCGCGTTCCGGAAAAGTGGGATCGGTTTTCCGGGCTGAAACCGGCCAGATCGCGTGCAGAACGCGACCCGCGCGCAAAAAAGGCGCGGCGCGCGCTCAATGCGCGCCGCGCCTTCGATAGGCGGTCTGGTCCGCCGCCCCCTTTTTCCGAAGACTGGGAAGGCGGCGGAGAAGACTTAGGCTTGGCCGGCCATGGCGGCGACCTCGGCGGCGAAATCGCCTTCCGGAGCCTTCTCGACGCCTTCACCCAGGGCCAGGCGAACGAAGCCCTTCACGGTGAGCGGCGAGCCCAGTTCCTTGCCGGCCTCGGCGACCAGCTGCTCGACGGTCTGGTCCGGGTTCATGACGAAGGCCTGCTTCAGCAGCACGACTTCTTCCAGGAACTTGCGGATGCGGCCTTCGACCATCTTCTCGACGACGGCGGCGGGCTTGCCCGACTCCAGCGCCTGCTCGGTGAAGATCTGGCGCTCCTTCTCGATGGCGGCCTGGTCCAGGTCGTCCGGCGACAGCGACAGCGGGGCGGTGGCGGCCACGTGCATGGCGATCTTGCGGCCCAGCTCCAGGATCTTGGCCTGGTCGCCAGCGCCTTCGATGGCCACGAGCACGCCGATACGGCCCAGGTCCGGAGCGGTCGCATTGTGGATGTAGGACGACACCGCGCCCTGGGCGACGCTGAACTTGGCCGAGCGGCGCAGGACCATGTTCTCGCCGATGGTGGCGATCAGGTTGGTCAGTACGTCCGACACGACGTCGCCGTCGGCGGTCTTGGCCGCGTTGATGGCGTCCACGCCGTCGTTGTCCAGGCCGACGGCCGCGATCTTGCGGACGGCGTTCTGGAACAGGTCGTTACGGCCCAGGAAGTCGGTCTCGGCGTTCACCTCGACGGCCGCGGCGGTCATGCCGGCGCCGTCGTTGCGGACGGCGATGCCGACCAGGCCTTCGGCCGCGACGCGGTCGGCCTTCTTGGCGGCCTTGGACAGGCCCTTGGCGCGCAGCCAGTCGATGGAGGCGTCGATGTCGCCGCCGTTCTCTTGCAGGGCCTTCTTGCAGTCCATCATGCCGACGCCGGACTTTTCGCGCAGTTCTTTCACCAGCGCTGCCGTGATCTCAGCCATGAAATCCTCCAGATTCAAACGTTTAGCGACCGAGCTTGATAGCTCGGTCGCATGACAGGGTCACGAAGACCGGGTCAGGACCGAAATCCCGACCCGGCGATCGGAAAATCAGCTCGCGGCCGGCTCGTCGGCGACGGCGTCCAGGGCTTCGGTCGTCGCGTCCTGAGCGGCTTCCGGAGCCGCTTCGGCGGCGGCGGCTTCAGCCACCGGCTCCGGGGTCAGTTCGCGGGCCAGGGTCGGCTCGACCGGAGCCACCGAGGCGCCCAGGTCGACGCCCGAAGCGGCTTGGCCGGCGGCCAGACCGTCCAGGACGGCGTCGGCGATCAGGTCGCAGTACAGCTGCAGGGCGCGGGCGGCGTCGTCGTTGCCCGGGATCGGATAGGTGATGCCGTCCGGATCGCAGTTGGTGTCGAGGATGGCGACGACCGGGATGTTCAGCTTGCGGGCTTCCAGGATCGCGATCGCTTCCTTGTTGGTGTCGATCACGAACATGATGTCGGGGATGCCGCCCATGTCCTTGATGCCGCCCAGCGACAGCTCCAGCTTGTCGCGCTCGCGGGTCAGCTGCAGCAGTTCCTTCTTGGAACGGCCGGCGCCTTCGCCCGACAGAACGCCTTCCAGCTCGCGCAGGCGCGCGATCGAGCCCGAGACGGTGCGCCAGTTGGTCAGGGTGCCGCCGAGCCAGCGGTGGTTGACATAGTACTGGGCGCAGCGCTTGGCGGCCGTGGCGACCGGGTCGCTGGCCTGGCGCTTGGTGCCGACGAACAGCACGCGGCCGCCGGCGGCGGCGACTTCACGCACCTTCACCAGGGCCTGGTGCAGCAGCGGGATCGACTGCGACAGGTCGATGATGTGGATGTTCGAACGCGAACCAAAGATGTAGCGGTCCATCTTCGGGTTCCAGCGGTGGGTCTGGTGGCCGAAGTGGGCGCCAGCTTCCAAGAGCTGACGCATGGAGAATTCGGGAAGCGCCATGATAGGTCTCCTTCTTCCGGTTGAACCTCCGTGGACACCCCCGCTCCGACGATTCGGACCGGGACCGGAACGGTAACGACGGGATGTCTCCCCGGCGTCGCCGCACGTCCACGTGTGGAATGGCCGCGCAGATAGGCGCGAACGGACCAAAAAGCAAGCCCTTAGAGGCCGAAACCTCGCCGCTCCCGCCGCCGGCCCGGCAAGGTCATGCCAGGATCCCCTCCCCGGCCGATCGGCTCAGGCGATAGAGCGCGCACGGTTCTCCCGCGCGGAGGACATCGCGGTCGAACGCGAACCCGCTCGATCCAGCACTCGACGGGAAGCCCGGTGTTCGATCATGACCACCCCGACCGGAGACGGCAGGACAGGCCCACAAAAGAACCCGATCTGTCCACAGCTGAACCTCAATCGTCACGCGTTTCTGACATAGAGCGCGTGTCTGATGGTTCGCGCCCGATCGGCCGGGATTCCTCCTCCCTCCGGCGGGCCGTAACGGGTGGAGGTTGCTCATGCTCGCGGTGTTCGATCTCGACGGCACCCTGCTGGACGGCGATTCCACGGCGCTGTGGCTGTGGGACCGGGCGCGCCGTTCCGTTCCCCGTTTCCTGGCCACGCTACTGGCCGCCCCGATCGCCGTTCCGATGGTGCTCGCGCCGCGCACCCGGCGGGCCGGGGCGTCGATCCTGCTGTGGATCGCCACGGTCGGGCTGGACGAGCGGGCCCTGCGCGAGTCCTGCGCCGACTTCGCCGCCCGCTTCCAGGCGGGGGCCCTCCCCCTGCGCTGGCGGGGCCAAGGGGTCCGGACCCTGGACGCCCACTTCGCCGGCGGCGACGAGGTGGTGGTGGTCACCGCCGCCCCGACCGTCCTGGCCCAGGCCCTGATCGCGCCCCTGGACCGGCCGATCGTCGTGCTGGGCACCTCGCTCAAGCGCCGGGCCGGCGGCTGGGTCGCCGACGTCCACTGCCGCCACCAGCGCAAGTGCCAGGCCCTGGCCGAGGCGGGTCATGGCCAGCGCTGGGCCTACGCCTATACCGACAGCCTCGACGACCTGCCTCTGCTGCGCGGGGCCGACGCGCCGATGATCGTCGGCTGCGGCAAGGCGGCCAAGCGCCGCCTCGGCCGCGCCCGCCTGCCCAACGGCCGCGCCTCGGCCTGGTAGGCCGCCGCCCCCGCCCGCTCGCTCGCTCAGGCCTCAGAACGACGGTTTGGCGATCATCAGCCACAGGATGCCGGTCACGGCGGCGAAGGCGGGAAAGCCCAGTACGAACCAAACGCGGAACAGCTTGAAATAGCGCGTGGGCAGAGCGGCGCCGTCGCGGGTCGCCGCCGTGGCCAAGTCGCGCAGCTTCAGCTGGATCCATACCACCGGCAGCCAGCACAGACCGGTGACGACGTAGAGCGCCAGGCTCAGCCCGATCCAGCCGCTCAGGATCGGATAGCCGGCCATATGGGCCAGGGCCGCGCCGGTGGTCGGCTGGGCGATGACGGCGGTGGCGGTGAACACGGTGTCGGCCAACACCACGATCCCGGCGGTGTGGGCGATCAGGGCCGGGTCGCGGGTGCGATGGGCCATCAGCATGAAGAAGGCGATGCCCGCCCCCGTGCCCAACAGCACCGTCGAGCCGATCACATGGGCGACCTTGACCAGGGTGTAGAGGTCCACCTGGGCGCTCCCGTCTCAGCGTTCGTCCAGCAGCGCCAGGGCCGCCAGGGCCAGCACCGCGGCGGGAACGCTCTTGAGAAACGGCCCCAGCGGGTCCAGCCACAAGTCGGGTCTGACAAGGGCGCCGCCGACCAGATAGCCGGCGGTCAGCGCCAGCATGCCCAGCAGGGCCGCGCCGGCGGTCCTGCGGAAGGCCAGCAGCAGGGCCAGGGCGATGTCGGCGACGCCGCCGCCGATCACCGCCGCCTTGGCCGGACCCAGTCCGACCCCGGCCGTGGTCAGCACCGACACGGCCTGGTCGAAGCCGGCGGTCAGGCCGATCAGGCCCGACAGGAACCAGAAGCCGAACAGGGTGAACAGGATCGTCGGCTTGAGGAAATAGCTCTTGGAGAACCAGCGCTCCTGCACGCCGGACGGCCAACCGTCGAGCATGGCGCGCAGCGAGCGGGGCGCGAAGCCCAGCAGCCTCTGGGCCTGGTCGGCGTCGCCGGGCACGCCGGCGCGCAGTTGTTCCAGCGAGGCCGTGCGCATCGGGCTGCGCCAGCCCAGCCAGGCCAGGGCGTCGACGGCCGCGGCGGTCATGCGGGCCAGGATCGGCGGCACGGCGACCACCCGGGCGGGCGGCAAGCCCAGCCAGCCGCGCAGCGTCGTCACCAGTTCGGCCAGGGTCACCGCCTTGGCGTGGACCAGGTCGACGCTGATCCGCCGCCGCGCGCCCAGCGCCACCGCCCGCTGCACGGCGATGGCCACGTCCTCGGCCGAGGTGGTGTGGATCAGGCTGTCGGGATAGGCGATGGGCACGACCAGTGGAAACCCCGCCAAGCCGCGCAGCAGGGCCGTGCCTCCATAGGCCGCCGGAGCCAGCACCAGGCCCGGCCGCAGGATCGTCCAGTCCAGCGCGCTGGCGCGCAACAGGGCCTCGGCCGCCTGCTTGGTGGTGTTGAAGACCGTGGGCCGGCCGGAACCGACGCCGGCCGCCGAGACGTGGACGAAACGCGTGACCCCAGCCTTGCCGCAGGCCTCGACCAGCCGCGCGACACCGTCGATGTGCACCGCCTTCAGGTTGTCGCGCGGGCTGTCCTGCAGGGCGCCGGCGCAATTGACCACGGCGTCGACGCCCTGGAGCATCGCGGCCCAGTCGGCGACCGTGGCGATCCGCAGGTCGGCGGCGCGCCAGTCGACGGCGGGGAAGCGCCGGCGAGCCGCGGCG
Organism: Caulobacter sp. UNC279MFTsu5.1; assembly: GCF_900114015.1. Lineage (GTDB taxonomy): Bacteria > Pseudomonadota > Alphaproteobacteria > Caulobacterales > Caulobacteraceae > Caulobacter. The sequence continues at coordinate 30,507 of NZ_FORN01000032.1, read as the reverse complement.
ATGTCGCGTCCGACCCCGATCACGGCGTGGTCCTCGGCCAGCAGTCGCGCGCAGACATAGCCGCCGATCAGGCCGTAGGCGCCGAGCACTAGGATTCGCATGGTTCGTCGTCCCCCGGGGACGAGGTCTAGCCCGGACGGGATCGCGGAACCAGTCGGAGCGGGTTAGAGCAAGTCGCGCGATGCAGGAATCGCACGGCCCGCTCTAACCTTTTGTTTTCGCAGCGTTTTCGCGGAAAACCGGTCTCCACTTTTCCGCACGATGCTCTAGGCGGCGCGGGCGGCTGCGTCCGCCCCGACACGCCCTAGCGCGACTTGCCGTCAAACTTGCGGGGCTCCAGGGCGAAGACGTCCACGTCGTCCAGGCAGCGGACATTGATCGCCGCCGTCTCGGCTCCGTCCGGTCCGACCCCGCGGCCAAAGGATTGGATGCCGCAGGTCCGGCAGAACAGGTGCGAGATCCTGTGGGTGTTGAAGCGGAATTCGGTCAGGGCGTCCTGGCCCTGCTTCAACTCGAACGCCGAGGCCGGCGCGAAGGCCAGCACCGAGCCCAGCTTGCCGCACCGCGAGCAGTTGCAGGTGATCAGATTGTCCAGTTCGACATCCACCGCATAGCGCACCGCGCCGCACTGGCAGCCGCCTTCATGTCTGGCCATGGGGTTTCCTCTCCTAACTCACAGGATCGCCGCGCCTTGCGCGTCCGACCGACGACACGATGGCGTGGGCGTACTCCAAGTCCGACGCGATCCACCGGTTTCAGATCCGCTCGACCACCCGGCCCGTCGCCGACAAACCGGCTTTCACTTCAAACGCGCAATACGGCCATGGGGGTGTCAGTCCGCCTTCACGCCCCTTCCGCCTCTCCGTTCGGACGAGGGGGAAATCATCTCGTCGTTGAAACGTTCGGCCAGCGCGTCCAGCAGGTTCTCTCGGGATCCCATGCCTTCGGCGCTCAGCGCGTCGGCGACGTGTCCCGCCAGGTCGGCCAGGACGACGCCCCAGGCCGCCGTCTCCCGGGACACGCCGTCGCCGGCATAAAGCCCCACCCGCAGGGAACAGTGCAGCCCCTGCTCGGCGATCCAGACGCGGGCCAGCTCCAGCGCGTCGGTGTCGCGCAACGCCGCCGGCGGAACACCAAGCGCGTCCATCATCTCCCTCCCCTGCGGGCAAGCCCAAGATCAAACCGACCGCCTGCCCCCTACACGGCGGGCGCAGTTCTGTGTCCGGAACACGCCCCTCAGAATCCCATCGGCGACCATCTCCCCGCGCCGCTCGGCCCACCGCCCCGCCGCCATGACCGCGTGGGTTGGCGGGGGCCGTCCGCATCAGACGTCTTCCAACAACGCCACGCCGGGCGCGGTCTTCAGGGCGCCGCGCAGGGCGGCGTCGAGGGTGTAGCGGCCGGGCAGCTTCATCTCGATCTCACGGCCGCCGCCCAGGGCGGCGATCAGGCTGACCTCGCCGCCGCGCGGCGAGGCGGCCGGCTCCAGCCGCTTCTTCAGGGCCTCGATCTCGGTGGCCGAGGGCGACAGGTGCAGGCGCAGGCCCGCCACCATGTTCTCGATGGCCTTCTCAATCGGCTCGGCGTCGTCGCCGAAGAACCGCACCTCGCCGTCGCGGGCCTTGGCGCGGACCTTGATCGACACCGCCTTGCCCGGCTCGAGCACCTCGCGGCACTTGCGCAGGGCTTCAGGCGGAAACAGCACCTCGTACTCGCCGCTGGGATCCGACAGCGAGACGAAGGCGAAGCGCTCGCCGCTCTGCGAGGCGCGCTCCTGGCGGCGACGAACCACGCCGCACATGCGGAAGGCCTCCATGCCCGCCTCCGCCCGGGGGATGACCTCGGTCAACATGGCCGTGCGGCGACGGCGCAGCACCCCGACCATGTCGTCCAGCGGGTGGCCGGTCAGGTAGAAGCCGACCGCGGCCAGCTCCTCGTCCAGCAGGTCGACCTGCGTCCAGGGCTCGGTCTTCTTCAGGCGCGGCCGGCCGGCGGCCGGATCGCCGCCGAACAGGGCGTGCTGGCCGCCCTGGCGGTCGGCGGCGATGCTCTGGCCGTGGGCGATCAACACGTCGGCCGAGGCGAAAATCTGGGCGCGGTTCTTATGGATGGAGTCGAAGGCCCCGGCCCGGGCCAGGTTCTCGATCGCCCGCTTGTTGACCAGCTTGGGATCGACCCGCTCGACGAAGTCGAAGATGTCGCGAAACGGCCCGCCCTCCTCGCGCACAGCGACCAAGTGCTTCATGGCTTCGAGACCGACGTTGCGCACGGCGCCCAGGGCGTACAGCACCTCGCCGTTCTCGACCTCGAAGTCGGCGCCCGAGCGGTTGACGTCCGGCGGGCGCACGGTGATGTCGAAGCGCCGGGCGTCCTGGTGGAAGACCGCCAGCTTGTCGGTGTTGGACAGATCCAGGCTCATCGAAGCGGCCAGGAACTCGACCGGCGTATTGGCCTTCAGCCAGCCCGTCTGGTACGAAATCAGGGCGTAGGCGGCGGCGTGCGACTTGTTGAAGCCGTAGCCGGCGAACTTGGCCACCAGTTCGAAGATCGAGCCGGACTGATCCTCCGGGACGCCCTTTTCCTTGGCCCCGGCGACGAAACGGATCTTCTGGAGATCCATCTCCTCTTTCTTCTTCTTGCCCATGGCCCGGCGCAGGAGGTCGGCCTCGCCCAGGCTGTAGCCGGCCAGGATCTGGGCGATCTGCATCACCTGTTCCTGGTAGACGATGACGCCGTAGGTCTCCTTCAGCACCTTCTCCAGCGAGGGGTGCAGGTTGTCGACGGGCTTGCGGCCGAACTTGCAGTCCACGAAGGTGTCGATGTTGTCCATCGGCCCCGGGCGGTACAGCGAGATCAGCGCGGTGATCTCCTCGATCGAGCTGCAGCGCATCTTGCGCAGGGTGTCGCGCATGCCCTGGCTTTCCAGCTGGAACACGCCGACCGTCTGGCCGGAGGCGAGAAGCTCGTAGGTCTTGGCGTCGTCGAACGGCAGCTGGCCCAGGTCGACAACCATGCCACGCTTGGCCAGATGCTTCACCGCCCGATCCAGCACCGTCAGGGTCTTCAGGCCCAGAAAGTCGAACTTCACCAGGCCGGCGCTCTCGACCCACTTCATGTTGAACTGGGTGGCCGGCAGGTCCGAGCGCGGATCCTTGTAGAGGGGGGTCAGCTGCGTCAGGGGCCGGTCGCCGATCACCACGCCGGCGGCGTGGGTCGAGGCGTTGCGGAACAGACCCTCCAGCTGCAGGGCCACGTCCAGGCAGGCCTTGACGTTGGCGTCCTCGTCACGGGCCTGCTTCAGGCGCGGCTCGATGTCGATGGCCTGGGCCAGGGTCACCGGCGCGGCCGGGTTGTTGGGCACCATCTTGCAGAGCCGGTCGACCAGGCCCAGCGGCAGCTGCATCACCCGGCCGACGTCGCGCAGCACGGCGCGGGCCTGCAGCGAGCCGAAGGTGATGATCTGGGCCACGCGGTCGCGGCCGTACTTCTCCTGCACATAGGAGATCACCTCTTCGCGGCGCTCCTGGCAGAAGTCGACGTCGAAGTCGGGCATCGACACCCGCTCCGGATTGAGGAAGCGCTCGAACAGCAGGCCGAAGCGCAGCGGGTCCAGGTCGGTGATGGTCAGCACCCAGGCCACCAGCGAGCCGGCGCCCGAACCCCGTCCCGGCCCCACCGGAATGCCGTGCTCCTTGCCCCACTTGATGAAGTCGGACACGATCAGGAAGTAGCCCGGGAAGCCCATCTTGATGATGATGCCGAGCTCGAACCTCAGCCGTTCCCAGTACTCCTCCTCCGGCGCGGCCAGTTCGGACAGCGCCGCCAGGCGCCTGCGCAGCCCTTCCTCGGCCTGGTGGGTCAGCTCCTCCGGCTCGCTGCGGCCGTCGCCGGTGGGGAAGCTGGGCAGGATCGGATCGCGCTTGTGCACCATGAAGGCGCAGCGGCGGGCGATGTCGAGGGTGTTGTCGCAGGCCTCCGGCAGGTCGGCGAACAGCTTGCGCATATCCTCGGCCGGCTTGAACCAGTGCTCGGGCGTCACGCGCCGCCGCTCGTCCTGGCCGACGAAGGCGCCGTCGGAGATGCACAGCAGGGCGTCGTGGGCGTCGTACAGGGCGGGCTTGGCGTAATAGACGTCGTTGGTGGCGACCAGCGGCGCGTCGTTCTCGTAGGCCCAGTGGACCAGGCCCGGCTCGGCGGCGGCCTGGCGCGGCAGGCCGTGGCGCTGCAGCTCGACATAGAAGCGGTCGCCGAACACCCGCTGCATCTCGGCCAGGGCGGCCTCGCCCTCGGCGGTCTTGCCGGCGGCCAGCAGGGCGTCGACCGGGCCGTCCGTGCCGCCCGACAGCAGGATCAGCCCCTCGGCGTGCTCGACCACCTTGGCCCACGGCACGACCGGCTCGGCCATCTCGCCGCTTTCCAGATAGGCCAGGGACGACAGTTCCGAGAGGTTTAGATAGCCCCGCTCGTTCTGGACCAGCAGGGTGATGGTCGGCGTGCGGGCCCAGCGCTCGGTCGGCCCAGCCCCCACGCCCGACACCGCCAGGGCGCAGCCGATGATCGGCTGGACCCCGTAGTCCTTGGAGTAGATGGAATATTCGAGCGCCCCGAACAGGTTGTTGCGGTCCACCAGCCCCGCCGCCGGCATGCCGGCCGCCGCGGCCATGCCGGGAATCTTGTCGGCCTTGATGGCGCCTTCCAGCAGCGAATAGGCCGAACGCACGCGAAGGTGGACGAAACCCTGACCTTCACTGCCCGACATCACCGCACCTCATGCTTTCGCGACTCAGGCCACCAGCTGGGCGACCTGGCACATCATCCAGACGAAGCTGACGACAGATACAAGCGCCAAAGACTCACGCGCGATACGGACCATGGGAACCCTCCTGCGGTCGTTGCTTGTTTGTTCTATATTCCACTTTTGTTCCCATCCGCAAGAGACCCGTGTTCGATCGCGCGCTTTTTTGTCGCGCGATCTGCGCCGATGGGTCGCGGCCCGCTTTTCCGGTGGATTTGGCGCGCGGATCGGCGCAGATCGCCGCCATGCGCCTGATCATCGACACCGACACCGCCGGGGACGACGTGTTCTCCCTGATGCTCGCCCTGCGCCGTCCGGGCGTGACGGTCGAGGCCATCACCATCGCCCACGGCAATGTCGGTTTCGAGCAGCACGCCGAGAACGCCCTGGCGACCCTGGAAGCCTGCGGGCGCGGCGGCGAGGTTCCGGTCTATCTGGGCGCCCAGCGACCGTTCACGCGCGCGCCGCTGGACGCGGCCTATGTGTTCGGGGCCGACGGCATGAGCGACAGCGGCCTTCCGAAAGCCGTCCAACGCCCCTCCCCCGGCCACGCGGCCGACGAGATCGTGCGGCGGGTGATGGCCGCGCCCGGCGAGATCACCCTGATCGCCCAGGCCGCCCTGACCAACATCGCCCTGGCCTATCTGCGCGAGCCGCGCATCGCCCAGGCCGTCAAGCATCTGTGGATCATGGGCGGAACCGACAACGGCGTGGGCAACGTCACCCCGGCGGCCGAGTACAATCTCTATGTCGACCCGGAAGCAGCCAAGATCGTGATCAACGCCGGCTTCCCGACCAGCCTCGTCACCTGGACCGAAACCTTGCGGGACGGCCTGCTGACCGTGGAGCAGCTGGCGGCGCTGGACGCCCTGGGCACGCCGCGCGCGGCGTTCTTCACCAAGGTCAACCGCACGTCCCTGGCCTTCGCCCAGCAGACGCAGGGCCTCGACGGCAGCCTGCATCCCGACGCCCTGACCTGCGCCGTGGCGCTGGACGAGGGCCTGATCCTGGAGTCGGAAATGGCCGCGGTCGACGTCGAGACGATGGGCGAGCTGACGCGCGGCTATCTCAGCGTCTCGCACCCCATCCTGCCCGACATCGAGGTGGCGGATCCGGCCCTGAAGCGCCGCCTCCCGAACGCGCGGGTGATCAAGAAGATCGACCAGGCCGGGTTCTACGCGGCGATGCGCGACGCTCTGCTTTAGAAGGACTGCGCCACCAGGTGGCCGTCCTTCAGGGCGAAGACCCGGTCCATGTAGCGGGCCAGCTCCATGTTGTGGGTGGCGATCAAGGCCGCCACGCCCCGGCGCCGGGCCTGGTCGTACAGGGCCTGGAACACCGCCGCCGAATTGGCCGGGTCGAGGTTGCCGGTCGGCTCGTCGGCCAGCAAAAGCTTCGGATGGTTGGCCAGGGCGCGGGCGATGGCCACCCGCTGCTGCTCGCCGCCCGACATCTGGCCCGGCTGATGCTCGATGCGCTCGGCCAGGCCCAGCTGCTCCAGCATCACCTCGGCGGCGGCGCGCGCCTCGCCCCGGCCCTTGCCAGCGATCATGGCCGGCATGGCCACGTTGTCCAGGGCGCTGAACTCGGGCAGCAGATGGTGGAACTGGTAGACGAAGCCGACCGTCGACAGCCGCGCCTTGGTGCGCTGGCGCTCGGACAGCTTGGAGCAGTCGCGGCCGTCCAGGGCGATGATCCCGGCGTTCGGCCGCTCCAGCAGGCCGGCCGCGTGCAGCAGCGACGACTTGCCCGAGCCGGACGGACCGATCAGCCCGACCACCTCGCCGGGATAGACGTCCAGGTCGACGCCGCGCAGCACGTTCAGGGCGCCGGCCTCGGTGACATAGGTGCGCTCGACGCCGCGCAGGGCCAGGACGGGGCTACTCATAGCGAAGGGCCTCGACGGGATCGAGCCGAGAGGCCCAGAGCGCCGGCAACAGGGCGGCCAACACGCTGAGCAGGGTCGTTATGGCGACGATCACCCCGACCTCGGCCCAGTCGATCTTGGCCGGGATGTGGGCCAGGAAGTAGACGTCCGCACTGAACACCGCCGTACCGCTCACCCACTCCACGAAATTCTGGATGGCGGCGATGTTGGCGCAGAACAACACCCCGAGCAGCAGCCCCGCCAGGGTGCCCGACAGGCCGATCGCGGCGCCGGCCATGACGAAGATCCGCAGGATCGCGGCCTGGCTGGCGCCGATGGTGCGCAGGATGGCGATGTCGCGGCTCTTGTTCTTCACCAACATGACCAGGGCCGAGATGATATTCAGGGTGGCGATGGCCACGACGATGAACAGGATCAGCCGCATCACCTTGCGCTCGACCTGCAGGGCGTTGAAGTAGCTGGCGTTCTTGTCCATCCAGTCCTGGACGAAGGTGCCCGGGCCGCTGGCCTGCTCGATGATCGGCTTGATCTCCTTGGCCTTGTCCGGATCGGCGACCTTGATCTCGACATAGTCGATCGAGGTGTCCCTGCCGAAGAACAGCTGGGCCTGAGGCAGCGCCATGTAGACGAAGCTCTCGTCGAACTGACTCATGCCGACGCTGAAGATGCCGCCGACCGTATAGTCCTTCTCGCGCGTCGAGGTCCCGAACGCCGTGGCCGGGCCGGAGGGCGAGATCAGGGTGATGGCGTCGCCCACCGACAGGCCGAGATTACGGGCCATGCGGTCGCCGATCAGCACCATGTCGCCGCCGTACTCGCCCTCGCCGAACCCGGCCAGAGAGCCGCGCTTGATATTGGACGAGATCATCTTCATGCCCCGCAGGTCGGCCGGGGTCACGCCGCGCACGATGGCGCCGGACACCTGGCTGGGGCCGATGACCATGGCCTGGGCCTCGACCATCGGCGCGGCCTGGGTGACGCCGCGCACGGCCTTGATGCGGCCGATGACGCCGTCGCGGTCGGGTCCGTTCAGCAGCGGTCCCTGGGCGTAGACGTGACCGTTGAAGCCCAGCAGTCGGCCCAGAAGCTCGGCGCGAAAACCGTTCATGACGCTCATCACGGTGATCAGGGCGAAGACCGCCAGCATCACCGCCGTGAACGAAATGATGGTGATCACCGCCGCGCCGCCGTTCTTGCGCTTGTTGCGCAGGTACCGCCAGGCGACGGTGCGCTCCCAGGTTCCGAACGGACCCGCGCCGAGGGCCATCAGGCGGCCTTGCCCGAGAGTTGGGCGATGACATCGGCCAGCGGCGCGGAATGGCGTTCGCCGGTCTTGCGGTTCTTGAGCTCGACCACGCCCTCGGCCAGGCCCTTGGGGCCGACGATCAGCTGCCAGGGCACGCCGATCAGGTCCATGGTCGCGAACTTGGCGCCGCCGCGGGTGTCGGTGTCGTCGTACAGCGGATCGCGGCCGGCGGCCTTCAGCGCCTCGTAGGCGGTCTGACAGGCCTCGTCGCAGGCGGCGTCGCCTTGGCGCATGTTGATGATCCCGACGCCGAACGGGGCGACGGCTTCCGGCCAGATGATGCCGCCCTCGTCGTGGCTGGCCTCGATGATCGCGCCCAGCAGGCGCGAGACGCCGACGCCATAGCTGCCCATCTGCACCGGCACGTCCTTGCCGTCCGGCCCGGTGACCAGGGCCTTCATCGGCTCGGAATACTTGGTCCCGAACGAGAAGATGTGGCCGACCTCGATGCCGCGCGCCGACAGGCGGTCGCCCTCGGGCAGGGCGGCGAAGGCCGCCTCGTCGTGCATTTCCTCGGTGGCGGCGTAGAGCGCCGTGCGCTGGTTCACCAGCGGCTGCAGGTCGCCGTACCAGTCGACATCCGGACCGGGCGCGGGCATCTCGACCAGATCCTTGTGGCAGAACACGGCGCTCTCGCCGGTGTCGGCCAGGACGATGAATTCGTGGCTGAGGTCGCCGCCGATCGGGCCGGTGTCGGCGCGCATCGGCACGGCCTTCAGGCCCATGCGCGAGAACAGGTTCAGATAGGCCACGAACATGCGGTTGTAGGCCTTGCGCGCGCCCTCGGCGTCGAGGTCGAAGCTGTAGGCGTCCTTCATCAGGAACTCGCGGCCGCGCATCACGCCGAAGCGCGGACGGCGCTCGTCGCGGAACTTCCACTGCACGTGGTAGAGGTTCTTGGGAACGTCCTTGTAGCTCTTCACATAGGCCCGGAAGATCTCGGTGACCATTTCCTCGTTGGTGGGCCCGTACAGCAGCTCGCGCTCGTGGCGGTCGACGATGCGCAGCATCTCGGGGCCGTAGGCGTCATAGCGGCCCGACTCGCGCCACAGGTCGGCCAGTTGCAGGGTCGGCATCAGCAGCTCGATGGCCCCGGCCCGGTCCATCTCCTCGCGGACGATCTGCTCGACCTTGTTGAGCACCTTCAGGCCCAGCGGCAGCCAGGCGTAGATCCCCGCCGCCTCCTGGCGGATCATGCCCGCGCGCAGCATCAGCTGGTGCGAAACGATCTGGGCGTCGGAGGGAGCTTCTTTCAGAACGGGCAGGAAATAGCGCGACAGGCGCATGGACGAGACGTCTCCGGGGAATTCGAGGCGTTGAGATAGCCGCTTGGGCGTCAGCTTGGCAACGCGCGCGGCGAAAAGATGGCTGCGGACGCCCGGATCATGGAAAAGAAGGCCGCGCGATCCTCGCGCGGCCTTTCAAGTCATCGTCGGGGAAGACGCCACAGAGCAAGGTCGGAAAAGCCGGCCTCGTGAGTCTGAGACTAGGCCCCGAACGGTTGTTCGGGGCGCCCGATTGCGTCTGGCCTGACCACTTGGCGAACTTCGCCCACGAATTGGGCGAATGCCGGCAAATATGTCGTCGCCCGCCCAAGGCTTGGGCGCCCTTCCCAGGATCAATAGGTGGCGGGCAGCGCCGGCAGGTCGATCAGGTGGAAATGGATGGTCAGCAGCAGCCCGGCCATCACCAGGGCGGAGACCCAGGTGGTGGTGAAGAACTTGCGCTTGAGGTTCGGATTGACCGGCGCGCCCGGATCCGCGCCCGGCGGCGGCTCGATCCCCATCTCCTTGAAGGTGCGGTTGCCCAGCGGCAGCACGGCGAACAGCGTGGTCCACCAGATGGTCAGATAGACGGCGATGCAGGTGACGGGACCCATCAGTGGGAATCCTTGGGGGTTTCCATGAGCTCGACAAGCATGCCGCCCATGTCCTTGGGGTGAACGAAGATGATCAGCGTGCCATGGGCGCCGATCCGCGGCTCGCCCAGCACGGTGGCGCCCTTGGCGACCAGGCTGTCGCGGGCTTCGTAGATGTTCTCCACCTCGAAGCAGATGTGATGCTGGCCGCCCCGGGGGTTCTTGGCCAGGAAGCCGTGGATCGGCGAGGCCTCGCCATAGGGTTCGATCAGCTCGATCTGGCTGTTGGGCAGGTTGACGAAGCAGACCCACACGCCCTGCTCGGGCATGGCCCACTTGTCGGTGTGCGAGGTCGCCCCCAGCAGGTCGCGATACATCTTCAGCGACTCGTCGATGGAAGGGGTGGCGACGCCGACGTGGTTGAGCTTGCCGATCATGAGCGTTCGTCCGTCCTGCGGGATGAGGGTGCGAGCCTCTCTCGTCATTTGTCGAGCCTATAGACGACTTCATGCGGCCACGGCGAGGCGTTTCGAAGGCGTGATCGCGCCGATCACACCGGCCAGCTCACCTCGGCTGGCGAAGCCACCAGTACCGCGCCGGAAACATCTCGACCAGGAACAGCCCGGCGATAAAGCCGCCGACGTGGCATTCCCAGGCGATCATCAGACCGCCCTCCCCCGACGCCCTGCCGATGCCGAAGCCGATGGCGATCAGCACCAGGTTCATGACGACGAACGACCATGTCTGCTTGCCGACCTGGCGTGAGAAGACCGGCGCCAGCTCGCCGTTCTCGGTCAGTCGCGCCACCGCGCCCCACAGGCCGCAGATCGCGCCGGAAGCGCCGACGGCCGAGACCTCGGCGTTCCAGTGGAGGCCCAGGAACAGCAGCCCGCCCGCCACGCCGCAGATCAGGAAGAACGCCCAGAACAATAGGCCGCCCTTCAGGTCGCTCCCCAGGCGCACGGCGATGGCCGGTCCCAGGCTGACCAGGGCGGTGGTGTTCATGAAGATGTGCAGCAGACCGCCGTGCAGGAAGATGTGCGTCAGTGGCGTCCACAAGAACCCCTGCCGGAAATACGGCGGATAGAGGCTGCCAAGGGCGAACATGGCCTCCTCCCAGCCTTGGGTCTTGGCCAGGAACTGGACGCCGGAGACGATCCAGAGGACGAGGGTCAGCGCGCCCAGCGCCCAGGCCGGACCGGTCAGCAGACGCAGGGTCCGCCGCCAGCCGGGCTCGGGCGTGGGCTCTATCGGCCGCGTGGTCTCGTCCATGGGAATGTCAGATCCGCAGGACCGTGGTCTCGACCACGGGCTTGCGTTCCCAGATGCGGAAGGCGGCCTTCTTCACGGCCTTCGAGAGCGCGCTCTCGATAGCCTCGTCGATCTCGCACTGGTCGCCGCTCAGGCGCTTGAAGGCGGTCTCGGCCTCTTCCGCCAGATCATCCAACGCGTCGTCCAGCGGATATTCGGCGTCGCCGGCCAGGCCCAGGCCGCGGACCTGCGGGCCGGAGACGATCTTGTTGCGGCCGTCCAGCACGACCGAAACGGCCAGCATGCCGTTGAACGCCGCATGGCGGCGCTCGCGCAGGGCCTCGCCGTTCTCGGGCGTCACCACCCCGCCGTCGACATAGAGGCGGCCCGACGGGACCTCGTCGATGATCTGGGGATGGCCGGGGGCCAGCAGCACCATGTCGCCGTTGCGCGGGCTGACCGCGTGCGGCACCTGCAGGTCCTTGGCGAAGGCGGCGTGCTCGATCAGGTGGCGGCGCTCGCCATGGGTCGGCACCGCGATCGTGGGCCGGGCCCACTGGTACATCTGCTTGAGTTCGTCGCGGCACGGGTGGCCGCTGACGTGGATGCCGGGGGTGTCGCGCTCGGTGTGCAGGCGCACGCCGCGGTCGGCCAGCTTGTTCTGCAGGTTGCGGATCGGGATCTCATTGCCCGGGATCACCCGCGAGCTGAAGATCACGTGGTCGCCCTGCGAGAGCTTGACGTGCGGGTGGGTTCCCTCGGCGATCCGGGCCAGGGCCGCTCGGGCCTCGCCCTGGCTGCCGGTGCACAGGAACAAGACCTCGTTCTCGGGTAGGTACTTGGCCTGGTCGTCGGTGATGAAGGGCTCCAGGCCCTCCAGCAGGCCGACATGGCGGGCGGCGGCGCTCATCCGGTGCATCGAGCGGCCGGCCAGGCAGACCTTGCGGCCGGCGGCCTGGGCGGCGCGGATCACGGTGTCCATCCGGGCCACGTTCGAGGCGAAGCAGGCCACGGCGATCTTGCCGGTCAGGCCGGCGATCAGCTTGTTCATCGCCTCGCGCACGCCGGCTTCCGAGCCGGCCTCGCCGTCGACGAAGACGTTGGTGCTGTCGCACACCATGGCCAGCACGCCCTCGTCGCCCAGCTTGCGGATGGCGTCGATGTCGGTGGGGCCGCCCAGCTGGGGATCGGGATCGATCTTCCAGTCGCCGGTGTGCAGGATCGTGCCCAGCGGGGTCTTGATCGCCAGGCCGTTCGGCTCGGGGATCGAGTGGGTCAGGGTCACCATTTCCAGGTGGAACGGCCCCAGGTCAAAGCTGCCGCTCAGCGGGATCTCGGTGATCGACACCTCGCCCAGCAGGCCGGCGTCGCGCAGTTTCTCGCGCAGCAGGAAGGCGGTGAACGGCGTGGCGAACACCGGCGCCTTCAGGCGCGGCCACAGCCAGTGCACGGCGCCCAGATGATCCTCGTGGGCATGGGTCAAGACAATGCCGAGGATGTCGTCGGCATAGGCCTCGATGAATTCGGGATCGGGCAGGATGATCTCGACGCCGGGCGTCGTCTGGTCGCCGAACGTCACGCCCAGGTCGACGACGATCCATTTGCGGTCGTCGGCCGGGCCGAAGCCGTAGAGATTGAAGTTCATGCCGATCTCGTTCGACCCGCCCAGGGGCAGGAAGACGAGCTCGTCCTCGGGGGAAGGCTTGTCGGTATATTTGGTCATTAGGTCTCTAGATGGGTGTTACGGCGATGAATTTCGAGGAGACCACGGATGGTCAGATCTGAATCGAAGTGGTCGATGCTGTCGGTGGCGCCCTCGAACAGCGAGGCGACGCCGCCGGTGGCGACCACGGTCATGGGTTCGGCGCGTTCGGCCTTGATGCGGGCCACCAGGCCCTCGATCAGCGAAATATAGCCCCAAAACACGCCCGACTGCATGGCGCTGACGGTGTCGGTCCCGACCACGCGGTTGCCGGCAGGCCGCTGGATGGCGATGCGAGGCAGCTTGGCGGCGGCCTCGTGCAGAGCCTGCATGGACAGGTTGATGCCGGGTGCGATGATGCCGCCCTCGAACGCCCCGTCGGCGCCGACGATGTCGAAGGTGGTGGCGGTGCCGCTGTCGATGACGATCAGCGGGCCGGGATAGACCATGTGCGCGCCCACGGCGTTGACCAGGCGGTCGGCCCCGGCCTCGGACGGCTTGTCGATCCGCACATCGACGCCCAGCTTGGCGTTCTCGCCGATCACCAGCGGCTCGACGCCGAAATAGCGGCGCGACAGGTTGCGCAGGTTGAAGATCGACTGCGGCACGACGCTGGAGATGATCACCGAGTCGATGGCCCGGAAGCCCAGGCCCTGCATCGACAGCAGTTGCGACAGCCAGACCACGTATTCGTCGGCCGTGCGCGTGCTCTCGGTGGCGGCGCGCCACTGGGCGATCCAGGCCTCGCCGTCGTGGATGGCGAAGAGGGTGTTGGTGTTGCCCTGTTCGATGGCCAGCAGCATCAGGAGGCCCCTCCGAAAAAGACGTCGCCGGCGGTGACCCGCCGAAGTTGGCCGTCGGCCAGACGAAGACGCAGAGCGCCGTCGCCGTCCAGCCCTTCCGCGATCCCCTCCAGGGTTTCGGTTCCCAGACGGGCGACGCACGGCTCGCCCAGGCCGTGGGCCCGAGCCGTCCAGGCGTCGGCGATGGCGGGGAAGCCCAGGCGCAGCCAGACGTCCTCCCAGCGCGCGAAGGCGGCGGCCAGGACCTCGATCGCCTCGACCGGCGACGGCGGCGGGGCGTCGCGATAGGTGCTCAGGGCGGTGGCCGGGCGTTCGCTGTCGATCGGCTTGCGAGCCAGGTTGACGCCCACCCCGACGGCGATCCACAGGCCGCCGGTCGGCCGGGTCCCGGACTCGACGAGAATGCCGCTGACCTTCAGCCCGCCCAGCAGCGGGTCGTTGGGCCATTTGAGGCTGACCAGGCTGGCGGGCACGTAGGCCGCCAGCAGATCGGCGACGGCCAGGGCGGCGACGAACGACACCTGGGCGGCCTCGGCCGGCGGCTTGTCGGTGCTGAACAGCAGGGTGGCGGCCAGGTTGCCGACCCCGGTCTCCCAGGCGCGGCCGCGTCGGCCCCGGCCGGCGGTCTGGCGCAGGCCGACGATCCAGACCGGGCCCGCCTCCCCCGCTTCCGCGCGGCGACGGGCCTCGGCGTTGGTCGAGTCGATCTCGTCCAGGACGACGACGGGCGGCCCTTTAAAACTCGGGCCCTTAAGCGTCGGGCCGGGGCCCGTCACCTCACGCGTGGCCAAAGGCCGCCGCGGCGGCCCGGGCCGCCGGGTCGAGCCAGATCAGCGCGACCAGCACGACCGGGAACGAGAAGGCGGCGGCCACGAAGCCGACCGCGCGGGCGATCGGTTGCGGCTTGTCCACCCCGCCTTCGGCCGCGTCGAACCACATCGCCTTGATCAGGCGCAGATAGTAGAACGCCGCGACCACGCTGCCAACCAGGCCCAGAACCGCCGCCCACTGCAGCAGCACGTCGCCCGAGCCCATGGCCGCGCCGAAGACGTAGAACTTGGCCCAGAAGCCCGAGAACGGCGGCATGCCCAGGGCCGACAGCGAGAACGCGGTCATGGCCACGGCGACGCCCGGACGGTGCTTCACCAGGCCGGCCATGTCCTCGATGGTCTCCATGGGCTTGCCGTCGCGCGACAGGGCCTGGAGACAGGCGAAGAAGCCGGTGACGTCGACCATGTACAGGGTCATGAACAGCAGCATCGAGTGCAGGCCAGTCTCGCCGCCGGTCGCCACGCCCAGCAGGGCGTAGCCGACATTGGCGATCGAGCTGTAGGCCCACAGGCGCTTGAGGTTGTTCTGGGCCAGGCCGGCGAAGGCGCCGACGAAGACCGAGGCCAGCGAGGTGATGACCAGGATCTGGCGCCACTGGGCCACCGAGTCCGGGAAGGCGTCGCCCAGCACGCGGGCGAACATCATCATGGCCGCCAGCTTGGGCGCGGCGGCGAAGAAACCGACGACCGGGGTCGGGGCGCCTTCGTAGACGTCCGGCGTCCACATGTGGAAGGGCGCGGCCGAAACCTTGAACGCCAGGCCGCACAGCAGGAACACCAGGCCGAACAGCAGGCCCACGCCGTGCGTGCCGTGGGCCGCGGCGGCGATGTCCTCGAAGCGGGTCGAGCCGGCGAAGCCGTAGATCAGCGAAGCGCCGTACAGCAGCAGGCCCGATGACAGCGCGCCCAGCACGAAGTACTTCAGGCCCGCCTCCGACGACTTGGCGTCGTCGCGGCGGAAGGCGGCCAGGACATACAGGGCCAGCGACTGCAGCTCGACGCCGACATAGAGGCTGATCAGGTCGCCGGCCGAGGCGGTGACGCCCATGCCCAGCGCCGACAGGACCACCAGCACGGCGTATTCGAACTTCTGGTCGCCGCGGGCGGCCAGCCAGCGGTCGCCCAGCACGATGGCCAGGGCGCTGAAGCCGTAGATCGCCACCTTGGCGTAGGTGGCGGCGGCGTCGGCGGCGTAGACGCCGTTGAAGGCGTGGCCGTGCGGTCCAACCACGGCGGCCGCGGCCGCGGCCAGCAGGGCCAGGACGGCCGCGCCGGTGTACAGCGGGGTCACCTTGCCGTGGAACGCGCCCCAGACCAGCAACACCAGGGCCGAGGCCCCGAGGATGACTTCGGGAAGAACGAGGGAGAAGTTGGCGGCGAACGTCATGGGGTCCCTCACCCGCCCACGGCGGCGCGCCAGGCGCCGACGAGCCCGTCGACGGACGACGCGGTCAGGTTGAACACAAGATTGGGATAAACGCCGAGCACCAGGGTGCCAATGATCAGCGGGGCGAAGATCAGGATCTCGCGCTTGTCGAGGTCGGTGATGGTCTTGAGCTCGGGATTGACGATCTCGCCGAACATCACGCGGCGGTACAGCGTCAGGGCGTACATGGCCGAGAAGATCACGCCCGTGGCGGCGAACAGGGCCGTCCAGGTCGAGGCCTTGTAGGTCCCCGTCATGGTCAGGATTTCGCCGACGAAGCCCGAGGTGCCCGGCAGGCCGACGTTGCCCATGGTGAAGAGCATGAAGACGGCCGCGTACCAGGGCATGCGGTTGGTGAGGCCGCCGTAGAAGGCGATCTCGCGGGTGTGCATGCGGTCATAGACCACGCCGACGCAGAGGAAGAGCGCGCCCGAGATCAGGCCGTGGCTCAGCATCTGGAACAGAGCGCCCTGCTCGCCCGCGGTGTTGCCCGAGAAGATGCCCATGGTCACGAAGCCCATGTGCGCGACCGACGAATAGGCGATCAGCTTCTTGATGTCGGTCTGACGGAAGGCGACCAGCGAAGTGTAGACGATAGCGATGGCCGACATCGCGAACACTAGCGGCTGGAACAGTTCCGAGGCGTTGGGGAACATCGGCAGGCTGAAGCGCATGAAGCCATAGCCGCCGAGCTTCAGCAGGATGCCCGCCAGGATCACCGAACCGGCCGTCGGGGCTTCGACGTGGGCGTCGGGCAGCCAGGTGTGCACCGGCCACATCGGCATCTTGACCGCGAAGCTGGCGAAAAAGGCCAGCCACAGCCAGGTCTGCAGCCACGGGGCGAACTTGAAGCTCATCAGCGCCGGGATCGACGAGGTGTGGGCGATGGCGATCATCGACAGGATGGCCGCCAGCATCAGCACCGAGCCGAGCAGCGTGTAGAGGAAGAACTTGTAGGCCGCGTAGACCCGGCGCTTGCCGCCCCAGATGCCGATGATCAGGAACATCGGAACCAGGCCGCCCTCGAAGAAGAGGTAGAACAGGATCAGGTCCAGGGCGCAGAATACGCCGATCACCAGGGTCTCGAGGACCAGGAAGCAGATCAGGTATTCGACCACGCGCTTCTCGACCGACTTCCAGCCGGCGATGATGCAGATAGGCAGCAGAAACGTGGTCAGCAGCACGAACAGGATCGAGATCCCGTCGACGCCCATGCGGTAGTGCAGGCCCGCGAACCAGTTGAAGTCTTCCACGAACTGGAAGCCGGGGTTCTTGGCGTCGAACTGGGCGACCAGCACGACCGACAGGGCGAAGGTGACCAGGGTGGTCGCCAGGGCGATCCACTTGGCCAGGGCGTCCGTCCTGGCGCTGTCGCCGTGCAGGGCGCGCGCGCCCAGCAGCAGGACCACGCCGACGAGCGGGGCGAAGGTGGTGAGGCTAAGCAGGCCGGTCATCGATCCGTCCTCAACGGAATGCGTAAAGGGCGAACGTCAGCAGGCCGGCGACGCCGAGCAGCATGACGAAGGCGTAGTGGTACAGGTAGCCGGACTGCAGCTTGCCGGTCCGGCGGCCGACTTCGTAGCTGACGGCGCTGACGCCGTCAGGTCCGAAGCCGTCGATCAGCTTCTGGTCGCCGCCCTTCCAGAACAGGTCGCCGAGGAACTTGGCCGCGCGCACGAATGTGGCGGCGTACAGCTCGTCGAAGAACCACTTGTTGTAGAAGAACACGTACAGCGGGCCCTGGCGGTCGGCCAGCTTCTGGCCCAGCCGCTCGTTACCCTTGAGCAGGTAGACGTAGACCGCGATCAGCAGGCCGATGATCGAAGCGATCAGCGGGCTCCACTTCACCCACTCGGCCACTTCGTGGGCCTCGTGCAGCACGTGGTTGGTCGGGGCGTTGAAGATCGCGCCGCGCCAGAACTCCTGCTGGTGGTGACCGACGAAGAAGTCGGTGAACACCAAGCCGGCGAAGATCGCGCCGATCGACAGCACGATCAGCGGGAACCGCATCACCCAGGGGCTTTCGTGCGGCTGGTGATCATGGCCGTGGCCATGGTCGTCGTGCGCATCGGGCAGCGGCTCATCGTGGGTCTCGTGCGCGGCGCCATGGTCGTCATGAGCATGCGCGTCATGGCCGTGAGCGTCGTGCGCATGATGGTCGTCGTGGCCCCAGCGGGCCTGGCCGTTGAAGGTGAAGAAGGCCAGGCGCCAGGAGTAGAACGAGGTCAGGCCGGCCACCAGTACGCCGATCACCCAGGCGAACATGGCCACGCCATTGTGCGTGCCCGCCGCGTAGGCGGCCTCGATGATGGTGTCCTTCGAATAGAAGCCGGCGAAGCCCAGGTGCAGCGGCGGCAGGCCCAGGCCGGTGATGGCGATCGTGCCGACGGTCATGGCCCCGAAGGTCCAGGGCAGCAGCTTGGCCAGACCGCCGTACTTCCGCATGTCCTGCTCGTGGTGCATGCCGTGGATCACCGAACCGGCGCCGAGGAACAGCAGCGCCTTGAAGAAGGCGTGGGTGAACAGGTGGAACATCGCCGCCTGGTAGGCGCCGACGCCGGCCGCGAAGAACATGTAGCCCAGCTGCGAACAGGTCGAGTAGGCGATCACCCGCTTGATGTCGTTCTGGGTCAGGCCGACCGTGGCCGCGAACAGGGCCGTGATCGCGCCGATCACCGTGACGATGTTCTTGGCGACGGGCGCGTATTCGAACATCGGCGACAGCAGGCACAGCATGTAGACGCCAGCGGTGACCATGGTCGCCGCGTGGATCAGGGCCGAGACCGGGGTCGGGCCTTCCATGGCGTCCGGCAACCAGGTGTGCAGGAAGAACTGCGCCGACTTGCCCATCGCGCCGATGAACAGCAGGAAGCAGGCGATGTCGACCAGCGGGAAGGTGTGGCCCGCGAACTGCCAGGTGCGCGCCGCGCCCGAGGCGATCTGCGGGAAGATTTCGGCGAACTGGATCGAGCCGAACGCCCAGTAGGTGGTCATGATGCCCAGGGCGAAGCCGAAGTCGCCCACGCGGTTGACGACGAACGCCTTGATCGCCGCGGCGCTGGCGGTCGACTTCCTGAACCAGAAACCGATCAGCAGGTACGAGGCCAAGCCCACCCCTTCCCAGCCGAAGAACAGCTGCATGAAGTCGGCGGCGGTGACCAGGGCCAGCATGGCGAAGGTGAACAGCGACAGGTACGCGAAGAAGCGCGGCTTGCTGTCGTCCTCGGCCATGTAGCCCCAGGAATAGATGTGCACAAGGGCCGAGACCGTCGTCACCACGATCAACATCACGCACGACAGGGCGTCGATGCGGACCGACCAGTTGGAGACGAAGTTCCCCACGTGGATGAAGGGCAGCAGGTTGACCGTGAAGGCCTCCATGTGCCCCCAGGTCCACTGGCTGAACGTGTACCAGCCCAGGGCGCAGCTGAGGATGAGCGCGCCCGTGGTGACCGCCTGCGAGGCGACATTGCCGATGCGACGGCCGAACAGGCCGGCGATGATCGCGGCGACCAGCGGCGCGAGGACGAGGATGGTGACGAGACTCTGCACTGCGATCAGCCCTTCATCACGCTGGCGTCGTCGACGGCGATGTCGCCGCGGTTACGGAAGAACGTCACCAGGATGGCCAGGCCGACGGCCGCTTCGGCCGCGGCGACGGTCAGCACGAACATGGCGAAGATCTGTCCCACCACGTCGTGCAGGAAGACCGAGAAGGCCACCAGGTTGATGTTCACCGCCAGCAGGATCAGCTCGATCGACATCAGGATGACGATGATGTTCTTGCGGTTCACGAAGATGCCGAAGACACCGATCGTGAACAGGATGGCGGCGACGACGAGATAGTGCGACAGGCCGATCATTCGCTGATCCCCTCGCCCGGCTTGATCTGCACGAGTTCCATTCCGGTCTTTGGCGTGCGGGCGATCTGCTTGCCGATGTCCTGGCGCTTGACGCCAGGCTTGTGGCGCAGGGTCAGGACGATGGCGCCGATCATGGCCACCAGCAGCACCAGGCCCGCCAGTTGGAAGAAGAAGATGTAGTCGGTGTAGAGCACCCGGCCGATCGCCTCGGTGTTCGACACGCCGACGGGAGAGGCCATCGGGGCGGCGTTCTTGCCGGCCGCGCCGTTGGTGGCCACCGTCGCGGCGACGAAGATCATCTCCAGCGTCAGGATGCCCCCGACCAGACCGCCGATCGGCAGATACTGGGCGAAGCCCTGCCGCAGCTCGGCGAAGTCCACGTCGAGCATCATCACGACGAACAGGAACAGCACCGCGACCGCGCCGACATAGACGACGATCAGCAGCATCGCCAGGAACTCCGCGCCCATCAGGACGAAGAGACCCGCGGCCGAGAAGAAGGCGGTGATCAGGAAGAGCACCGAGTGCACGGGGTTCTTGGCCGAGACGACGAGAAGACCCGCCACCACGGTCGCTACCGCGAGCAAATAGAAAGCTATCGCCGGCAAGGCCATTGGCCCAGGTGCTCCCTGAAGAAAACCATAAAACAACGACAGGTCGGAGGACCGGTCGCCTACCCCTCGGAATCGCGCCCCGTCCTTTAGCGGTAGGGCGCGTCCAACTCCAGATTCTTCGCGATCAGCCGCTCCCAACGGTCGCCGTTGTCGAGCAGCTTTTCCTTGTCGTAGTAGAGCTCTTCGCGCGTCTCGACGGCGAACTCGATGTTCGGCCCCTCGACGATGGCGTCCACCGGGCAGGCCTCCTGGCACAGGCCGCAGTAGATGCACTTGACCATGTCGATGTCGTAGCGGGTCGTGCGGCGGCTGCCGTCGTCGCGCGGTTCGGCCTCGATGGTGATGGCCTGGGCCGGGCAGATGGCTTCGCACAGCTTGCAGGCGATGCAGCGCTCTTCGCCCGACGGATAGCGGCGCAGGGCGTGCTCGCCGCGGAAACGGGGCGACTGCGGGCCGCGCTCGTTCGGATAGATCACGGTCTTCTTGGGCGCGAGCATGTACTTCATGCCCAGGCCGAAGGCGCCCGCGAAGTCGAGCAGGGCCACGCCCTTGACCGCCTGTGTGATGCGCTGGAACACCAGAGCTCTCCTAACACTTCTCTTTTGGGAAGGGACGCACGTCCCTGCCCGCTTCGATCTGTTCCCGGCGGATGGACTGCCGGATCACGCATTCCTTGGTCTTGGCCTCGGCCTGCCGGCGCGCCTCGACCTGTTCGTCCAGGGAACCGGTCCGCGGCGGCGGGAGGCCGCGCGGGTGTTCCCAGGCGGCGCAGCCGGACAGGGCGATCGTCGCGATCAATCCGGTCCAGAGCGCCTTCCGCGTCATTTTCCACCCTTCGGAATGACGCAGCTGTAGTTCCCAAGCTGGGTGGGGTCGCCCCCGTCCTGCTTGGCCTCGATCTTGCCGCCGTCGGCGGCGCATTTCTCGCTGTCGCGACGCAGCTGGTCGTAGCTGGCCGTGCCGCGCCCCAGCGAATAGGACGACTTGGCCGGAGCGACGCCGTCGGTCGCGCAACCGGCCAGGGCCAGTCCGAGGCCGGCCAGGGCCAGGTATGTCGTCCCGCCGATCACGCCTGCAGTCCGAAGACGCGCCAGGCCGAGACCAGCATCACCAGCACCAGCGACATCGGCAGGAAGACCTTCCAGCCCAGGCGCATCAACTGGTCGTAGCGGTAGCGGGGCACGATGGCCTTGGCCATGGCGATCATGAAGAACCAGAAGACGATCTTGGCGAAGAACACCAGGGCCAGGAACAGGTTGGCCAGGAACAGTGGCCAGCTCGCCAGGAAGTCCGTCGGGAAGCCGGGGTTCCAGCCGCCGAAGAACAGCACGCTGATCATCGCGCACATCAGCACGATGTTGGAATATTCGGCGACCATGAACAGCAGGTACGGGGTCGAGCTGTATTCGACCTGGTAGCCGGCCACGAGTTCGGATTCGGCTTCCGGCAGGTCGAACGGCGGGCGGTTGGTCTCGGCCAGGGCCGAGATGAAGAACATGCCCATGGCGATGACCATCACCGGCATCAGGATCAGGTTCTTCAGGCCGTGGCCGCCGAACACGTTCCAGTTCCAGATCCAGCCGCCCTGCTGCGACACGATCGAAGTCAGGTTCATGGTGCCGGCCAGCAGGATCACCGTGATGATGATCAGGCCGATCGACACCTCGTACGACACCATCTGCGCCGCCGAGCGCAGCGCGCCCAGGAACGGGTACTTCGAGTTCGAAGCCCAGCCGCCCATGATGATGCCGTAGACGCCCAGCGAGCTCATCGCCAGCAGGTACAGGATGCCGACGTTCAGGTTGGAGACCACCCAGCCGGGCGCGAACGGCACCACGGCCCAGCCGACGAAGGCCAGGACCAGGCTCAGCAGCGGGGCCAGAAGGAAGATCACCTTGTCGGCGCCGGCCGGGATGATGATCTCCTTCAGCACGAATTTGAAGAAGTCGGCGAAGGACTGCAGCAGGCCGAACGGCCCCACCACGTTGGGCCCTTTGCGCATCTGCACGCCGGCCCAGATCTTGCGGTCGGCCAGCAGCAGGAAGGCCAGGCTCAGCAGGACCCAGATCACGACCAGCAGGATCCCGCCGGTGGTCAGGAGGGTCCAGGTCACGGCGGGGTTGGAGAAGAATTCGCTCACCGGCCTACTCCGCCGCGATCTTGGCGGCGCCGGAAGCCATGGCCGCGCATTCGGCCATGGTCACGCTGGCGCGCGCGATGGGGTTGGTCAGGTGGAAGGCCTTGATCGGGCTTTCGAACGGGGCGTCCGACAGCTCGCCGGCGCCGCCCAGGCCCGACAGGTCGAACGACGCGGCCACCGAGCCCGGGGCGTAGTCGATCTGGCCGAAGGTCGGGTGCTCGGCGAACAGCTTGGCGCGCAGCTGGTCCAGGCTGTCGTAGGGCAACTTGGCGCCCAGGTGTTCGGACAGGGCCCGCAGGATCGACCAGTCTTCCTTGGCCTCGCCCTTGGGGAACACCGCCCGCTCGCCCATCTGGACGCGGCCTTCGGTGTTCACATAGAGGCCATTCTTCTCGGTGTAGGCCGCGCCGGGCAGGATGACGTCGGCCTTGTGGGCGCCGGCGTCGCCGTGGGTGCCGAGATAGACCTTGAAGGCGTCCGAGGCGGCGGTCTCGCACTCGTCGGCGCCCAGCAGGAACAGCACGTCCAGCGCGCCCGGCTTCAGCATCTCGGCCGCCGACAGGCCGCCCTCGCCCGGAACGAAGCCCAGGTCCAGACCGGCCACGCGGGCGGCGGCGGTGTGCAGCACGTTCCAGCCGTTCCAGCCGTCGCGCACGACCTTGAAGGTCTTGGCCGCCGCAGCGGCGGCCTTCAGCACGGCGGCGCCGTCGGCCCGCGACAGCGCGCCCTGGCCGATGATGATCGCCGGCCGTTCGGCGTTCTTGAGGGCGGCGACGAAGTCGCTCTTGCTCTTGGCCAGGCCCGACAGGGTCTTGGTCCCGGCGCCGAGATAGTCGTAGTCGAAGGTCAGGTCGGCCTGCTCGCCGATCACGCCGAAGCGGGTCTTGCCGGCGATCCACTGCTTGCGGAAGCGGGCGTTCAGGACCGGGGCCTCGAGGCGCGGATTGGCGCCGACGAACAGCACCACGTCGGCGTTCTCGATGCCGGCGATCGTCGAGTTGAACAGCCAGCTTTCGCGCGGACCCGCGCCCAGGGCAGAACCGTCCTGGCGGGCGTCGAGGTTCTTCACGCCCAGGGCGGTGAACAGGTCCTTGGTCGCCTTCAGGCTTTCGGCGTCCTGCAGGTCGCCAGCGATCACGCCGACGCGCTCGGGCTTGGCGGCCTTGATCTTGGCGGCGACGGCGGCGAAGGCCTGGGCCCACGAGGCCGGCTGCAGCTTGCCGCCAACGCGGACATACGGGCGATCCAGACGCTGGCGCTGCAGGCCGTCCACGGCGTAGCGCGTCTTGTCGCTGATCCACTCCTCGTTGACGTCCTCGTTGACGCGCGGCAGCACGCGCAGGACGGCGGCGCCGCGGGCGTCGACCCGGATGGCCGAGCCCAGGGCGTCCATGACATCGACGCTCTCGGTCTTCTTCAGCTCCCACGGACGAGCCTCGAAGGCGTAGGGCTTGGAGGTCAGGGCGCCGACCGGGCACAGGTCGATGACGTTGGCGCTGAGCTCCGACGTCACCGCCGCGCCCAGATAGGTCGTGATTTCAACGTCTTCGCCGCGCGAGATCAGGCCGATCTCCGGCGAGCCGGCGACTTCGGTGATGAAGCGGACGCAGCGCGTGCACTGGATGCAGCGGGTCATCACGGTCTTGATGAGCGGGCCCATGGCCTTTTCTTCGACCGCGCGCTTGTTTTCCTCGTAGCGGCTGTCGTCGCGGCCATAGCCCATGGCCTGGTCCTGCAGGTCGCACTCGCCGCCCTGGTCGCAGATCGGGCAGTCCAGCGGGTGGTTGATGAGCAGGAACTCCATCACCCCTTCGCGAGCCTTCTTGACCATCGGGGTCTTGGTGAAGATCTCCTGACCCTCGGCGGCCGGCAGGGCGCACGACGCCTGCGGCTTGGGCGGACCGGGCTTCACCTCGACCAGGCACATGCGGCAGTTGCCGGCGATGCTCAGGCGTTCGTGATAGCAGAAGCGCGGGATCTCTTCCCCGGCCAGTTCCGCGACCTGCAGAACCGTCATGCCGGGCTCGAACTCGACCTCGACGCCATTGACCTTGGCGATTGCCATAATCGTTTACTCCGCCGCGATCAGCTTGGCGCCCTGCACGTGCAGGCGACCGCTACGATAGGATGCGATCCGCTCCTCCACTTCGTGGCGGAAGTGACGGAACAGGCCCTGGATCGGCCAGGCGGCCGCGTCGCCCAGGGCGCAGATGGTGTGACCCTCGACCTGGGTCGTGACGTCCAGCAGGGTGTCGATCTCCTTCGGATCGGCCTCGCCGGTCGCCATGCGCTCCATGACCCGCCACATCCAGCCGGTGCCTTCGCGGCACGGCGTGCACTGGCCGCAGCTTTCGTGCTTGTAGAAGTAGCTCAGGCGGGCGATGGCGCGGACCAGATCGGTGGACTTGTCCATGACGATCACGGCGGCCGTGCCCAGGCCCGAGCGCAGGTTGCGCAGGGCGTCGAAGTCCATCGGCAGGTCTTCGCACTGCTCGGCCGGGATCATCGGCACGGACGAGCCGCCCGGGATCACGGCCTTCAGATTGCCCCAGCCGCCGCGGATCCCGCCGCAATGGTCTTCCATCAGCTGACGGAAGGGGATGCTCATGGCTTCTTCGACGTTGCAGGGCAGGTTCACGTGGCCCGAGACGCAGAACAGTTTGGTGCCGGCGTTGTTGGGACGGCCGAAGCCCGCGAACCAGGCCGCGCCGCGCCGCAGGATCGTGCCGGCGACGGCGATGCTCTCGACGTTGTTGACCGTGGTCGGCATGCCGTAGAGGCCCGCGCCGGCCGGGAACGGCGGCTTCAGGCGCGGCTGGCCCTTCTTGCCTTCCAGGCTTTCCAGCAGGGCCGTCTCTTCGCCGCAGATATAGGCGCCGGCGCCGTGGTGGACGTAGAGGTCGAAGTCCCAGCCGTGAACGTTGTTCTTGCCGATCAGCTTGGCCTCGTAGGCCTGCTTGATGGCGGCTTCCAGCACCTCGCGCTCACGGACGTATTCGCCGCGGATGTAGATGTAGCAGGCGTGGGCCAGCATGGCGCGCGAGGCGATCAGGCAGCCTTCGATCAGGAGGTGCGGGTCATGCCGCATGATCTCCCGATCCTTGCAGGTGCCCGGCTCGGACTCGTCGGCGTTGACCACCAGGTAGTGCGGACGGCCGTCCTTCACTTCCTTGGGCATGAACGACCACTTCAGGCCGGTGCCAAAGCCCGCCCCGCCCCGACCGCGCAGGCCGGAGTTCTTCATGTTGTCGATGATCCAGTCGCGCCCGGCGTCCAGGATGTCCTTGGTGCCATTCCAGCAGCCGCGCTTCTTCGCGCCCTCGAGGCCCCAATCTTGGAGACCGTAGAGGTTCGTGAAGATGCGGTCCTTGTCTTCGAGGATACCGACCATGACTCAGCTTTGCGGATCGAATGGATGGGCGCGCACATAGCGCGTCCGACGAATGATGACATAGGCGAAAAGCGCCCAGGCGGCGCCTATCACCAGGAAAGCGACGGGAACAGCCCAGGCGGGCGCCCCCTGGCCCATCCGCCCCCAGATCAGGAGCAGGGCCCCGATCAGCGAGCCGACCAGGCCGGCGATGCGCTCGTTGCGGTAAAGACCCCGGATGGTCTTCACATAGGCCACCCGCTTGGCGATGAGTTGCGGATCGTCGGTCACGACGCCCTGCCCTCCTCGTCCCGCTTGGCGGCCTTCATCCAGCCCAGGATGAACCAGATCTGCGCGCCCAGCCCGACGGCGATCGCGCCGATGAACACCGGCGCCAGCCAGCCGATCCCGGCCGCGACGTAACCGATGACCGCCGCGCCGGCCAGCACGAAGCAGACCACGTCGATGGCGAACATCGTGGTCAGGCGCTTCTTCTGGATGGCGTCGGCGTGGTTCATCAGGCCGCCGGCTCCGTCTTCGGGGCCTTTTTCGGCTTTTCGGGCAGGTTCGGGATCTTGATCTTCTTGGCCGCCGAGCCGTCGTACAGCTTCGGATCGGTCAGGGTCTGGATCTTGCCCTTCGGTTCCGACGCGCCGCGGCCTTCATAGCTGCCCGGCTTGGGCGACTTGCCGGCGGCGAAGTCGTCGAGGATCTGGGCCAGACTCTCCGGCGTCAGGTCCTCGTAGTAATAGTCGTTGATGGCGGCCATCGGCGCGTTGCAGCAGGCGCCCAGGCACTCGACCTCTTCCCAGCTGAACTTGCCGTCGGCCGAGACCTCGTGGGCCTCGCCGATCTTGGCCTTCAGCACGGCCTTCAGGTCCAGCGCGCCGCGCAGCTGGCACGGCGTGGTGCCGCAGAGCTGGACGAAGGCGACCTTGCCGACCGGCTGCAGCTGGAACATCACGTAGAAGGTGGCGACCTCCAGCACGCGGATGACCGGCATCTGCAGTTGCCTGGCGATCTCCTGGATGGCGGGTTCGGAGACCCAGCCTTCCTGCTTCTGGGCCAGCCACAGCATCGGGATCACCGCCGACTGCTTGCGGTCGGCGGGGTATTTGGCTTTCCACCAGTCGGCCTTGGCCTGGCTATCCTTCGAGAAGGCGAAACTGGCCGGCTGTTCCTTGGCGAGGCGACGAACACTCATCGTGCGAAATCCACGCGGGCGATCTTGTCGCCCCTGAAGGTGTAGATGGCGGCGACCTGGAAAGGGGCGTCGCCGTTGCCGCGGTCGACGTGCTCGTGATCGATCACGTTGGCGCCCACCACGATGCGGTTGAGAAGCTTGGCCTTGTTGTTCGGAAACTGCGCGAACGCGGCCGCGTACCAGGCGCGATAGGCCTCGATGCCCGTGCGCGCCACCTCGCCGTTCAGGCCGGCGACCACGACGTCGTCGGTGAAATGGGCGCAGTGGGCGTCCAGGTCCTGGGCGTTGTAGGCGTCCAGCTGGGCCTGAGCGATGGATTCGAGGCTCACCGGTCGACCTCGCCGAACACGATGTCGAGCGAGCCCAGGATGGCCGAGACATCGGCCAACTGGTGGCCCCGGTTCATCCAGTCCATGGCCGCCAGGTGCGAGAAGCCCGGCGCCTTGATCTTGCAGCGGTACGGCTTGTTGGTGCCGTTCGACACCACGTAGACGCCGAACTCGCCCTTGGGGGCTTCGACCGCGGCGTAGACCTCGCCCTCCGGCGTGCGGAAACCTTCGGTGTAGAGCTTGAAGTGGTGGATCAGGGCTTCCATCGACCGCTTCATCTCGGCGCGGCGCGGCGGGCTGACCTTGTTATCCTCGGTCATCACCGGCCCCGGCGTGACCCGCAGCTTTTCGATGGCTTGCAGGATGATCTTGGTCGACTCGCGCATCTCCTGCATGCGGCACAGGTAGCGATCGTAGCAGTCGCCGTTCTTGCCCAGCGGGATGTCGAATTCGAAGTCGTTGTAGCACTCGTAGGGTTGGTTACGGCGCAGGTCCCAGGCGATGCCCGAGCCGCGCACCATCACGCCGGAGAAGCCCCAGGCCAGCGCGTCTTCCTTGCTGACCACGCCGATGTCGACGTTGCGCTGCTTGAAGATGCGGTTGTCGGTGATCAGGCCCTCGATGTCGTCGCAGATCTTCGGGAAGGCCTTGGCCCACTTTTCGATGTCGTCGATCAGGGCCGGGGTCAGGTCCTGGTGGACGCCGCCCGGACGGAAGTAGTTGGCGTGCAGGCGAGCGCCGCAGGCGCGCTCGTAGAACACCATCAGCTTCTCACGCTCCTCGAAGCCCCAGAGCGGCGGTGTCAGGGCGCCGACGTCCATGGCCTGGGTCGTCACGTTCAGCAGATGGTTCAGCACCCGGCCGATCTCGCAGAACAGCACGCGGATCAGGCTGCCGCGCAGCGGCACGTCCACGCCCAGCAGCTTCTCGATGGCCAGGCAGAACGCATGTTCCTGGTTCATCGGCGCCACGTAGTCGAGGCGGTCGAAATAGGGGATATTCTGGAGGTAGGTGCGCGCCTCCATCAGCTTCTCGGTGCCGCGGTGCAGCAGGCCGATGTGCGGATCGACGCGTTCGACGATCTCACCGTCCAGCTCCAGCACCAGGCGCAGCACGCCGTGCGCGGCCGGGTGCTGCGGGCCGAAGTTGATGTTGAACTTGCGCACCGGGGTTTCCGGCACGATCGGCAGCGACGGCGCGTCGTGGAAGAAGTCGGTCGCGGCGGCGGGGGAATTGGAACCAGTCATGACTTACTTCCCAGCCTTCTCGTCGCCCGGCAGGGCGTACTTGGCGCCCTCCCACGGAGACATGAAGTCGAACGCCCGGAACTCGGTGATCTTCACGGGCTCGTAGACCACGCGCTTGAGCTCGTCGTCGTAGCGGACCTCGACATAGCCCGTCATCGGGAAGTCCTTCCGCAGCGGGTGGCCGTGGAAGCCGTAGTCGGTCAGGATCCGGCGCAGATCGGGGTGACCGTCGAAGAAGATCCCGTACATGTCGAAGGCTTCGCGCTCGAACCAGTCGGCGACCGGGAACACCGGCGTGGCGCTGGGGACGGCGGTGTCCTCGTCGGTCTGCACCTTGAGGCGGACGCGATGGTTCTTCACCAGCGATAGCAGGTGATAGACCACGTCGAACCGGCGCTCGCGCTCCGGATAGTCCACGCCCGTCAGGTCCACCAGCTGGTGGAACCGGTAGTCGGGATGGTCGCGCAGATAGGTCAGCGCCTGGACCACGCGGTTGGCCGGACCCAACAGGTTCAGCTCGCCGAACGCCACGTGATAGGCCGTGATCGCGCCGGCCGAATTGGCGACGATCGCCTGACCCAGCGCCTCGAGCGGCGAGAGGGCCGTTTCTTGGGCCGCCTCGGTGGAAACAACGTCGGTCATCGCTCGATCGTCCCCGTGCGACGGATCTTCTTCTGCAGCTGCAGCACGCCGTAGACCAGGGCCTCGGCGGTGGGCGGGCAGCCGGGGACATAGATGTCGATCGGCACCACGCGGTCGCAGCCGCGCACGACGCTGTAGCTGTAATAATAGTAGCCGCCGCCGTTGGCGCAGCTGCCCATCGAGATGACGTAGCGGGGCTCGGGCATCTGGTCGTAGACCTTGCGCAGAGCCGGGGCCATCTTGTTGGTCAGGGTGCCCGCGACGATCATCACGTCCGACTGGCGCGGGCTGGCGCGCGGCGCGAAGCCGTAGCGCTCCAGGTCATAGCGCGGCATGGCCGAGTGCATCATCTCGACGGCGCAGCAGGCCAGGCCGAACGTCATCCACATCAGGCTGCCGGTGCGGGCCCAGGTGATCAGGTCGTCGGCGGCCGCCGTGACGAAGCCCTTGTCAGCCAGCTGGCCCGACAGGCCGTCGAAATAGGGGTCGTGCAGCTTGGGGTCATAGCCCTGCACCGTCGACCGCGCGGCCGAACCCGCGGGAACCAGGGGCGAGCTAGCGGGGGGAACGATCACTCCCATTCGAGGGCGCCCTTCTTCCATTCGTAGATGAAGCCGACGGTCAGAACGCCCAAGAAAACCATCATCGACCAGAAGGCGAAGGCGGCCACGTCGTGCGGCAGCTTCATCAGCGAGACGGCCCACGGGAACAGGAAGGCCACTTCCAGGTCGAAGATGATGAACAGGATCGAGACCAGGTAGAACCGGACGTCGAACTTCATGCGCGCGTCGTCGAAAGCATTGAAGCCGCATTCGTAGGCGGACAGCTTTTCCGGGTCCGGCGCCTTGGGGGCGAGCACCGCGGCGGCGAGGATGAAGGCGATGCCGATGACCGCCGCGATCCCTAGAAAGATCACGATCGGCAGATACTGGAGAAGGAAGGCGTTCATGACAGCCCTTGGCTTGAATCGAGCGGGTTGTAGCTCAGTGTCGCCGACGCTTCAAACGCCTGCGACACATTGAGAAACGGTCGCAACTGGCATTCGCTCACAGCTTCCGCGACATGGCCGTTGACACGCACATCGGCCCGACATATCAGACGCCCCTCGCCGCACGGCGGGTCGCACTTCGCTTCGGCGGAGCCTGATGCGGATGTAGCTCAGTTGGTTAGAGCGCCGGCCTGTCACGCCGGAGGTCGCGGGTTCAAGTCCCGTCATTCGCGCCACCTTCCCTGAAGTTG